>ONII01000006.1 GCA_900317845.1 uncultured Bacteroidales bacterium
CGGCTCCGGATTCCGGAGCCGACATGCCCGGCATTCCCACTTTGCCCGACTCAGGCGATCCCTTTAACGACTAATCATTCGGAAAAATGAAAACAATGAAGATATATCTGAAGATGGCCGCCCTGCTTCTTGCAGCGGCCCTGGCAGGCGCCTGCTCCAAATCACAGGAAAAGCCCGTGTATACGCTCACCACCACCCTATCCTCCCAGGAGAATCTGCCTACGCGCAGTGTAATGACCGATACCGGCTCCGGCATCGCTACAACCTGGGAAGTGGGGGACTACATCTGGGCCTCTTATGAAGACAACGGAGGTCTTGGGGCAGAGGCCAGGGGCATCGTAACGGCCGTGGACGGCAGCGGCAACGCCACCGTTTCCGTGGAACTGACGGACCCCAAGGATGGTGGAAACATCTTGTTCGGTTTTCCTTACAAACACTGGGCGGAAGGAAAGGGATTGCAGGAAGATGTCCAAAGGGGGACGCTCGCGGATATCAATGAGAATTTCTCGGCCTTTGGCGCTTCGGGCGCACTCTCCGTGGCGGGCAGTTCCGTGACCATTCCTGCCGGACTTACCATGATGGTGGACCACTGCATCTGGAAACTCACGTTCACCGACGGAACCAACGATATCACCAAAAAGGTAAATCGTCTGGTCATCCATTTTGGTGATGAATATGGCGACGAGTATACGGTTGAACCGTGGTATCCTTATCTGGACGCCATCTATGTCTCTCTTTATGGACAAGTGGATGCGCCTGTAACCATTACGGCCCAGACCTATCCCACTACGTATTCGGCATCGAAGGCCAGCATAACGCTGGATCCCGGCAAGTTCTATTCTTCCAACATTCTGGTAACCCCGCTTCCGTAGGGACTATTGCACAAAAGCTACAATCTCTCCTTTAGCTACCTGGTCTCCTTGCTTGCCTAAGACGGCAACGAGGAGACCATTTACGGCAGCGACGATGTCTTCCATGCCATAATAAGTCTGCACGTGGCCCACCACCTCTCCGGCTTTTACCTTCTTGCCCACGATGGGGGCCTTGGAGGCATCGTCCACATCCACTTCCCAGAGCAGCTGGCCCTTGACGGGGCTCTGTACCGGGGTGGCCTTGGGATAACGGGCGGTATACTCTTCAATGCTGAATTTGGGCATTTCCACCACGGGGCGCTCCACTATAATGGGGGCGCCGGCCTTGGCCTTGAGTTCCTCCAGTTCTTTGTTGAAGCGCTCCTTGGCAATGCCACTGCGGTAGTCCCTGTACTGACGCTCGTGCATGGCCAGCTCAAAGAGTTCTTCATCGTCCTGCCCGTAATCCCAGCCTTCCTCGTCCATCATCGCGCGGAACTTGGGCAGTTCGTCCGGGTAGTTGTCCTGCGGGTTGCCGGTGGTGAATTCCAGGCCTTTTTCCTTGGCCAGGGCCACAATCTCCGGCGCCAGTTCTCCGGGCAGTTTGCCCATATGGCCCAGAATCATGCCCCAGGTATCCTTGTCGATGGTGGTCCAGCGCGGCTTGTCGTTGAGCATGTTGAACAGGTTCATCAGGGCCGTGTTCTTCACGTACTGGCTGAACGGGGTGACCAGCGGCGGGTAGCCCAGGCGCGGCCACACGTATTCCACTTCTTCGAAAAGTTTTACCATGAGGGTGTCCAGGCTCATTTCCGGACGGCCGTGGGAGCGCTGGGCGGCGTTGATGGCGCCCTGGAAGCCTTTCAGGTCTGCCATCATGGAGCCCATCATGCCGCCGGGCAGGCCGCAGCCCACCAGCAGCGAGGTCATCTGCTTGTTGGAAGGGTTGATCCAGTAGCCCAGGAAATCGTCCATGAACTTTTGGGTGAGACGGCGCACTTCCATATAGGCGTCCATGTTCAGGTCTTTTACCAGGAAGCCGTCGCAGCGGAGCATTTCGCGGATGGTGATCACATCCGGGTGCACCTTGCCCCAGGAGAGGGGCTCTACGGCTACGTCCAGATAATCTGCGCCGGCGCGGGCCACTTCCAGCATGGAAGCCACCGAGAAACCGGGGCCCGTGTGGCCGTGGTACTGCACCTTGATGTGCGGATATTTCTTTTTGATATCGGCCACCAGCTCTCCCAGCATATTGGGACGGCCGATACCGGCCATGTCCTTAAGGCAAATTTCATCGGCGCCGTATTCCACCACCTTGTCCACAATATCCATGTAATAGGCGACGGTGTGCACGGGGGAATAGGTGATGGACAGGGCCACCTGCGAAATCATGCCGCCCTTTTTGGCGCCAATCACGGAGCCTTTGAGGTTGCGGTGGTCGTTGAGGCCGCAGAAGGAACGGGCGATGTCCGTTCCCTGCTTTTTCTTGACCTTGAACATGAGTTCACGCACATCCAGCGGAACCGGATTCATGCGCAGGGCGTTGAGACCGCGCTCCAGCATGTGGGTCTGGATGCCGGCCTTGTGGAAAGGCGCGGTCCAGGCGCGCACGGCCTTGTTGGGGTTCTCGCCAAAGAGGAGGTTCACCTGCTCAAAAGCGCCGCCGTTGGTTTCCACACGGTCAAAGCAGCCCATGTCGATGATGGCGGGCGCCACCTCCACAAGCTGATCCACCCGGGGAACATATTTCCCGGAACTCTGCCACATGTCCCTGTAAACCAGGGAGAACTTGATTTCACGTTTTGCCATATCGGGTTATTTGTCAATTTGCGTATCCACAAATGTAGCAATAATTCTTGGATTTTGTGCTTGTAGAGGCTTTTTATCACATCTACCGCAAAATATTTTTGGAATTGCAGAAAAAATCCGTACATTTGCAGTCCCAAACATGGTGGATGTAGTTCAGTCGGTAGAGCATCGGATTGTGGTTCCGAGTGTCGTGGGTTCGAGCCCCATCATCCACCCTAGGTTGCACTAACGCAATAATCCCTCCCCTCGGGGAGGGACTTTTTTGTTTATAGGTAGTAGGGCGAAATCGGACCTGCGCCATTCATCCCACTGACCTGCGCCACTCCTTCGTGATACCCTACAGAATGATGCTGCCGCCGTAGAGTGGGAAGGTGCTTTGCTCAATGGTGTAGGTGCCGTCCTGCGCCTTCTTGAGCTGGTACAGACACAGGTTCAGCTTGGTGGGGGTGCCTTTTTTCAGAAGGTTCCAGAGGGGAATGCTCACAAGTGCGGACTGCCTTTCCAGTTTCTTCTCGTCCATGCAGGCGGGGTTTTCGTCGTTGCCCTCATGCAGCACGTAGAAGGTGAATTCGTCCTGCGCCGCGTTGGCCTCATAGTAACAGGAGAGCACGTGGGCGGCATTGCTGGAGGGGTTTGCGAAATACTCCAACGCCAGGTTGATGTACCCGCCGCTGATGCTTTGGTCCATCACTTCCACGGGGTCGTCGGGCTCGTTTTCCTCTTCCGTGTAGGGAAGGGCCTCCTCTATGTCCACATGCAACACGTTTTTCAGCCGGATTTCCAGGTTGCGGTTCAGGATGTCGCACTTAATGAAGAAGCGCTCGCCTTCCTTTTTCCAGGCTTCGGTGCCGCTCTGATTGTCCACGACGGAGAACCGATAGGCGTTGTCGGTAACCAGCTTGCCTTCATAGGAGGTGGCAAAGTCGGTGTAGTTTTCCATATAGAAGTTGCTTTCCTTCAGGCAGGAAGTGGCCATGAGGCAGCACACAAGGGGGAGAAGAATCTTTTTCATGCGTTTTTGTTTTTACGGGTGGGACGGGCGACGTACTGAATGTCGATGTCTTCCACGGTGTAGCCTTTGAAACGGCGCCGTTTCAGGTGCGCGGATACCAGGCTTTGAAGCTCATCGTCCACCAGGTCGCGGAAGGTATGGTTTTCGCGGTCGTACAGATGGATATGGTGGGTATTGTTGATGTCGAAGAACATCTTGTTGGCCGCCGACAGCCGCCGCGAATAAATGCGGTAGTCGGCCAGCTGGGACAGGATGTTGTACACAGAAGCCGTGGTTACGTGGGAACCGCGTTTGGACAGTTCCTCCCGGACCATGTCGGCCGAGGCATGCCCCAGGTCCATCATCACGGCATGGACGGCCAGCCGCTGCCGGGTGGCCTTGAGCTTGTGTCTGCGGAGGAGGGTCCGGAATTCGTCCTGGGTCATAACCTACTGGTTTAAAAGGGCTTTGGCATTTGCAACGGCCTCCGGGGAGATCTGGGCGCCGGAGAGCATCCGGGCCAGTTCCTGCACCCGCCCGTCGGTGTCCAGGGCGTGCACGGAGGTGACATCGGCCGTCTTGGACACCAGGTAATGGGCATCGCCTTTGGCGGCCACCTGCGGCAGGTGCGTAATGGCAAAGATTTGCATGTCCCGGCCCATGGAACAGATGAGCGAGCCCATTTTGTCGGCCGTGCTGCCGGAAACGCCCGTGTCAATTTCGTCAAAAACCAGCGTGGGCATCTGCGTAAAGCGGGCCATGACAGCCTTCAGGCTTAGCATGATGCGGGAAAGTTCGCCGCCCGATGCCGTTTTGGCTACGTCTGCGGGCGCATGGCCGGTGGAGGAGAAGACAAAGCGGATGAGGTCCCGGCCATCGGCCCCGGGAGTGGTTTCTTCCACGTGCACCTGAAAAACGGCATGGTCCAGTTCCAGCCCATGCAATTGCGCCTGGATGGCCTGGCCGAATTCCGCCGCTGCGGCCTCCCGCTTCGCGTGCAAAGCGTCGCAGAGGGCATTGTGCTGCGTTTGCAGCGCTTCCACCTCCTTGCGGGCCTCCCGCACGTCGGTCTCCAGCTCCGTAGCATCCAGCACCAGCGACTCCAGCTGGTCCCGCTGGGCGATGAGTTCTGCAATGCTGCCCACCCCATGCTTCTGCATGAGGCTGTACAGCAGGGAAAGCCGCTCCTCCACCTCTTCCAGGCGGCGCGGCGATGCCTCGGTGGCGGCGTTCACGGAAGCAATTTCCTGGGCGATGTCGTCCAGCTCCAGCCGGGCGGAGGTGAGCCGTTCTACCAGCCCATCCAGTGAAGGGATGTATCGGCCCGCCTTTTCCAGGTATTTGGCGGCCTCACGGAGTTGGCCGGTGAGGGCGTCTCCGTTCTCCGGCGTCAAAAGGTTCTCGGCCGCGCAGAGGGTTTCCTTAATTTCCTCCGCGTGCGCGAGCTGTTTTTGCTCTGCCTCCAGCGTTTCCAGTTCCCCTTCTGAGAGATGCGCCTGTTCCAGCCGCTCCCAGCGGGCGCTGTTGAACTCCTGCTGGTCCCGTGCCTGTGCCAGGCGCTGCTCCAGGGCGGAAAGCTGCCGTTTCCCCTCCGAGAGGGCGCTCCAGGCCCGCTTGCACTCTTTTCGCAGGTCCGCACATCCGGCCCAGAGGTCCAGCGCCTCCATGCGGAAGAGCTCGTCCTGCAGCTGCAGCGTCTGGTGCTGGGAATGGATATCGACCAAATGGGCCGATAGCTCCTGCAGGACGCTGATGCTTACGGGCTCGTCGTTGGCGAATGCACGCGAACGGCCGCTGGAGGCAACGGTGCGGCGCAGCAGCAGGCGGTCTCCTTCCGAGGGAAGGTCCGCCTGACGGAGGATTTCCCGAACCGGATCGTCCATGCTGAATTCCGCCTCCACCACGCAGTGGTCCTGCAGCGGACCCACCATGCGGGCATCGGCCTTGGCTCCCAAAACCAGGGACAAGGCCCCCAGCAGGATGGATTTGCCTGCTCCCGTTTCTCCGCTTATAATAATCAAACCCTCCGGAAACGTCGTTCCCAGAGAGCTGATAAGAATATAATTGGAGACGGAGAGGCTATACAGCATTATTCGTCTTTGCTAATGTCGATGGGGTTCTCGTTCTGGGCCCTGCGGTAGTACAGGTCTCCGTTTTCGAACTCGGAAATGGCCACCAGGTCCGGTTTGGGCTGACGCTCGTAGTATTTGGAGATTTCGATTTGCTCCTTGTTCTCAAACACTTCTTCCATGGTGTCGCGGTCGTTGCGGAACTCTTCCAGCTTTTTGGTGAGCTCTCTCTTTTCTGCCATGGCAATCTGGTTGGCGCGTTTGTAAAGAATGACTACTGATTCGTAGATGTTGCCGGTAGGAGCGGCCAGGTTTTTAATGTCGCGGGTAATCGTGTTTACGGGAATTTTCTTCTTGCTATCCATTGTCTATAATACGTTATCTATAGTAAATACCCGGCGCACGGGCCGGGAGTTTCAATTATTTTTTTTCCAAAATCTTCTGCACATTCCGGTAAATGCCATCCAGTTCCTTCCGGTAGTGGGACTCCGGATACTCGCCAATAAAGTTCAGGTAGTCGTCGGCAAACACCAGGTAGCGTTCCTTTTGCTTTTGCCAAACGCTCAGGCGGGCGTAATGGTAGGACGACATGGCCGTGTAGTAGAGCACTTGCTCGCGGTAGTTGTTGTTCGAGTTGTTCTTGAGCACGTTGCGGAGCTTGGTGCGGGCGGCGGGGTAGTCCTCCATCCGGTAATACTGGCGGCCGGCCTCATAGTCTTTCCGGTCCAGCCGGTCCTGCAGGTCTGCGAGCATGTGACGGCAGGCCTCCATGTGGCCTTCTTCTTGCGCGTTCTCGCGCATGTACTCGTTGATGGCCATCATGCAGGCGCGGGTGGGCGTCTGGTCCAGTTCCCAGCGCAGGGTAGCGCGATACAGGCAGTCCAGGCGGTAGAAGCGGGCCTCGGAGGCAAACGGACTTTGCGGGAAGTCCTGGATAAAACGGGCGAAGTTGGATTCGGCCGTGAAAAAGTCTTTGCCCCGATAGTTGGACAGGCCCCAGTAGTACTGCACCGTGTCGTCCCGGGCCGTGCCGCTGGTGAGAACGGCCATGGATTCGAACAGCTGGGCGGCTTTCTGGTACTTCTTTTTCTGGAAGTAGCTCAGGGCGGCGTCGTACTTTGCATTGACGTCGCTGGAGGAAAGGAGCATTTCATACTGCGACTTGCAAGCAATGGCTTCCAGTAGCAGTAGGCCCAGGGCTGCGAATAGGGTTAATTTTCTCATTATCAGTTAGTTTACGTTCTCCAACAGGAATTTTTCCGCGTCGCGGGCGGCCATACAGCCCGATGCGGCTGCCGTAACGGCCTGGCGGTAGCGCGGGTCCTGAACGTCGCCAGCGGCAAAAACGCCGGGAATGCTAGTCTCGGAGCTTTTGGCACCTGTAACAATGTATCCGGCCTCGTCCAGCTTGAGCCAGGGCGCAAACAGGGCCGATGCGGGCGTGTGCCCGATGGCGAGGAAGAAACCGTCTATGGCAATGTCCAGTATAGTGCCGTCTTTGCGGAGCAGGCGGGCGCCCGTGACGCCGTTTTCATCGCCCAGGACCTCCTGCGTATTGCAGTTCCAGAGTACTTCGATATTGTCTTTGGCAAGTACTTTGTCCTGCATGACCTTTGACGCGCGGAAGACGTCGCGGCGTACAATCATGTATACCTTCTTGGCCAGGCCGGACAGGTACAGGGCTTCTTCGCAGGCGGTGTCTCCGCCGCCTACAACGGCTACGGTGCGTTTGCGGTAGAAGAAACCGTCGCAGGTGGCGCAGGCGCTCACGCCGGCTCCTTTGAATTTTTCCTCCGAGGGGAGGCCCAGATAGCGTGCCTGGGCACCGGTGGCGATGATGAGGGTGTCTGCCTCAATGACCGTTTCTGCATCTATCGTGATGCGGAAAGGACGCCGGCCCAGCTCTACGGCTGTGGCGACCCCCTGGCGGATATCGGCCCCGAAATTGCGGGCCTGGTTACGCATGTTGTCCATAAGGGTGTTGGCGTCTACGCCATCCGGCCACCCGGGGAAGTTCTCCACAATGGTGGTGGTGGTGAGCTGGCCGCCGGGCTGGATGCCTTCGTACACAACCGGGGAAAGGTTGGCGCGCGCGGCGTAGATGGCTGCAGTAAAACCAGCGGGGCCTCCGCCCAGGATAAGGGTTTTAACGTGTTCCATTCGTTTTATTTCTCAAGTGTTGTGGTGTAATCTTTCCGGAAAACAATCCGGCGGACGGCCGTGTTGTGGTAATTCCCGTTTTCATCGGGGGCAAACAGGAAGTCCGTGTGCATGCCCGATTCCTTTTTGGCGCCCAGATAACGGGTCCAGGCGTTCCCGTGGCGGGCGACAGCTTGCACAAAGTAGCGGGTGATGTCGTAGCCCTGGAAGGCGAACTGGGAAGGCTCCGTGCGGAACAGGGCGCGGTAGGAGCGGACAAAACGGTCCACTTCCGGCGCGGTGTAATCGGCAAAATACGCGGTGCTGATGTGGAGCGAGGCGTCGTGGTAGGCGCTTCCCTCTATGGTGTCGAAGGTGCGTACCTTGGAGGGAGCGTACATCACAATGTCGTAGCCTTTGCCCAGCATAATGCCCAGATTGCGTACGACGTCGCCCATGAAGGCCTCGCTTTCGGTGGCCACCACCACGCGGTTGGTGCCTTCCAGGCTCATTGCTTCCATCAGACGGGTGGGGATGCCGCGGCCTTCCACAATGGCGTAGTTGAGGATTTCATAGTCCAGGGTAAGACGGGCCATGGCGCTGCGGATGGCTACCGGAGCAGCAATGTTGCCGGCCCCTTTCTCCGTAATCAAGATTACTGTATCATCTTCCTGGGTGTCGGCTTGCAGCCAGGCAGCCAGGTCTTCGTACTGGTTGTCGGCGGCGCTGGGAACCTGGATGAGGTTATGGTAATAGGTGGAAAGCGCGGTGGCTTTCTGGTCCAGCGGGGAAATGACGGGGACTTGGCTGTCGACCCGCTGCAGGATGGCTTCCAGGTCCCTGGAGGCCACGGGGCCCAGTACAAAGTCACTTTTTACCAGGGCGTCCATGGGGGGAAGGCCGGCCGACAGGTCATAGATGTGGGCGGTGGCCTTGTTCCCTTCCGCCTCCAGGTCCTTAAGGGCCATCAGGACTCCCGAATAAAAGTCCATATTCAGTTCACCGGAGCGGAGGGGCAGTACCAGGGAGAAGTCCACGCCCTCGTGGGAACGGATGCTCAGCAAGGTTGTGTCCGGCTGTTCAACGGGAGCCGCCGGAACGGCTTCTTCGGAGGCGGCCGCCACGGAAACGGCTGCCGCAACTGCAGCGGTATCGGCCGGAGCCCCTTCCGCCGCAACCGCTTTCACGGGGATGCGAAGCACCTGGCGGGTGCTCAGTTTCTTGTTTTTGAGCCCGTTGAGCTCCATGATCTCCTTCACCGTTACGTCGTAGCGGCGGGCGATGTCTTCAATGTCCTCGTACCATTTCACGATGTGCTCGGTGTAGGAACCGTCACCCTGCGGGACTTTTTCCTCTTCCTGTGGAGCGGCCTCATGGTAGGGGACCAGCAAGATGGCATTTTTCTGCAGGCCGGTCTGGTGCAGGGAAGGATTGGCCTCATAAAGCTCGTCTACGCTCACGCCATAGGCCTTGGCAATGCCAAAGAGGGTCTGCCGCTCCAGTACCACGTGGGAGAGGTAAATTTTGCCGTTCAGTTTTACCTTTTCCTTGGAAAGGGTGACGGGGGTGGAGACATATTCCTGCGCAACGGCAGCGGTGCTACCCACAAGCAGGAGCGAAGCGAGGAGTGTAAGGAGTCGTTTCATGACAATTCTCTTTTTATAGGCTGGAGGCAAAGCGGGTCAGTGCATCGCAGAAGCGGTGCCAGCTGAGCCGGTCTTTTTCCTCTTCCATGGCTTTTTTGCAACGTTTCTGCAGGGCAGGGGTGGCAAAATAGCGGATAATTTCTGTTCGGATGGCCTCCGGGCTGGCCTCGGGAGACACAATTCCCGTGCCACGGTTGCCGATGGTTTCTTTAAGGCCGCCCACGTCCGTGACGATCATGGGTACACCAAAATGGCAGGCGATGGCGCTGATTCCGCTTTGGGTGGCGCTCCGGTAGGGAAGCACGGCGGCATCGGCCACGCTGAAGAAGGTTTTTACCCGGGAATCCGGGATATAGTCGGGAAAGACAAAAACGCGCGCTTTCCCGGGCAGGGAATCAATTTGCGCCTGGTATTTGTCGAACGAACCATAGGGCTCCCCGGCAATGACCAGCTGGTAGTCTTCCGGCAGGTCCCGGAAGGCATCCAGCAAAATGTCCAGGCCTTTGTAGTCCCGGATGAGCCCAAAGAAAAGCAGGGTTTTCTTTCCGGGGTCCACCCCCAGTTCGCGTGCGGCTTCCTCCCGCGGAAGGGGCGCTCCAAAATGGGCATAAATGGGATGGGGAAGGAGGATATGCGGCGCCTGGGGACGCAGGGATAGTAAGTCCTCCTGCACCTGCTCCGACATGCTCACAAAGCCTGTACAGCTGTTCAGGAAATAGCGGGTGAGGGGCTTGTCGAACCAGTGAGGCTCGTGCGGGATCACATTGTCCAGTACCACTACGCTTTTGCAGCCGCAGTGACGGGCTACATACCCCAGTGAGGGGGCGAACCACGACATCCAGTACTTCATTACCAGAACGTCCGCTTTCCAGGCACGGATGGCCTTGGCGGTCTTGTACCAGGAGAGGGGACCAATGGTATCCAGGATGGCGCTTGCCTCAACAGGGGTGGCTTCGTCGTCCGGGGTAACGTACTGGGTTTTGCCGGGAAAAAGCAGGGACGGATACTGCCGGGAAAAAGAGAAGGCACGGGTATCATGACATTTTCCCAGTTCCTCCAGCATGCTGGCGTTGAACTGGGAAATGCCGCCCCTGAGGGGGTAAAAACTGGACAGGAGGGCTATCCGCACTACTTCTTGGCGCTTTCTTTGGTTTTAATGTAAGCGGCGTTGAGGCCGGCGAGAAGGTCTTCCGTGATGTCCAGGGAAGGGTCTCCGGTAACCACGGGGGTGGACAGGACGTCACCGGCAGTGGTGAGGATGAGGGCATACTGATGGGTGGCGTTGTATTCTACCACGTATTCGGCAATGGCGTTGGCAATCTGGTTCATCATCACCTGCTGCTCCTCTGCCATTTCCTGCTGTTTGCGCATGGCATACTGCTGGTATTCCTGCTGCTGCTGCTGGAGTTTCTGGTACTGGGCCTGGGCGACGGACGTGGTGAGCAGGCCTTTGTCCACCTTGTTCTGGAATTCCGTAGCGTCTTTTTCCAGCTTTTTGCCGCGGCGGTCAATCTCGGCCTGGATGCCGGAAGTTTTGGTCTCGAACACGGAGTTGAGGTCGTTGGCCATGTCGTAGCCGTCCATGACCTTGTCCATGTTGAAGTATACGATGCTGCCGGCGACGGCTACGCTGTCTTTGGTTGTGGCTGCCTGAGGAGCGGCTGCCTGATTCTGATTGCAGGAAGAGGCGAGCGCGACGAGAGCGGCTGCACCCAAAACGATGAGAGTCTTTTTCATGTATTGCTGTTTTTAATAATTATTCAACGGTTTAGCCCGCAAAGTTAGTTATTTTTTGCGGATTTCCCCAAGGTAGGCCTGAATTGTTTTCTCCAGCCCCAGATAAAGGGCGTCGCAGATAAGGGCATGGCCGATAGAAACTTCGTCCGTCCAGGGAATGGTGCGGATGAACCAGGCCAGGTTTTCCAGGGAAAGGTCGTGGCCGGCGTTGAGCCCCAGGCCGCAGTCGCGGGCGGCACGGGCGGTTTCCAGATAAGGGGCGATGGCCGCTTCCCGGTCCTGCGGGTAGCGGGCGGCATAATCGGCCGTATAGAGTTCTACGCGGGAGGCTCCGCAGGCGGCAGCGCCTTCTGCCATCCGGGGCAGAGGGTCGATGAAAATGGAGGTGCGGATGCCCTTGGCCCGGAAGGTTTGGCAAAGGTCCGTGAGGAGACTCTTGTATCGGAGGGTGTCCCAGCCGGCATTGGAGGTGATGGCACTCTGGCTGTCCGGCACCAGCGTCACCTGGTCCGGCACCACTTCCAGCACCAGGTCCACAAAACTGTCCACCGTGGGGTTGCCCTCGATGTTGAACTCCGTGGTAATGAGCGGCCGGATGGCGCGTACGTCGCTGTAGCGGATATGGCGTTCATCCGGGCGGGGGTGTACGGTGATGCCCTGTGCACCAAAACGTTCGCAGTCCTGCGCGGCACGGGTAACGTCCGGCATATTACCGCCCCTGGCGTTGCGCAGGGTGGCAATTTTATTGATGTTGACACTGAGTCGGGTCATGGCTTATGCTTTTTATATTGTACAAAAGTAAGGAAAATTCTCAGAAATGTGTTAATTTTGGCGTCTGATTTTATTTGTGCACATGAAAATAGGCTATTTCATTCTGAACGATGAGCTCCGCAGCGATGCCCGCCTGCATACTTTGCTGGAGGAGCTGGAATCGGCGACCTTCGAACTCTACGAAATCCGTACCAAGTCGGATGTCCGCCCGGATACGGATTTGGTGCTGTCCATGGGCGGAGACGGTACGTTCCTTTCCGCCGCACATGTGGTGGCAGATATTGGCCTGCCCATCCTGGGCGTGAATTTCGGCCGTATCGGCTTCCTGTGTGAGAACCGTCCGGAGGCGGTGAGCAAGGCGCTCCTGGAAGGGGATTTCCGCATCGAGTACCGGACTGTGCTCAACGCTACGCTTAAGGGACCGGAGGCGCGCCGCACCATTGGCATGCTGCCGTATTCCGTGAATGAAGTGTCGCTGCACCGCACCGGTTCGTCCGTGCTGGGCATTCATGTGTGCGTGGACGGAGAACCCCTGCCCACCTACTGGGCGGACGGCCTCATTGTGGCCACCTCATCCGGCTCCACGGCCTATTCGCTGAGCGTGGGCGGCCCCATCTGTATGCCGGACACCAAGGTGCTCATCATTGCGCCTATCGCCCCGCACAACCTGAACGTGCGGCCCATTGTGGTGCCAGAAACGGCCAAAATCGACATTTCTTTTGAATCCCGCGACGGAAGCGCCATCATGTCCACGGACAACCGGGTGGAGCAAATCCAGCCGGACTGGACCATTCATGTAGAGATGGCACAATTTTCGCTTAAACGCATCCGGCTTGCCGAGTCCGGCTTTGTGAAGGCCCTTACTTCACGGCTGTTCTGGGGCGAGGACATGAGAAACATTTAATGCCATGGAGAATATCCCGCAGCACGTATCCATCATCATGGACGGCAACGGCCGATGGGCCAAAGCCCGTGGAAAAGAAAGAATTTACGGCCATTACGAGGGCGTGGAAAGCGTCCGCGCCTGCCTGGAGGCTGCAGTGGAGGAGGGCGTGAAGTACCTCTCGCTGTACGCTTTTTCAGAGGAAAACTGGAATCGTCCGGAACAGGAGGTCCTGGGCCTGATGGAACTCATGATGAAGGCCATGAAAAAGGAACTGGTCACTTTCATGGACAACCATATCCGTTTTATGGTGCTGGGTAACCGCGCCCGCCTGAGTGACTCCCTGAATGAGACCATAGACGAGATGATGGCCCAAACTGCCGCCAATAACACGGCCACGCTCATCCTTTTCCTGAGCTACAGCGGACAGTGGGACATCCTGCAGGCCATGAAAAAAGCCGCTGCCAGCCTGCCCGAGAAAGATTTCCAGGCGCTTACCCCGGCCGATTTCGCACCGTATCTGGTGACGGCCGGCATCCCGGATCCGGACCTTCTCATCCGTACCTCGGGAGAGCTGCGCATTTCCAACTACCTGCTCTGGCAATGCGCCTACACGGAGTTCTATTTCTCCGATGTGTTGTGGCCGGATTTCCGTAAACCCGAGTTCCGGGAGGCGATTCGTGCGTATGCGCAACGGGACCGCAGATATGGAAAAGTGAAATAAAATGCCTATCTTTGCAGGATTATTGTTTTAGCCGAATGAGTTTGAGAAAGATACTTTGCACTGTCACGATGCTTCTTGCGGGCCTCCTTGCGGGGGCGCAAGAGGTGGGCAGCCGCATTGAGGTCGATTATAATCATCCCCAGAAATATGTCGTGGGAGGTGTTGGCGTAGAAGGTAACCGCTATTTCAACGAGCACCAGATCCTGCAGCTCGCCGGCCTGCGTGAGGGCCAGGAGGTTACCGTCCCCGGAGAAGATGTCACCGGAATTGTAAAGCGCCTGGTTGCCCAGCGTTACTTTGAGGATGTGGCCGTGGTGGTGGATTCCCTCAGCGCGTCGGCCGATACTGCCTGGTTCAAAATCTGCATCCGTGAGCGGCCTCGTGTGTCCCGCTGGACGTTCAGCGGCGTCAAATCCAGTGAAAGGAAAGACCTGCAGGAACGTCTGAACCTGCGTCCCGGCCGCGAGTATTCGGATTACGTGAAGAATACCTCGGTAGACATTATCAAGCGGTACTTCAAGGAAAAAGGCTACCTGAAGGCGGAAGTGGATGTGCAGATGCAGCGGGATACCATCATCCGCAGCGCCGTCCGCGTGAACTTTGCCGTGAACAAGGGCCGGAAAATCCGCATCAGCAAAATCAACTTCATCGGCAACGGGGACATCAAGCCCATCAAGCTGGCCAAGAACATGAAGGAGACCCATGCCAATACCTGGTATAACTTCTTCAAGTCCAAAAAATTCAAGGAAAAGGAATATCAGAACGACCGGAAAACCGTGCTGGACGCCTTCAACGAGGCCGGCTACCGGGACGCCCGCCTGGTGCGCGACTCGGTGTATTTTACGCCGGACGGCAAGCACCTGAACATCGACATGGAGTTTGAGCAGGGCCGCAAGTACTATTTCCGCAACATCACCTGGACCGGCAACTCTGTGTATCCCTCGGAGGTGCTCAACAATATCCTGCAGGTGAAAAAGGGCGATGTATACGACCTTGTCACCATGGAAAAGCGCCTGCACGGCGGCGGCAAGGACAACGAGTACGACGTATCCAAGCTGTACCGCGACAACGGCTACCTGTTCTTCAACCTTACGCCGGTGGAGGTGAACATCCAGAACGACTCCGTAGACGTGGAAATGCGCATCTCGGAAGGTAAGCCGGCCGTCCTGAACGAGATTATCATCAACGGCAACGACCTCACCAACGAGCGCGTGGTGCGCCGTCAGCTCATGACGCGCCCCGGCTACTTGTTCAGCCAGTCAGACTTTGAGCGCTCCATCCGTGAAATCGCCTCCATGGGCCAGTTCGACCCGGAAGCCATCATGGGCCCCGGCGGATATTCCATCGTTCCCAACCAGATGAACAGCACCGTGGACATTGTGTACAACCTGAAGGAGAAACCTTCTTCCCAGCTGGAACTCTCCGGCGGTTGGGGGGGCAATACCTTCGTGCTCACGGCCGGTGTCAGCTTCAACAACTTCTCTACGCGCCGCATCCTTGAAAAGGGCGCCTGGCGGCCGGTTCCGCTGGGAGATGCCCAAAACCTGGCCTTCCGCTTCCAGACCAACGGCCGGTATTACACCACCTTAAGCGCCAGCTTTACGGAGCCTTGGCTGTTTGGTAAAAAGCCCACGTCCCTCAGCGTTTCCGGGTACTACTCCCGTATGACGGACTCCTACCTTGCCATTGGTATCCTGTCCACGGACAAGATGTTCGAGGTATTCGGTTTCAACGCCGGTCTGGGTACGCGCCTGAAGTGGCCGGACAACTATTTTGTCCTGTACAACAACCTGAGCTGGCAAACCTACAAACTCACCAACTGGACCAACAGTTACTTTGCCTTCAACGACGGTATTTCCCACAACCTGAGCTATACCATCTCTCTTACGCGTAACTCCACGGACCAGCAGATTTACCCGCGTACCGGCTCGGAGTTCAGCCTGTCGCTGCAACTCACCCCGCCGTACTCCCTGTTCCGCAAATACACTTACAAGGACGGCCAGAAGGTTGCCGTAAACAGCTGGAAGGATGTTAATTATGACGATTGGACAGCTGCCCAGCGCTACAAGTGGATTGAGTACCACAAGTGGAAGTTCAACGGCACAGTATACGCTAAACTGGTGGGAGACCTGGTGCTGATGACCCGCGCGCAGTTCGGTTACCTGGGTTACTACAACCGCAACTGGGGCTATTCCCCGTTCGAGAACTTCCAGGTGGGCGGCGACGGCATGTCCGGCTACATGACCTACGGTGCGGAAATCGTCTCCCTGCGTGGCTACGAGGACTATTCCCTGACCCCGCGCAAGCTCACCCCGTACAGCCAGAACGGTCTTAGCTATGCCGGTAACGTATACGATAAATTTACGGTGGAGCTCCGCTATCCGGTGATTCTGCAGCCGCAGAGCACGATATTTGTACTGGCCTTCCTGGAAGGCGGTAACTGCTGGAGCGACATCCGCGAATTCAACCCGTTCCAGATCAAGCGAAGCGCCGGTGTGGGTGTGCGTGTGTTCCTCCCGATGATCGGCCTGCTGGGTGTAGACTGGGGCTACGGCTTCGACGGCGGTTCCACCGGCGGCAGCCACTTCCACTTTGTGTTAGGTCAACAGTTCTAATATTTGTCATTTCGAGCTTGTCGAGAAATCTCATACAGAAACAATTAATATTAAAGGATATGAAAAAACTTATTGTCATCGCCCTTGCGGCCTTTGCAACCTTCACCCTTTCCGCCCAGACCCTGGGTAAGGTGAACTTCAATGAACTCGTGATGCTGATGCCGGAAATGGACACCGCCCGCGAGGCCATCAACGCCTCCCAGAAAGAGGCGGAAGAAACCTACTCCGCCATGGTGGAAGAGTATCAGGGCAAGATGAACCAGTACCAGCAGAAGCAGGCCAGCTGGACAGCGGCCATCCGCGAATCCAAGGAGCGTGAGCTCATGGAAATCCAGAACCGCATCCAGGAATTCCAGCAGTCCATCTCCCAGGAACTCCAGCAGCAGCAGAATCAGCTCACCGCTCCCATCCAGGAGAAAGCCGCCAAGGCCGTGAACGAGATTGCCAAAGCCAAGGGCCTCACCGTCCTGTTCGATGCTTCCCAGGCACTGTACTTTGACGAATCCAAAGTGATCGACATTACTGCCGATGCCCGCAAAGCCCTGAACATCCCCGCGGACCGCACCCTGGAAAGCCTCCAGGCAGAGCTCCAGGCACAGGCCCAGGCCGCTCAAGCTGCTCAGGCCAAGTAGGCCAATCTTTTTAGAAAATAATTGGGAATTCACTTTAATTTCTTTACATTTGTAACGGAATTAAGGTGAATTCCTTATTTTTTATAACCATAACACTAAAACATCGTTTTTGTAATGAAAACAACTGACATCATGGCACGCCTTCAGGCCAAGTATCCCTTGGAGAAGGAATATCTGCAGGCTGTGCAGGAAGTACTGGAATCCATCGAAGAGGTGTACAACCAGCATCCTGAGTTTGAGAAAGCCAAGATTGTTGAACGGCTGGTGGAACCGGACCGCATCTTTACGTTCCGCGTTACCTGGATCGACGACCGCGGGGAGGTACAGACCAACACCGGTTACCGCATCCAGTTCAACAGTGCCATCGGCCCTTATAAGGGCGGCCTCCGTTTCCATAAGGCCGTAACGCCTTCCATGCTCAAATTCCTGGGCTTTGAACAGACCTTCAAAAACGCCCTCACAACCCTTCCGATGGGCGGCGCCAAGGGCGGCTCTGACTTTGACCCGGTGGGCAAATCCAACGACGAAATCATGCGTTTCTGCCAGGCTTTCATGCTGGAGCTGTGGAACTGCATCGGCCCGGATCAGGATATTCCTGCCGGCGATGTTGGTGTAGGCGGTCGTGAAATCGGTTACCTGTATGGCATGTATAAAAAGCTGGCCCGCCAGTACAATACGGGCGTCCTCACCGGTAAGGGCGGCACCTGGGGCGGCTCCATCCTTCGTCCGGAGGCCACCGGTTTCGGCGCCCTCTATTTCACCCAGCACCTGTTGAAGAAGGCCGGCAAGGATATCAAGGGCTGCAAGGTTGCACTCTCCGGCTTCGGCAATGTAGCCTGGGGCGCTGCTACTAAGGCCCGCGAACTGGGCGCCAAGGTGGTGGCCATCAGCGGCCCGGACGGCGTGTGCGAGATTCCGGATGGTATTACCCCGGAAATGATTGATTACATGCTGGTTATGCGTGCTTCCAACCGCAACAAAGTAGAGGATATGGCCACCAAGTTCCCCGGTCAGGCCAAGTTCACCGCCGGCAAGAAGAGCTGGAGCATCCCCGTGGACATTGCCCTGCCTTGCGCCTTCCAGAACGAACTCTCCGAGGAGGATGCCAAGGAACTCAAGGCCAATGGCTGCTGGTGCTGCTGCGAGGTGTCCAACATGGGCTGCCAGCCCGGCGCCATCCACTTCTTCCAGCACAACGGTATCCTCTTCGCCCCCGGCAAGGCCGTGAATGCGGGCGGTGTGGCCACCAGCGGTCTGGAAATGACCCAGAACGCAGAGCACATCTCCTGGAGCGGGGAAGAAGTGGATGAGAAACTCCACTTCATCATGAAGTCCATCCACGAACAGTGCGTCAAGTACGGTACCCAGCCGGACGGCAGCGTGGACTATGTGAAGGGCGCCAACATCGCCGGCTTCATGAAAGTTGCCACCGCCATGCTGGAGCAAGGAACCATTTAGTTTCCCGGTCCCTTCTTTTACGGTGTCTCATGAAAATGGGGCACCGTTTTTTATTGGTAATATGTAAGGTTATCTTACAATTAATTGCTATCTTTGCAAGCTAAACTGTATTAACCATTTTACATGAAAAAACTGGTAGTCGCGCTTTGTCTGGCATCGCTTTTCCTGGTTTCCTGCGAGCAGAAAACCAGCAAGGGGGAGCGCCTGCTGGAGAATTATGCGCTGGTAACGATTCCTGCTCCGGACCTTTCAGGAATCACGGATAATGGAAAAGAGGTCCTGAATCTGTATCGCTTTGCGGCAGACCAGGCAGATGCCATCTATTGGGAGCAGAGCTTTGGCCCCAAGTCCACCTTCGACAATTTGCAGGATCCCGCAGAGAAGGCCTTTGTCGATGTGAACTATGGCCCGTGGAACCGTATCGACGACCAACCTTTCCTGGAAGGGTACGGCCCCAAGCCGGAAGGTTCCCGTTTTTACCCGGAAGACATGACGGATGCGGAGTTCGAGGCCCTGGCAGATCCTGCCAAGTATAGCCCGTACACACTCATCCAGCGTGCCAATGACGGATCCCTGAAGGTGGTGTGGTATCACGACGCCTATCAGGCCCAGGTAAAAAAGATGGCCGATATCCTCCGCGCCGCCGCCGACATCACCATCAAGGAGAGTGTCCGTAACTATCTGCTCAAGAAGGCGGAAGCCCTTCTCTCGGACAACTATTACGAGAGCGAAAAAGCCTGGCTGGAGATGACGGACAGCAAGATGGACCTGGTGATTGGCCCCAACGAAACCATCGACGATGAACGGTACGGCCTCAAGGCCTCCTATGGCGCCTATGTGCTCCTGAAGAACCTGGACCGCACGGCCAGCCTCCAGTCCCTGACCTCCCGTCTGCCGGAACTGCAGGCCTCCCTGCCCGGCGACGCCATCTACCATTCTTTCGTTCCGGGTGCGGAGTCCAACATTTTCTCCTGCGATGTCATCTATTACGGCGGTTACACCAATGCCGGTTACAAGGTCATTGCCATTAACTTCCCGTACGATACCCGCGTCCAGGAGGAATTCGGTACCCGTACCATCCTGTTCGACAATGTCATTCGCGAAAAGTTCAACCGCACCGTTTTTCCTGCCGGCATGCAGCTGTTCGAGGGCGCGGATTGCGCGCACCTGGACGCAAATGCGTTCTATTGGGGCATCGTCTTCCGCGAAGTGGCCAAGGGACTGGGCGTGAAAGAGACCATCACCGGAAAAGGCACGGTGACCGAGGCCCTGGGCAATGAGGCCCTCACCCTGGAAAAAGCCAAATCCAACGTACTGGGCGCTTACCTCTGTGCCCGGGAAGTGGAAGACCACCGTATAGACGCCCTCATCATGAAGCCGGATGTGCTGGCCACCTTTGTGGCCAATGTCATCCGCTCCACGCGCTTTGGCTTTGGTGATGCCACCGGACGCGCCAACCTGGTCATTTACAATTATTTGATGGAACAGGGGGCCATTACCCGCAAGGCTTCCGGCAAATATGGCATTGATTATGCCAAAACGGAGGAAGCCATTGCTTCCCTGGGCGCCCAAATCCTGAAACTCCAGGCCCTGGGAGACCGCGAGGCCGCTACGGAGTTCGTGAACAAGTATGCCGTTGTGGCTTCCACCATCAAGGCCGACATCGTGAACCTGGAACTGGAAAAGATACCTGTGGATATCCGTTTCACCTACGAAAAATAAACGTATCAATATATTATGAAGTTCAATGCTAAATATATGGTATTCTTGCCGCTGGTGCTGGCAATTACCATATTCCTGTGGGCCGTCCCGGTATCCTTCTTCGGGATTGACGCCCTGACGGTTGTGCAGCAGCGCGTGATTGCCCTGTTTGTCTTTGCAGCCTTGATGTGGATTTTCGAAATTATTCCCAACTGGTCCACGTCGCTTCTTGTGATTGTGATTTCGCTGCTCACCGTGTCCAACAAGGGTATCGGCCTGTTCTGTGATCCGCAGTACGGAACGCTCGTCCCTTACGGCCGTATCATGGCTTCCATGGCGGACCCCGTGGTAATGCTGTTCCTGGGCGGCTTTGTGCTGGCTATCATGGCCGAGAAATACGGGCTGGATGTTACCCTGGCCCGCGCCCTCCTAAAACTGTTCGGCACCAAGCCGGAAATTGTGCTGCTGGGTTTCCTCATCATGATTTCCGTGTTCTCCATGTTCATGAGCAACACGGCTACCGCCGCCATGATGCTGGCCCTGCTCACTCCGGTGCTTTCCAAGCTTCCGGCCGACGATAAAGGCAAGATCGGCCTGGCGCTGAGTATCCCCGTGGCCGCCAACCTGGGCGGTATCGGCACGCCCATCGGTACGCCGCCCAATGCTACTGCCAAGGGCGCCCTGGAGCAGGCCGGCATTGACGTGAGCTTTGGCGAGTGGTGCGTTCACATGATTCCCTACGTGATTGTGATGATTGTGATTGCCTGGATTCTCCTTCGCGTCATGTTCCCGTTCAAGACCAAGAAACTGGTGCTGGAGATTCCCGAAAGCCAGCAGAAGAAAGACTGGAAACTGTACGTGGTATGGATTACCTTCGTGGGCACCATCCTGCTGTGGGCAACCGAGCAAATCACCCACATCAACTCCAATATTGTGGCTCTTATCCCGCTGGGCGTGTTCACTGCAACCGGCCTGTTCGGCAAGGAAGAAATCAAGGAGATTAACTGGAATGTGCTGTGGCTGGTAGCCGGTGGCTTCTGCCTGGGTTACTGCCTGCAGGACACCGGTCTTGCCAAGGTGCTCATCCAGGCCATTCCGTTCGGCAGCATGAGCGTAGTGCTGGTGCTGGTGGTGGCCGGTCTGGTGTGCTACCTGCTGAGTAACTTCATCTCCAACTCTGCTACGGCAGCACTGCTCATCCCTATTCTGATTGTGGTTGCCAACGGCATGGCAGACCCTGAAGCTGCCAACAACGCGGAGTTCCTGGCTCTGGGTGGCACTTCCGCCATGATTATCTTCATCGCCGTGTGTGCTTCCATCGCCATGCTGTTCCCCATTTCCACCCCTCCGAATGCCATCGCTTCCGCTACCGGCATGGTGGATACCAAGGATATGACCCGCGTGGGCCTGGTGATTGGTCTTATCGGCTTTGTGCTGGGCTATTTCTGGTTAACTAAACTTTTCCCGTTTGCTTAATTGTCATACCGAGGCCCCAAGCCGAGTGTATCTCAAACTAGAAACCCGATGAAAAAATTATTCATTCTTACATTGGCAGCGCTGCTTACCGGCAGCGCCGCTTTTGCGCAGGACGCTCCCGTAGAGGAAAAGCCCTCGCACTTCAAGCTGTACGGCTTTGTCCGTAACTACCTGGCCGCCGACAGCCGTGCCGTTAAAGCCGGTACGGAGGACCTGTACTTTTACATGCCCCAGGACAAGGAGATGTCCAAGGGCTTCGACAGCAATGGCGAATTCAACTGGCGTTTTGTTTCCCTGACCACCCGCCTGGGCCTGGACGTGTCCGGTTACAAGTGGGGGAAGATGGGTATCGGCGCCAAAGTGGAGGCGGACTTCTACTACCTTAGCGGGTCCGTTCCCACCCTACGCCTGCGCCAGGCCTTTGTCAAGCTTAACTGGGACGACAGCCGCTGGGCCCTCACCCTGGGCCAGACCTGGCACCCCATGGCCGTGGATATGCCCCATATGAACAACCTGGAAACCGGCGCTCCCTTCAATCCCTTCAACCGCAGCCCGCAGGCCCGGGTAGACCTTTCCCTGGGTGGTGGTTTCAGCCTCACCGCCAGCCTCCTGTATCTGAACCACTACCTGCCCACCGGCCCGGACGGCAAGAGCAAGGATTACTTCAAGTATGGCCTGCCGGAGTTCTACTTTGGCGCCAGCTTCCAGAATGAGCATTTCCTGGCCCGCGTGGGCTTGGATATGGTCAATCTTCGGCCCTACCGTTCGCACGCCGACTGGCGTGTGCAGGGAGACAATCCTCCCACCATCCAGGTGAAGAGCCTCCTGACCACCGTTTCCCCGTTCGCCTTCTTCCAGTATACCAACGGAAAGTTCCAGCTGCGCGCCAAGAGCATCCTGGGCCAGGGCGGCGAGCACCTCAACATGCTCTCAGGCTATGGTATCCACAGCCTGAACAATGACGGCACCATCACCTATACCCCTATGCAGGACTGGGCTTCTTTTGTGAGTGTCTCTTACGGCAAAAAGATCCAGGTAATGGGCATGCTGGGCTACATGAAGCAGCTGGGTACCACCCAGGACCTTCTGGATAATCAGTTGTGGCTCAATAATTCTGCCGATACCCGCATCCAGCAGGCCTTCCGCGCCACGCCCACCATCGCCTGGAACCTGGGCAAGTTCACCGTGTCGCTGGAGTACAACCTCACCGCCGCTCAGTTCGGCAATACCAAGGCCGCCGGCTTTGCCGCCGACGCAGCCCGTAACGCCCGCGGCATGTTCGCTCCCGCCGATATGCACTGGATTGTGAACCACCGTCTCATCTGCATGACCAAGTTTAATTTCTAGACGATTGGAAATATGTTTTTAGGGACAGGATGATTGGCCTGTCCCTTTTTTTTGCTATATTTGTACAATGACTTTTAAAATCTAACCACTATGGGCGCATTTCATGCATATGACATTCGCGGAATCTGGGGGAAAGACTGGAACCTGGAAGACGCATATAAGGTGGGATACTTCATCCCCGAACTCCTGAAGACCAACAAAGTGCTGGTAGGCCGCGACTGCCGCCTCTCCGGCAAGGATATCCACGACGCCCTCATCAAGGGCATTACGGATGCCGGCGCAGACGTAGACGACATTGGCTACAGCTCCACGCCGCTGGTGTACTTTGGCACCGCCAACTACGGGTACAAGGCATCGGTCCAAATCACCGCTTCCCACAATCCGCCGGAGTACAACGGCATGAAAGTGAGCCGTGAGAACGCTCTTCCCGTGGGCCTGGACACCGGCTTGGGCCAAATCAAGCAGTGGATCGACGAAGGCCGTCCCACGCCGCCTGCCGCCAAGAAGGGTTCGGTGAAGGAGATTGACATCAAGCCGGACTACATTGCCTTCCTCAAAAAGTTCAAAGGGGACTACTCCAACCTGAAGATCGCCTTCGACCTGTCCAACGGCATGGCCACCCTCTTTGCCAAGGAAATCTACAAGGGAGAAAATGCCACTTATCTCTTTGACGAGATGGACGGCAGCTTCCCCAACCATGAGCCCAACCCGCTGGTAGCCAAGAATGTAGAGCCGCTCAAGAAACTGGTGGGAGAAATCAAGGCCGACATCGGCGTCATCTATGACGGCGACGCAGACCGCGTCATGTTCGTGGACGACAAAGCCCGCTTTGTGGCTCCGGACCTGGTGATTGCCCTTATGGCCCGCTATTTCTGCGACGAACGGGGAGAGAAGAATCCGCGCGTGCTGCAGGAAATCCGTTCCAGCCTGGCCGTGGCGGAGGAACTCCGCGCCAAATACAATGCGGACGTTCACACCTGGCGTGTAGGGCGTGCTTTCGCTGCTCCCAAACTTCGTGAAATTGACGGCCTGTGGGGCGGTGAACTGGCCGGCCACTATTATTTCAAGGACTTCTTCTACAGCGACAGCGGCATGCTTGCCAGCATCATCGTCCTCAGAATCGTGAGCGCCCTCAAGAAGCAGGGTATCAAGCTCTCGGAGGAGATGGACCGCCTTACCAGGTATGAGAACTCCGGCGAAATCAACTACAAGGTAGAGGACAAGAAGGGCGCCATGGATGCCGTAAAGGCCCATTTCGAAAGCAAGGAAACGCCCACCAAGGTGATGGACTTCGACGGATACCGTCTGGAATTCCCCGGCTGGTGGTTCAACATCCGTCCTTCCAATACGGAGCCTTACCTCCGTTTCATCTGTGAGGCTACCTCGCAGGAACTCCTGAAAGAAAAGATTGCCCAGGCGGACGCCATCATTGTGGGTCAGTTCGGCGGCAAACGGTAGCGGATGAAGAAAAGAATTGCACTTTGTTTAGCGGCTGTGTGTGCCTGTGTGCCTGTTTTCGGGCAAGCACAGGACCACACGGCCGATTCCCTGCGTCATATCTTTGGCCGGCAGGAGGTGAAAACCAACACCCGCATGGGCACCAAGTATGCGGATACGCTGGATACCGGGAATCCGGCTGTCAAGGTGGTGCTGTACGACAATGGCACCTATCGGTACGTAAAGGACCCCTCTGCCGTAGCCGATACCACCTTGTTCACGGAGTTCTGGGACGAGCGTGCAGTAAACCCGTATCATCAGTCCCCGGATCCTATTCCGGACCAGTTCTCCATTTGGGTGCTGGATTCCCTGGATACCTATTGCTGTCCCTACCAGACTACCGTTCGTTCCAAGTTCGGGTATCGCCACGGCCGCCGGCACCAGGGCGTAGATTTGCCCTATCCCACCGGTACGCCCGTTCCGGCCGCTTTTTCCGGCAAGGTCCGTATTTCGGACTATGTGGGAGGCTACGGCAACCTAGTGGTTATACGCCATGCCAGCGGCCTGGAAACCTTCTATGCCCATCTGTCCAAGCGCAACGTAAACACGGGGGATTGGGTGAGCGCAGGCGATATCATCGGCCTTGGCGGCTCTACGGGGCGTTCCACCGGACCGCACCTGCATTTCGAAACCCGTTACCGGGGGGCGGCATTCGATCCTTCCTGGCTTATCGACTTTGAGACCGGCACGCTGCGGCATCGCCTGCTCAAAGTGCGCAGCTGGTACTTCAATCCCAACCAGCGCTATGTCCAGAACGTGGACGACGAAGACGAGATTTTCCGTACGGATGAGGAAGACCGCATCCTGGCAGAGCAGAAAGCCAAGGAAGAGGCTGCTGCCCGCGCCCGCGCAGAGGCTGCTGCGCAGAAGTACCATACTATCCGCAGCGGCGACACCTTGTCCGGCATCGCCAAGAAGTATCATACCACGGTAAGGCGCATTTGTGCGCTCAATCCCGGCCTTACGGAGAGGACGGTGCTCAAGCTGGGCCGGAAAATTCGCGTGCGCTAGCTATTTGAGTTTGGAATTGTAGTGAGGATGAACTTTTCCTTTCTGTATGTTCTGCAGTTTGGAAGAGATCATCTTCTTGCGTATAGGGGCGGCATGGTCCGTGAACAGGTCCCCGTCCAGGTGCGACAACTCGTGCTGGATCATGCGGGCGGCAAAGTTGTCAAACTCCTCCGTTACCTGCTGTAAATCCTCGTTGTAGTACCGTACGGTCATCTTTTTGGGACGGACTACGTCGCAGTAGACGCCGGGAATGCTCAGGCAGCCTTCCGAATAAGTGACTTTTTCCTCGCTCTCTTCCAGAATTTCCGGGTTGATGAGCGTGCGGCGGAACCCCTTCAGGTAATCATAGGTGTCCGACACTACGTCGCCGTCCACAATGACCACACGGAGGCTCACGCCAATCTGGGGAGCGGCCAGGCCGCAGCCGTCCGCCACCACCAGGGTGTCCTTGAGGTCTTGCACCAGGGCTTGGATGCCCGCTTTGTCACTGAGGTCTGCCGGAGCAGCCGTTTTGCGCAGGACTTCTGCGCCGTACAGGTAGATGGGTTTTATCATTTTTTTCTTCTTGTCTTGTTCATGGACAAACTGTCGGGTACGGCCGAAGGGTCTACGCTCAGGGTGCCGCCGTTTTCCCGGTCCAGGTAACTTTGCAGGATGATGGCGGCCGATATCTTGTCCACTTCCTTTTTGTCCCGGCGCTGGGAGGCTTTCATGCCGCCGTCTATCATGATGCGGTGGGCCAGCACGGATGTAAACCGTTCATCTTCAAGGGTGACGGGCGTGTCCGGGAATGCTTTTTCCAGTTGTTTCAGGAAGGCTTGCACGTCCCCAAGGGCCTCCGAAGGGCTGCCGTTCATGTTTACCGGGTAGCCCACTACAAAGCGAAGGATTCTCTCGCGGATGGCGTAATTTTTGATATAATCTATTAACTTTGTAGAATCAACTGTTTCCAGGGCAGATGCAAAGATGCCAAGAGGATCACTGACCGCCAGGCCGGTTCTCCTTTTTCCGTAGTCTATGCCAAGAATTCTGTCCATTTACAGTTTGCAAATATACGAATAATTATGGATAAAGCAGATAAGAAGGCCAGTAACTTGCGTCTCACCCTGTTGGATGCCACCTCCCATGAGCGGCTCTGGAGTCTCCGGTTTTCCCGGACCCACTTCATCATTGCCAATATCTCCCTGGTTGTGGTGGTGTTCCTGGCGATTTTCTGCCTTATCGCGTTTACGCCCATCCGCACCTTCATTCCCGGTTACCCCAACGCCCAGTCACGCCGGCAGGCCGTCCAGAATGCGCAGCGTATAGACTCGCTGCAAACGCGCATTCTGCAGTGGGAACTGTATACGGAAAATCTCAGGCGCGTGGTGGCGGGGGAGGACCCCATTCGTCTGGACACCCTTATGCTGGGCCGGGAAGGCTCGCGGGTGGTGTCGGATGCCCGCTACCTGGCCATCCGGGATTCCCTGCTTCGGGCCGATGTCGTCCAGGAAGAGCAATTTGGCCTGTCGTCTGCCCGGCGGCGGAACCTGCCCATCGAGGCAATGGCCTTCTACACGCCCGTAAAGGGGGTTGTTTCCAAAGGCTTCGACCGCAGTCTGCATCCCTGGGTGGATGTTACGGCGCCCGTGGGCAGCCCGGTGATGGCGGTCCTGGATGGGAGTGTGGTATATACCTCCTGGTCGCAGGACAGTGGCTACACCCTGGTGCTCCAGCACGGAAGCGACCTTCTGTCCATTTACAAGAACAACCAAAAGCTGCTTCACAAAACCGGAGATGTCGTAAAAGCCGGCACGCCGGTGGCCATGCTGGCATCGTCCACCTCGCTTACAAAAGGGGACCACTTGCATTTTGAGCTGTGGTACAAGGGCGTGGCTGTGGATCCGGCACAGTACATAAAATTTTAAATGAAGACTATTGCAATATTGGGGTCCACGGGATCCATCGGAACGCAGACGCTGGACGTAGTGCGGCAGCACCCGTCCCGCTTCTCCGTGTTCATGCTATCGGCCAATAACAATGCAGAGCTGCTGGTGCAGCAGGCGCTGCAGTTCCATGTGCCGCATGTGGTCATTTGCAATCCGGACAAATTTGCGCAGGTAAAGGCCGCGCTGCCGGGCGTGCAGGTGCATCTGGGCATAGACGCCGCCTGTGAACTGGTGCAGGCGCCGGAGGTAAACGTGGTGGTGGCCGCCATGGTGGGCTTCAGTGGGCTTAAACCTACGCTCGCGGCTATCCGCGCCCGGAAAACCCTGGCCCTGGCCAACAAGGAAACCCTGGTGGCCGCCGGCTCGCTGGTGATGGGGGAGGCCGCCCGTTGCGGCGCCTGCATATATCCGGTAGATTCGGAGCATTCGGCCATCTTCCAATGCCTGCTGGGTGCGCAGGGAAATCCCGTGCGCCTGATTCATCTCACCGCTTCCGGCGGCCCGTTCCGCACCTGGCCGCGGGAGCAGATTGCCACCGCCACCAAGGCGCAGGCGCTCAAGCATCCCAACTGGGATATGGGGGCCAAAATCACCATCGACTCGGCTACCATGATGAACAAAGGCTTCGAGGTCATTGAGGCCAAATGGCTGTTCCAGGTGCCGGCTGGTAAAATCCATGTGGTGGTGCACCCGGAGTCGGTCATTCATTCCATGGTGGAGTTTGTGGACGGCGCGGTCATCGCCCAATTGGGCTGCCCGGACATGCGGCTTCCCATCGCGCTGGCCATGGCATACCCGGAACGCCTTCCGCTGGATGGTAAACGCCTGGATTTCAGCGCACTCAAGGACCTGACCTTCTTTGAACCGGACCGGGAAAAGTTCCCCTGCCTGCAACTGGCCTTCGACGCCATCGAGCGGGGCGGAAACATCCCCTGTGCCATGAATGCGGCCAACGAGGCTGCCGTGGCCGCGTACCTGAAAGACCAAATCGGCTTTTACGACATTCCGGCCATCATCGGCAACGTGATGGCAGCAATTCCTTTTATCGAGAACCCTTCGCTGGAGGCCATCTTCGCCACGCATGAGGAGGCCTTCCGCAAAGCCCAGGAACGCCTATGAGCCCCGTACTGATGAAAATCCTTCAGGTTATCCTGGCGCTTTCGGGCCTCATACTTATCCATGAGGCCGGCCATTTTGCGTGGGCGCGCCTGTTCCGGATCAAGGTGGATAAGTTTTTCCTTTTCTTCGATGTGGGAGGCGTCAAACTCTTCTCCACCCGCAGGGCGTGGTTCCGGAAGCTGGTGCCCGCTTCGGAGCGCTGGGAAACGGAATACGGTATTGGCTGGCTGCCCCTCGGCGGCTATTGCAAGATTGCCGGCATGATAGACGAATCCATGGATACGGAGGCCCTCAAGCAGCCCCCGCAGCCTTGGGAGTTCCGCACCAAACCGGCCTGGCAGCGCCTGCTGGTGATGAGCGGCGGCGTGCTCAACAATTTCCTTCTGGCTATTGCGCTTTTTATTGCCATCCTGGCTATCTGGGGCAGCAATTATATGCCCAACAACAGCCCGGTATACGTAAATGAGCTGGGCGAGGAACTGGGTTTCCGCACCGGGGACCGCATCCTTAAAATGGACAATTATGTCCCGGACGATTTTCTCTCGCTGCAGGCCGACCTTGCCCGTCGGCAAGTGGAGAAAGTAACCGTCCTCCGCGGAACGGATACCCTGACGCTGTACATGGACCAGTCGCTGATGGGGGAGGTGATCAATTCGCCCGGCCTCTTTGACATCGCCCTGCCTTTTGTGGTGGACAGCATTATGCCTTCGTCGCCCAATTATGCTTCCGAACTGGCCATCGGGGACCGGATCGTGGGGCTGGACGGGGCCGATACCCCCTATCTGCAGGATGCCCAGAAAGTGCTGCGGGAACATCCCGGCGAGCGCATTCCCGCGGAAATCGTCCGGGGGGCCGATACCCTGGCCATCACCCTGCAGGCAGACAGCCTGGGCATGCTGGGCGTGTTTTTCCGCAATCCCGCCCTGCAGCACCGGACCTATTCCATCCTTGAATCGGTGCCTGCCGGTTGCGCCTTGGCCTGGGACTCGGTGAGCGGGTATCTTCGGGACCTCCGCCTGGTGGCAACGCCTTCTACGGGCGCCTACAAATCCGTGGGCAGTTTTGTCGCTATCGGCCAGGTGTTCCCTTCCCGGTGGAACTGGCACCAGTTCCTTTATATCCTGGCCATGCTCTCCATTATGCTGGCCGTAATGAATCTTTTGCCCATTCCGGGCCTTGACGGCGGACACATTGTGTTCTGCCTGTACGAAATGCTTACGGGTCGCAAACCCAGCGACCGCTTCCTTACCATCGCGCAGCTCATTGGCATGGCCCTTTTGCTGCTGCTTATGTTCCTGGCCTTTGGCAACGACATCTCACGATTAATTCATTAGTTATGAAACTCCATTTTACCCGAATCCTCGCGTTTGCCCTTTGCGTGTTGGCGTTTGCAGGATGTAAAAGCGGCAATAAAAAAGCCTTGCTCCCCAACGTGAGCGGAAAAGCCGGCGAAGTGCTGGTGGTGATTGAGCGCGAACAGTGGGAAGGCAACCTGGGCGTGGCCATCCGCGAAGCGCTGGCCATGGATACCCCGTACCTGGCACAGCGGGAGCCCCTTTTCGCGGTCTCCAACGTGCCTCCGGGCAGTTTTACCAATATGTTCAAGATGCACCGCAACTTGCTGGTGGTGAACATAAACCCGCAGAATGCCACCAATGGCGTCCTGTATAAGAACAATGTGTGGGCGCAGCCCCAGGCCGTTGTGCAGCTCAATGCGGCCGATGCAGAACAGGCCCTGGAACTGTTCCGGGAAGCCGGCGTAAAGCCGGCGGAGTTCTTTGAGCAGTCGGAGCGCGACCGTGTCATCGCCAACGCCAAGCTCTACGAGGAACGGGCCCTGCAGCCGCCCATGGAAAAGGTGACGGGCGGCATCATCCATTTCCCGTCGGGCTACCGCTGCCGCATGGCAACGGACGACTTTGTGTGGATGGCCGACGAAAAACAGTACGTCCAGCAGTATGTGATGGCATACAAATATCCCGTTGGCGGTGACGATGTCTTCTCGCTGGAAAACATCATCCAGAAGCGCAACGAGGTAATGAAAGCCAACGTGCCGGGCATGTTTGAGGGCTCGTACATGACCACCTCTACGGCACAGGAACCCACTACGCGCTCCCTGCGTTATCGGGGACGCGCCTTTATGGAAACCCGCGGCTTCTGGGAGGTGCACGGAGACTTTATGGGCGGTCCTTTTGTGTCGCACTCCTTCTACAGCCCGGACGGAAATGATATCATTGTCCTGGAGGCGTTTGTCTTTGCTCCCCGCTACGACAAGCGCCAGTACCTGCGTCAGGTAGAGTCCCTGCTGTACTCTTTTGAGTGGAAAACCGATGATAATCAATAAATTATGAAAAAATTTTTGTATGTAATGGCCTCCCTGGCGCTGCTGTTTTCTGGCTGCACCCGGGAACTGGAAACCCGTCTGAGTGATGTGGAGACCCGCCTGGCCAAAGTGGAAGACCAGGTGAAGGAACTCAATTCCCAGGTGAGTCTCATTCAAAACCTAATTAATGGAAAATACTTCATCCAGAGTGCTACTGAGCTCCCGGACGGCTCCGGCTATAAGCTGGTCCTGGTGGACAAGGACGGAAACTCGTTGGAGAAAACCGTACTAAACGGAAAGGACGGGGCGGATGGCGAGGACGGCGTGAGCCCTACTGTTGGTGTCAAGAAGGATACCGATGGCAACTACTACTGGACACTCAATGGCGAGTGGCTGCTGGTGGGCGGAGAGAAAGTCCGCGCCAACGGGCAGGACGGAGCTAGTGGAAAAGACGGCAAGGATGCCCCTCAGACGCAGTTCAAGGTGGAAGACGGCAAATGGTACGTAAAGGTGGGCGATGGCGCCTGGACCTACGTAGGAGAGGCCGCTACACTCATTCAGGGGCCCATCGCTTCCATTGATGCTTCCGGGGCCGATGTCGTGGTGATAACCCTCACGGACAATACCGTGCTGGAGCTCCCCAAGGCTGCGGTTGCCGTCAAGCTCCAGATTCTGGTAGATGATGCGGCATTCCAAAACATGACGGCCGGACAAACCCAAAGTGCTCCCTATGAAGTGAAAGCCCCTGCCGGCGTTACCTATACGCTGGATTCCTATGAGCCCGAGAATTGGAAAGTGACCCTTTCGGACCCCAAGGACAACAAGGGCATTGTGACCATCAGCGTTCCTGCTGCCGGAAAATCGGCCAAAGTACTCCTGATTGCTAATGGCAGCGACGGAAGCAGCTATGCCAAGGTCCTGCACATCGAGGTGGAAGGCAGCGGGGAAGAGGCCCCGGTGGTGCTGCAGGAAATGGTGGACGCTACGGCGGGTAGTATCGACCTTCCTGCCGGCGCCACGGATGTGGCTTTTACGGCAACCTGGATTGCCTTGTCCGGCAATCAGCTCCTCATTGCCACCAACGATACCTATGATGCCCGCATGGCTACGGTGTCGTTCAAGGTAGGGGAGAAGAGCTATGTCCTTACGGTCATGCAGGCGCAGAAGGATGCGATTGTCCTTACGGAAAATGCGTTGCAGGTAAGCGCGGCGGGGGAGGAAATCCCGTTTGTGATTAAGGCCAATGTAACCGTGGAGGCGGCCTCCAGTGTGGAATGGATTACGGTAGCGCCCGCCACCAAAGGCCTGGAAGACAAACCGTTCACGGTGAAGGTGGCGGCCAATGAGGCTACGTCGCCCCGTGAGGGCACCATTACCTTCTCCTCGGGAGAACTCCAGCAGGTAGTGACGGTGACGCAGGAAGGCACGGGGCCTGTTCTCCCTCCTGTAGCCGGCGTCTTTGAACTGCTGACGGATGCATCGGAACTGCAGGCCGGGGACCAGCTCCTGCTTGTGAATCAGGCAAAAGATTATGCCATGGGCGCTCAGAGTGGTAATTTCCGCAGCCGCGTTTCCATCACGATTGTGGACGATACTGTTTCCGATCCCGGAGAAGGGGTGGTTGTGATTACCCTGGAGGGCGAGGAGGGCGCCTGGAACCTGAAGGTGTCGGATGGTTATCTGGCGGCTCAGTCTTCCGCCAAGAATTATTTGGTTACGGTTGATTCCGTAACCGATTATGCCACCTGGAGCATTGCGCTGGATGGCCAGGGACTTGCTACGCTCACGGCCGCTAACGGTGGCCGCAATACCCTTCTGTATAACTCGCAGAGTGGCAATGAAAGGTTCAGCTGCTATGCCAATACGGGCAACACAACCAAAGAGGTGCTGATTTTCCACAAGGCCGGTACCCCCGCAACGCCCGTAACGCAGTACGATGCCCTGGGCCTGTACCTGGGCAAGCAGGAGCGCGTTTACCAGGCCGGTATAGACCAGTATGTCCGCTCTTATGACGGCAGCGCCCTGCAGTTTGTGCTCCTGGAGCCCCAAGGCAAGGAGCAGGTGAAACTGAGCGGCTTTACCACGGCGCTACAGCCCGGAGATGCCGTCACGGTTTCTGTGGACTGGAAGAAAGACAAAACCCAGGTGCTGGAGAAAGCCTATCCCATGACCGTCCTCAAAGACCAGGAGGGCAAATTGTGGATCGGTGATGCCAAGGGGAGAGGTGTAATTATTAGAAAGTAACTGACTATGAAAAAGATAGCTTCCATTTTAATTCTTCTCGCCTGCAGCCTTAGCCTGCTGGCAAAGCCCGCAAAGCCCGGTTTCTTCCGCTATACCCAGCCGGACGGCAGCACCATCCTGATTCAGCGTCATGGCGACGAATGGGGCCACTGGACCACCAACCAGGCCGGCCAGGTGGTTCGTATGGACGAGAACGGTTTCTACCGCGTGGTGGAGGGTGCTACGGTGGAAATGGCGGCGCAGGCTGCCACTATCCGCCGCAAAGCGATGCGGCAGGTGGCGTCGGCGGCCCGTCCCAAGGCGCCTGTCGCTATAGGCCAGAAACATTTCCTGGTGGTGTTGGTGGAGTTCGCCGACCTTTCTTTCAAGATTGCTTCTCCCAGGCAGGCCTTCAGCGATATGCTCAACGAGCCCGGCTACAGCGCCAACGGCGCTACCGGGAGTGCCCGCGACTATTATTACGAGAACTCCCACGGCGTTTTTGAACCCATCTTTGACGTACTGGGCCCCGTCAAGCTCTCGCAGAAGATGTCCTACTACGGCAGCAACGACGCCCAGGGCAATGACAAGTATCCGGAGCAGGCCGTAAAAGAAGCCTGCGAGGCCCTTGATGCAACGGTAGATTTTTCCGAATACGATTTGGACGCGGACAACGATGTCGATTTGGTTTACATGGTTTATGCCGGTAAAGGGGAAGCCGATGGCGGCTCCGAAAACACCATCTGGCCGCACCAGTGGTACCTGACCGCTGGCGGAATATATCTCACGCTGGATGGCAAGCGGGTGGACCGGTATGCCTGCGGCTCCGAGCTCAACGGAAGCGGAACCATGGACGGCCTTGGCACCATCTGCCACGAGTTCGGCCATGCCATGGGCCTGCCGGATTTCTACGACACAGACTACTCGGACAATGGCCAGGCGCGCACGCTCATGGGCTATTCCCTCATGGACAGCGGTTCGTATAATAACGACGGCTGGACGCCGCCTTACCTGAACATGGAAGAACGCATCCTGATTGGCTGGCTGGAAGAAAGCGCCATTCTGGAATTCCCCAAGAACGGGGCCTATACGCTCGAGAGCGTGCAAAACGAGGTGTGCTACAAGATTCCTACCGATATGGAAGGGGAGTACATCCTGCTGGAATGCCGCAGCAAACAGGGCTGGGACCAGTACATTCCTGCCGCCGGCCTCATTGCCTACCATGTGGATAAAAGCTCCCGGAAAGTAAGCATTTCCGATATGGGCTCTATCTCCGCCTCTCAGCTCTGGAGCGAATGGGACGCATCCAATGCCATCAACGAGAATGGTAAGCATCCCTGCTTCTATGTAGTGGCATCGGCCGCTCCGTACGACTGTTCCTATGGCATGCAGTATTATTCCCAATATGGCGCCTATTACTATACGGCCGACGATACGGACATTCCGTTCCCGGGCGGGAGAAATGTAACTTCCTATGCTCCCAAAAGTTGGAACAAGGTGGCAACAGCCATTTCCCTGTCGGAGATAGCCTATTCCGGCAACAAGGCTTCTTTCAAGGTGAGCGGCGTGGTGAATGCCGGCCTGGATTTCCCGTATATCCCCAGTGCCGGGAACTATACGGCCGGGCAGAGTTTCCCGCTTTCGCTGGAACTGCCGGACGGCTACGTGGCAACGGCCGTTGCGTGGACCCTGGACGGTGCATCCGTTTCCGGGGAGTCCATTACCCTTACGGCTGGTTCCCATGTGATTGAGGCCGAGGTGACAGGGGAGAGCGGCAAAAAGGATATCGTGACCCTGGAAATTACGGTCCAGTAAAAAAGTTGGTACAGGGACACAAAAAGATGAGAAATAATTTTGGAGGGAAAAAATTTTTTCTTACCTTTGCAGTCCCAAGTTTGGTGGGTTCGTATAACGGTTAGTACTCGGGATTTTCATTCCCGCAATAGGAGTTCGATTCTCCTACCCACTACCAAATATAAAAAAGTAAAATAATGGCAAACACTAAATCAGCCGCACGTGCCGCCCGTCAGAGCGAGCGTCACCGCCTGCATAACAAGTATTATGCAAAAACAACGAGGAACGCCATCCGCGACCTCCGCAACACGACAGACAAGGCAGCAGCCCAGGAGAATGCTCCTAAGGTATATGCCATGATAGACAAGCTCGCAAAAATCGGGGTTATCCACAAAAACAAAGCGGCCAACCTCAAGAGCGGTCTCCAGGTTTACATCAACAAGCTCGCCTAAGAGCTTGTTTTTTATCAGGAGCGGGATGTAGCGCAGTTGGTAGCGCACTACGTTCGGGACGTAGGGGTCGCTCGTTCGAGTCGAGTCATCCCGACCAAAAAGAAGCCAGACGGACTTTCTGGTTTCTTTTTTTTGTCTATCTTTGTGAGGTGAACCCTTTCAAGCAACATATATTCCTGCTTCTGGCCGCCTTTCTGCTGGGCGGTCTCTCCCTCCAGGCGCAGAAAATCTGTGCCCACCGGGGATACTGGAAGTGTGAGGAGGCGGGGAATACCCAGAATTCCATTGCTTCGCTGCGCGCGGCCCAGCAAAACGGTTTCTGGGGCAGTGAATTCGATGTGCACCTTACCGCGGATGATATTGTAGTGGTGAACCACGACCCTTCGCTCAATGGCATCTCCATCCGCAAGAATACGTATAAGCGGCTTTTAAGGACGCGGCTCTCCAATGGGGAGCCCATCCCCTCCCTGGCCGATTATCTGCGGCAGGGGGCGCAATCGTCCTGTATGCTCGTGTTGGAAATCAAGCCCCAGAAAACGGTGCATCGTACCCTTGCCCTGGCCAAAGCCTGCGTGGAGGAACTGCGGACATTTCAGCTCCTGGATTCCACCCGCGTCATGTTTATCTCGTTCAGTTTTGAGGCCTGCCGCTGGATTGCGGAGCAATTGCCCGGCTTTGGCAACCAGTATCTGGAAGGGGACAAAGATCCGGAAACCGTGCATGCGGCCGGGATAGGCGGCATCGACTATCATTACACGGTTTTCCACCGGCATCCGGACTGGGTGGCGCGTGCCCACGCCCTGGGCATGGACGTAAACGCCTGGACCGTAGATAGCAAGAGCGAAATGGAATACCTCCGGGACCTGGGCGTAGATGTTATCACCACCAACCGCCCCCTCCTCCTTCGCGAAGTGCTGGAAAAACAATAAAAAACAAGCGCCGGCGTATCTGCCAGCGCTTGGTGCTCCCCCTGTTGGACTTGAACCAACGACCCTCTGATTAACAGTCAGGCCCTGGGACATCAGTCCGTAGAGACCACTAAGCACTACCTGGCCAAGTTTAGCACTACAAAAATGGCCGAAGAAACGGATATTGACCTCTCGTAAACAGGTGTTTGTCCGACAAACACACATCTTGCAATTTGGACTAAGCCCCAAATACTTATAATGCCAGAAATGCCAGGGGCAAACAAAAATAAATCACTACATTTGTAAACCTTAAAGACGTTCGCTATGGAACAGTTGATGAAATTGGATAAGGAATACGCCCAGTGGATTGCAGAGCTGGCACAACGATATCGCTCCAGCCAGATAAAGGCTGCAATAAAGGTCAATGATGAGATGCTTCGCTTCTACTGGTCAGTGGGTGAGGACATCGAGAAGCGGCAGTACGAAAACCGCTATGGCAGCCATTTCTATGAGAATGTAAGCAAGGATTTGAGGAAGGAATTGGGCTTAGTCCATGGTTTGTCCACGACTACAATCAAGTACACTCATTATTTCTATCGCCTTTATAGTCAGCTTGTTGGAATTCGTCAGCAAGTTGCTGACGATTCTGCAGCACCAATTCGTCAGCAAGATGCTGACGTTTTGGATTTGATCTTCAAGATTCCGTGGACCCACCATATGTGCATCATTGACAAAGTGAAAGGTGATGCCAAGAAAGGCCTTTTCTTCGCCAGGAAGACACTGGATAATAATTGGGGAAGAGCTGTGCTGCTTAACTTCCTCTCATCCGATCTTTATGAGCGCCAGGGCGCTGCCCAGACCAACTTCGCGCTCACCATACCGGCGCCGGAGAGCGACCTGGCCCAGGAGCTTCTGAAGAGCCCGTACGATTTCACGTTCCTGCCGGGAAAGGAGAGGTATCAGGAGGCCGAGTTGAAAGATGCCTTGATTGATCACATTACCCGGTTCTTGGTTGAACTGGGCAAGGGCTTCTCTTATGTCGGCAAAGAGTATCGCCTTGTTGCCGGAGGGAAGGAGAAGTTCATCGACTTGCTCTTTTACATTATCCCGCTGCATCGATATTGCGTGATCGAGGTCAAGGTTACGGAGTTCGATTTCCCGGATCTGGGACAATTGGCAGGATATGTTGCTATGGTGGACGACCTCCTCAACACCGAAGTCGAGAAGCCAGCTATTGGCCTGCTAATCTGCAAGGAGAAGAATTCCGTCCTGGCTCGATACGCACTGTCAACAATCAATCGCCCGATGGGAATCTCTGAATACGAGATTGCCCGCCAGCAGCTGCCTGACGATTTGAAAAACGCCCTTCCTTCCCCAGAAGAAATCGAACAGGGACTGATGGACAAATAGCATCATAGCCACATAGAAGAGAACTGCCGCCACCTCAACGTGACGGCAGTTTCAGTAGTACAGCAATATAGCCTCCAAATACTACCCAAAAGGTCGATGAGACTACCCAAAAGACTACCCAAAAGGGCGAAAACTCCACACCAAAGACCAACCCAAAGGAGGGAAAGTCCACACCAAAGAAACTGGGCGCTACAGCGCAATTGATACTTGACATCCTTTCAGAAGATCCTTACTTGAAACGAGAAGAGATTGCAGCACGTGCAGGCTTAAAGCTGGAAGGCCTCAAGTATCAATTAGCTCAGCTTAACTCGTTGGGGAACAGTAATAATGCTATCAGGGTGGCGTGTTATACTCTCATACGGAATTAGAATTCTGTAGTGGCTGATTCTGAACACTTCGGCCCCGTTCCGGATTACTCATCCTTCAACAAACTCTTCATACTTCTGTCTGCCAACCCGGAATCCAAGACACCTGCTTCTTTTGCAAAGTATAGAAGCAATTGCCACAGTTCCTTCACCCGGCTTTCCAGTAAAGCCAGTCTTTCCAATTCATCCTTCATCATCTATTCCCTCCTTCGGCCACCCATTTCCTCAGGGCAGCGGTCTCAAACATAAGCTTGCTTCCTATCTTATGAGCGCCTGGGACCTTGCCCTGGGAATGCATTTGGTACAGGCTGTTCTTGCTGTAGCCTGTAATCTCTGAGGCTTGCGAGACAGATACTCTTTCCGGGTATTCATATTTCTTCTCGTCCCGCAGTACCTCAAGCATCGTCTCACGGACGACGCCCTCCATTTCCTTTTTCATCTTTTCCATCAGTTGTTCAAACAATTCTCTCATGCCTCGTAACCTTTAATATTATACTTCATCTCGGCTCTCATACGGAACTGGCGGCAAGATTAGTAAAGACCGTTGACTAATCCAAATTTCGGAAGGCTGGTCGGACCAAATTTCGGCGAAAAAAAGGGGCGTCCAAAAGTGGAAAAAGGGCAAAGCACATAGCTGGATTTGGATACTTCGATAAAAGTAGATAGGTTTGCACCAACACTGAAATATGAAGGGGAAGAGTCGTCAAGTCACAAGATGACTTTGTGGGGAAGTAGAAAAGTGTAGAAGTATAGATTAGTAATAGTGTAAACGAAGAAAAGTATGGATCAGTTAGAAATGTTCCGGGAACAGCTCAGGAGAAAGCCCGGAGAGACGCAAAAGAAAGAGATGAAAAAGAAGAAGGACGGGAGCGACGCGACCGTAAAGGTGCCGGCCGGCCACCCTCAGAGACGCGCGAGTCTTGGCACTATGGCTGGATGAAAGGGGAAAAAGGCGAAGCCTTTCTTTCATCTTTGCCGATGCCCTGGAATATTACATCGACAACAAGTATCCCGAAGCCCGTGAAGGGGTTAGGATTGTCAAAAAACAAGAAGTATAAGTCTTTATATTGCCAGAATTTGGCTTATCCCAAATTGCAAGATGTGCTTTCGTGTCACGAACGCGATTGTCGCCGCCAAATACTTCTTTTATGGGGTTATATTTGCCTTTTCGTATATCGTAAAGCAATAAAAATATTCTTTTAAAACACGCTGAAACTGCGACAAAACTGCGACTAAGGCCCAAAAGAAAAGCACCTACATTTCTGCAAGTGCTTGATTCTGAGGAGCTCCCCCTGTTGGACTTGAACCAACGACCCTCTGATTAACAGTCAGATGCTCTAACCAACTGAGCTAAGGAGGAATATTTTGCCGTTATTTCCGTAACGGGATTGCAAAGGTACAATCTTTTTTGGATTCTGCAAAGCTTTTCAAGAAATTTTTTTAAAAGATTTATTGTGCCGGATTTTTATGTATCTTTGTAAGTTCTTTTGTAGAGCTTAAGGAAAATGGACATTGACCTGCTATCCAGAATGGTAAAAGAAGTGGTGATGGACCACGACACCGTGACGCTGCCCGGCGTGGGCAGTTTTGTCACGGAACTGGTTCCTGCAACCTTCGCAGACCGCGGCTACACCATCCTTCCGCCGTATCGCAGGCTGTATTTCTCTCCCACTCAAGGGGAGGATACCCTTTTGGTAGATTTCTACGCCCAGGCCAATCGCATTCCGGTAGCCGATGCAAGCCGCATCCTCACGGACTTCCTTTCGGAAATGAAGGAAGTGCTTAAGGTGAAGAAAACCATCGTTTTCCCGGGCCTTGGACGCCTTCGCGCCACGCGGGAGAACCATTTCTTCTTTGTGGCCGATGAAGACCTGGACATTTATCCCACCGGTTTTGGCCTGCAGCCCATCTCCCTCAAAAGCCACGAAGAAACCAAAGAGGAAGTTGAAGAAGCCGTCTCTGCCCTTGCCTCCATCCTGGAACAAAAGCCGGAGCCGGAAGATTTCTCGGCTGCGCCTGCGGCTCCGCTCGAAATGACAGTAGCAGAGCCTGCGCCAGAGCCCGAACCGGAGCCCGAACCAGAGCCCGAACCAGAGCCCGAACCAGAGCCCGAACCAGAGCCCGAACCAGAGCCCGAACCAGAGCCCGAATCGGAGCCCGAACCAGAGCCGGAGCCGGAGCCTGAACCGGCCCCCATTGTCATTCCGACCGAAGTGGAGGAATCTCCTGCCCCCGAACCCGTTGTGGAGCCTGCCGCAGAGCACAAGGGCCGGAATGTGTTCCTGTGGACGCTTGTTGCCCTGGGCATCGCGCTCATCCTGACGGTTATCGGTCTTGCCGTGGCGGGCCGTGTGGCCCCTCAGTGGCTGGACAGTTTCCTGTATTCTCCGGAAGAGTTAGAAGTGTTATATAAGTAGTGTAAAATGAAGCCGGTTAGTAGAGAAGGATACAAATTCAGACAGGATATTTCCATCCCGTGCTACCAGACGGACAGCAAGTTGCAGCTCAGGCCCGCCGCTTTTATGGACCTGGCCCAGGAAATTGCCTATTGGGCCGCCCAGGAGCTGGGATTCGGCTACGATACCCTCCATATCCACCATACGGCCTGGGTGCTCAGTCGCATGCACATCCACTTTGTGCAGCCTGCTCTCTGGCGGGAGCAGGTATCGATTTACACCTGGCACAAAGGCTCCGCCGGCCTGTTTTACATGCGTGATTTCGACCTGCGGAATGAAGCAGGGGAGCACAGCGTGCTCTGCACCAGTTCCTGGGTGGTGATTAACGAGGAAACCCGCCGCCTGGTGCGCCCGGAAGACCTGGCCCAGTTCCTGGCCGTGGATTACGAGGTGGACGATGCCATCGCGGAACCCGCCCCCAAAGTGGCTCTGCCCAAGGACAGTGAAGCGGAATGCGTAGCAACGCACCGCGTGGCTTTCTCGGACGTAGACCTCATTGGCCATACCAACAACGCCCGCTATGTGGTATGGGCCATGGACTGCCTTCCGCTCTCTCAGACGGAACAGCCGCTTAAAGACTTGTATATCAATTTCAATAAAGAAACCAAGGCGGACGAACTTGTACAGCTCTATCGCCTGCAGGACGGCGTTTCCTGGTATGTGGAAGGCCGCGTGGACGGCAAGTCCTGCTTTGTTGTAAAACTGGAATATTGACTATGAAAGATTTGTTTTTCGGATACGGCGTCGCCCATAGCATCATGCTGCTTGCATTTGTTATCGGCATTGGACTTTTTCTGGGCCGTTTCAAGGTAAAAGGCATCTCCCTGGGCTCCACCTGGATCCTGTTTCTGGGCATCCTGATGGGGCATCTGGGCTTCCAGATGGACCTGGACATGCTGCATTTTGTCAAGGAGTTCGGCCTTATCCTCTTTGTGTTTTCCATCGGTCTTCAGGTGGGCCCCGGTTTTTTTCATTCGTTCAGAAGCGGCGGCGTAAAGATGAACCTGCTGGCCGTGATGAACATTCTGCTGGCCGTTGCGGCCACTTATGCCATATCGGCCCTCAGCGGTGAAAGCCTTTCTACGATGGTGGGCGTGATGTCCGGCGCCGTCACCAATACGCCCGGCCTCGGTGCCGCCCAGCAAACCTTTATAGACACCGCGGTCGCCGGAGGCACTAGCGCCCTGGCCGCCGGCGAGGTCTCCGGGCACTTGGCATCGGCCTACGCCGTAGCCTATCCCATCGGCGTTATTGGCGTTATTGGCGTCATCCTGCTGTTCAAGGCTATTTTCAGGATCGATCCTAAAAAGGAACTGGCAGAGCTGAAAGCGCAGGACGATGAGGTGGAAAAAGCCCGCCGCATGCATGTGATGGTGGAGAATCCGGCCATCTTCGGACGCAAGCTCTCCGGCATCCTGCAGGAATTTGGCGGCGATTTTGTGGTATCCCGCATCATGAAGGGCGACGAAATCCTGTTCCCGCAGCCGGATACCATCCTGAACGAAGGCGACAAACTGCTCATTGTGACCTCGCAGAACGAGGTGGACCGAATCCGCATCCTCTTTGGTGAGGAAGTGCCTATGCATCAGGCCGATTGGCAGGTGAAAGACCACAACATGGTCACCCGCCGCATTGTGGTTACCAATGGCAAACTCACCGGGAAAAAGCTCAAGGAACTGGGCTTCCGCAGCGCTTACGGCGTAAGTGTGACGCGTGTTATCCGTGCCGGCGTGGAGCTCGTCGCCAGCCCCAACCTGTACATCCAGGTGGGTGACGGCCTCATGTGCGTGGGAACGCTCAAAAACATCGAAAACCTGGCCAAGAAAGTGGGTAACTCCAACGATGCCCTCAACAAACCCAACCTGGTGCCCATTTTCCTGGGCATTGTGGTGGGTATCATCTTTGGCTCCCTTCCCATTCGCTTCCCGGGCATCCCGCAGGCCATCAAGCTGGGCCTGGCCGGCGGCCCGCTCATCATTGCCATCCTGCTGGGCCACTTCGGCCCCAAATATAAAATCACCACGTATACCACCACCAGTGCCAATCTGATGCTGCGGGAAATCGGCATTGCCATGTTCCTGGCAGCCGTGGGCATTGGCGCCGGTGCCGACTTCTGGAAGTCCATTGTGGGCGGTGGTTACTGGTGGATCCTGTACGGCGCCATCATCACCATCGTGCCTCTGTGCATCACCTTCATCGTGTCCCGTGCGTTCTTCCACCTCAACTTCTACCAGATTTGCGGCCTTATCAGCGGCTCCTGCACCAATCCGCCGGTGCTGGCCTTCGCCCAGGGCATGTACGGCAGCGACTATACGTCCGTGAACTATGCCACGGTGTACCCGCTGTCCATGTTTATGCGCGTGCTGGTAGCACAGCTGCTCATCCTGGTTGCAATGGCGTAGGTGATGGTGGACCTGGTCTATCCTTCGGAGCCTGCTCCGCTGTATCCCCGGCCTTCCATTGGCCGTCCGGGCAGACAGCTCGTTCCCAGGGGGGAGATGCTCCCGCTCATGGAACCGTCCGGTCTGGTCTATGGCCGTGCAACCCGCGACTGGTGCCACAGCGGTTCCAAGGTGCTGCATCCGGTAGTCCATTTGCACATTGTGGACCGGTTTGGCAATATCTACCTGCAAAAACGAGCGATGACCAAAGACCTCCTTCCCGGCTATTGGGATACGGCGGTGGGCGGCCACGTAACCTATGGTGAGCAGGCCGTGGAGGCCCTGTACCGTGAGGCGGCGGAGGAATTGGGACTGCACGCATTCAATCCCATCCCGCTGGATACCTACACCTACCAGACGGAGCGCGACAGCGAATTCGTGTTCATTTACGGCATGGTGGGGCATCCGGACATTGCCCCGGACGAGTCCGAAGTCTCCGAAGGAAAGTGGTGGTCCCAGGAGGAGGTGGACGCTGCTTTCGGGAAAAATATCCTTACGCCTAACTTCGAGTCAGAATTTCCTCAAATTCGTGCCCGTTTACTGGCATTACTGTAGGATTTCCCCGAAAAAAGCCGTAACTTTACAAGGTTATGGCATCAGATATCGACAAATTCGTACATGACCAACTGTCGGTGTGGCCGGCGGTGGCTGCCAAGTACCGGGCACTGAAAAGCACCCGTACCCGTACCTTACCGCTGCGGGGCATGCTGGTTACGCTGCAGTCCAATCCGGGGCGCATGCCCATCTTCGACCACGGCTGTCCGCTCTGCGAGGAAAACTACATGGAGCATCAGCACACGCTCCCGTTCGAGGGCCGGAAGGGCCGCAAGTACAATATTCTGGTAAACCGGGCGCCCATCTTCCCCAACCACCTGGTCATTACGCGCGATATCCATGCCCCGCAAACCATCTGGCACCGCTTCCCGGATATGCTGGACCTGGCCGCTCAGTTGGAGAATTACATCGTCTTTTACAACAGCCCCAACAGCGGTACCACCGTGCCGCAACACGCCCATTTCCAGGCATGCCCCAAGGGGTATATGCCGCTGGAGCGTGTGGCGGAGCGTCTGCTTCGGTCCGTCCGGGGAGGAGAAACGCCTGCAGAGATTCGTTTCATCACTTCCGTTCGGGATGCGCAGCTCTATCATTACCAGGGATTTAACCGGGGCATTTTCATGCTGCGCGCTACCACCTCCAAGTCCATGGCCAAGCTCTTTTACCGGCTTCTGGACTGTCTGAATCTGCTGGCAGAGGAAACCGAGCCCCGCTTCAATGCCTTTACGTACTGCAGCGAGGGAGAGTTCCGGGCCGTCGTCATCCTTCGCAGCGCCTCGCGCCCGCAGTGCTATTATGCGGAAGGGGATGCCCATTTTGCCATTTCGCCCGGCGCGGCCGATATGGCCGGCTTCTTTGTGGTGCCGGAGGAAGGGGATTTCGACCGCCTGAACGCAGAAGTCGTAGCCCGGATATATGACGATGTTACCTTGTCCGCCGCGGAGGAGGAGCGGCTCCTGTGGCGCCTGGTGCGCACCCAGCCCCGCATAGAGGTGGGTATCGTATCGGCTCCGCAGATTGGCTTTGAGATTATCTCGGACGGCGCCGGCCCGCAGCAGGTATCGTACCGGGAAGGAAAGATAGACTACAATGGGGTCCTGTACGACGAACTGGTGTTCGAGGCCGTGACCATTTCCACCCTCTTCGCGGAGCCTTCTTTCATTCTGTACGGGGAAGGGGAGCCCATGCGTTTTGCCGGCACGCTCAAGTTCATCGTGAACGAGGGAAAGGTGCAGGCGGTGAACGTGATAGGTGCAGAAGATTACCTGCTCAGCGTGGTGTCACTCCTGCCGGAAACGCAGCGCAAGGAGGCGGCCATCACCATCCGTACACGGCTCATGGAACGGATCGCCCACCGGAAGGCGGGGCATTGCGCGGTAAGAGGCCCGGAGCTCGGGAGCACGGAAGAGGTTGTTACGTGGCTGGCTCATCGGCCTGCTTCAACGGGCGTGCCGGAAGAGGCTCCCGTCCATGTGCGGTACGATGTTTGCGCCGGGGAACACTGCTGGCGCTATATCGGCCTTACAGACCACGCCGATGCCCATGCCCGCTCCGTTATTGACGAAACTTGGGGACAAACCAATGGCAACGATAGGCATATTTGACTCCGGATGCGGCGGGCTCTCGGTATACCGGGAGCTCATCAAGGTCCTGCCGCAGGAACAGTATCACTATTTCTCCGACAATGCGCATTGCCCGTACGGAGAAAAAACGCCCCTGTACATTCAGCGGCGCGGGCGTTTTATCACGGAATTTCTCCTGGACAAAGGGGCCGATATCATTGTGGTTGCCTGCAACACGGCAACCGCCGCGGCCATTGCTACGCTGCGGGCAGAGTACCCGGACGTGCCGTTTGTGGGCATGGAGCCGGCTGTAAAACCGGCGGCGCTGGGAACGCACACAGGGGTGATAGGCGTGCTGGCTACGGCGGGTACGCTAAAAGGCTCCAAGTACCTGACCACAAGGGGCTTGTATGAGGATAACGTGCGCATTGTAGAGCACGTGGGACAAGGCTTTGTAGAGCTGGTAGAGGCCGGCAAACTGGATGGTCCGGAAACCGTGGAAACCGTGCGTGCTTCCCTGAAGCCACTGCTTGCCGCCGGGGCCGATACCATTGTCCTCGGCTGCACGCACTATCCTTTCCTGCAGCCGGTGATTGAGCGGCTGTCCGGTCCGGATGTGCGGGTGATCGACCCAGCTCCTGCCGTGGCTCGGCAAACCGTTCATGTGCTGGAGCAGCGTGGTATTGTAACCGGTGTGGGGCCGTTCTCCGTGGAGCTGCATGCTTCCGGGGACCCCACCGCCCTCCGGCGTATTTTTGCCCTGGTGGAGGCGGGTGATAAGTAAGCGGCTGATTACCAGTCGTTTGTAATATAATCCTCGTTCGTTTTTTGAACGAGGAATGTGTTAAAACCAGTTGATTTACAATAAGATGAGTGTCACAAAGAAATTCGTTCTGACAACCCTTTCCCTTCTTTTGAGTGTAGTTTTGCACGCGCAGGTGCTCACGGGCATCGACGTGCTGCAGATGAACGGCTTCGAGGAACTTCGCGGCAAGCGGGTGGGGCTGGTGACCAACCCCAGCGGAGTGGACCGAAACCTTCGTTCCACCATCGACATTCTGTTCGAAGCCCCGGAGGTGAATTTGGTGGCGCTCTATGGCCCTGAGCACGGTGTTCGTGGCGATGCCTACGCCGGCGACCACGTAGAGGGCAGCACGGACGCCAAAACCGGGCTGCCGGTATTTTCCCTTTATGGGAGCACGCGGGAGCCTTCGCCGGAGATGCTCAAGGATATCGACGTGATGGTGTACGATATCCAGGATGTCGGGGTGCGCTGCTACACCTTCATCTCCACGCTGGGCCTGGTGATGCGCGCCTGCGGCAAGGCCGGGATTGAGGTCCTGGTGCTGGACCGGCCCAATCCGCTGGGCGGGAACAAGGTGGAAGGTCCGCTGGTGGAGGAGGGTTATTACTCCTTCGTGAGCCAGTTCCATATTCCGTTTGTGTACGGCCTCACGGTAGGGGAGCTGGCCGCACTCATCAACGAAGAAGGCCTGAACAAAGGCCAGAAAGGGGACCAGGAGCACATCCGCTGCAAGCTGAACGTAGTAGCCATGCGCGGCTGGCACCGTTGGATGCAGTTTCGTGACACCGGCCTGCCCTGGATCCTGCCTTCGCCCAACATCCCATCCATGGAAAGCGCCCTTTGCTACGCTTCTTCCGGCATTTGCGGCGAATACGGCCACATTCACACCGGGGTGGGGTACACCATTCCCTTCCAGACCTTCGCCATTGACTGGATCGATGCCGATGCCCTCAAGGCCCGCCTGGACAGCTATCATCTCCCGGGCGTGGCATTCCGCACCATCCATTACAAGCCCATCGCCGGGTACTACAACGGCAAGCTGGTGCATGGCGTCCAGTTCTTCTTTACGGACTTTGAAAAGGCCCCGGTGTCCCTCCTGCAGTTCTATGTGATGCAGGCTGTCCAGGAACTTTGGCCCGCCCACAATCCCTATCCTCTCAAAAAGACGCGCATGCTGGATATCGTTTGTGGTACGGATTATGTAAGAGTCAATTTTGGAAAGCGCCTGAAGGTGGCCGATATTGCAGCCTACTGGAACAAGGACGCGGATGCTTTCAAGGCCCTTTCCCGCAATTACTATTTATACGATTAACCTTTAAAACAGAGACGCTATGAGAAGATTTATGACCTATGCCGCTTCGTTAGTAATGGCACTGTCCATGCTCACGGCTCCCGATATGCTGGCCCAGTCCCGTTCGGGCGGCGGCTCCACTACCACCCGTTCTACTGGAAGTTCCAGCAGTTCTTCCAGTAGCCGCTCCAGTTCAAGCACCCGTTCTTCCGGCAGCAGCCAGCAGGTGACCCGTTCTTCCGGCAGCTCTTCGAGCTCGCGTTCCAGCGGGAGCAGCAGCTCGCAGGTGAGCCGCTCCAGCAGCAGTAGCAGCCAGCAGGCCACGCGCTCCAGCGGCACCAGCACCACCACCCGCTCCAGCGGAAGCTCTACCCGTTCCAGCGGCACCAGCAGCACCCGTTCCAACAGCGTCACCACCCGTTCGTCCGGAAGTTCTTCGGTGAGCAGCGGTTCGCAGGCGCGTTCCTCGAGTTCGAGCAGCAGTTCCTCTTCCGCAGTGACGAGCAGCTCCCAGGCCCGTTCCTCCAGCACGGCAACGGTGCAGAGTGACACCCGTGCCACCAGTGGCACCGCCCAGGCCGTTACCGGAACCACCGTGCGCTCCTCCAACGTGAGCCGCAGCGGCCTTACCTCCAGCGTGGGGCAGGATTCCGCTCCCGTGAACCCCACCTATCGTGACAACGGATACAACTACCGCTACAGTGACGATATGCGCGTGGACGACCGCCACAACATGTACCGTGTTGCCCCGCGTTACCGTGATCCCATGCCTTGGGACCGGGCCGGTTACTTCTGGGGAGATCATCCGCACTACTACGGCTACCGCATCCACAGCCTGCCGCCGCACTGGCGCCGGATTCGCCACTGGGGGATCGACTATTACTACTACAACGGCATTTATTACCGTCCTTACGGCGGGGCCTATGTCGTTTGCCGTCCTCCTTTTGGCACACCGCTGGAGGTTGCCATCGACCGGGCGCTGTTCCATGCCATTCGTTTCGCGTACTACTGCGACACCTATCGCACCTACTCGCGCACCTTTGACTACTACAACGTCATTGCCCGGCAAAACCTGATTATCGCCCAGCAGAATGCCCGCCTCATTGCCCAGCAGAAGTCCTATGCCATCAACGCCAACCGTGCGCTGTCGGCCTATGAGCTGGCCAACCGCCTGGGGCTGGTACAGAGTTACGCCTACGCCAACTCCGAGTACTTCTACCAGGACGGCGTGTTCTACACCCTCTCCGCTTCCGGCACAGTTTCTACCATCGTTCCTCCTGCAGGTGCGCTGGTGAGCTCCCTCCCGGACGACTATGAGATCATAGTCATGGACGGTATCGAGTACTATATGGTGGACAACACCGTGTACCGCACCACCCTGTTTGAGGGCGTTCCTTACCTGGAGGTCCTGGGGCAGATGTACGGTTCGCTGTATACCCAGTACAATGTGTACCGGTAAGGAGTGACTACTAAGTGACTGAATATCATTGATTTGTTATATAATCCTCGTTCAAAAACCGAACGAGGATTATTGTATAAGTGGCTGCGAATCGGTAAATTAGCAGTCACGGGTGGCGTGAGCTGGGTGTATGGAAGTTTTTTTGTATCTTTGTAGTCTATGACTACACTGGAACAAATAAAGGACCTGCAGGAGCGTGTGGCAGCGCTGAACGCCTGTCTGGATATCCCCGGCAAGCGGAAGGAAGTAGCCGCCAAGACGGAAGAAACATTGGCCCCGGATTTCTGGGGAGACCCCAAAGCGGCGGAGGCTTTCCTGAAAAAACTCTCCGGCATCAAGTCCTGGATAACGGACTACGACAAGGCAAAGGGTCTTGCCGATGACCTGGACGTACTGTACGAATTTGCCAAAGAAAGTATTGCCGGCCGGGAAGAAGAAGCTGTGGAAACAGCGGAGACGCAAGAGCTTGCACAAAGTTTCCAGCAGGCGACAGACGCCGTGGAGGCCCTGGAACTGAGGAACATGCTGGGGAACGAGGGCGACAATCTGGGCGCCGTGCTCACCATCAATTCCGGCGCCGGCGGAACAGAGGCCAACGACTGGAGCGCCATGCTCATGCGCATGTACCTCCGCTGGGGGGAACGCAACGGCTACAAGATGACCGTCACGTCCCTCTTGGAAGGCGAAGAAGCCGGCATCAAGAGCTGCACCATCGAGGTAGAAGGGGATTATGCCTATGGCTACCTCAAGGCAGAAAACGGCGTGCACCGCCTGGTGCGCATTTCGCCCTTCAATGCCCAGGGCAAGCGTCAGACCACGTTTTCCAGCGTATTCGTGTACCCGCTGGTAGACGACAGCATCAACATTGAGATTAATCCCGGAGATTTGGAATGGGACACCTTCCGCAGCGGCGGCCATGGCGGCCAGAATGTGAACAAGGTGGAAACCGGCGTACGTGTGCGCCACATCCCCTCCGGCATCATGGTGGAAAATACGGAAACCCGCAGCCAGCAGGACAACCGCCAGCGGGCCCTCCTCATCCTGAAATCGCGCCTGTACGACATCGAGCTCAAAAAGCGCCAGGAAAAGCAGGCGGAGCTGGAAGGCCAGAAAAAACGCATCGAGTGGGGCTCCCAAATCCGCAACTACGTACTTCACCCCTACAAATTGGTGAAAGACCTCCGCACCGGTTACAACACGGCCGATACCCAGGCCGTACTGGACGGCGACCTCAACGAATTCATGAAAACCTATCTGATGGGTAAAGGCAGTGCCGTTACCGATTCCGACAATCTGGACTGATGAAAAGACTCCTCCTCCTTCTTCTGCCTGTTCTGGCGCTTGTCGCTTGCTCTCACCGCGTGAAACCGGTTCATTCAGACCCGGTTACGGTGAAAGTGAATCCGGTGGCTGCAGAAACCACGCATGTGATGGCCTCTTATGTGGGCAAGGCAGAGACCACCGGCACCACCATCCTTTCGGCTCCGTATGCCGGCACGCTGGTGGAAATCCCCGTCAAGCAGGGCCAGAGCGTAAAAAAGGGCCAGGTGCTCTCCCGCGTGTATTCGGAGCAGGTGAAGGCCGCCTTTGACATGGCCCGGGCATCGCTTGCGCAGGCGGAGGACGGCTTTGAGCGCATCCAGAAACTCAAGGACGGCGGAGCCGTGGCCGATGTCAAAGTGGTGGAAATTGAAACCCAGCTGGCCCAGGCTCGTGCTGCCCAGGCGGCTGCCCGCCAGACGCTGGAAGAAGGTATCCTCAAGGCCCCCTTCGACGGCGTTGTCGGGGAGGTATATGCCCAGAAAGGCATTCGTGTGGATGTTCTTCAGCCGCTGGTGCAGCTGCTGGACCGCAGCGGTACCTATGTCCGTTTTGCGGTTCCGGAAACGGAAATCCTGCAACTGGACCCCGGCATGGCAGTGGAGATAGAAGTCCCGGCCCTGGAGAAAACCTTCCAGGCCACCGTGGAAACCAAAGGCGTTGTGGGGCAGCCCCTGTCCCATGCATACGACTGCCTGGCCCGCGTGACGGACAAATCGCTCCTGCCCGGCATGGTGTGCAAAGTTCGCGTCCTGATGCCCTCTGCCACGCACATCCTGTGCCCTGCCAGTGCCGTGCGCACCGGAGCGGAAGGGCGCTACGTCTGGTGTGTAGAGCAGGGCATCGCAGTTCGTAAAGATATCGTTGTCGGCGGGTACAGCGGCCGCAACATCATTGTGGAAAGCGGCCTCCGGGAAGGGGATCTTCTCATTGTGGAAGGTGCCCGCAAGGTGTCCGGCGGCATGCGGGTAAAAACCGTTCAATAGCCCATGGAGGTAAGCCGGTACAAGAAGGGAATCGCAGGATGGGTCCGCTGGACCATTCAGCACAAGAAGGTGGTCTATCTTCTTGTGGCGGCCCTTTGTGTACTGGGTATCTGGGGCGTGAGCCGGATCAATAAGGACGAATTCCCCACCTTTGAGATTAAGCAGGGCCTGGTCGTGGGCATCTATCCCGGCGCCACCGCCCAGCAGGTAGAGGACCAGCTGGCAGGGCCCCTGGAACAAACCCTTTTAACGTTCAAGGAAGTGATTCGCAGCACCTTGCATACGGTGAGCAAGGATGGCATCTGCTATATCTATGCAGACCTGGATTGTCCCATGTCCAGGAAGGACGATGTCTGGTCCAAAATCAGGCTCCGGCTGCAGCAGGAAAAGCTGTTGCTGCCCGCCGGCGTTCTGGCAGTGGCTGCCCTGGACGACTTTACCTCGCTGTCGGCCATCATGCTCTCCATCCAGTCCACCGACAAGGGATACGGGGAATTGGAAGAACTGGCCGATGCACTAAGCGAGCGCTTTCGCCGCATTGACCAACTTGCCAGCGTAAGAGTACTGGGAACGCGTCCGGACGAGATTGCTGTGCACGTGGATATGGACCGGGTAAGTGCATACGGAATAGACCCGGCCACGCTGCTTTTGAATTACCAGACTGCCTCCGTGCCCATTCCGGGCGGAAGTTTTGACGCCTCCTATGTGAGTGCGCCCATTCATGTGAATCCGGCCATTACTTCGGAACAGGAGATAGGGGACCGCGTGGTGTTCGCCAGCCCCGCCGGGGATGTGGTGCGCCTGAAGGATATTGCCCGCATCGAGCGCCGCTATCAGGCTGCCACCGAGGAGGTCAGCTACAATGGAATGCCCTGTGTGGTCCTGTCCCTGGAGTCCAGGCAGGGGAACGACATCACGGCCTTTGGCCGGGATGTAGACCGCGTTCTGGAGGAGTTCCACTCGGAACTGCCGCACAGCGTTACCATTACCAAAATCACCGACCAGCCCAAGGTGGTGGGGGACTCCGTCTTCAACTTCATGCGGGACCTGGTGGTGGCCATGCTGGTGGTGGTGCTGGTGATGCTCCTGTTGTTCCCGCTCAAGAGTGCCCTCATCGCATCGTCCGGTTTGCCTGTTATTACGGCGATGACGCTGTGTATCATGTATTTTACAGGTATCGACCTGAATACTGTTACGCTGGCAGCCCTGATTACTTGCCTGGGCATGATTGTGGACGACTCCATCATCACCATGGACGGCTATATGGACAAACTGGGGCGGGGAATGAACCGTTTGGATGCCGCCTGCGCCAGTGCCAGGGAACTGTTCATGCCCACCTTTGTGGCTACGCTCGCCATCTCGCTCATGTTTTTCCCCATCAAGGTGATTCTGAGCGGCTATATGCGGGACTTCGTGAAGTTCTTCCCCTGGATTATCCTGTGCGCCCTGATGCTGTCACTGGTGTATGCTGTGTCCATGGTGCCGTCGCTGGAAACCCGTTTCATCAGCGAGCCGCACCGGGGCAACGAGAACCTGGTGGCCCGCATCCAGTCCAAACTGTTCCGCTTTATCGAAGGCGGATACGCCCGGGCGCAGGAGTGGTGCTTCCGACACCCCTATATGACGCTTTGCGGAGCGCTTACGGCGGTGGCCATGGGGGTACTCATGTTCCTTACGCTCAATTTCCAGATGATGCCCAAGGCCAACCGGGACTTCTTCTGTGTGGAGGTAGAACTGGAAGGGGGCCATTCCGCAGAACGCACCCGTGAGGTGACAGATTCGCTGGAAAGCATCTTTCTGGCCGATGAAAGGGTGGTCTCTGTGACTACCTACCGGGGGCTGAGCGTGCCGCGCTTCAGCGCCACTTATGCGCCCAAAATTCCGTCTCCCTCCAGCGCCCAGCTCATTGTGAAAACCATCTCCAACAAGGCTACGGTGCAACTCATTCAGGAGTATGAAGGGCACGAGGCCATGTTCCCGGAGGCACTTCTCCGCGTTAAGCAGATGGATTACCAGCTGGTGGAGGCTCCGGTGCACGTGATTTTCAAGGGAGAGAACCGGGAGGCGCTGTACCCGGCGGCGGATGCCCTCCGGGCGCAGATGGCCAGGATGGATACGCAGCTCAAGTGGGTGCATGCCGACAATGACAATTTGCAGCCCATGGTGAATATCCGCCTGGATGCGGACGAAGCGTCGCGCCTGGGCGTGAACCGGGGCTTGCTTTCCCTGCAGCTGGCCGGCTCCTTCAATGGCCGGTCCATCGCGTCCGTATGGGAAAACGGCCGTTCGCTGCCCGTTACCTTGTATGCAGAGGGGCTGGAAGGGGATATGCCCTATACCGTGATCGGGGACCAGATGGTAGCATCGGCCCTGCCGGGTGTAAGCATTCCGCTGCGGCAGGTGGCTTCCGTGGAGCCGGACTGGCAGGTGGCGCAGTTGCACCGCTGGGGCGGGGAATCGTCCGTGAGCGTATATGCCGACACCAAAATGGGCATCAGCCAGCCGCAGGTAATGAAGGAAGTGGAGGACTATGTGAATCACCTGGAATTGCCGGAGGGCGCCCATGTGCAGTATAGCGGCCTTTCTTCGCTGAATGCGGTGCTGGGGCCGGAGATTGCAATTGCCTTCTTTGTGGCCTGCCTCATTCTGTTTGTCTTCCTGCTGTTCCACTTCAAGAAGGCCAGTATTGCCCTGCTTACCATGGCCATGAGTACCCTGTGCCTGTTCGGCGCCTTCCTGGGCATGTGGCTCTTCAACCTGGACTTTGGCATGACGGCGGCCCTGGGCCTCATCTCCCTGGTGGGCATTGTGGTGCGCAACGGCATCCTCATGTACGAATTTGCAGAGGACAAGCGCTTTAAAGACGGTGCCGATGTCCGCACGGCCGCCATGGAAGCCGGCAAACGCCGCGTCCGTCCCATCTTCCTCACCTCCTGCACCACCGCTCTGGGCGTGCTGCCCATGATCCTCTCCGGAGACCTCCTGTGGCAGCCCATGGGCGTAATCATCTGCTTTGGCACCATCCTCTCCATCTTCCTCATCGTTCTGGTGATGCCCATCGGTTATTACCTGGTGTTCAAGGGGCAGGACGATTAGAAGCTATTAGTTTTGCATTTTCAGAATATACTTCTTATATTGCGAAAAATTTCGCAACGAAAAATTTCGCAATATGGAGAATCCGTTTAAATTCGGCACCGTTGTAGAGGGAAAATACTTTACGGACAGGGCGGACGAACGCGTCTTTTTAGCGCAGATTTTGGATAGCCCGAACCATGCGGTCTTAATCAGTCCACGGCGCTTTGGAAAGAGTTCTTTGGTAAAAGAAGTGCTGAACAGCCAAAACCGGGAGGTGATTTCCGTTAATTTACAGGCCGTGACCAGCGTGCACAAACTGGCAGAAGTTTTGTATCGGCAGTTCTTTTCCAGGCGCCCTCTCGATAAGGCAAAGCACTACCTGTCCAAATTGCGAATTGCGCCAACCTTATCATACAACCCGCTTACAGATAGTCCCGAGTTTTCATTGCTGTCATCGGCCGACAAAAAAGTGGTTCTGGAAGATGTCTTCGGCGTTTTAGAGAAAGCCGGAGAAAAGAAACGTCTGATAGTAGTACTGGATGAATTCCCGGAGATTCTTCAGATTGAGAAAGGCCTGGACAAAATGCTTCGTTCCATTATGCAGGAGCAGAAGAATATCAATTACATCCTGATGGGAAGCCAGGAAGATATGATGAAAAAAATCTTCCTCAGAAAGAAGTCTCCCTTTTATCACTTTGGCAGCATAATCCATCTGGACAGGATTCCGGCCCCCGAATTCAAACAATATATCGAGCAGCGGCTTCCCAGGGAAGGGCAGAACAAGGGCCTTGCCGATGAAATTGTATCTTTTACCTCCTGTCATCCCTATTATACCCAACAACTTGCTTTCCAGGTATGGTTTGAATTGCAGCAGGGAGAAGAAGTAACATCTGCCGTTTCAACGGCTGTCGAACACATTGTTCACGCACACGATTTTGACTATTCCCGCCTTTGGGAATCCATGAACAGGACAAACCGGATAGTGCTATTGAAATTGGCCACAAGTGCCACTCCGCCGATGGAAAATCCGGAACTTCCCTCAAGCACCATTTACAGTGCCTTGAAACGGCTGGTCAGTGCCGGAATACTGATTAAGAACGGGAAGTACGTCTATGACGATCCCTTCTTTAAACTCTGGGTAAAAAGCATCATTTAGCCGTTGCGAAAAAAGTCGCAACGAAAAAATTCGCAATCGCGTATGACAGACATCTTCCAAGGACTGAACAGCCGGCAGAAGGAAGCCGTAGAGGCCACTGAAGGGCGTATCCGCGTGGTGGCAGGGGCGGGCACGGGGAAAACCAAGGCCCTTACCCACCGCTATGCGTATCTGGTGAATGTCTTGGGAATCGACCCGGCCAACCTGCTGTGCCTTACCTTTACCAACAAGGCTGCGGCGGAGATGCGCAGCCGCATTGCCGCCATGGTGCACAGCGGAGACTACAACGACTTTGTGTGCACCCTGCACGGCTTTTGCGTCAAATTCCTGCGCAAGGAGATATACCGGATTGGCTTTCCCAAATCCTTCACCGTCCTGGACGAGGAAGACAGCAAAGCCATTGCCAAGCAGGCCATGGACGAGCTTGGCCTCAAGCGCACGGAAAAGACGGTGAAGCAGTTCCTGGATGCGATTGGCGCGGAAAAAGCGCTCAACGGGTACATCCAAACCTATATGCTTCCCGGCAGCGTGGTGTCCGACGAGATGCGCCGCACCTCCCGGCTCGCGGCCTACGTGAGCCGCCAGATGAAAAACTACGCGCTGGACTTTGACGACCTGATGAACGTCACCAAATACATCCTGGACCATTTCCCGGACGCCTGTGAGCACTGGCAGACGCAGCTCAACTACATTATGGTGGACGAGGCCCAGGACTGCAACCTGGACGATTGGGACCTTATCGAGCGGCTGAGTGCCAAGCACCGGAACCTGTTCATCGTGGGCGACCCGGACCAGGCCATCTACGAGTGGCGGGGCGCCCGGCCGGACCTTTTCGTGAACTTTGCCGCAGACAGAACCATCGTCCTGGACGAGAATTACCGCAGCACGCCGCGCATCCTGGACGTGGCCAACAGCGTCATCGCCAATAACCAGAACCGCATTCCCAAGGACCTGTTCACCCGCAAGCCGGAGGGGCGCGCCGTGATTCACTTCCACGGGAAGAGTGAGAAGGAGGAGACAGAATGGATTGTTTCGCAGATCAAGCACCTGTTGGAGAGCGGAGCTAAGGTGAACGACATTGCCATCCTGTACCGCAGCAGCTACCTTTCCCGCGCGCTGGAGCAGGCGCTGCTGAACGCCCACCTGGAATACACCATCTGGGGCGGCACGCGTTTTTTCGAGCGCCGGGAAATCAAGGACGCGCTCAGTTACCTCCGCCTGGTGAATAACCAGGACGACGACCTCTCCTTCGAGCGCATCATCAATGTGCCTTCCCGCAAGCTCGGCCGGAGGTTCCTGGACGGCATCAGGGCCCTGGCCGATGAACGCGGCATCTCGCTCTACAGCGCCCTGCAGCTGGACGGGGACGCCAAGGCGGCGGGCTTTGTGGACCTGATTGAAGACGCCAAGCAGTTTGCCCTGGAAAACCGCGTGAGCGACCTCCTGAACCGCCTGCTGGACCGCTCCGGATACAAAAAGATGGTACGCGAAGACCAGGACGAAGACCGCCTGGAGAACCTGGACGAGCTCCTTTCCAGCATCCGCTTCTACGAGAGCGTCCGTACGCCGGAAGAAAGCACGCTGGCCGACTACCTGCAGGACATCGCCCTCTATACCAACGACGACCACCGCAAAGACACTCCTAGCCTCAAGCTCATGACCATCCACCAGGCCAAGGGGCTGGAATTCCCCTATGTCTTTATCACCGGTCTATCGGAGGGCATTTTCCCCAATATGCGCAGCATCCGCGAAGGCAAGAAAAACGGCGAGGAAGAAGAGCGGCGGCTCATGTATGTGGCCATCACCCGGGCGGAGAAGGCGCTGTTCCTCACGGAATCCGAGGGGTTCAACATTTCCTCCAAAACGAACAAGTACCCGTCCCGTTTCCTGGCCGAGATCAAGCCGGACCTTGTGGTTACGGAAGGCGTTGTGCCTGAGGAACTTTGGAAGGGCACCCGCAACCTGACGCATGTGCTGGACCAGGAAGATTTCAGCGCCGAAAGAGCCGCCTATGCGTCCCCCTTCCATGTGGGAGACATCGTCCGGCACGCGGTCTTTGGCGAGGGCGTCATTGTCTCCGCCAACAAAGACTTCACCAGCTTTGACGTCCAGTTTGACTCCGGCGCCATCCGCACCCTCCGCGCAGGATTCATTCAGCTGGCGGATTTGCCTTAGCGAAGCGCAATCCCTTCCTCCTGCATGGCCTGCAGCGCTTCCTTGTGCCCCTGGGCATCTACATAGGCAATGCAGTCCTGCAGGATACTTACGCGGAAGCCGTCTTTGAGAAGATCTTCCGCCGTATTTCGCACACAGAATTCCGTGGCGATGCCGCAGATGATAACCTTGTCAATCTCCAGCAGGTGCAGCACCTCGCTCAGGCTTTGCCCGGCGGGATTGCGGCCTTCGAAGGCGCTGTACTGCTCCTGGGCCGGATCCTCTCCTTTGAAGAAGCTCAGGTCTTCGTCGGCATAGGGCACCAATGCCTCGTGGATGTCCGCTCCATGGGTGCCCTGGACGCAGTGCGGGGGCCAGGGGCCGCCCTGCGCCGTGAACGAGCAGTGGTCTGCGGGATGATGATCCCGCACAAAGAGGATGGGGGAGGGGTGCTCCTTCCGGATAAACTGAAGGCTGTTCTCTACGGCTTTATCCGCTTCATGGCAGGCCATGGAACCGTCGATAAAGTCATAGAGCATATCCACAACGATGAGTGCAGTGTCTTTCATGGTAACTTATATCTCAAAGGAGTCTATTTCCTTCACCAGCTTTCCAATGATGGACATCTTGAGGTCGTACAGGGCATCGGAAATGTCCACTTTGTAATAGTGGGGGTTGATGAGTCGGCGCTCCGCCGGGGAGAAATGGTGCAGGTTGTCCCGGTAGAAGGCCTTTTTCATCTGGAGGTCATAGTACGGGGCAATCCGCTTGCCGGCCTTGATGGACTGGAGCTGCAGCGGACGGGCATCGTAAGAGCCTTCCTCGAAGGTTTTGGTCTTGAAGGAGTCAAACTCGTCCCGGATGGTCACTGTCTTCCCCTGCTGGATGGCCAGGTCCGTGGCGTCTCCGCGGAGGCAGGTGACATCGGCCTTAAAGACATAGCCGTCCACGGAATTGCCTTTTTCCTTGTCCTGGGCCGATATGCGCCAGGTGATTTGGAAGCCGGGGTTGATGAGCTTGATTTTGTCTTCCGAGCGCTTGAGCACCGGCTGGCCGTCTATCTGCACCAGCTTGTATACATTCCCAAAGCACGGGGCGGCCTTGGAAGTGGCGATGGCGTCGCCTACGCCGTAACTGTCTATCCGGGCGCCCTGGCGCTCCAGGTCCGTGATAAGATACTCGTCCAGGCCGTTGGTCGCAAAGATTTTACACTTGGTAAGGCCGTTGGCATCCAGGATGCGACGCACTTCCTGCGACAGGTACGCCAGGTCTCCGCTGTCCAGACGGACGCCGTAACCGGGGGCATAATTGTCGTCGATGCCGTTCTCCCTGAAGGAGCGAATGGCGTTTTTAATGCCGCAGCGGAGGGTGTCGTAGGTGTCGATCAGGAGGATGATAATCTCTCCGCGGTGCGTATGGATGTAGTCCGTAAATGCCTGATGCTCACCTTCTACGGTGCTTCCATAGGAGGTGATGAAGCTGTGCGCCATGGTGCCGGTTGAAGGCACGTTGTTGAAGGCGCCGGTGAGGATGTTGGATGAGCTGGCGCAGCCGGCAATCTGGGCCGCCTTGCCGCCATAAACCGCCGCCCAGGGACCATGTGCGCGGCGGGAACCGAACTCAGAGACCGGCTTGTCCGTGGAACGGCACACGCGGGAGGCCTTGGTGGCCACGGCCATCTGGTGGTTCAGGATGCACAGCATGGGCGTTTCCAGCACCTGGGCCTCTACCAGCGGCCCCACCACCGTGACGATGGGCTGGTTGGGGAATACAATCTCACCTTCCCGCATGGTGTATACATCGCCCGTGAACTTCATGGTGCTCAGATACTTGCGAAACTCCTTGTACTCTTCTCCGGGCAGGAATTTCTCGTAGAATTCCTCCGGCTCCGTGCCCAGTTTCAGGACCATTTCTATGACCTCTTCCGTTCCGCTCACCACGGCCCAGTTGTTATTTTCCGGGGCTTTGCGGTAAAACAGGTTGAACACGGCAATCTGGCCTTCTTTTCCACAGTCCAGATAGGACTTTCCCATGGTGTACTGGTACTTGTCCGATACGTAAGCGTTGTTGATCTCGTTCATGGTTGGTGATTTGTGGATACAATTGCAGCTGAACAGGTTTCTGCGCCTATTCAGCTGCAATTGCGGCAATAAAACTACAGCGTGGACATTTTCTCCAGGCACAGCTCCACCAGTTTGCGGATGGCCGGTTTGTAGTCCGGGTTGGAGCTTTGCAGGTAGCGGTTGGCAATGATGCAGCAAACCGTGCTGGCGTGGTGGCCCAGGTGGGCGGCCAAGCCGGCCAGCGGGGAACTTTCCATCTCGAAGTTGGTGATGCGGTAGTCCTCACCGCCGGTGGAGAAGCGGAAGCTTTCTACGTCCTCCAGCATGTTGGGCATGGCCAGCGGCAGGCGGACAATGCGTCCCTGCGGACCGTAAAATCCTGGAGCTGAGATGGTTACGCCCTTAAGCGTAACGTCTTTCATGAGGTCGATAATCTTGTTGGACGCCTTCACGAAATACGGGGAAGGGAGGTACGGGTTCCAGTTCATATGCTTTTTGAAGGCTTCCTCCACTTCCGGGATGGTGACTTTTTCGCGGTTGCCGTACCAGTTCATGACGCCGTCGAAGCCCACGCTGATGTGTGCCAGCACGTAGCTGCCCAGCGGAATGTCTGCGTGCAGGGCGCCGGAGGTGCCGATGCGCAGGATGTTGAGGGCGCGGTGCTCCGGCTTTACCTCGCGGGTTTTGAAGTCCACGTTGGCCAGGGCGTCCAGCTCTGTCATCACAATGTCAATGTTGTCCGGGCCAATCCCATGGGACAGGGCGGTGATGCGCTTGCCATTGTATTTGCCGGTGACGGAGACGAATTCACGCGAGGCGTGGCGGAACTCGATGTCTGTCAGGTATTCGGCAATCATGTCCACGCGGGAAGGATCGCCCACCATAATTACGTTATCGGCCAGTTCCTCCGGTTTCAGGTGAATGTGGAACACGGAGCCGTCGCCGTTGATAATAAGTTCAGATTCAGGTATTCTCATATTCGATGTGGTTCTAGGAACACAAATATAAACTAAATTTCCTATATTTGCAAAAGACCTATCGTCAACATTATGAAGAAAACCATCCTCCTTGCGGTCCTTCTGACCGTCTCCCTGTTTCCTTTAAAGGCCGATGAAGGCATGTGGCTTCCGGCCCTCATTTCCCAGCGCATCGCCGACATGCAGGCCAAGGGCCTCAAACTCAGCGCAGAAGACATTTACAGCGTGAACCAGGCCAGCCTCAAGGATGCCGTAGTGCTGTTTGGCAGCGGCTGCACCGGTGAGCTGGTGAGTGACCAGGGGCTCCTGTTCACCAACCACCACTGCGGCTACAGCTACATCCAGAAGCATTCCTCCGTGGAGCACGACTACCTCAAGGACGGTTTCTGGGCCCTGAACCGCGGAGAAGAACTGCCCAATCCCGGGCTCACCGTGCGCTTCCTGGAGCGGATGGAAGACGTTACGGCTCAAGTGCTTAAAGGCTACAAGCCCGGAAAGATGGACGAGCTTGACCGCATCAAAATCGTCAAGAAAAACAGCGAAAAACTCAAAGAGCAGGCCGTCAAGGACGGGAAGGGGCTCAAGGCCAGCGTGGAGGCGCTCTACTATGGCAACCAGTATTTCCTCTTCGTGTTCCGCGAGTATACGGATGTGCGGCTGGTGGGCGCTCCGCCCTCTTCCATTGGCAAGTTCGGCGGGGAAACGGACAACTGGATGTGGCCCCGTCACACCGGTGACTTTTCCATCTTCCGCATCTATGCCGGCAAAGACAATCTGCCGGCCGATTACAGCGAGGACAACATCCCGTACACGCCCAAAAAATCGCTCAAAATCTCCCGCGCCGGCGTAAAGGAAGGCGATTTCACCTTTGTCTATGGCTGCCCGGGCAGCACGCAGGAGTATGTGCACTCGGAGGCGGTAAAGTACATCAGCGAGGTGTCGGATCCGGAGAAAATCGCCCTTCGCACCACCCGGCTGCAAATCATGAAAAAGTACATGGACAAGAGCCAGGCCGTCCGTATCCAGTATTCCAGCAAATATGCGGGCGTTGCCAATGCCTGGAAAAAGTGGCAGGGGGAGGCAAAAGGCCTCAAGAAGATGAAGACCGTGGCCACCAAGCAGGCCTACGAAGCCCGTTTCCGGGAATGGGCCCAAGGCACGGAATTCAAGGACGTGCTGGACAACCTGGCCTATATCTATCAGGAGCGGAACGCCCTCTACCGGGCCTATGAATACTACAACGAGACCGTCCGCAGCATCGAGCGCCTGCGCATGGTCTCCGGCCGTCCCTTCGAGATGAAAGACTATTACCAGCCCATCGACGAGGAAACCTTCGTGGCCCTGATGGAAGCCTTCGACAAGAATCTGGACGATGCCTACAAGCCGGCGTATTTCCTGCAAAAACGGGCCGAATACGACAGCATGGAGGCCTGGAAGGACGATGTCTTTGCCAGCGACGAGGACGCCCGCGCGCTGTCCGATGCCCTGGATGCGTTCTACAGGGGCGCCATCGTGAGCAAGGTGCGCTCGCTGAACGAATCCCTCCAGCTGGTGTACCGGGACTACATGCGGGCGCAGATGGCGTTTGAACCGGAGAAAGCCTTCTACCCGGACGCCAACCTGACCTTACGTGTGGCCTATGGCCATGTGGAAGGCTATCGGCCCGCCGATGCCATCTATTACCACCCGGTTTCCACGCTGCGGGGCATTATCGAGAAAGACAATCCGGACATCTTTGACTACAACATCCCCCAGACGCTGCGGGACATCTATGCCCAGGGCGGCCACGAGGACCAGCCCGTGTGCTTCCTGGCCACCAACCACACCACCGGCGGCAACTCCGGCAGTCCGGTCCTCAATGCAGAGGGCAACCTCATTGGCATCAACTTCGACCGTGTGTGGGAAGGCACCCTGAGCGACCTCGCCTTCGACCCGGACGTGTGCCGCAACATCTCCCTGGACGTGCGCTATATCCTATTCATAATAAAGGAGATAGGCCATGCGGACTATCTCCTGGATGAAATGGCGTTTGTCGATTAGATACTCAGCATAATGTCGTTGAGCAGGCCGCCGGCCGTTTGGCGCGTGCCGGCGCCGGCACCCTGGATGAGCATGGGGGAGGGGTAGTCGCCGGTGGTAATGAGGATGGCGTTGTCCGTGCCCCGAAGGCTGTACAGCGGACTCTCCGGCCCCACCTCCTGCAAGCCCACCACCGCGTGGCCCTCGGCATCTACGGACGCCACATACCGCAGCTTCTTCCCGGAGGCTGCGGCTTTTTTGTACCGCTCCTGAATGTTGGCGGGAATGGGCTCCAGGCTCACCTGCGCCTCTTCCAGCGGAAGGCCGGCCTGGCGGCTCAGAATGAGGATTTTGCGGAGCACGTCCTTGCCGGAAAGGTCCACCTGAGGGTCCGGCTCCGTGTAGCCTTTGCGGCGGGCGTCTTCTACCAGGGCGTCCCAATCGGCCCCGTTGTAATTGTCCAGCAGGTAGTTGAGCGTGCCGGAAAGCACGGCGTCCATCCGCACTAGGGTGTCGCCGCTTTGCACCACGCGGTCCAGCGTGACCAGGACGGGCAGGGCCGCGCCGGCCGTGGTCTCGTAGCGCAGGGAAACGCCCGCCTTGTGGGCCTCCAGCTGCAGGTTCTTGAACTGGGCGTAGGTGCCGGAGAAGGGGATTTTGTTGCAGGCCACCACGGAATAGCCGCTGTGGAAGAGGTCCGGGTAGCGGAACCCGAGTTCCTCGTTGGCCGTGCAGTCAATGAAGAGGGAATTCTCCAGCGAAAGCGCGCACAGGGCATCCACAAAAGAACCCGGGGTGCCCGCCTCCAGAAGTTCTCCGGCATGGGAGAGGTCAATTCCTTCTGTGTCAATTATATAGCGCGTGCTCCGGGCCAGGCCGCACACGCGAAGCTCCTTGCCGGAACGCTTGGCAATGGCCGCCGCATTGTCCAGCAGCATGTTCACCAGCGCTTTGCCCACGCGGCCGTAACCGGCAATGAACAGGGGAATGACCTGGTTGGTGAAACGGTCGAAGAACTCGTGGTGAATGGCGCGGATGGCTTCATCGGCCCGCTCGGAAGGGACGATCACGGAGATATTCCGCTCCGAGGAACCTTGGGCGGTGGCGCGTACCGGGATGCTGTGACGGCTCAGGGCGGCCAGCATGCTGCCGGTGGCGCCGCTGTGGCCCAGCATATCGTCCCCGATGACGCAGACGATGGAAAAGCCTTTTTCCACGCGCAGCGGATTCAGTTTCCCGAGGGAAATTTCGTAGGCGAAGCAGGCATCGGCCGCCCTCCGGGCCTTCTCGGCGTCGGCTGCGGCAATGGCAATGCACATGGAGTGCACGGACGAGGCCTGCGTGATGAGGATGATGTTGATGCCGGCGCGAGAAAGGGCGTCGAACAGGCGCGAGCTGAAGCCCGGAACGCCCACCATGCCGCTCCCTTCCAGCGAGATGAGCGCCAGGCCATGGGAGTGGGCAATACCAATAGCGCCCCCTTGCGCCCGCGGCGGATTTTTCTCCACCAGCGTGCCCGGCTCATCCGGATGGAAGGTGTCTTTTACATAAATGGGAATGCCCTCTGCCACAACGGGTTGGATGGTGGGCGGGTAAATTACCTTGGCGCCAAAATGGGAAAGCTCCTGCGCGGCGCGGTAGGAGATATGCGGAATGGGGCGGGCCGACGGCACCACCTCCGGATGGGCGGTCATGATGCCCGGAACATCGGTCCAAATCTCTACCCGGCGGGCGTGGATGCCCACGGCGAACAGCGACGCGGTGTAGTCTGAGCCGCCGCGCCCGAGGGTGGTTACCTTGCCGTCCTGGTCGCGTGCAATGAAGCCCGGGACAATGAACAGTTCCGCGCGCGTATGCTGCTCAACGGCCTCCTGCACGCGCCGATAGGTCTCCGCGCTTTCCACCACGCCGTCCCGCACGCGGACAATCTCGCGGGCGTCCAGCCATCGGCACGCAATGCCCTGTGAGAGAAAGCTGTCCGTGAGGATGCGCGTAGAGAAGAGCTCGCCAAAGCTTTCCACGGCGCTCAGGCTGGTAGGGGAGAGCTCGCCCAGGAGAAAAACGCCCTGCAGGATGCTCTCCAGCTGCCCGAAGAGCCCGTCCACGGCGCCCTGCGTCTTATTCCTGTAGCCGGCGGGAAGCAGCTTGTCGATGATGACATGGTGCCGCTCCTGCCAGCGGCTCAGGCGCTCTTTGTAGGCCTCGTCGCGGGCGGCGGCCAGGCGGCCCATCTCGATGAGGGCGTCGGTGCAGCCGCTGATGGCGGAACTCACCACAAGGGTGCGATCGGCCTCCAGGGCCTTCTGAACAATTTGGATGGTCTGCAGCATGGCGTCCGCGCTTGCAACGGAGGTGCCGCCGAATTTGAGTACTTGCATAGGTTACAGGATAAGGGCCGACAGTTTGGCGGTTTCCAGCAGAAAGCCGTCGTGGCCAAAATTGGAGCTGATTTCGACATACCGGGCGCCCGGAATCCAGGCGGCCCACTGCCGGCCTTCCGCCGGCGGGAAAATGAGGTCGGTGTCCACGGCGACCACCGTTGTGCGGGCCTTGATGCCCTGCAGGGCCTTTTGCACGCCGCCCCGTCCCCGGCCCGCGTTGTGGCTGTCCAGGGCATTGCACAGGCAGTAGTAGGAGTAGGCGTCAAAGCCGCGGCGCACCAGTTTTTCGCCCTGGTACCGCTCGTAGGAGGCTACACGGCCGGCAAAGAGGGTGTCCGGGTCTTCTTCGGCCTGGGTGAGGCCATACCCTTTGAAACACCGGTAGCTGATAAGTGCCTGGGCCCGGGCGCATTTGAGCCCTTCGCGGCCGCCGGCAAGCGAACGTGCCTGACGGAACGAAGGGTCCGCTTCCAGGGCCATGCGCTGGGCTTCCACCGTGGCCCCCAGGAAAGGGGAGATGCGGGGCGCTGTGCACAGGAGCAGGCAGCGGTCAAAGAGCTGTGGCTGCATCACGGCCCATTCCAAAGCATGGAATCCGCCGTTGGATGCCCCGATTAAAAGGTCGATTTTGCTAATTCCCAGGTGCTTGCGTACGGCCTCAAAGGCTAGCACGGTGTCGCGGATGGTTACATCCGGAAAGTCCAGCAGCCAGGGACGCCCGGTAGCGGGGTTCTCCCGCGCCGGCCCTTCGGATCCATACGCGCTGCCCAGCATGTTCACGCACACCACGCGGCTTTTTTCCGTGTCGATGGTCTTGCCCGGCCCCACCATCTCCGGCCACCAGTCTTCCGGGTCGCTGTTGGCGGTAAGGGCGTGGCAAATCCAAATGACTTTCCCCGTCCCCTGGGAGGTATGGAAGACGATGTGCGCCTGCTCCAGCACCGCGCCGCATTCTAAGTTCAGGTTAACGGTAATCTCTTGTCGGATCATGCTTTTGCGGCTTTCAGGGCTTGTTCAAGGTCTGCGATAATGTCCTCGGGGGCTTCCAGGCCCACGCTGAAGCGGATGAGGTCCGGGGCGATGCCGGCCGCCCTGAGCTGCTCGTCGGAAAGCTGTCGGTGCGTGTGCGAGGCCGGATGCAGGACACAGGTGTGGCAGTCGGCTACGTGGGTTTCGATGGTGGTGAGTTTGAGGGCGTCCAGGAAGCGGTTGTCAAAGGCGCGGCCGCCCTTGAGGCCAAAGCACAGCACACCGCTGCAGCCATTCGGCAGGTACTTGATAGCCAGGTTGTGGTGCGGGTCGCTTTCCAGGCCGGGGTAGTGTACCCAGGCTACGTCCGGGCAGTTCTCCAGCCAGCGGGCCACCTGGAGGGCGCTGCTGCTGTGGCGGGGCATCCTCAGGTGCAGGGTTTGCAGGCCCAGGTGCAGGTAAAAGGCGTTCTGGGGGCTTTGGGTGCTGCCCAGGTCCCGCATCAGATGGGTGACGGCCTTGGTGATAAACGCGGCTTTGCCAAACTTCTTGGTATAGGTGAGGCCGTGGTAGGAGGCATCCGGCGTGGTGAGGCCGGGGAATTTGTCGGCGTATTCCTCCCAGGGGAAGTTGCCGCTGTCCACTACGGCGCCGCCCACGCTGGTGCCGTGTCCGTCAATGTATTTGGTGGTGGAATGCGTTACAATATCGGCCCCCCATTCGAACGGGCGGCACAGCACGGGCGTAGCGAAGGTGTTGTCAATCACCAGCGGCAGGCCGTTTTTGTGCGCCACGGCAGCCCAGCGGGCAATGTCCAGCACCTCTACGCCGGGGTTGGAGAGGGTTTCCCCGAAGATGAGCTTGGTGTTGGGGCGGATGGCGGCCTGAATCTCGCTGTCCGGGGCATCGGCCTTGATAAAGCTAACTTCAATGCCGAATTTTGCCAGTGTAACGCCCAGCAGGTTGAAGGTGCCGCCGTAGATGTTGTTGGCCGCGACGATATGGTCTCCTGCGCCGGCGATATTCAGGCAGGCAAACAGGTTGGCGGCCTGGCCGGAGGAGGTGAGGATGGCGCCCACGCCGCCTTCCAAGGTACAAATTTGCGCAGCTACGGCATCTACCGTGGGGTTCTGCAGGCGGGTATAGAAGTACCCGGTCTCTTCCAGGTCAAAGAGCCGGCCCATCTGGTCCGAGGTTTCATATTTAAAGGTAGTGCTCTGGATAATGGGAAGCTGCCGCGGCTCGCCCTTCTTGGGGCTGTAGCCGGCATGTACGCACAGTGTGTCAATCTTTGCCATGGTTCTTTTATTTATCATAGTATCCGAAGGATATAGGTTCCCGAACCGTCGCTTCGCGACCCCTCCCATTTGCAACGCGCCTGGCGGCGCGGCTCTGGGCCCCTCCCGTTCCGGGAGATTGGTTTTCCCCCTGTAATCCCCCTAGGGATACTTGCCCTTACGGGGCACGGCCGAGGGTGGCCATGGGTTCGGGAACCTATACCCTTCGGATTGCAAAGATAGACTGTATGGAAAAAACGAACAAGCGTTTAAGAAAATTTGGAAAATATTACTATATTTGCTTTTAAAATTGATAGATAAAGAAAAATCGACCTGTGGAAATAGCTGTTTGTAGAAAATTATTCTTATGAGCGAAATGGTACTGGACGCAGTGGATCTGCAAATTCTGCGGGCGCTGCAGGAAAATGCGCGGCTCACCACCAAGGAACTGGCCGCGCGCGTGAACCTTTCCACTACGCCTGTGTTCGAGCGCATGAAGCGGCTGGAAAAGAGTGGCTTTATCAAGCAGTACGTGGCGGTGCTGGATGCGGAAAAGCTGGGGAGGGGATTCACCGTGTTCTGTTCCGTGAAGCTCAAGCAGATGAACCGCGCCGTTGCCCGAGACTTTATCTCCGTGATCCGGGACATCCCCCAGGTGGCGGAATGCTACAACATCTCCGGCGAATACGACTATCTGCTAAAGATTTACGCGCCCGACATGAAGTACTACAACGAGTTCATCATCAATGTCCTGGGCAACATCAGCGCCATCGGCTCCATCCTCTCCTCCTTCGTGATGGACGAAATCAAGAACACCCACGCGCTGTATTTGTAGCCCGGCATGTTGAATTTTGTAGAATTATTTTTGCTTGCGCAGTGGTTTGGCGCAAGGTGGCTGTATCTTTGCACCAGAAACTTAAAAGAACAGTACCATGCGCAACACAGATTTCAACCTTGACGCTCTCGGAAACATGATTTCTTCCACCACTTCCTTCCAGGCCCTGAAGGATATCATCCGCGATCTGGATCTGGAGTTTGAGCAGGCCGCCAGCCTCTAGTGCGCCCTTATTCCACCTTCAGGTCCACCACGGTGGATTCTTTGTCCGGGGACAAGCCCACGCGGAGGGTTCGCACGGCGCTGCGGTCTTTCTGCCTGGCCGCCAGAATGCGGTCCCCAATGATGAATTCGGACACCGGGTCTTCCACATAGCGCATCACGGCCCGCTTGAGCGGACGGGCGCCATAGGCGGGGTCGTAGCCGGCATCGGCAATAAAACGCTTGGCGGAAGGGGTGATGGTGAGCTTGTAACCGGCTTCCAGCGCCCGCGCCCGCAGGTCTTTGAGTTCAATGTCTATGATGGACTCAATGGATTCCTTGGTCAGGGAGTTAAAGTATACCTGGTCGTCCACACGGTTGATGAATTCCGGCGGGAACGCCTTCTTCACCGCCTTTTCCACCACGGAACGACGATCCATTTCCACGTTCTTGCCCGCTGTGGCAAAACCAATTCCGTTGCCGTATTCCTCCATCTCGCGGCTGCCCACATTGGAGGTCATGATGACAATGGTATTCTTAAAGTCCACCGTGCGGCCGTTGCTGTCCGTGAGCCGGCCCTCGTCCATTACCTGCAGCAGCAGGTTGAAGATGTCCGGATGCGCTTTCTCAATCTCGTCCAGCAGCACCACGCAGTAGGGTTTGCGGCGCACGCGTTCACTGAGCTGACCACCTTCCTCGTAGCCCACATAACCCGGAGGCGCCCCAATCAGGCGCGACACGCTGAACTTCTCCATGTACTCGCTCATGTCTATGCGCACCAGATTGTCCTCGCTGTCAAACAGATACTCTGCCAGCGAACGGGCCAGCTGCGTTTTCCCCACGCCGGTGGGGCCAAAGAACAGGAATGTGCCGATGGGCCGGTGCGGGTCCTTGAGGCCGGCCCGGTTGCGCTGGATGGCGCGCACCACCTTTTCCACGGCCTCGTCCTGGCCAATGATGCGCTGCCTGAGGCGCTCGCGCATCTTCACCAGGCGGTTGCCTTCACTCTCGGCCACCTTGTTCACCGGAATGCCCGTCATTTTGGAGACCACGGAGGCAATGTCCTCGGCCTCCACCACGTGGCTGCGGCCCTTTTTCTTGGTCAGGGACAGGCGTACCATGGAACCGGCCTCGTCCAGGGCATCAATGGCTTTGTCCGGCAGGGATTTATCCGTGATGTAGCGGTCGGTCAGGCGCACGGCAGCCTCTACGGCATCGTCCGTGTAGGTGATGCCATGGAATTCCTCGTATTTGGGTTTGAGCTGTTGCAGAATAGCGATGGACTGCGGAACGTCCGTGGATTCCACCACAATCTTCTGGAAACGGCGGTCCAGCGCACCGTCCTTTTCCACAATCTTGGTGAATTCGTCCAGCGTTGTTGCGCCGATGCACTGGAATTCTCCGCGCGCCAGCGCCGGCTTGAGCATGTTGGCGGCATCCAGGCTGCCGGAAGCGCCGCCGGCCCCCACGATGGTGTGGAACTCGTCAATGAACAGGATCAGGTCCGGGTTCTCCGAAGCTTCTTTGATGATGGTCTTGAGGCGTTTTTCAAAATCGCCCCGGTATTTGGTACCGGCCACTACGGAGGCGATATCCAGGGAAAGAATGCGTTTTTTTGCCAGCGCGGCGGAGATGTCGCCGGTGGCGATGCGCTGGGCGATACCCTCCACAATGGCGCTTTTTCCCACGCCGGGCTCGCCGATGAGCATGGGGTTGTTCTTTTTGCGCCTGCCCAGAATCTCGATGACACGGGCAATTTCCGTGTCGCGGCCCACCACCGGGTCCAGCTTGCCCTCGCGGGCCGCCCGGGTGAGGTCATAGGCAAACTCCTCAATGTCCAACTTTTTCTCCTCTGCGGGTTCCTCTTCCGGTCCCTGGGAGGGCTGTTTGGGGTCCTCTTGGTCCTGCGTCTCCTGCTGCTGCGGGCGCAGAAGGCCTTCGTCTTCCATGTAGGCCAAGAGGCGTCCATAGTCTATCCCGTGCGAGCGCAGGTACACCTGTCCGTAGCTCTCCGTGGTGCGGCACAGAGCCAGCAGCAAGTGCTGGGGTGCGGCCGCCGGGCTCTTGAGCCGGGTGGCTTCCATGACGGTGATGCTGAGCACGTTCTGCGCCTGGCGCGAGAAACTGATGTTGTCAATTTGCTCGTACGGGATGGTCTCGTTGGTGAAAATGCGCTGGTCGATAAAGGTTTTGAGGTCTGCCGGCTCGATGGCCAGGTCCTGCAGCGCCTTGAACGCCGGATTCTCCTCGTGGCGGATGATGCCCAGGAACAGATGGTCCGGGCCTATCCCATAACTGCCGGTGCGCATGGCTTCCTCCCGCGCGTATTTAATGACCAGATTGAGGTCTTCGGTAACTTTCAGTTGCATGAATACAAAAATAATCAAATTCCCCTTATCAACAATCGCGCCCGCTACAGGAAACTGACAAAATGTCAAAATTGCGCGGGCACTGTTTTTGTAGCAATTAGCCTCTGCTATGAAGAAAATCCTTACATTTGCGCTGCTTCTTTGCGGTATTGCCGCAGGGGCACAGAACCTGGAAGGCACATTTACCCAGGCTAAAACATTGAAAATTTCCGGCCGTGTCATCAAGAGCGAGGGCACCATCACCTTTACCGCACCTGACCAATTGGCCATGCTCTATACCAAACCGGAAGGCGACTACTTTATCATTGACGGCCCCTACCTTCGCATGGATATGCGTGGGGTGGCGTTGGATGTGAACCGGGAGAACAACAAGTCCATCAAGGTGGAAAGCAATGCCATCGTCTATGGTCTTGCCGGCAAGTATGACACCATTGCAGAGGAACTCAATGCAGACTGCACGGTCACCGACAACAAGGACGGCGGCAAGCACGTGGTCATCAAGGTGCGCAAGGCCAAACCCAAAGGCTATTCCGGCATGGAGCTGGACTACAAGAAAAACGGCCAGCTTTCCAGAATGGTACTGGAAGAATTCGGCGGCATTTCCACGGAATATTTAATCAAGGCAAAATAAAAAAAGCGGGGTGACCCGCTTTTTTTTGTTATCCGTTGTATTTCTTTCCGGGGAAGAACCGGGGAACGGCCTGGCAGTATTTGGCGTATTCCGGGTATTTTCCAGAACTGATTTCCTCTGCCAGGGCGGAGCTGCCCAGGAAGAGTACAATCAGCAGCAGCGCGCCAATGATGCTCCAGTTGAAAACGCCCACACCGGCGCCGATGGAGAAGATATACAGGGCGCACCAGGTACCCTGTTCACCCAGGTAGTTGGGGTGACGGCTGTGGCTCCACAGCCCGTTTGTGTTGAATCCCTTGTTATACGGAGCCGGCAGTTCCTCCAACTTTTGCCCCGCGTTAATCATCTTCCACTTGGTGGTCTGGAAGGCCCACTGCTGCTCGTCGGCAATGGTCTCGTGGGCAATGAAATAGAACATGAGGGCGGCGGCAAGGACATCGACCCAGCCAAAGGGAACGGTGGAGTTCATGCTCACCAGCGCCGGGAACGTGGTCATCAGGACCAGCGCATTCTGGTAGATGGAAATAAAGAACAGGTCGAACAGGCCCCATGCCAGGCGGTTGCCCTTGAAGGGGGCGCCGTTCCGCACCACGCTCCAGCGGTAGTCTTCTTCGCCCTCCCAGAATTTGAGCTTATAGGCCCCTTTCCGGGCAAAATTCATGGTGAGGCGGCAGCCCCACAACGTGGCCAGGATGGCGATTACCACCAGACGGAGCTGCATGCCGCCGTTGATGGCGATAATCCAGGTATAGGCAATGGGAAGGAGGCTCCACAGCTTGTCCATCTGGGAATTGTTGCCGGTGAGTTCACCCACCACAAAGCACCAGATGGCACTGCAGGCGCAAATGGCGCCCAGGGTTTTGAGGGTGGAAAGCTGCGTCGCATCCAGCGCGGGACCCACGTAGATGTACATGAGCGGGCACACAACCAGGGACAGGCCCAGGAGCGTAGCCATCAGGGGGATGTTCATTTTCATATCAAACAGGTTCAGTTAAAGTACATTAGACTGCAAAGATAGTAAAAACCAAGTATTTTTCAGTCTACAGCCCCCAGTCTGCGGCGGAGTAGGTGCTCTTAGGGGCATTGGGAACGTTGGGGAAGTAGGTGACTCCCGTTAACTGCTCCAGGTCTGCTACCGACATAAGTTCCTTGCTTGTCACGGCTTGCCCCTTGAGGTCATTGCTGTGGGCACGGACAAAAGCCACGCACTTGAGCTCCGAGGCGCTGCAGTCCTGCACCCGTTTGCCGGTGTTCCCGTTCTTGGTACGGAGCAGCACATAGTAGTACATGGTGGGAATGGAGACGTCTGAACGCCCGCCAAAGGAGATTTTCCCCGGGGAGGCCGATATCCCATAACCGTCTTTATACTGTTTAAAGTAGCAACCCAGCACCTCATAGAGAGTATCCTTGCATACCTGTTTGTCCACATAGTCTTCCAGGATGTTCCATCCGCCGCCTCCGGTGTTGAAGCCGCTGCTCAATTGGGGGGCGATGTTGCTGTAGTAGAAAACTTGCTCATTGGTGGCACGCGAGCACGTGCGTTCCGCCGAGCCTAACATGTGTCCTTTGTTGCAGCCGCCGCCCGTAGATTTGGACTTGTACTGGATGTCGGAGGGAATGTCGGGATCGGCTTTGTAAGCGTCGGACCGGCCGGAATTGCCCACATACATGCTGTGCCGGGGAGCCGCCACCCACAGGGGGCAGTGGTCTTCTGCGCTGAAACAGACCGTATAGTTGCGGGCTGGCTTATTGCCGGGCCCTTTGACGTCAGGACTATAGTGCCAGGCAATATACAGATTCTCGTCCGCGCTGCTGACCAGATAGTTGTTCTTCTCCTTGACGTTTACTACCGGCATCTCTGCCCAGGCAGGAACGGAAGAGGAAGACGGCGTGTCCTTTGCCTGCGTAGTAAAGGAACGGCTTTCTCCGTAGAAGGTCTTAATCTCATTGTCTCGCTGGAGAATGACATAGGCCCGATACCAATAGGTGCTCTGCGGCTCCAGGTCTTGGAGTTGGACGCTGAAACTGGTGGTGCCGCTGGCCTGTTCCGTATAGGCCATCTGGTCCGTAGGGCCCCATTCAAAGCCGACCTCGCGGATGGTGGCATTGGCGCCGGCGCTGCTTCCGTTAAGGGTCGCAGAGAAGGCGGTCAAATCACTGGCTGCTCCGGTGGCTACATCCACCTTGAGGGCATCCGGCTGTCCCGGTTGTCCCGGTTGTTCCGGTTGTGATGGCTGGGTGGGCGTGGTGGGCGTGGTGCCGGAGGGGATGAGCGGCTTTACCGGCTGCGTACCGGGGGTGCAGGCTACAAAAGCCAGCACGCAGCCAAGAAGTAGAAAACGTTTTTTCATGATTAGTAGCGGTTCAGGGGCCTTTCTGCGGTCATGGAGTGAACCTGGCGTTTTACCTCGTCCAGGACTAGTTTGTGAGCAATACGCTCCGCCGTCTGGGCCTCCGTGGGCTCCTTGGCGGTAAGGGCGGCAAAGTGTTTGTTGGCCGACTCCAGCACGCGGTCTATCAGCTCCACAATCTGCAGCATGTCCTTTTCCTCGAAGCCGCGGGAAGTGACGGCCGGCGTGCCAATGCGAAGGCCGGAGGTGGCGAAGGCGCTACGGCTGTCGAAGGGCACCATGTTCTTGTTCACGGTAATATCGGCACGGACCAGTTCTTTCTCTGCGACGCGGCCTGTCAGGTCCGGGAAGTTGGGGCGTAAGTCGATGAGCATGAGGTGGTTGTCCGTTCCGCCGGAAATAATCTTGTAGCCTTTGTCAATGAATGCCTTGCACATGGCGGCGGCGTTGGCCACCACCTGCTTCTGGTACTGCTTGTATTCCGGCTGGGCGGCCTCCCAGAAGGCCACGGCCTTGGCGGCAATCACATGCTCCAGCGGCCCGCCCTGAATGCCCGGGAAAACGGCGGAATTCAGGATGGCGCTCATCTTCTTGATCTCTCCCTTGGGCGTGGTGAGGCCCCAGGGGTTGTCAAAGTCCTTGCCCATGAGGATAATACCGCCACGCGGCCCGCGGAGGGTCTTGTGGGTGGTGGACGTAACAATATGCGCGTATTTTACCGGGTTCTTCAAGAGGCCCGCGGCAATGAGGCCGGCGGTGTGGGCCATATCGATCCACAGGATGGCGCCCACTTTGTCTGCAATGGCACGCATGCGCTCGTAATCCCATTCGCGGGAATAGGCCGATGCACCGCCAATGATGAGTTTGGGCTTGCACTCCAGGGCTTTGCGCTCCATTTCATCGTAGTCCACGCGGCCGGTTTCCGGATTGAGGCCGTACGCTACAGGGTGATACAGGATACCGGAAGCGTTGACAGGGGAACCGTGGGTAAGGTGGCCGCCCATGGACAGGTCCAGCCCCATGAAGGTGTCTCCGGGTTTGAGGATGGCCATGGTGACGGCCATGTTGGCCTGGGCTCCGGAGTGCGGCTGCACATTGGCATATTCGGCATCGTACAGGGCGCACAGGCGGTCGATGGCCAGCTGTTCAATCTGGTCCACTACCTCGCAGCCGCCGTAATAGCGCTTGCCAGGGTAGCCCTCTGCATATTTGTTGGTGCATACGGAGCCCATGGCTTCCAGCACTTCGTTGGTGACATAATTTTCCGAGGCAATGAGTTCCAGGCCGGCGGCCTGGCGCTGCTGTTCCTTGTTAATAAGGTCAAAAAGCTGAGAATCGCGTTTCATATTGAGTGGTTAGTATTTCCTAGTGGAATATTTTCACAAATTTACAAGAAAACCTTTACCTTTGCAACATGAAAGACAGAAAACTTCTCAATATAGAATTAGGCCGATTGACGGCGGAGCAGTACCGCCACAGGAAAGAAAGCGGTCTGGTGCTGGTGCTGGACAATATCCGCAGTGCGCACAACGTGGGCAGCGCTTTCCGCACCGGCGACGCCTTTGGCGTAGATAAGATTTATCTGGGCGGTATCTGTCCCGTCCCGCCGTCTCCGGAGCTGCACAAAGTGGCCCTGGGAGCAGAAGAGTCTGTCCCTTCGGAGCACGTGGAAGACGTAGTGGCCTTGGTAAAGCAGTTACAGGCCGATGGATATACGGTTGTTGCCGTGGAGCAAACGGTCCACTCGGTAAAACTGGACCATTTTCACCGGGAACCCGGCCGGAGGTATGCCCTGGTCTTTGGAAACGAAGTCAGCGGCGTACAACAGGAAGTTGTAGACGCCGCTGACTTTGCTCTCGAAATCCCCCAGCAGGGGACCAAACACTCACTCAATGTAAGTGTGAGTGTAGGAGTAGTCCTTTGGGGCTTAATCCAAGCTATGGATTGCTAGGCCGCTGCGGAGCTTGGGCTCAAACCAGGTGGTTTTGGGCGGCATAATGTTGCCGGTGTCCGCAATGCTCATGAGCTGATCCATGGAAACCGGATACAGGGCAAAGGCCACCTTCATCTCGCCGGAATCTACACGGCGGGAAAGCTCCCCAAGGCCACGGATACCGCCCACAAAGTCGATACGCTTGTCTGTGCGCAAATCCTTGATTCCCAGAATCTTGTCCAGTACGAGGTTGCTCAGGATGGTGACATCCAGCACGCCAATAGGGTCGGCGTCGTTGTAGCGGCCCGGCTTGGCGGTGAGGCTGTACCACACGCCCTCAATGTACATGGAGAAGTTGTGCAGGCCGGCGGGATGGTAAATCTCCGAGCACTTGCAGTGGCAGGGATACTCACATTCGCACTTGCCGCCGTCTTTGGTGCAGTCGCACTTGCATTCTACAATGAAGTCTTCCTCCAGGGCTTTGAAGAACTCCTGGGTGCTCAGGCCGTTGAGATCCTTCACTACACGGTTGTAGTCGATGATGGCCAGGTGGCTCTGCGGGAAGCACACCGCCATGAAATAGTTGTACTCCTCGTTGCCGGTGTGGTGCGGGTTCTGCGCCTTTTTCTCTGCGCCCACGCGGGCGGCGGCAGCCGTGCGGTGATGGCCGTCGGCCACATAAAACGCGTCGATGTCCTTGGTGAAGATTTCCGTGATACGGGCAATGGTGGCGTCATCTTCAATTACCCAGAAGGTGTGCGTGAAGTTGTTCTCGTCCACGAACTTGTATTCCGGCTCTCCGGCGGCTGTCTTGGCAATGATGTCGTTGAGCTCCGCGTGGTCCTTGAAGGCAAAGAAGACGGGCTCGATATTGGCGTTCTGGATGCGCACGTGGATCATGCGGTCGTCTTCCTTGGGCTTGAGGGTGAGCTCGTGCTTCTTGATAATGCCACTGGCGTAATCGTCGGTGTGGGCACAGAGGACAATACCATACTGGGTGCGGCTGCCCATGGTCTGGGCGTACACATAGTACTTTTCTTTGTCGTCCTGCACCAGCCAGCCTTTCTCTTTCCAGGCCTTGAAGTTCTCCACGGCTTTGTCGTAGGTGCGCTGCTCGTGCTCACCGGCGATGGGGGAGAAGTCAATCTCAGGCTTGGTGATGTGCAGGAGGCTTTTTTCTCCGGCCATGGCCAGGGCTTCCTCGGAGTTGAGGACGTCATACGGGGGAGCGGCAACTTCCGTTACCAGATTCTTGGGCGGGCGAATGGCCGCGAAGGGTTTTACTCGTACCATAACTATTTGTTTACTTGGAATTTACAATTGCCTGTTGCAAAGAAGTCTACAATCTGGCGGGCGGCGGCCAGGCCGGCATTCACGTTGGCTTCCGCCGTCTGGGCGCCCATCTTCTTGGGCGTGGCGAATACGCGCGTGCCAAACTTTTCCTGCAGGGCGGCGTAGTTGTCCGGCATGACATCCGTGACATATTTGAGATCCGGACGCTCCTCCAGGGCCTTCATAAGGCCTTCCTCGTCAATGACTTCCTTGCGGGCGGTGTTCACCAGCGTGGCGCCCTTGGGCATGCGGGTAATGAGGTCATAGCCGATGCTCTTAATGGTGGTGGGAAGGGCGGGGATGTGGATGGAGAGGTAGTCCGATGCGGCATAGAGCTCTTCCACGGAGTGGACGGGCTGGGCGCCGCCGGCAATGATTTGCTCATCTGTGAGGAACGGGTCCAGGGCGCAGATTTCCATGCCCAGGGCCTTGGCTTTCTGGCCCACCAGACGGCCCACGTTGCCGTAGGCCTGTACGCCCAGCCGCTTGCCCAGGAGCTCCGACCCGGTGGCCGGGGTGAGCTGGGTGCGGGCCATGAAAATCATCAGGCACAAGGCGAGTTCCGCCACGGCATTGGAGTTTTGTCCGGGGGTGTTCATGACCACGATGCCGCGGGCGGTGGCGGCGGCGAGGTCCACATTGTCAAATCCGGCGCCGGCGCGCACCACAATCTTGAGTTTGGGGGCGGCGGCCATCACTTCTTCCGTCACTTTATCGGAACGGATGATAAGGGCTTCTGCGTCCGCAACGGCCTTTACAAAATCCGATTGCTCTGCATATTTTTCCAGTTTGCTGACCTTGTGACCGGCAGCTTCCAGAATATCGGTAATGCCTTTAACCGCAGCGGCGGCAAAGGGCTTTTGGGTGGCAAGTAAAACGTTCATTATTTTTTCAGGGCTTCAAATTCTTTCATGCAATCTACCAGGGCCTGGACACTCTCGATGGGGCAGGCATTGTACAGGGAGGCGCGGAAACCGCCTACGCTGCGGTGGCCCTTGATGCCCACCATGCCGCGTTCTTTGGCAAAGGCGAAGAATTCGTCCTGGAGTTCTTCCTTGCCGGGAGCCATTACAAAGCACACGTTCATCAGGGAGCGGTCTTCCTTGGCGGCGGTGCCGGTGAACAGGGAGTTGCGGTCAATTTCGTCGTACAGCAACTGGGCCTTTTTCTCGTTGATTTTCTGGATGGCCTCTACGCCGCCCACGCTCTTGATCCACTTGAGGGTTTCGTTCATCACATAGATGGCGAACACCGGCGGGGTATTGAACATGGAGAGTTTGTCAATGTGGGTCTGGTAGTTGAGCATGGTGGGCAGGTGGCGCGTTACGCGGCCCAGGGACTCCTTGCGGATAATGGCGAAGATGACGCCGGCCGGGCCCACGTTTTTCTGGGCACCGCCATAGATAAGGTCATACTTGCTCACGTCTACCGGGCGGGACATGATGTCCGAAGACATATCGGCAATGAGCGGGCAGGGGCAGTCCATATCCTCCTTGATTTCCGTGCCGTAAATGGTGTTGTTGGTGGTGATGTGCAGGTAGTCCAGGTCTGCGGGGATCTCGAAGCCCTTGGGAATATAGGAATAGTTCTTGTCCTTGGAGCAGGCGATGGCATAGGCCTCGCCAATACCCTGGGCCTCTACGAGGGCCTTGTGGGCCCATACGCCGGTGTCCAGGTAGGCTGCCTTCTTCTCCAGGTAATTCATGGCCACGTACAGGAACTGCAGCGATGCGCCGCCGCCCAGGAACACGACCTCGTGCGTGTCCGGGATGTGGAGGAGTTCCTTCCACAGGGCGCGGCACTCGTCCATTACGGCATCCCACTCCTTGGTGCGGTGGCTGATGGACAGCAGGGATACTCCGGTACCGCTGAAGTCTTTTAAGGCCTCGATGGTATGGTCGATGGCAACCTGCGGCAACAGGCAGGGGCCGGCATTGAAAACATGAACTTTTTTAGACATGATGTATTAAAATAAAGTGTATTAATTATGGTCTTGCAAGTTAAGATTTTTTATTGACAAAACCTATATTTCTTCCAATTTTGCGCAATTTTCCACGCGGTTTTTAAAATCCGCCACGGCGGACAGCCGCACCCGCACTTCCAGCGTGCAGCTTTCCCCAAAGTCCTGCGCCCGCGGCTGGATGTCCATGTCCTTGAGCACCTTCATGACGGCGTTCATGGACAGGTACTCAAAGTGGACCTTGAAGTTTTTCCCGGCAATCTTGGTGACGATTTGTCCGCTCGCGATGGCATCGGCCGTGGAGGTTTTATACGCCCGGATGAGCCCCGGGATGCCCAGCTTGATGCCGCCGAAATAGCGCACCACCACCACCAGGACGTCGCTCAGGCCGGCGGAATCGATCTGGCCCAGGATGGGACGTCCGGCGCTGCCGGCAGGCTCTCCGTCGTCGCTGGCCCGGAAGATATTTCCCTGATATCCAAGCCGATAAGCATAGCAATGATGCCGTGCATCGTGATACTCTTTTCTGAGGGCTGCGACGATGTTCTTTACCTCCTCCTCCGTCTCTACGGGGTAGGCGAGGGCGATGAACCGGGACCCGTTGTCCTTGAACAGGCCTTCCGAGGGTGCCGCCAGGGAACGATATGCGTCAAATGCTTCTTCCATCGACACGAAAATAGTGATTTTTGCAATAATTTGCAACGGAACGGGAAAAAAGCCCTATATTTGTGTTACCGAAAAAGAAGCGTTAAGAGTATGGTATTCAAACTGCGAGTAACCCTCTCGGGTATCAAGGGTTTTTTCAGAGTATATAACGTGCACGGCGCCACCACGCTGTACACCCTTCATAAACAGATCAGGTCGGATCTTGAGTTCCCTCAGGACGCTATCATCATGTTTAAGGCACTGGACATTACCGGTTCTGTCGTCGGCCGTTACGGCCTGTTCGACCTGGGCTCCGGTACCGTGGATGAAATTTCCCTGGAAAAGGTAATCAAGGCCGGTGCTACGGATTTCGTGTATTTCTACGACGTTACCAATCGTAAGAGTGTGAATATCACCGTGGAAGGGGAGGCGGAAGGCGTGGCCGTGCAGCCGGACTTCCCGCAGTTGGCAGAAAGCAAAGGCCCCAATCCCGTGGAATTCGAGAACGGTTATGTAGCCTTCGAGGACCTTCCGGACCGCCAGCGTTATCTCCCCGGAGAGGAAGACGATGACCTGGACGATGAAGATTTCGACGATGAGCCGGAGGAGGACGAGGACGAAGACGGCAAGGAAATCTTTGAAGAGGGCGAAGAATAGGCATGCCCAAAACGCTGGAGATTATACTGGGCCCCACCGCTGTCGGCAAAACCGGCTATGCCATTGCACGTGCGCTTGAAGTTGGCTCTCCCGTTATCTCCTGCGACTCCCGCCAAATTTATCAAGGACTCACCATTGGCACTGCAGCACCCTCGAAAGAGGAACTGGCTGCAGTGCAACATTATTTTATAGGCACGGTTCCCATTTCACGGAATTATACGGCGGGCATCTATGAGGTAGAGGCGCTGGAACTGGTGAACCGCCTGTTCGCGGAAGGTCATGAGCATCTGGTGATGTGCGGCGGCTCCATGCTGTATATCGACGCATTCTGTTATGGTCTGGACGATTTTCCGGAAGTCCCTTTGCAGTTGCGCCGTCACCTGATGGACTGCCTGCAGTCGGAAGGCGTGGAGGTACTTGCCCAGCAGCTGAAAGAGCTGGACCCGGTTTCCTACGAGGAACTGGACATGAACAACGGCCAGCGGGTGGTGCGCGCCCTTGAAGTGAGCATGTACACCGGCCAGCCTTTCTCCTCCTTTAAAACGCGCAGTTTCAAGCAGCGGGATTTCAAGATTGTAAAAACGGGCCTGGAACGGCCCCGGGAGCAGCTGTACGAGCGCATCAACGCCCGTGTGGAGCAGATGGTGGCAGAGGGGCTGGAAGGGGAGGCCCGCGCCATGTTGCCGTACCGGGACCTGCCCGCCCTGCAAACCGTGGGATACCGGGAATTCTTCGAGTACTTCGACGGTCAATATGACCTGGAAACCACCGTCCGCCACATCCAGGCCAATACGCGCCATTACGCCAAGCGCCAGCTCACCTGGTGGCGCCGGGACAGCGATATCCGCTGGGTGGACGTATCGAAAAAATAAGGCCTTTGTCTTGTAAGGTGCGTATGAAAAACTTCATGCTCCTCCATTCGCTATTTTTGCATAGCGGGAGTAGGATTTTTGACTTTTATTCCATATATTTGTATGTTTATTACAAATGAATTACAGATGGAAGGATTTAGTCGAATATCACTCATTTTTTCGCTCTTTATTGCTTGTGCTCTTCATGGGTGCGATAAGAATCGTTTGGGAGCAGATTATGCTGAATCTCAATCTTTTTTTGTAGGAAATAGCATTGCTTTTTATGAAGATGACGAAATCAATATTCTTCCGGAATCAGCATCTTTGTCGTTAACTTTTCGTGAGGGGTTGGCATCGATAGATGTTTTATACTTATTTGACTCAAATGTGAATCCCGCCAATAACAGTTCATTTGAGTTAGTACTTAAAAACATTCCTTACCAATGGTCTTCAGAAGGATTGTTATTCGATGTCAAGAACGACAGGCAAGTCTCTGCATATTGTTTGTTTGACAATTCAGATGCTACATTTCTTTTGGATAATATCCAAATCCGTTCCTTTATCCCAAACAATTCAATGAGTGACGCGTTCCTGTCAATATATTCTCAGGATCATGAGACGACGTTAGAGCTATTTTTATCTGGCTTTTCTGATAAACCCTTACCCAGTCAAGTCCCAAGTATTGAATGTGGTGAACTGGCAGACCTCTTTTTAATAACCATTTGCAATAATGTGGATAGAAACTGCGGGCTGTCATTTTATGATTTGGAAGGCAATGTCGCGCGCGCCGTCGAAGTAGATTCTCGTTCGTCATCCTTTTTTTGGTCCGGGAATAAAATCGTCAGAGTTTCATTGTGTTATGAGGGAGATACGGCGACTTATTTTGAAACAGATAAAGGGTCCCCTTTACCTCAGGGCGTAAGTGTGGAATTTGAAGAGGAGAGCTTTATTTCACCATATAGAGGCTTTGGGACTATCGGCCTCCGGAGTTATACTAAAATCATTATTATTTTGAGTGATGAATTATAGGGCTTGTATTGCGTTGATAACCAATGTCTTTATACTTGTGTGCGGATGTACAAAAGGGATTGATGGCAATAATGGTGATGTTGAAATATCTTTGAATCAGGTGACAAAAGCATCTGTATGTCACGAAGACAATTTTGTTTATTATGACGGTTATCCATATACTGAGATTCCTGAGCCGTTTTTAGTAGAAGACATGGAGGATTCTCTTTATAATTTTGTGTTGAAAAAATATGGTATCATAGGTGGTAAGTTCTCTTTAAAACCAACTCATTATGTTGTCAAACTGGAGTTTAAGGATATAGACCAACTTAACGCGATATTGAAGGATTCTGCACTTTTTTTTAGGCAGCACCCGTTTAACCTTAGGCCATTATCGTTTGAATGTGCATTAAACTCGGATAGTTGTTCAAATTTCGGAGGCTCTTCTTTTGACCGCAGCCATGAAAATATGGAAGAGTGTGAGATATCAACAGGGGATTCAAATAATGTTGAATTGAAGCCGCTATTTGTTTTTTGGCCCGCCTCACGTCCACTACCGGAAGATGTTGATTGTACTGTTTGTTATCAAGCATTTGTCCCAGGAAGTTATAATCCCGACAGGGGTGATTGCAACGCAGAACTTATACAAGAATGGGTTAGCAGTTTTCTTAACAGGTCTGTACCTTATTTGTTGAAATTCAAGGCATATGATACGCGTCTTGAGGTTTATAAGCCTATTGGTGGTTTTGCTATATCTTACTGGTCTTCGGGGCGTTTATGCGTCGTGGCAGTCCCGTCAAGTGGGCAAATTATGCTATATGACGTACCTAGCTCTGCATCATCCTTGACCTTATCATTCTATACTAGTGATTTTGCTATAAGAGAAGGTCTGACAAGTAACGTATATACTATCTCGACAGGGCCCTTGTCGAATTATGGTGGTGGAGGTTTCTGTGATATAAATTTACCGGCTAATTTTTACCTTGATGTGTTCCAGTCGGTCAGGTATTATTTTACAGGGAGCAATGATATCCTTAATAGTATTGCAAGAATAAACAACTCAACAAGTTTCTTTAGCATTAATGCTTGCGATTATTCTCACTCCAATGGGTATTTGGGCGTTTTTTATCCATCTAACCCGCATGTGGAAATATATAACCCGTATAGCTATCCTACTCAAAAAGCTTCCAGTAAAGTGTTTGGGACAGTTATGCATGAGTTATGGCATGCTACACACTATTACATGATGGATTCTTCTGCATATAGTGGCGTACATCGTTTCATCAAGGAATCTTTTGCTTCATTTTTCGGGTGGTACAATGTTTTGTTCTATTATTCCTCGGTTGTTTCCAATCATCAGCAAGTCAATTCCATTTGTACACAAGGAAGACAAACATGGACGCCAAATACGACAACCAATGTCAATTATACTCCACTATTCGTTGACCTTTTTGATAACTATAACCAACCTGCGTTAGACGATGATATTAGTTTCGTTCCATGCGGCAGTTTATTGGATGTGGTTTCACAGTCTTATGATTTTGATGATATCGTCGATGAATTGGATTCTTTGGTGTTGGAAGGACATCTAACCTCTTCGCAGAGAAATACAATATATAATAACTATCAAAGATTTTTATAACAAATTAATGGACAATAACGAAGAAAAGAATCAGTTGGAGCAGGTGCCCGGAACCGGCTACATCGAGCAGGTGGAGATAGACCACGAAATGCGCACCGCGTATATCGACTACTCCATGTCGGTGATTGTTTCCCGTGCCCTGCCGGATGCCCGCGACGGCCTTAAACCCGTCCAGCGCCGTGTTTTGTTCGGCATGGACAACATGGGCCTGAGCTACAACGGACAAACCAAGAAGAGCGCCCGTATCGTGGGTGAGGTCATGGGTAAGTTCCACCCGCACGGAGACTCCAGCGTATATGACGCCATGGTGCGCCTGGGCCAGGAATGGAACCAGCGCTATCCCATGGTAAAGGGCCAGGGTAACTTTGGTTCGGTAGACGGAGACTCTCCGGCCGCCATGCGTTACACGGAGGCCAAACTCCAGAAAATGGCGGAGGATGTGCTGGGAGACATGGATAAGGACACCGTGGACATGACCCTCAACTTTGACGATACCCTGGAGGAACCCACCGTCCTGCCCACCAAGGCCCCGCTGCTGCTCCTGAACGGCGCATCGGGCATTGCCGTAGGTATGGCCACCAATATGGCTCCCCACAACCTGGGCGAGTGCTGCGACGCCATCTGCGCCTACATCGACAATCCGGAAATCACCACGGAAGAGCTCATGCACTACATCAAAGGCCCGGATTTCCCTACCGGCGGTATTGTGATGGGCGTTTCCGGCATCAAGGAGGCGTACGAAACCGGCCGCGGCCGCGTGGTCATCCGCTCCAAGACGGAAATCGAGGTAGACGAACACGGTCGTGAAACCATTGTGGTTACGGAAATCCCTTACATGGTGAACAAGCGGGAAATGATTGAGAAAATCGCCCAGCTGGCAGAGGAAAAGAAAGTGGAGGGCATTTCCTATATCAACGACGAAAGCTCCCGCGGAGAAACCCGCGTGGTCATCCGCCTCAAGCAGGGAACCAACTCCGGCGTGGTGCTCAACATGCTGTTCAAGTATAGCCCGCTGCAGTCCAGTTTCTCGTTCAACAACGTGGCGCTGGTGAAAGGCCGTCCCCGCACCCTCAGCCTCAAAGAGATTATCAAGGAGTTCGTGGACTTCCGCCACGAGGTTGTCGTGCGCCGCACCAAATTCGAGCTGGACAAAGCCCTCAAGCGCGCTCACATCCTGGAAGGCCTCCTCAAGGCCATGGACCTTATCGACGAGATCGTCCACATTATCCGCTATGAGGCCAAGAGCATCGACGAAGCCCGCCAGATGCTGGTAGAACGCTACCAGTTCACGGACGTCCAGGCCGCAGCCATTGTGGAAATGCGTCTGCGTCAGCTGGTTGGCTTGGAGCGCGAAAAACTGCAGGCAGAATACGACGACCTCATGAAGTTCATCGAGCGCTGCAACCAAATCCTCGCTTCCGTGGAAGAACAGTTCAATGTGGTGAAGGCGGAAACCCAGGACCTCAAGGCCCGCTACGGCGATGCCCGCCGCACGGAAATCACCCTCTCGGAAGACGAATTCAACCCGGAGGACTTCTACGCAGACGAAGACCAGGTTATCACCATCAGCCACCTGGGCTACATCAAGCGCACCCCGCTCACGGAATTCCGCACCCAGAACCGCGGCGGTGTGGGCATGAAGGGCAGCGCCACCCGCGACGAAGACTTCATCGAGCACATCTACATCGCCAACACCCACAGCACCATGCTGCTGTTCACCCGGAAGGGCAAGTGCTACTGGCTCAAGGTATACGAGATTCCGGAAGGCAACCGCACCTCCAAGGGCCGCGCCATCCAGAACATCCTCATGATAGACCCGGACGACAACGTGCGCGCATACCTGAACGTGAAAACGCTCAAGGACGAGGATTTCATCAACAACAACTACATCATGATGTTCACCCGCAACGGCGTGGTCAAGAAGACTTCCCTGGAAGCGTACTCCCGCCCGCGCACCAATGGCGTCAATGCCATCAACATCCGTGAGGACGATGAATTGCTGGCCGCCCTCCTGACCAACGGCCGCTGCAACATCATGATTGCCGCCCACGGCGGCCGCTGCGTCCGCTTTGACGAAGCAGAGGCCCGTGCCATGGGCCGCACCTCCACCGGTGTACGCGGCATCAATCTGGCAGAAGGGGACTATGTCGTAGGTGTTGTCTGCCAGGATCCCCAGGCAGAAGACGCCGAAAAGCGCCAGGTGCTCGCCGTCTCGGAAAACGGCTATGGCAAGCGCTCGGCCCCGCAGGATTACCGCCAGACTTCCCGTGGCGCCAAGGGTGTCAGAACCCTGAATATCACGGAGAAAACCGGCGCTCTGGTCACCATCCAGAACGTCACGGACGAGGACGACCTCATGATTATCTGCCGCAGCGGCATGACCATCCGCATGCCCGTTTCCACCATTCGCGTGGCCGGACGTGCTACGCAGGGCGTACGGCTCATCAACATCCGTGAGAAGGATGCCATCGCCGCCGTTTCCGTGGTCGCCCACAGCGACGAAGAAGAAAGCCAGGCTGCAGAGGGTACAGAGCTCCCTGCACCGGAAGGCACGGATATTGCGAAGGATGCTCCGGACAATGAATAACTAATTAACCATTTATAGTATGAAAAAACTCTTATTTGCCCTCGCGCTGGCTTGCTCGCTGCAAGTGGCGTATGCACAAAAACCCGATGCAGACTTGCAGAAGGGTGTAGATAAGGCCCTGGAGGCCAGCAAGGATGCCAAAAAAGGCGCCAAGCCTGCCACCTGGATGAACCTTGGCAAAGCCTATTGGGCTGCGTATACCAATCCTACCACCAGCATGAGCACGGGTATCGACAAAGCCACCTTTGCGCTCATGAACAAGGAGAAGGCCCTCTCCGTTACCAATGTAACCCTTCAGGGTGCCACCTTTGAGAAGCATGAGCTTTCCCACGTGAACGTATACTTCAACGAGGCCGGCGTGCTGGCTATCGTAGAGGTTACCCATCCTTCCGTCCCCGGAGACCTCCTGGGTGAGGCCGCTACCGCTTATGTAAAGGCTTTCGAGCTGGGCGCCAAGGATAAGGACGTAGATCCCAAGCTGCAGGAAGTGGTGAATGCCTACTATAACGATGCCTTCACCGCCTATCAGCTGGGCGACATGGCCAAGGCCAGCGACCTTTTCAAGGGCGCTGCAGACTGGTCTGCCGTAGCTCCTTGCTCCGTGCGCAACGATGACGCCGCTTATAACTGCGCCTTCACCGCCCTGTCCGTCAAGAATTACGACCGTGCCATCGAGTACTACAACAAGTGCCTGGAGCGTGGCTTCACCTCGGAGGGTAACATCTATGCCGCCCTCTCCGAATGCTCCCTTGCCAAGGCCGATACCCTTGCCGCCAAGAACTACCTGGCTACGGGTCTTACCCAGTTCCCGGACAACGCTTCCATCCTTACCAGCCTCATCAACCTGTACCTCACCACCAACGAGGATCCCAAGAAAATTGTGGAACTGCTGGACGAGGCCAAGAAGGCCATGCCGGACAACGCCTCCCTCTATTATGTAGAAGGTAACATCCTGGCCGGCGTAAAGGATTACGATGGCGCTCAGGCCGCTTATGACAAAGCCCTGGGTATTGATCCCAAGTACGATATGGCCTACTACGGCATGGCCAACATCGCCCTCAAGAAAGGCGAGGACATTGTGGATCAGATGAATGCCCTGGATGTACGCGACTACAAGAAGTACGACGAACTCAGCGCCAAGCTCACGGAGGTGTACATTGGCGCCCTGGTTCCCTTCGAGCAGTGCTACAACGTTTCCACCAATCCGGACGTAAAGGCCGCCTGCGCAGATTTCCTCAAGCGCCTGAACTTCCAGCTCCGTGGCGTGGATCCCAAGTACAAGGCAGACTACGAGAAATGGGAAGCCGTCCTGAACGGCGCCCAGTAATTGCCAAAAACAAATGACGGATTAACCTTCGGCCTTTGGGCCGGAGGTTTTTTCGTCAAAGGCTTTGACGATTTTGGTTACTAGGGGATGGCGGACGATGTCCTCGTTGGTGAAGCGGATGGTGGCAATGCCCTTGATGCCTTCCAGGAGGCGGATGCCCGTGAGCAGGCCGCTGTCTTCCCGGCGGGGAAGGTCAATTTGCGTAGCATCTCCGGTGACGATGAATTTGGCGCTGGTGCCCATGCGGGTGAGGAACATCTTCAGCTGCCCCAGGTTGGTGTTCTGGGCCTCGTCCAGAATGACGCAGGCTTTGTCCAGGGTGCGTCCGCGCATGTAGGCGAGGGGGGCAATCTGGATGGTGCCGTCCCCCATGAATTCCTGCAGCTTTTTGGCGGGGATCATGTCCGAGAGGGCATCATAGAGGGGCTGCAGATACGGGTCCAGCTTGTCTTTGAGGTCTCCGGGGAGGAAGCCCAGGCGTTCGCCGGCTTCAACCGCGGGGCGGGTGAGGATGATGCGCTTGATTTCCCGGTTTTTCAGCGCCCGTACGGCCAGGGCGATGGCCATGTAGGTTTTACCGGTTCCGGCGGGGCCAATTGCGAAGATGAGGTCGTGGTTAAAATAGGCCTTCACCAGCTCCTGCTGGGTTTTTCCGCGGGCGCGGATGGGCTTGCCGTCCGTGCCATACACAATGATGGCGTTGCCGTCCAAGCGGAAGCGGTCCGTGCTGTTGCCGGAGAAGATATCCTCTACGTCGTACACGGTGAGATTCATCTTGTGATGGCGCCGTTCCACCAGCTGGGCAAAGCGGATGTTGAACTCTGCAATGTCGCTTTCCTGGCCTTCCAGGATGAGTTCGTCGCCGCGGGCAACTACTTTAAGATGGGGAAAATACGAGCAGAATTCGCTCAGGATTCGATTGCCTGCACCATAAATTTCTATGGGGTCGATGGCTTCCAGCTTGACCGTTTTTTTCATGCATGTGTGTTTCTACTACAAATATACAATTTTTATTTGGCTTGATTTTGGAAAAAAGCGTATTTTTGCAGATTAAGGAGGATTACGTATGAAAAAAGCCCTCATATGGTTTATGGTAGCCATGCTGCCGCTCTTGGCTACGGGATGTGACTTTGTCCGCACCCTGGCAGGACGGCCTACATCGGCCCAGGTGGAGCAAATACGTCAGGAGCGCATCGCCCGGGAGGAAGCCCGCCACCAGGCCGTGCTGGACTCGCTGCAGCGCGTGGAAAAGCAGATGGCAGACTCTTTGGCGTCCCTGGAAACCTACTTGCTGGATTCCCTTGCCCAAACCCGTGGCACCATCCTGAACCCGTCCAAGATGGGCGGTCTGTTCACTACCAAACTGGAAAGCAAATACTACATCATTGTGGGCGCCTTCCGTGGGCGTTCCTATGCAGAGCGCAAGCTCACGGCTTGCAACGAGGCCGGCTATACGGGCACCATCATCAGCTTCCGGAACGGCCTGCTGGCGGTGGGCGTCTGTCCCTCCAACAATCTCAACGAAAGTCTCAAAACCCTTAGAGTCATGCGCGGAACGGGCATCTGCCCCAAAGACGGCTGGATCCTTGTGAACGAATGATGAAACGGTTTTTCTTTAGCGCCATGGTGGCGCTTTTTGCCTGTATCCCCGCGTGGGCACAGTTCAGATCCCCGCTGGAAGACCTGGACGATTCCGAGACTGTCCGGGCCCTGAAGGAACATGTGGCGTATTTGTCCGGTGCGCAGCTGGAAGGCCGCAAGGCCGGCTCGGAAGGGGAGAAGATGGCCGCAGCATATCTGGAAGAACAGCTCAAGGCCTACGGCGTGGATGTGTTGGGCGCCGGCAATACCTTTGGCGTGGCGGTAGGAGGGGATACCCTTACATCCCGCAACGTTACGGGCCTTCTGGAAGGCTGGGACAAAGAGCAGAATAAGCACTATATAGTTATAGGTGCCCGGATGGACAATCTGGGAACGGATACGCTTACGGTGGACGGAGAAAAGCGGGTACGCATTTATTCGGGTGCCAACGGCAACGCCTCCGGCATGGCCCTCCTGCTGGAGCTGGCCCGCAGGCTTTCCTATTCCAGGACCCTGCTGCGCCGGAGCATCCTGTTTGTGGGCTTTGGCAGCTCCTGTGAAACCTTTGCCGGCTCCTGGTATTTTTTGAACCGCGCTTTTGCCTCCGATGCCGCCCAAATGGACGCCATGGTGAACCTGGACATGCTGGGAACGGCAGAAAACGGTTTTTGGGCCTATACCGCCTCCAACACAGACCTCAATACCCTCATTACCTCCTTGCAGGGGGAGCTTTTGCCTGTCCAGGCCACCATCACCGCCCAGCAGCCCTATCCCGGAGACCATGTGATTTTCTATGACAAGGAAATTCCTTCGGTGGTATTCACTACGGGCCGCTATCCGGAGCATGGCACCGGCCGTGACACCTATTCCATCGTGGATTTTGAGGGAATGGAGAAAGAACTGGAATACATTTACAGTTTTGTGCAGCGCCTCGCTAACGGACCGCGTCCGCTGTTCAGGGAAAGTTCCGCTTCTTCTGCCGCCAAACCGGCGGTGGGGGTGTATGCCTACAGCGACGTAGATATCAAACCCATGTTCCTGAACTCGCCGGATCCCGCGGCCTTCATGGAACGCTGGGTATACCAGTACCTTAAATACCCCCGGTATGCCCAGGAAAACGGCATCCAGGGCCGTGTGCTGGTAGACTTTATGATTGATGAAAAAGGGGAAGTCCGGGATGTGAAGATTGCCCGTGGCGTGCACGAGTCCCTGGACGAGGAAGCCCTCCGCGTGGTGTCGGCCTCGCCCAAATGGCGCCCCGGCCGGCATCGTGGCAAAAAATGCAAAGTGGCGCTCACCATTGCGGTAGACTTTAAATTGAGCAAGAGTAAAGGAAAGTTTGGCATTAACGGAAAGACGATCAACTAACTATGGACTATAATTTTTCTGAGATTGAGAAAAAATGGCAGCAGTGGTGGGCCCAGAACAAGACCTACCGCGCTACCGACAAGTCGGATAAACCCAAGTATTATGTGCTGGACATGTTCCCGTACCCCAGCGGCGCGGGCCTGCACGTAGGGCATCCGCTGGGCTATATCGCCAGCGACATCTTCGCCCGGTACAAGCGACTGAAAGGTTTCAATGTGCTGCACCCCATGGGCTACGACGCCTTTGGTCTGCCGGCAGAGCAATATGCCATTCAAACCGGCCAGCATCCGGAAAAGACCACGCGGGAGAATGTGGCCCGTTATCGTCAGCAGCTGGACCGCATTGGCTTTTCCTTTGACTGGGACCGCGAGTTCCGCACCTCGGATCCGGAGTATTACAAATGGACCCAGTGGGCCTTCCTGCAAATGTTTGGCTCCTGGTACGACAACAAGCTCCAGAAAGCCCGCCCCATCGAGGACCTGGTAAAAGCCTTCGAAGTGGGAGGAAGCACCGCCGTGGATGCTGCCTGCAGTGAGGGCGCACCCTTTACGGCAGGGGAGTGGCAGGCCTTTTCCGAGAAAGAAAAGGCGAATGTCCTCATGCGCTATCGGCTTGCCTATCAAGGAGAAAGCACGGTGAACTGGTGCCCGGCCCTGGGAACCGTACTGGCCAACGATGAGGTGAAGGACGGCTTCTCCGAGCGCGGCGGTCACCCGGTGTTCCAAAAGAAAATGACCCAGTGGCAACTCCGCGTGAGCGCCTATGCCGGCCGCCTGCTGGACGGGCTGGACAAACTGGACTGGACCGACTCCCTCAAGGAGATGCAGCGCAACTGGATTGGCCGCAGCGAGGGCGCAGAAATGGTGTTCAAGGTCACCTGCGACGGCAAGGAGCACAACGTTACCATCTTCACCACCCGGGCCGATACCGTCTTTGGCGTCACCTTCATGGTGCTGGCGCCGGAAAGCGAGTGGGTTCCGCAGCTCACCAGCGCCTCCCAGAAAGCGGAGGTAGAGGCCTATCTGGAGCAGGTGAAGAAGAAAACGGAGCGCGAACGCATTGCCGGTAAGGCCGTTACGGGCGTATTCTCCGGCTCGTACGGTATCAATCCGCTTACCGGCGAAAAGGTGCCGGTATGGATTTCGGAATACGTGCTGGCCGGTTACGGCACCGGTGCCATTATGGCGGTTCCGGCGCATGACAGCCGTGACTATGCCTTCGCCAAAAAGTTCGGCCTTCCCATCATTCCCCTCATCGAGGGGGCCGATGTCAGCGAGCAAAGCCTGGATGCCAAGGAAGGCATCATGTGCAACAGCGGTTTCCTGAACGGACTCACTGTAAAAGAGGCTATTCCCGCCGCCATCGACTATGTGGAAAAGCATGGAATCGGCCACCGCAAAATCAATTACCGCATCCGCGACGCCATTTTCTCGCGCCAGCGGTACTGGGGGGAGCCTTTCCCCATTTATTACAAGGATGGCATCGCCACGCCGCTGCCGCTGGAGGCCCTGCCGCTCACGCTGCCGGAGATAGACCAGTATAAACCCACGGAGGACGGGCAGCCGCCGCTGGCCCGTGCCAAGGACTGGACGTATAACGGCTATCCGCTGGAAACCAGTACCATGCCCGGTTTCGCCGGCTCCAGCGCCTATTACCTGCGCTACATGGACCCGCACAACGGGGAGGCCCTGGTGAGCAAGGAAGCCAATGCCTACTGGCGCAACGTAGACCTTTATGTGGGCGGTACGGAGCATGCCACCGGCCACCTCATCTACAGCCGTTTCTGGAACAAATTCCTCTATGACCTGGGTTATGTGTGCGAGGACGAACCCTTCTGCAAGCTCATCAACCAGGGCATGATCCAGGGCCGCTCCAACTTTGTGTACCTGATTCCCGGCACCAACAAGTTCGTGAGCGCGGGCCTCAAGGACCAGTACGAGACCATCCCGGTGCATGTAGATGTGAATATCGTCTATAACGACAAACTGGATATCGAGGCCTTCCGCGCCTGGCGTCCGGACTACAAAGATGCGGAATTTGTCCTGGAAAACGGCGAGTACATCTGCGGCTGGGCCATTGAAAAAATGTCCAAGAGCATGTACAATGTGGTGAATCCGGACAAGATTTGCGATACGTATGGGGCAGATACCCTGCGTCTGTACGAGATGTTCCTGGGCCCTATCGAGCAGGCAAAACCCTGGGATACCAAGGGTATCGACGGTGTAAACCGCTTCCTCAAGAAGTTCTGGCGTCTGTTCTGGGACCGAGACGTGTGGCTGGTAACGGACGACGAACCCACCAAGGAGGAACTCAAGGCCCTGCACAAGCTCATCGGCAAGGCGCAGGAAGACATTGAGCATTTCTCCTACAATACCACCATATCGGCCTTCATGATTGCCCTGAACGAGCTTGGAAACTGCTCCAAACGGGCCATTCTGGAACCGCTCACCATTGTGCTGAGCCCGTTCGCCCCGCACATTGCGGAGGAACTGTGGCACCAGCTTGGGCACGAGGATTCCGTGGTGTACGCCTCGTTCCCGGAGTACCGCGAGGACCTGGCGGCTGACAATCTGGTGAAGTACCCGGTGTCGTTCAACGGAAAAACGCGTTTCTTCCTGGAGGCCCCGGCAACGGATGCCCCCTCTGCCGTGGAGGCGGCTGTGCGTGCGCATGAAAAGACACCCCAGTATGTGGGTGAGCTGAGTATTGCCAAGGTGATTGTGGTCCCCGGGCGTATTGTGAATGTGGTTTTGAAAAAATAAACGATGACAAAAAAGCAGTTTCTCATAGGGGTTTTCGACTATATCGTCATTACCATCGGCGTTATCCTCTTTGTGATGGCGTGGCAGTCGTTCCTGCTGCCCAACAACATGATTGACGGTGGCCTGACGGGCGCATCGGCCCTGCTGGCCATGGTGACGGGTATCTCTGTGGATATCTGGTACTTTGGCATCAATGTGCTGCTGCTGGTGCTGGCCTGGTTCATTCTGGGGCAGGGATTCGGCCTCAAGACCATCTATGCCATCGTGCTTTCGACGGCCCTCTTCCGCATCCTGGGCAGTGAGAGCATGCGCTGCCTGTGGTCCGTAGAGGGGGAGGTGCTGTACGTGGGTGACGGCATCCTCGTGCCCATTATCGGCGGCCTCCTGGAAGCCGTGGGCCTGGCCCTCATTATCATGCGTGGCGGTTCCACCGGCGGAACGGACATCCTGGCGCTCATCGTGAACAAGTTCTGGCCCATCTCCGTTGGCCGGTTTTATCTCTTTGCCGACTTTATCGTCATTACCCTCCTTATTTTCGTGCCCGGCCACTGCTTCACGGATGTGGTATACGGCTACATTACCATGGGTATCTGCGCCTATGTCCTGGACCTGATCCTGCTGGGTAAGGATTCCACGGTGCAGGTGCACATTTTCTCCAATCGGCAAAAGGAGATCGGGGACTATATCTGCCACCGGATGGAGCGCGGGGTCACTGCCCTGAAGGCGCAGGGCTGGTACACCGGAGAAGAACGGGATGTGCTGCTGGTGCTCATCCGCAAAACAGAGCTGCCGGAACTGACCAAGGCCATCAAGGAGATTGATGCAAAAGCCTTTGTGAGCGTGGTGCCCGCCAACAACGTGTTTGGCGAGGGCTTCGACGAAATGAAAACCGGACTTACCAAGAAAAAGAAGAAATAATATGGCTTCAGCTTTTTTACAGAAATCGGTCCTGACGCAGGTGAAGGAGTGGCTCCTGGTCACGCTGGGCATCCTCATTTATGTGACGGGATGGTCCATGTTCCTGATTCCCAACAACCTCATTGGCGGAGGCGTTTCGGGTATCAGCTCCATGATCCAGTATGCCACCAACGGCACCATCCAGATGGGTTACAGCTACTTCTTCCTGAACGCTATCCTCATTATTGCCGCCATTGTGATCCTGGGCATGGGCTTCGGCGCCAAAACCATCTACGCCATTGTCCTGGCGTCGGTGGCCCTGCGTTTTTTGCCCGGGCTCATTCCCGTGACCATCATCAAAACCCTGGCTATTGACAACGGAAAGCTCCTGAGCGTGCTCATGGGCGGTATCATGGCCGGTATCGGCATTGGCATGAGTATCTCCAACGGTGGTTCTACGGGCGGCACGGACATCATCGCGCTCATTTATACCAAGTACCACAATGTGTCGCCGGGCAAAGTGATTCTGTTCCTGGATTTTATCATCATCGGCTCTTCCATTTTCGTGCCTTCCTTCGTGCCGGAACTGGACCCCATGACGGGGCAGCCGGTGCTGGATGCCGCTGGGAATCCCATTACCTTCAAGATGCCGCTGGCGGAGAAGATTACCACCATCCTGTACGGTCTCATTCTGGTAACCGTGAACAGTTATGTGCTGGATATGTACATTTCCGGCTCGCAGCAGAGCGTGCAGCTGTTCATCCTTTCCAAGGAATATGAAAAGATTGCCGATGCCATCTCCAAGGAAATGCACCGCGGCGTTACCGTGCTGGACGGGAAGGGCTGGTATACCAAGCAGGACACCAAAGTACTCATGGTCCTTACCCGCAAGACAGACCTGAACCTGATGCTGCGTTATATCAAATCCATCGACTCCAATGCGTTCCTTTCCGTGAGCTCCGTCAATGGCGTATACGGTAAAGGATTCGACACCATCAAAAAATAGCGTTCTTTGACATAGGGAAACGCGTCCGCGCAGCCCACCTTGTGAAACGCCCATGAACCTGTTATTGTTGTTCCTGGCCTTTTTGCTGGTGTTGGCTGTAGCGGCGGGGTTTATCCTGCTTAAACACCTGCATCGGAAAGAGGCGCAGTTAAAATCCGCCCTGGAACAATCCAGGCCGGAGGACGCTCCGTCCATCCCCAATGAAATGTCGGCGATCGATCAGTTGCTGTATGACAGGTGTTGCCGGTATATGACCGAGCATAAACCGTTCCTGGTAGAATCTTTTTCGCTCCAGGACCTGGCAAATGCATTGTATACCAATAAAGGGTATTTGAGCAAGACCATCAACCATTTTTCCGGCCGGAACTTCCGGCAGTACGTCAACTATTACCGGGTGATGTATGCCATGGAACTGTACCGGAACAATATGAGTTTGCGGGTCACGGACCTGTCCCAGTTGTCGGGCTTCCACTCCACCACTTCGTTCTTCCAAAGTTTCAAGAACGTGATGGGGGAGCCGCCCAGCCACTGGTGCTCCCGGGTTCGGCGAAAATACCTGAAAGACAATGAGAAAAACTAACTAAAACCGGCGACGGACGCGTTACCCTTGTACTCCTTTCCAGCTATCCGGGACAGGAGCAGTTACATCCACCTCGGTCTTTTTGACGGGGTGGATGAATTGTATCCGGCGGGCCAGCAGGCAGATGCCGCCGTCCGGATTGGAGCGTTTTGCCCCGTATTTGAGGTCTCCTTTGATGGGACAGCCCATGTGGGCCAGCTGGCAGCGGATCTGGTGGTGGCGGCCGGTGTAGAGCTCCACTTCCAGAAGGTAATAGCGGTCCGTGCTTTGGATGAGGGTGTATTTGAGGCGGGCTTCTTTGCCGCTTTTGCTCACATAGGACTTGTTTTGGGCTTCGTTGCGGGTGAGAAAGTCCGTGAGTGTATCTGACGGCTTGGGCGGTTTGCCGGCCGTGAGGGCCCAGTAGGTTTTGTGGACTTCTCCCTTTCGGAGCATTTCGTTCAGGCGCTCCAGGGCTTTGGACGTTTTGGCAAAGAGGGTGACACCGCTCACAGGGCGGTCCAGACGGTGGGGAACGCCCATGAACACCTGCCCGGGTTTGTTGTCCCGCTGCGCGATGAAGGCCTTGAGGGTTTCACTCAGGGGCTCGTCGCCGGTTTTGTCTCCCTGCACGATTTCCCCCGTGCGTTTGTTGAACACAATGATGTGATTGTCCTCATAGAGGATTCTGCCTTGCAGGTCCTGGAACTCCTCCGGCCCTATTTCTCTGTAAACTCCCATAGCAGTTGCAAAGATACTGTTTTTTCTTGTGAAAATTTTTGTTAGTTTTGCAGTTATGAAACGAATTTTACAGATAGTTACTTTGGGCGCCCTTGTTTGCAGCTGCGGTGTGTTTGCCCGTAGCGATGAGCCCTATACGCCCCGCAGCGCGGAGGTGGTGGATATCGGTTACGGAAAAGCGGCCCGCGGAGACCTCACTTCGTCGGTGTCCAGCGTGGATATCAACGAGAACACCGTACAAACATATCGGGACATTTATGAGATGATTCAAGGGAAATGCTCCGGGGTGCAGGTGGAAGGCCAAAGAATCATTATCCGGGGCATCAGCACCATCTATGCGGGCACGGATCCGCTCTTTATTGTGGATGGCTCCGCCGTTTCTTCCATCGAATGGATTAATCCCCACGATGTAAAGAGCATCGATGTCCTCAAGGATGCCGCCGCCACTTCCATCTACGGCTCCCGCGGCGCCAACGGGGTGATTATCATTAATTTGAAGTAACGCCTTAGGCACGCTAAAGCCGCTTTCGGGCGTTATAATAAGACTGACGGCTGCTAAAACCGGATTCCAGGGCCACCACCGAGAAGAGTTTCTCGCCCCCGTCGACGATGTTGCGGAAATACATCTCGTCGTAACCGCCCAATGCGCGTCCTACGCCGCCGCCGATGTCAGTTTCACGAGCTTGTATGTGACATTGCTGTAGTCCGACATCGCCGGATTGATGGTGATGGTGCCCTTGTTAATCAGTTAGTTGCCGATATGGTCACATCAGCGGCCGGCATGGTGAGGGTATAGGATCCGCCTTCGTTGGGAGTCAAGGTAACGGGGTTGCTCGCACCGTCGACGGCATTGTAGGAAGTACCGCCAGACAGGGTCACGGTGACGGACTTACCGGAAACAAAGTACTTGACACTTTCGTGCAGCAGGTCTTCAGCCGTTGAAGTCGTCACGGTTACGCCACCGGCGCCGACAATCTTGTAAGCACCCTTAGCACCCTCCTGGTCAACGCCGTTAATTCCACCTGTGATTAAAGTGGTTGCCGTATAAAAATTGGAGACATAGTTGAACTGCCCATACGTGTCATTATGCTGTCCCCCTGCGATTCCACCTTTATATGAAGTACCGGAAACAGCCCCCAGATTGAGATTGTTCTCAAGATTGTTCTTGGACGGTCCTGCACCGCTGATTTCCGCATAGTCATACGTGGTTCCATTCAATTGTCCGGCGATACCGCCAACATAGTTGACTCCGGTGACAGATTCAGTATTTACGCAAGAGAGGATCCGGATAATGGCGTTCTTTCGCCCTACGGAAGTGGCTCCAACAATACCGCCGACACAATTCTTTGCCGATTGCACCGCGCCGTTATTCTTACAACTGGTAATTGTTATGTAAGTATCATGATTGTCCGTAGAGCTATTAGTTAAGGAGGCCCAGCCTATGATGCCACCGACATAATTGTCAACGGCCTCTACGGCTCCATTATTAATGCAGCCGGATATGGTCGTCTCGCTTCCTTCATGATCGTTCCATCCGACTATACCACCAGTAAAACTGCCATATAAGTTCTCGCTGCTTGAAGAGTTATGAGAAAACCATCCTTTACCATTACTCTTTACCTTCCCGTGATTAGTGCAATTGATAATCCCCATTGCTCCGGTGGCTTGGCCGACAATACCGCCTACGCGCGTTCTTCCTGTCACATCACCATAGTTTATGCAGGAGGTGATTGCATCCACGGCGGAGTTCTGGGTTTGCGATGTGATACCTCCGGCTCTTTCCGTTCCAGTAACCGTTCCGTAATTGGTGCAATTCACTAGTTTAGGACCACAAAGACTGACGATTCCGCCGGCATTGCCTCCATTGGCTTTCTCAGCAGTTACAGAGCCGTGAAAAGTACATCCACTTATTGAAACATTATTATTTGATGCATTGCCGATGATGCCGCCAACACTTGTTTGCCCAGTGACGCTCCCGGTCACGTGACAATTAGTAAACGTGCCTTCAGCGTAACCGGCTATCCCACCTGTTTTATTATCATTGTTTGATGAGATGGCACAATTGGCCAGCGTGAGGTCATAGACAGAAGTTGCAGTTCCGGATATATAGCCAAACAGGCCTGTGTAATTTGCAGAACTGCTTTCCGTAGTAATCTTCAGGTTGGAGATGGTCTTGTGATTACCGTTGAAACTCCCTTTGAAAGGAAG
>ONII01000001.1 GCA_900317845.1 uncultured Bacteroidales bacterium
GGATCGCCTGAGTCGGGCAAAGTGGGAATGCCGGGCATGTCGGCTCCGGAATCCGGAGCCGACACATAGGTCCAGGTACTGGTGCCGTTGCCGTGGTCCACTTCGGAGACACTGAGCGTGTAGCCAGAAGCCGCATGCACATTGAGCGGGACGCCGCCAACGGGATTTCCCGCCCCGTCAGCCGTCATAATGCCCTGCGTTCCTATTGTATTGCATACGGTGTCCAGAATCAGCGTCCCGTTTCCTTTGAAAACCACCTCTCCATAAAATCTGTCCACCAAAATGGCAGGATGGTCCGCAGAGCCCCATAGTCTGGTCTGTCCATCCAGAACAAGCGTCAGGGGGCCGCGGTGAAGGTGTTCAATAAACGATGTTTCGGTTGTGGTGAAGCCCTGCGGCATTCCGTACGAAGTTCCACAGAACCGCACGGTGGCGCCCTCAGGCTCCGAGGAACTGTCGTTCCAGCGGAAACGGCTTTGATCCCCATCTCCGCTCAGGGTGATGTCCAGCCCGGGATTCACATAGTAGTAATAGTTGTCCAAGCCCATCTTATATAAAGCGGACGAAATCTGCGTGGGCTCCACGGGCGTTCCGCTGCCGGTAAGGGTGACGACAGGCTTTGGAAGCGGGTTCATTTCAATGGTAGGAGCATAGAACTTTCCGTTGGTGATTTTGCCGTTTGTCATCTTGGACATATCGTAAACGATTTTGTTCACATTGTCCAGAATGGCAAACGCCATCCAGTCCGTTTCCGGGATCTCAGTGGGCGCCTCATAACAAAGCGACAGCCAGACCGGGTCCGTGGAATTACCCAAGGGCCTTTCCCAAGGGGACCTTCCGTCGGCAAACTCGCCATAATATTCGCGGGAACCATCCGGGCTGTCCTTGAATACCAGCTTTCCCCATACCGTCTTAATAAAGAGTTCGTCGATGGGAATGGGAGCGCTCGTTTCTGCATCTACAAACGTGAACTTGAAAATGCTGTAAGGGTTGGTGAAATGGGCATCTTCCAGCGTGAGGGTTTGGTTCACGGCGTCCACGGTGGTTACCTTCACCTCCGCTACACCGAAGTCCCGGAGGGTCTCAAAGGTCCCCGTCTGCTCTTCATAGTCGAAAACCCCGTTCGGGGTGGACCAATAAGAGCCGTACCGAAGTTCCAGCTCGTCGCCTTCCGTGTAGCTTCCCATAAGGGTTCCCACCAGGTTGACGGAAGCAGCGTTGGCATCCGGTGCCAAGGTTCCCGCATCCAGAGTAGCAGTGGTTTTATTATAAACGTACACCACGTCGGTGGTCTCAAAGGAAGTGAGCACCTTGCCTGTTCCTATATCGTATTCCAGGGCCTTGGTGGCATCTCCTCCCTTTCCGGCGGGGACGCTCACTTTCCAGGCGACAGCCGGCTCGGGTGTTTCTTCGGGCACAGGGGCCACAGGATCGGCCTGCTTGCCGCAGGCTGCCGCGCCCAACAGCACGAGCACGGACAAGAAAGGGAAACAATAGTTTTTCATATACACTCCTCCTACCATAATATAAAGTCGAAATCGTCCCGGGATCCTTCCAAAAGTTCCGTTTCTCCGGAGACCACCGACATCAGTTCCAAGTCCATTTCTACGGGAACGGATGCCGGACATTCATACAAGCATTTTTTCTTTTCCATAGGCTTCCTTCTTTGAATTCTGAGTATAAATCTATGGATAATCTGCCATTTGCTCCCCCTCAAAAACCGCCATTTTGACGAAATGGGTACCCCCATTGACGAATACGCCCTTTTTTTGGACGAACGAAAAAAAAACGATTGAAGGATAAACCTATACAACACAAGAATGATACAATTTGCCTATCTTTGCAAGTATGGAAAAGTGTTTACGATACCTGCTGCTGGCGGGGCTGCTCCTTGTCCATTTCACGGCAAGGGCGGACGGTCCCCTGATGGAGAGCTCTCTCAGTCACCGGCGCTTCACCACCGCGGACGGCCTGCCCCAAATGCAGACAGAAACCATCTGGCAGGACAAGGCCGGCTACATCTATATCGGCACGCTGTCGGGCTTCGTCCGCTACGACGGACACACCATGACGTCCTTTCTTGGCGGAAGGAGGGAAAACATTGTCGCATTCCGGGAAGCGGACGGCCAAGTGAACGCGCTCGGATTCGTAAGGCAGTGGACGCTCCGGGGAGAAAAACTGGAGATGAAGCCCATCGACCCTGCCGGGCAGTTGCTACTGAACAATTTTAACACGGCCGACCTTCCTCCGGGATACATGCTACTGGAAGACCGGCGGGAGCAGGGGCGCATCCTCTTCCATCTGGAGGCTGGCAAAAGGGTTCCCGTACTGGAATCCACCCTGCTGGATGAAATGACCCCGGACCGGAAACTGTATCTCGATTCCTTGGAACTGTTCATTCCCACCCCGGGAGGCCTGTATCGGGTCCATGAAGGAAAAACGTCCCGGATTAGCCGGAAAAACAATATCTTCTCCCTTATCCGGCAGGAAAGCCGGCTCATCGCGCTGTCTGGCGACGGCCTTTACACCGTTGAAGGAGACAGCCTCCGGCTCCTTTACAAGCACTGCTTCGAGGCCCCGGATTACGGGCTTTCCGTCCGCATGAACCACCAGGGGCAGCTCATCATTGCCGATTCCCACACCATCTGGCGCTATGACAGCGAGGCCCACAAGCCGATGGAGCAGCTTGCAACAGGATTCAACCTCATCAAAAACCTGTTCGTCGACAAATGGAACCGGCTCTGGGTGGCCACCTACCAAGGGGTCTATTGCTTCTTCCAGGGCCACATCGTAAACCACCGGCTCACCGACAGGAACGACATTGTACGTGCCGTCGCGCTGGCGGACGGGCATCTTGTGGAAGGGACGCTGAACGGAAGCGTTCTGGTGGACGGAGAACTGCTGGACAGGCAGGAGGGCGCTTATTATGCGACCGGAGCCGCCGTCGTGGACGGAAAGGTATACATGGCTGGCAACGGAGATATCGTTTGCGTTGGAAAAGACGGCCTGCAGCGGGTGGGCCTTCCACGGGAAAACTACCGTTTTGTCTCCGGAGCGGGCACAAACGTCGTTATCGCCACCCGGAACAGCCTGCTGTCCTACAACCCGGAAACGGGCCTTCTGGATACGCTCAGTTCGGCAATCGCCCATCCCTGGTGCGCCGCGGACGACGGTGAGGGGCGGTTGTGGGTAAGCGGCAATCCCGGATTGTATTGCCTCACCCGCACGGACAAAGGAGAAACCCTGGTCCGCAAAATGAAAGACACGCCATCGGCCCAGGTCATCACCGCCCTTTCGTCGGACAGGAAGGGGCATGTCTGCTTTGCCCGCGGGGATTCCCTTTTTGTTGTTTCCCAAGGGAAGATTTCGCCGCTCAGGGAAGTACAGTCTCACCTTTCAGGACACGAAATCCGGTCCGTCCACCTGTCGCCGTGCGGCTATCTGGCAGTAGCGGCCATCGACGGACTTCTGGTGGCGCAGATGGACGGGGACCTGCATCCCGAAAATATCCACTGGTTCGATTCCGGCAACGGCTTCACTTCCATCGAACCGCTTCTGGGCCCCATGGCGGAAAGTGAAGACGGGACCCTCTGGCTGGCCGGCCTGGAGGAAGTAACCTCCTTCCGGCCGGAGAATCTCCTTATGGATAACCAGGAGGCCACCTTCATCGAGGCCCCTCTCCCCTTCTGGCGGAAAAAATGGGTGCTCCTGTCTGGGATTCTCATTCTCTCGCTGCTGGTGTGGTGGGCCGCCGGAAAAGCCGAACAGCGCCGGAGCCGCAAGCGGATGGAGACCCTGGAGAGGGAAAAAAGGCAGAAAGAGCTGCAACTTTCCGCCATCCGGCTCAAAGCCATCCCCCATTTCCACGCCAATGTGCTTTCCGGCATTGAGTATTTCGTGATGAACCACTCGGCCGACGAAGCGTCCCGTTACCTGAAACTCTATTCCGATTTCACCAACCAGACGCTGCTGGACATTGACCGGCCTTCACGCACCCTGGCAGAGGAAGTGGACTATGCACGCACCTATCTGGAATTGGAGAAACTGCGCTTCGGTGAACGCCTGCATTACAGCATTGACATAGCGCCCAACGCAGATCCTTCCCTGATGATACCCACCATGCTGCTGCATACCTACTGCCAAAATGCCGTCAAGCACGGCATTGCCTCCAAACCCGGTGCCGGAAACATCACCGTCACGGTACGCCGACAGCCGCGGGACAGCGCCGACGGCATCCTGGTGAGCGTGCAGGACGACGGCGTAGGAAGAGCCCAAGCGGCACGCTCCGGCGGCTATTCCACCAAGCAGGGACTCGTCATCCTGCAACAACAGATTGAGCTGTACAACAAGGCCAACATGCACCCCATCGTGCAGCAGGTGACCGACCTCACCGACCAGGAAGGCCACCCCGCCGGCACTTGCTTCAGCATATGGATTCCGGCCGGATACCTTTACTGAAAACAAAGATGGAAAAACTCAAGACCATTGTCGTGGAAGATGAAAGGCTGCCCCGCCTTGCCCTGCTGGCCAAACTGGAAGACTGGCGCTCTGTCCTGGAGGTCATAGACGTATGTGACAGTTATGACAGCGCCCGGGACAGCATCCTTCGCCATAGACCGGACCTGCTGTTCCTGGATATCCAGCTCCACGGGCAGGATTCCCTGAAACTGCTGGAGGAACTCAAGCGGAGCATTCCCCTCCCCCAAGTCATCTTCACCACCGCTTACTCGGACCGCAATTATCTGCTGGGGGCTATCAAAGTGTCGGCCACAGACTACCTTCTGAAGCCTGTCGGCAAAGATGAACTGGCGCACGCCATTGCCAAAGCCGTGGAAAAAAGGGTGGCAGCCGGGTCGTCCGGAAACGGGAAACTGCGCTTCAAGACCGGGGACAGCCTCCTTTTCATGGCCCCCGAAAACATTGCCGGATTCAAAGCCGATGGAAACTACTCCATCCTCATTTCCTTTGAAAGGGAGGAACTCATTCTGGAAAGCCTGCTGTCGCTGGAACAGCGTCTGCCGGAAGACTTTTTTTACCGGGCCGACCGAAGCACCATTGTGAACCTGCGGAAAGTATACCGCCTGAATCTCCAGGAGCAAACCTGCACCCTCCAAAATGCCGACGGACATCAGATGGTGCTGAAACTCTCCCGAAACGGTCTGGAAACCATGATGAGAAAGCTGCAGGAGAACCCGGATTTGAGCGGGAAATCGTAAGAAACAGCAAAAAAAACATGTGAAACAACACAATCTTTCAACCGATTGTGTTGTTTTTCATTTTTATGCCGTATCTTGCCGGTCCCCAATTTTTGCTTACCAGGGCGGGAGCGTAAAGGATGAGGGGTTTGGTATTATGCGAATCAAGGAATTGTGCCCGGACGAAAGGCCCCGGGAGAAAATGCGCCTTCGCGGCGCAAAGGCCCTTTCCAATGCCGACTTACTGGCCATCCTGCTGGGTAGCGGGACCGGCGGACGGAGTGTAATTGATGTGGCGCAGGAACTGATGGTAAGCGCCGGCGGGCGGCTGAGCCTGCTGGGGGTGATGCCCCTGGAAAAACTGGTAAGCCACAAGGGCGTGGGAGAAGCCCGCGCCATCACCATTGCCGCCGCCCTGGAACTGGGGCGACGCGCCCTGGAAGAACAGGTCCTTGTGGACAAGCGGGCCATCACATCGCCGGAGATGGTCTACCAACTTATGCTGCCGCAGCTGAAGAACCTGGACCACGAGGAGTGCTGGGTCCTGTACCTGAACCGGTCCAACTTTCTGATTGGCCGGGAAATGATTTCCTCCGGGACCCTGGAGAGCACCCCCATCGACGCCGCCCGGATTCTCCGGAAGGCCATCGAGAAACAAAGTTCCTATATCATTCTTGTACACAACCACCCGTCGGGCTCCCCCCTCCCCGGGCAGGCGGACATTTACCAGACGAATGTGCTTCGGAGGGCCCTCTCCGTCGTGGAAATCCGCCTGTCGGACCATGTGGTCATTGCCGACGACTCCTTCTATTCCTTCAGCGAAGAGCGGATAGGAAAAGCAAAATAAGCCCATATCCCAAAAATATTGTTATCTTTGTAGTTGGACCCGAAAAACTGCAAGCGTATGAAAGTCGTTAATCTTGGACAGCAAAACACCATTCTGAACACCTATGTGGCGGAAATCCGCGACGCCCGCATCCAGAAGGACAGCATGCGTTTCCGCACCAACCTGGAACGGGTTGGCTGTGTATTCGGCTATGAAATTTCCAAAACGCTGGATTACTCGGTAAAGGACGTAACCACGCCCCTGGCCGTGGCCCAGGTATCCACCCCGGACACGCCGCTGGTGGTGGCGGCCATCCTCCGGGCCGGCCTGCCGCTGCAAAGCGGCCTGCTGGACGTCTTCGACCGCGCAGAAAGCGCCTTCCTGTCCACCTTCCGCAAATACGGAAAAGGAGATTACTTCAAGGTCTTTGCAGACTATTGCACCTGCCCGGATCTGGAAGGGAAAACCCTCATTGTAGCAGATCCCATGCTTGCAACCGGCGCGTCCATGGAGAGCGCCCTGAACAAGTTGGAGGAGGAAGGCGGACAGGCCGCCGTGATTCACATGGTGTGTCCGGTTGCCAGCCGCTACGCCGTAGACCAGCTCCAGCAAAAACTGGATAACAAATATACCCTTTGGGTGGCCGCCATTGACGAAGAACTCACCAGCCACAACTACATTATCCCCGGTCTGGGAGACGCCGGCGACCTTGCCTACGGAGGAAAACGATGAAGAAAGCCTATATTGAAACATACGGGTGTCAGATGAACGTGAATGACACCGAAGTCATTTTTTCCATCCTGCAGAAAGCCGGCTACACCCGCACGGAGCGCATGGAGGAAGCCAACCTCATTATGGCCAACACCTGCTCCATCCGCGACAACGCGGAGCAGCGCATCTGGGGCCGCCTGGAGGTTTTCAACCAGCAGCGCAAAGCCCGTCCCGGCACCCTGGTGGGCATTGTGGGCTGCATGGCAGAACGCCTGAAAGACAAACTGCTGGACACCCGGAAGGTAGATCTGGTGGTGGGCCCGGACGCCTACCGTTCCCTCCCCCGCCTGCTGGAGGCCATCTCGCCGGACAGCCCGCAGATTGATGTTCTCCTCTCCCGGGAGGAGACCTACGCGGACATTACGCCGGTGCGCACAGACAAAAACGGCATATCGGCCTTTATTTCCATTATGCGCGGGTGCAACAATGTGTGCTCGTACTGCGTGGTGCCCTATACCCGCGGCGCGGAACGCTCGCGGGATGCCCACTCCATTGTCCGGGAAGCCTGCGACGTGTATCAAAAAGGGTATAAGGAAGTTACGCTGCTGGGACAGAACGTGGACAGCTACCTGTGGAAGAGCGAGGCGGAAACCGTGAATTTTGCCGGCCTGCTCGAGCGCGTGGCAGCCGTGGCGCCGGACCTTCGCGTGCGTTTTGCCACGTCCCACCCCAAGGATATCAGCGACGAGGTCATTGAAACCATGGCCGCTCATCCCAATATCTGCCACCACATCCACCTGCCGGTACAGAGCGGCAGTTCCCGGATGCTGGAACTGATGCGCCGCAAGTACGACCGGGAGTGGTACCTGGAACGCGTGGCCAAAATCCGCAGCATTATGCCGGACTGCGGCCTTACCACGGACGTGATTGCCGGTTTTTGCTCGGAAACGGAGGAAGACCATGCGCAAACCCTCAGCCTCATGGAGGAGGTAGGCTTTGACTGGGCCTTCATGTTCGCCTACTCGGACCGCCCGGGCACCCTGGCCAACCGCACCATGCAGGACGATGTCCCCGCGGAGGTCAAGAACCGGCGCCTGAACCAGATTATCGACCTGCAAAACCGAAAATCCCTGGAACGATACCGCGCCATGATTGGGAAGACGGTGGAAGTGCTGGTGGAAGGCCCTTCCAAGCGGGATCCGGAGCAGCTGTGCGGGCGCGCGTCCAACAACATGATGTGCGTTTTCCCTGCAGAAGGCCGCCAGGCCGGCACCTACACCACCGTGACAGTGGTGGACAGCACTTCCGCCACCCTTATCTGTAAATAGAAAATTTTCACTACCTTTGTGTCCGTGAAACTACTCAAGCATATCGGCCTGTTTTTTGCAGCGGCCCTCCTCGTTTGCAGCTGCGGCATGTCCAAAGTGAAGGACATCGCCATTACGTCCGTTGGTGTGTCGTACATTGTCCCCACCTCCCCCCGCTCAGTAGACGCCAAACTCATGCTGGGCATTGACAACCCCGCCCGGAAGTTCGCCGTAAACCATATTTCCGGTGTCATCCGCTACCAGGGCAAAGATCTCGCCCACTTTATCACGGGAGGCATGGAACTGGAAGGCAATGCAGAACAAGTGTATGCCCTCCCCTGCACCGTCACCCTGGCCGACGGCGTCTCCATCCTGGAAGTGCTGGTCATTGCCTCCAAAGGCTCCCTGACCGGGCTCACGGCCGATGTAGACATCCAGGCCGCCCTCCGGAAAAACGGTGTCCTGCGTGCCCCGTACCATTTTAGAGACCTGGATATTTCCCAATTTACCAAGTAAAGATGAAAAAGTTACTCCTTATAGTGTTGCTCTTCCTCGTGGGAACCGGTGCCGTCCGGGCACAGGATACCACCCGCGTGGCCCCCGTAGACTCCACCCTGGTGGGAAAAGACATCCTTTCCGTGATGGGGCCCGGTGTCACGGTGGACCAAACCCCTCTGGTGCGCCAAGCCCTGCAAAGCTACGTACTGAACAATGGAGAAAAACCCATTTCCGGCTACCGTATCCGTGTTTTCTACGACAACGGACCGCAGGCCCGCGACAAAAGCGAGGCCATTGAACAGCTGCTCAAAAAACAGTTCCCGGAAGTAATGGTATACCGCTCGTTCGAAAGCCCCAACTACAAGGTGAGCATCGGCGATTTCCGCACCAAGGACGAGGCCCTGCGCATTTACAACGCCCTCAAGGGGACCTATCCCACCGCCTTCATCATCAAGGAAAGCATCAATTACCCCCGCTAAGTCATGGCTGCCATCAAACAGGGACTTGAGCAAAAAATGCAGCAGAAGCTCTCACCGCTTCAAATTCAGACCATCAAGCTGATAGAGATGCCGGTGCAAGCCCTGGAGCAGCATGTCCGGGAGGTCCTGAACGACAATCCCGTCATAGACGACACCCCGCAAAAAGGAGAAGACGAGCCCCGCGACGTCTCCATCTCGGAGGTGGAAGAAAAAGAGCAGGGCACGTCCATGGAAGACAGCTACGGTTCCCAGGACGACGACATCCCCGCCTACAACCTCCACGTGAACAACTGGGGCAAGGATGAGCGCCCGGAATACAACACCTTCTCCGTCAAGCAAAGTTTCACCCAAAGCCTGCAGGAGCAGCTGGGTTACCGGAACCTCACGGAACATCAGCGCACCATTGCCTCCTTCATCATTGGCTCACTGGACGATGACGGCTACCTGCGCCGCGACATTGAGTCTCTGGTAGACGACCTTGCCTTCCGCGCCGGTGTAGAGGCCACTCCGGAAGAAGTGGAGCAAATGCTCCGGGTGGTCCAGGAGTTCGAGCCTTCCGGCGTGGGCGCACGAGACCTGCGGGAGTGCCTCCTGATTCAGCTGGAGAACAAGAAACGCACCCCGTCCGTTGAAAACGCCATCCGCGTACTGAGCGAGCAGTTCGACGCCTTCAAAAACAGGCATTTCACCAAAATCATGAGCCGCCTGCACCTTTCCACGGACGAGCTCAAGGCCGTGATGGAGGAAATCCGTCGCCTGAATCCCTCCCCCGGCGGCCAAATTGACGATTCCTACAACGACCAGGCCCAGCAGGTGGTGCCGGACTTTCGCCTGGACTACGAAAACGGGCAGCTGCTGCTGAGCATGCCGCGCTTCTCCATCCCGGAACTTCGGATTAACCAGAAGTACTCGGAAATCATGGAAACGGGCCGCGTGTCGGAGAACAAGGCCGACAAAGACGCCGCCAGCTTTGTCAAGCAGAAGATTGATTCGGCCAAATGGTTCATCGAGGCCCTGCGCCAGCGCCAGAACACCCTGGAGAGCACCATGCGCGCCATCATCGACTACCAGCACGACTACTTTGTGGACGGGGACGAGAGTTCCCTGCGTCCCATGGTCCTCAAGGATATCGCAGAAATTACCGGCTTTGATATCTCCACCATCTCCCGCGTGGTGAACAGCAAGTGGATCGAGACCCACTTCGGGATTTTCCCGCTCAAATACTTCTTCTCCGAAGGACTGGAAAACAGTGAGGGTGAGGAAGTTTCTACCCGCGAAATCAAGAAGGCCCTGCGCGAAATGGTGGACGCCGAAGACAAACGAAATCCGCTCACGGACGACGAACTGGTAGAGGGCCTCTCCGCCAAGGGGTACAAGGTGGCTCGCCGCACCATCGCCAAGTACCGCGCCCTCCTGGACATCCCCACCGCCCGCCTCCGCCGGGAGCTCTAACTCCCCCCCTCCTTTTTAGTCGCTGAAGGTCCACGCCCTGGACCCTCAGCGCCCTCTTTTTATGCCGCATAAAAATTGTGGAAAATTTTGGAAGAAAGTGTAAGAAAATGGAAAACTTTTCTTACCTTTGTAACCAAAGCGTGAAAGTATTAAGTTTAACTATGGTCAGATTTTACGGAACAGCCAGCGGAAAAGTGGACGACAAGGGGCGCGTAGTGCTCCCTGCCGCCTTCCGTGACGCTATGGTGCGGGGCGGTTCCGAGAATATGGCCGTTGTCGTAAAAAAGAATGTCCAGCAGTGCTGCATCGACCTGTTCCCGGAAGAGGAATGGGAAAAAAGGAGCGGCAAAGTGCTGGAAGGCATTGATCCGGAACTGAATACTGAGGACGCTGACTTTTGGACCAAGTACAATGACGGCGTTTATACCCTGGTTCTGGATGGAAAACTGGGCCGGCTTAACATCCCGTCAGAGCTACTGGAAGGGGCAGGAATTACCAAAGAGGTAGTGTTTGGCGGTGTGGGCTACAAGCTTCAGATTTGGAATCCGGAGCTGCGCAAGTCCAGTCTTTTAAGCGACGAAAAGTTCAAAGAGACCGCTTCCAGACTATCCTCCAGAAACAAATAAGGAGGAAGCAGGAATGTCAGAATATCATATCCCTGTGCTCCTGGCGGAAAGTGTTTCCGCCCTGGTCACAAATCCCGATGGAATATACGCAGATGCCACTTTCGGAGGCGGTGGGCACACCGCTGCCATACTTTCACGCTTACATGATGGCGGAAAGCTCATCGCCTTCGATCGTGACTCTGACGCCCTGGCCAATGCGCCCAAGGACGCACGGCTTACCCTGATTCACAACAACTTCCGCTTTATTGAGAATTATGCAGAAGAGTTGAGGAGATCCCTCGGCTACGCTCGGGATGACAAAAAGGGGCAGGGTATCTTCGATGGCGTATTGGCAGACCTGGGGGTAAGCTCCCATCAGTTCGATACGGCCGGGCGGGGATTCAGCTTCCGCTTTGAGGATGCACCGCTGGACATGCGCATGAACCAGCAGGCCCGCCTGACGGCGGAAGAAGTGGTAAACAGCTACCCGGAGGCAGACCTGGAGCGCATCCTGCGCCTGTACGGCGAGGTGGACGGCGCCCGCAATATGGCCCGCCTCATTGCCCAGGCACGCACCCAGGCGGCCCTCCACACCACCGGGGACCTGGACCGCGCCATTGCCCGGATGCTCCCCAAAAACGCAGAGCACAAAGTGCTGGCCAAGGTGTACCAAGCCCTCCGAATTGAGGTAAACCAGGAGATGCGTTCCCTGGAGAAATTCCTGGACGGCGCCACCCGCAGCCTCAAGCCGGGCGGAAGGCTGGTAGTCATCACCTACCACAGCCTGGAGGACCGCATGGTGAAGAACTTCATCAAAACGGGGAATGTGGACGGAGAGCAGCGCAAGGACGCCTTCGGGCGCATGCAGACACCGCTGGAGGCCGTGAACCGCAAACCGGTGGTCCCGGAGGAAAGTGAAATTGAGCGGAACACCCGCGCCCGCAGCGCCAAGCTCCGCATAGCGGAAAGGAGGACGGGCCAATGAACCTGAGTACCCTTTGGGAAGGCTTTAAAAACGCCTTCAAGGCACTACGGAACGGCGAATTCCTGCTTCGTATCCGCGCCGACAAATATTACATGCACATCATGTACCTGTTCCTGCTGATGTGGGTGACCATCCTCCTGAGCCTGCAGGTGGACAAAACACTCACCAAAGCCGGAGACAACCAGGCCGCCATTGACCAGCTGCGCATTCATCATGCCGAGAAAGAAGCCGCACTGGTGAAACTGCACAGCGCATCGGCCGCCGAAACCAGACTGAAAGAACTGGGCGTGAACCTGACCCTGCCGCAGGAACCCGCCACCGTGATAAAGAAAAAATGAGCCGCAAACAGAGCGAAATACAGGACACCATAGAAAACCGCGACCGAATCCACGTGGTGATGTTCTTCCTGTCCCTGCTGTTCCTCTTCCTGGGACTGGCTATCCTGGTGCGCATCTGGCACATCCAGGCTACCTACACCGTGGACGAGCGGGTCATCAATTTGTTCCGCCCTGCCGTGCAAAAGCACGTGGACCATCCCGTGCGCGGCAAAATCCTGGCAAGCGACGGACGTCCGCTGGCCATATCGGCCCCTTTGTACGATATTTACATGGACTGCACGGTGCGCAAGGCCGAATATGCCGAGACCGGGAAGGACAGCCTGGAGCGCGCCTGGCAGAACAAGGCCCGCGACCTCTCCGTATACCTGAGCAACGAGTTCAGGGACAAGAGCGCCGAGGCTTACGCCAAAGCCATCCTGGACGGCCGTGCACGCGGGGCCAAGTACCTCCGCATCCAGAAAAACGTGGACCTGAGCACCCTGGACAAGGTGAAAACCTTTCCCCTGTTCAAGGAAGGACCCTACACCGGCGGCTTTATTGTGGAAAAGCACGAGGAACGCATCTACCCCTACGACTCCCTGGCCCGCCGCGTAATCGGTTATGTGAAGGAGCAGAACCGCATTGGCCTGGAATCCAGCTTTGACAGCGAGCTCCACGGCCGCGAGGGCTATGAGTGGCGCCGCGTCACGGACAACAAACGCTGGGTGCGCGACCTGGACTCCACGCAGGTGAAGGTGCAGGACGGCAATGACATCCGTACCACCCTCAACGTAGACTTCCAGGACATTGCCGACAAAGCCCTCCGCGCACAGATTCAGGCCGATGACGAAGTCCGCGCCGGCATCTGCATTATCATGGAAGCCAAAACCGGCGCCATCCGCGCCATGGTAAACCTTTCCCGGGGCGATACTCCCCAAACCGTCCTGTGGGAAAGAGAGAACCTGATTCTCCGCGAGGTGGGCGAACAAGGCTCCGTAATGAAGACCGTCACCCTGGTTTCCCTGGTGGAAGACGGCTACGTGAAAACCCTGGACCAAACCATCCCCACCAACAACGGATTTGTCCCCGGCGGCTACAACCAGGACGTCCATATCCTGGACTATCAGCGGGAGACAGGACGCAGAGACATTACGGTGATGCACGGTTTCGAGATTTCCTCTAACTACGTATTCACCTGGCTGGCAGAAACTTACTACGGCAAGAAGCCGCAGGAGATGTTCGACCATCTGTATTCCTACCGCTTTGGCGAGGCCTTCGACTTTGATATCACCGGCATGGGCACCCCGGTCATCAACCGGCCAGGAACCCCCAACTGGTCCAGGACCACCCTGGGAACCACCGCTTATGGCTATAGCGTAGCCGTTACACCACTGCACATTGCCACCTTCTACAACGGCATTGCCAACAAGGGCCGCATGATGAAACCCTACCTGGTAGAAAGCGTGGAGAAAGACGGCAAGGTGCTCAAACGCTTCGAGCCCAGCGCCCTGAACAGCAGCATCTGCTCCCAGGCCACGGCCGATACCGTCACCCGCGCCCTGCGCTCCGTGGTGAACGAGGGTACCGCCACACGCCTGAAAAGCGCCAAACTCCCGGTTGCCGGCAAAACCGGCACCGCCCGCGTGGTGCTCTCACCCAAGGAAAGGGGCAGAAGCACCGACCCCTACAGCGACGAGTACGGCAGAAAGAAATTCCAGGGAACCTTTGTGGGTTTCTTCCCTGCCGATGCCCCCAAATATACCATCCTGGTCACGGTATACTCTTACCCCTCTCACCGGAACTTCTACGGCGGCACCAAACCCGCCCTGGCCGTCCGGGAGATTGTGGACAAGCTGTACGCCCTGGACGGTGAATGGGACGCCACGATCCGGTCTACCACCGCGCTTCCGCAGATGGAAAAGGAGATTACGCTGAAAAAAGGGCTGGTACCGGACCTCAAAGGCTACGGCCTCAAGGATGCCTTGTACGCGCTGGAAACCCTGGGCATGCGCTGCCAGTACGAAGGCAGCGGCCATGTGGTGAGCCAGTCCCCCGCCCCCGGCACCAAAGCCAAAGCCGACCAAACCGTTAAACTGATACTGAAGTAATGAAACTGAGCGAAATCATACGCGACACCGACGCTACCATCCTGCATGGCAATGCCGATACAGAAATCACCAGTCTGTGCAGTGACTCCCGGAAAGTAACCCCGGGCAGCCTCTTCTTTGCCGTAAAGGGATATGCCAGCGACGGCCATGCCTACATTCCGCAGGCCCTGGAAAACGGCGCTGCTGCGGTGGTCGATGGCAGCCGGAAGGCGGTGGCCCTGGCGGCCGATGCCTTCTACGGCCATCCGTCCGGAAAACTCACGCTCGTGGGCATTACCGGTACCAACGGAAAAACCACCACCGTGACGCTGCTCTACAACCTGTTCCGGAGCCTGGGATACCCGTGCGGCCTCCTCTCCACCATCGCCAACTACGTGGGCGATGAACGCCTGGAGACGGAAAACACCACCGTGGACCCCATCACCCTGAACAGCCTCCTGGCCCGTATGGTGGACAAAGGCTGCGAATACTGCTTCATGGAGGTAAGTTCCATCGGGGTGGAGCAGGATCGCGTGACCGGCCTGGAATTCAAGCTGGGCATCTTCTCCAACCTCACGCACGACCACCTGGACTACCACAAGACCTTTGCGGAGTACCTGCGCTGCAAAAAGCTGTTCTTTGACATGCTCCCAGAGAGCGCCATCGCCCTGATCAATGACGACGACCGTAACGGCCGCGTGATGGTGCAAAATACCAAGGCCCAGGTAGTTACCTACGCTGTCCAGGGCCTCGCGGACCACACCGCCCGCATCCTGGAACAGAACTTTGACGGCATGCTCCTCAAGATTGACGGGACGGACACCTGGTGCCGCCTGATTGGCCGCCACAACGCCTACAACCTCCTGGCCATCTACAGTGCCGCCGTGAGCCTGGGTGCCGACCCTACGGAAACGCTGGTGGCCCTCTCGCGCCTGGAGAGCGCGCCCGGCCGCCTGGAGAACCTGAACGGTCCCAAGGACCTGTCGGTCATTGTGGACTATGCCCATACGCCCGATGCCCTGGAGAACGTGCTCACCACCCTCCGCGACATTGCCCCGGAACGCACACTTGTGTGCCTGTTCGGCTGCGGCGGCGACCGCGACAAAACCAAGCGCCCGGAGATGGCGCAGGTGGCACAGAAAAAGGCCGACCGCATCATCATTACCTCTGACAACCCCCGCACGGAGGACCCGGAAGCCATTATTGCCGATATCCGCGCCGGATTGGACATCCAGGGACGCGCCAAGACCCTGGTCATCACCGACCGTCGCGAAGCCATCCGTACGGCCATCCTCACGGCACCGGAAGGCGCCACCATCCTGCTGGCCGGCAAGGGGCACGAGACCTACCAGATTATCGGCCATACCAAAAACCATTTCGACGAAAAAGAAATTGTGACTGAAACCTTTAAACTGCTTGCCCAATGATTTATCATTTGTTCCAATACCTGGAATCCGTAGGGGTCGACTTTCCCGGCATCGGCCTGATGAACTTCCTTTCTTTCCGTGCCATGCTGGCGGCCGTAACGGCCGTGCTGGTATCCATGCTCGCGGGGAAGCGCATCATCCGTCGTCTGCAGCTGCTGCAGATCGGCGAGACCGTGCGCGACCTGGGCCTGGAAGGACAAATCCAGAAGAAAGGGACCCCCACGATGGGCGGCATCATCATCATTGTGTCCATCCTCTCGGGTGTGCTGCTGTTCTGCGACCTTACCAACATCTACGTGCTGCTGCTTATCGTGAGCACCCTCTGGTGCGGTGCACTGGGCTTTGCCGATGACTACATCAAGGTGTTCAAACACAACAAGGAAGGCATGTCGGAGCATGGAAAACTCATCGGCCAGGTGCTCCTGGGCCTGCTGGTGGGCCTCACCGTATGGATGAGCCCGGACATTGTGGTCCGTGAAAAAGTGGCCGTGGAAACCAGTGTTGAGCACACCCTGGAAACGGAGACCACCGTCACCAGCGGCCGGTATGTGGAAGAAGATGTGGTAAAGAGCACCAAGACCACCATCCCCTTTGTGAAGAACCATGAGTTCGACTACCGCTGGCTCTCGCCGGTAAAGGGCGCCTGGGGCTGGTACGCCAAATGGGCCATCTACGTGCTCATGATTGTCCTGGTTATCACCGCCTGCTCCAACGGAACCAACCTCACCGACGGCCTGGACGGCCTGGCGGCAGGGACATCGGCCATTGTGGGCGTGGTCCTGGGCGTAATAGCCTGGCTGGGCGGCAACCTGATTGACTCCAACTTCCTGAATATCATGTATATCCCGGGGTCGGGCGAGATTGCCATCTTCATGAGTGCCTTTGTGGGAGCGCTCATCGGCTTCCTGTGGTACAACTCCTTCCCCGCCCAGGTGTTTATGGGCGACACGGGGAGCCTCGCCATTGGCGGTATCATCGGCGTGAGCGCCGTGCTCATGCGGAAAGAACTCCTGATTCCCCTCCTCTGCGGCGTCTTCTTTGCCGAGAGCCTGTCGGTGCTCCTGCAGCGCTTCTACTTCAAGTACACCAAGAAGAAAAAAGGCGTGGGCACCCGCATCTGGAGCATGACCCCGCTCCACCACCACTATCAGGACAAAAAGGCGCCGGACGGGCCGGTGATTTTCAAAAAGCCCGTTCCCGCCCAACACGAAGCAAAAATCACCGTCCGCTTTTGGATTGTAGGAATTATACTGGCAGTTAGTACGTTAGCATTGTTAAAGATCAGATAAAAGATATGGCAAGAGTAGTTGTTTTAGGAGGTGCAGAGAGTGGCGTCGGAGCCGCTGTTCTGGCAAAAGTAAAAGGATTCGATGTGTTCCTGAGCGACAAGGGGCAGATCAAGGAAGCGTATGCCGCAGAGCTTCGGAAGTGGGAGATTCCCTTCGAAGAGGGGCAGCACACGGAGGAACTCATCCTGAATGCGGACGAGGTGGTCAAGAGCCCCGGCATCCCGGGTACCGTACCCATGGTGCAGAAAATCCGCGAAAAAGGCATCCGCGTGGTGTCCGAGATTGAATTTGCAAGCCGCTACGACAGCGCAAAGAAGATTTGCATCACCGGATCCAACGGCAAAACCACCACCACCTCGCTCATCTACTACCTGCTGCAGAACGCCGGCCTCAACGTGGGCCTGGGCGGCAATATCGGCAAAAGCTACGCCTACCAGGTAGCCACCGAGCATTTTGACTATTATGTCCTGGAAATCAGCAGTTTCCAGCTGGACGACATTTACGACTTCCGGCCGGACATTGCCATTATCACCAATATTACGCCGGACCACCTGGACCGCTACGACCACAAAATGGAGAATTACGTGGCCGCCAAGTTCAAGATTACCCAAAACCTCCGCAGCGACGACTGCTTTATCTTTGACTCTGACGATGCGATAACGGTAGGACACTTGTCCAAGATTGTGCTTCGATGCAAGATGCTCCCCTTCTCCCAGGAGAAGGAAGTAAAGCAGGGCGCCTTCTTGAAGGATGACAAGATGGTCCTCCGGTATGACAAGGAAGAGACCGATATCTTCCTGCAGGACCTCTCCCTTGGCGGCAAACACAACATCTACAATTCGATGGCCGCCGCCCTGGCTGCCAAGGCTGCCGGTATTGAGAACGAGGTCATCCGCAAGTCCCTGGCCACCTTCCAGCCCATTGAACACCGGCTGGAACCCGTGCTGAGCATCAAGGACGTCCTGTACATCAACGACTCCAAGGCCACCAACGTGGACAGCGCCTGGTATGCCCTTGAGTGCCAGAAAAGGCCCGTCATCTGGATTGTAGGCGGCAAGGACAAGGGAAATGACTACAGCGTCCTCAACGACCTTGTAAAAGAAAAGGTGAAAGCCATCGTGTGCCTGGGTGTGGACAATGCCAAAATCCACGCCGCCTTTGAGGGCATGGTGGGCACCATCGTAGATGCCCTCAGTGCCAAGGAGGCCGTGGAGAAGTCCGCAGCCCTGGCCAAAGCCGGCGACGTGGTGCTCCTGAGCCCCTGCTGCGCCAGTTTTGACCTGTTCAAAAATTACGAAGACCGGGGCGAGCAGTTCAAAGCTGCCGTCCGTAACCTGTAACCCTCTATGGTAGCCGAAGAAGAAGGAAAGACCCAGGACACGTTCCTTGGACACCTGACCAGTTTCATGGACCGGTTCACCGGAGACAAGGTAATCCTCCTGATTGCCCTGTTCCTCATGCTCATCTCCGTGATTTCGGTGTTCTCCAGCACCCCGCGCCTGGCCAACGACACGGGGAGCGACCGCGTGAGCATCATGGTGGACCAGCTCAAGGTGGTGGCGGTGGGCTTTGTCCTCATCTTCTCCCTTTACTACTTCGGCCGCGTGGAATGGTACAAGAAGCTGTCCATGTTCGGCTTTGCGGTGAGCTTCGGCATCCTGGTCATCCTGGTGCTAAACCTGAACCTCGGCCTTGTGCGCGCCGGTGAAATCAACGGCGCCCGCCGTATCCTGATCATTGCCGGAAAGCAGGTGCACGTGTACGAGTTCGTGAAACTGTTCATGATCATGTACCTGGGCTGGGCCCTGGACACCTTCAAGAACGGCGAATTCAAGTGGGCGGGTATCCTGGCCGATAAATTTGACAAGCTCGCCTTCCTGCAAAAGCCGCAGTGGCAAAAAGTGGTCTATATTTATGCCCCGGTGCTCCTGACCACCCTCATGGTGATGATGGGCTCCAACTCCAGCGCCCTGTTCATCGGCATTATCATGGTGCTGATGATTCTGGTGGGCGGCATAGACGCACGCGACATCGGCATTGTGGTGGGCGTGGGCCTGTTGGGCATCGCCCTCATGTTCGGCGCCTACAAGGCCGGCATCCTCAAGGAAAGCCGTATCGGAACGGCCATCGGCCGTATTACCCAGGACGATGACGCCACCATGAAACAGCTGATCGGCTCCAAGCGCGAGTCGCTGGAATGGCGCACGGCCCGTGGAAAACTGGACCAGCCGGTAGGCGCGCTCCTGGCCATCAAGGAAGGCGGATTCTGGGGGAAAGGCATTGGCAACAGCACACAGAAGTACCAGGTGCCGGTGATTTTTGGCGACTACATGTTCAGCTTCATCGTAGAAGAAACGGGTATGTGGGGCGCGGCCATCCTGATTATCCTGTACTTCAGCCTGCTTGCGCGCGGTACCATGGTAGCCAAGGAATGCAACCGCTACTACGACAAAGTGATTATTACAGGCTTGATTATCCTGGTCACGGGACAGGCCTTCATGCATATGGCGGTGAACGTTCACCTGCCGCTGGTGCCCCAGACCGGACAGACCCTGCCCCTGGTGAGCCACGGAACCAATGCGTTCCTGGTGTTTGCCGTGGTATTTGGGATTCTCCTGTCCATTTCCAAGGACGCCCGTGAAAACATGGCACGCCGCGAAGCGGAGGCCGCTCCGCTCATCGAGCACCACAACGACTGGACCCAAGACGCAACTGTAGAAGTAGAAGAATAATGCAGTACAAACCTATCAGAGCCATTATCAGCGGAGGAGGCACGGGAGGACACATCTTCCCGGCCGTTTCCATCGCAAACAAACTGAAAGAACTGAACCCGGATACGGAAATTCTCTTTGTAGGGGCCGAGGGGAAAATGGAAATGGAGAAGGTTCCCGCCGAGGGCTACAAGATTGTGGGCCTGCCCATGGTGGGCATGCAGCGCCAGCTGTCGATGAAGAACCTCATGAACAACCTCACGGTTCCGTTCCGCGTGCTGGACAGCGTGCGCCGCGCCAAGGCTATCGTCAAAGAATTTAAACCGGACGTGGTGGTGGGCGTGGGCGGTTTTGCCAGCGCTCCCCTGCTCTGGGCCGCTACCGGCATGCATATTCCGGCCGTCATTCAGGAACAGAACGGCTTTGCCGGCCTCACCAACAAACTCCTGGGCGGCCGTGTACAGTCCATCTGCGTGGCCTACGAAGGTATGGAGAAGTTCTTCCCCAAGGAGAAACTGGTCATGTCCGGCAACCCTATCCGCGCTGCCGTATCGCAGCCGGCCACTCCGGCCATGAAGGAGGAAGCCATGGCCTACTACCACCTGGACCCGTCCAAGCAGCACCTCTTTGTAGTAGGGGGCTCGCTGGGCAGCGGCACCCTCAACCGCTCCATGAAGCATTGGATTCAAGATGGCTGCCCGGGCGGAGAAAATGTAGAAGTGATTTGGCAGTGCGGCAAGTACTACAAGAAAGATACGGACGCCTTTATGGCCGCCCAATCCAACGTGAAGGGCATCACGCCGTACGATTTCATTGCCCGCATGGACCTGGCCTATGCCGCTGCGGACGTGGTGATTTCCCGCAGTGGCGCCAGCACCGTAAGCGAACTCTGCGCCATGGGCAAGGCAACCATCTTTGTGCCCTCCCCCAACGTGGCCGAAGACCACCAGACGCACAATGCCATGGCCCTGGTGCGCAAAGACGCCGCCCTGCTGGTAAAAGACAGCGACGCCGTGGACGAGCTCCTCTCCACCGCCCTGGCCCTCCTCCAGTCCCCCGACCGCATAAAACAGCTGGAGAAGAACGCGGAGAAAATGGCCCTGCGCAATGCGGCCCAAGTAATTTGTGACGAAGTTTATAAATTGGTGTAATGAAGAACGTTTACTTTATAGGAATTGGCGGCATCGGCATGAGTGCGCTTGCCCGCTACTACAAGTTCAAGGGGTACAACGTGGCCGGTTATGACCGGACCCCCTCCGACCTCACCTTCGCGCTGGAGGCTGAGGGCATTGACGTGCATTACCAGGATCAGCCGGAGCTCCTTCCGGAGGACAAAAACGAGACCCTGGTGGTGTACACGCCCGCCATTCCCGCCGATCTGGGAGAGTTGGTGAAAGCCCGCGAGGAAGGCTACCTCCTTCTCAAGCGTTCCCGTACCCTGGGCGAGATTGCCAAGGGACAGCGCTGCCTGGCCGTTGCCGGTACGCACGGAAAAACCACCACGTCTACCCTTATCGCCCACATCCTTACTCACAGCGGAGAAGGCTGCAGTGCCTTCCTGGGCGGCATCTCCCGCAACTACGGCACCAATCTCCTCATGTCGGAGAACCCCACCATCGTGGCGGAGGCCGATGAATTCGACCGCTCTTTCCTCCAGCTGTTCCCGGAAATAGCCGTGATTACTGCCGTGGACGCCGACCACCTGGACATTTACGGCGACTATGCGCATGTGGTGGAAGCCTTCAAGGCCTTTGCCTCGCAGGTCAGCGGCATCCTCATCGCCAAGAAAGGCATCCCGGTGGGCCCGACCGATACCAAGGCCAAGGTCTACACCTATCATTATACGGACACATCGGCCGATTTTTATCCGGTCAACGCCCAACCGGACGCCTGCGGCTGCTTCCACTATGACCTGCATACACCCGACGGCGTTATCCCCGGCTTCAAGGTGGGCGCTCCCGGCTGGGTGAACTGCGAGAACAGCGTTGCGGCGGCCGCCGTGGCCCTGTGCTATGGGATTGACCCGGAAGCCGTAAAGGCGGCCATCGCCTGCTTCGAGGGCGTCAAACGCCGTCTGGAGGTGCATGTGAACACGCCCAAGCTCTCCTACGTGGACGACTATGCCCACCACCCGGCCGAACTTTCCAGCGCCATCACTTCGCTGAGGAACATTTTCCCGGGCCGAAAGATTACGGCCGTTTTCCAGCCGCACCTGTTCACCCGCACACGGGACTTTGCGGCCGAATTCGCCGCCTCCCTGTCGCTGGTGGACAAGCTCATCCTCCTGGACATTTACCCGGCCCGCGAAGAGCCCATTCCCGGGGTCACCTCCGAGATTATCTTCAAGGACGTGACCGCTCCGGAGAAGGTGCTCATCAAAAAAGAACAACTGATGGATTACCTCTCCGAGGAACCACTGGACGTGCTGGTGACCTTTGGCGCCGGCAACGTGGACCGCTTTATTGAGCCCATTACCGAAATGTTGAATAAACGCCTGAGTGGCAAATAAATAAATCGGCATGATACCTATCGCACGACGCGGCCTTGGCCTGTTACTTGTGGCAAGTTGTTTCCTCACCTGGATGCTCACTTCCAGCATGTCCAGAAAGGAACTTCGTGGCCGCACCTGTCAGGGAAAAGGAACGTTGGACGTGCTGGTAACGGATAGCCTGGAGCGCCGTTTTGTCACCCGCGAGGACATTGAGCACTGGCTGGAGACCGAGTACAGGGCCTATGCCGGCCTGCCGCTGGACAGCGTGAACTTGGACCGCATAGAGAACATTATCTGCGCCCACAGCGCCGTGCGCGACTGCGAGGCCTGGCTTACGGACGACGGCATCCTGCACGTAGCCCTGAGCCAACGGCAGCCGGTGATGCGCATCCAGGACGGCCAGAACGGCTATTACTCGGACGCGGAAGGTTTCCTGTTCCCGCTACAGGCCCGTGGCAGCGTCCAGGTACCGGTAGTGGACGGGCATCTTCCCATCAAGGTTCCCAGAGGCTATAAAGGGCCGCTCACAGACCCCAAAGAGGCCACCTGGCTTAACCAGATGCTGGGCATGGTGAATACCATCCACGGAAGCATCTGGGAAGAGAATATCAGCCAGATTACCGTGAACAAGGACGGAGACCTGGTACTCATTCCCCGGGAAGGGAAGGAACGTTTCCTGTTTGGCGCCCCCACCCGGGTACAGGATAAATTGGAGCTGATGACCGCCTACTACGAGAGCGTCGCGCCCTCCAAAGAGCCGGGCTGGTACACGCTGGTGGATGTACGCCACCGCAGACAACTGGTTTGCAGAAGATAATACAAAACGCAATATGGAAGAAAAATACATTGCCTCGATTGACCTGGGAACTTCGAAGTTCGGCCTGTGCGTCGCACGCGTGAACGGCGAGGACATCCAGATTGTTTACTACAAGGAGACCCCTTCGGAGGGGATCCGTACCAGCCTCATCGCCAACCCCATGAAGGCGGCCAAGCGCCTGAAGGATGCCATCCGCGAAGCCGAGCAGGAGCTCATGATCCAGATCCTGCAGGTGGTGGTGGGCATGCCCCGCAGCGAGGTGGCGCAGGTGACGGCATCGGCCCGTATTGAGCGCACCAACGCCGACGACTACATCTCCTCCGAGGAGGTGGACAGCCTCAAGTCCATCGCCCTGGAAACCTATCCCCTCTCCAACCCGGAGCGCCAGATCATGTACGGTGCCGTGGCCCAGTCGTTCTCCATTGACGACGAAATCCAACTGGTGGAAAGCGAAGTGGTGGGTACCCTGAGCGCCTCCCTTGAGGGCAACTTCAAGGTGTTTGTGGGCAACCGCAGCGCCACCACCGCCCTGGACAAGATTTTCAACCAGCTGGACATTGCCATTGCCAAGAAATACTTCCTGCCGGAAGTGGTGGCCCGTGCCGTCCTCACGGACGACGAAATGGCCGGCGGCGTTGCCCTGGTGGACGTAGGCGCAGGCGTAACCTCCGTGTCCATCTACCACGGCGGCATCATGCGCTACTACGCCTCTATCCCCTTCGCGGGCAAGGTCATCACCAACGATATCCGCACGGAGTGCTCCATCTCCGAGGAACTGGCAGAGAAAATCAAGAAGCGCTTTGGCGCCTGCATGCCCGGCAAACTGGCCTCGCTGAGCGAGAAAGTGCTGCAAATCCGGCTGGAACCGCCGTTCAAGGAGGTGCCGGTGCGGTATATTTCCGAGATTATCGACTGCCGCTGCCGCGAGATTGTGGACGCGGTGCTCTACTACATCCAGGAGAGCGGCCTGCAGAATTCCCTGCGGAGCGGCCTGGTCATTACCGGCGGCGGTGCAGAGCTGGCCAACTTTATCCCGCTCATCAAGGACATGTCCGGGTATGAGGTGCGCAAAGGCTATCCGCGCTACATGTTCTCCGCCTCCGTGGGCAGCGGCGTGTATTCCACATCGGCCACATCGGCCATCGGAATGGTGCTGGCCGCCAAGGAAGACCACCTGCCGGATTGCGTGACCAAACCGGAGAAACCGGAAGAGCCTGCAGAAGAGGAGATGGTAGAAGTGGAAGTGACCAACGAGACGCCCACCGTTCCGGACGATATGCTCTTTGCACCGGAGGACTTCGGCGCGCCCGTAGAGCCGGAAGTCAAGGAGAAACCCAAGCCGGAGCCCAAGGTGAAGAAGGTGAAGGTGGCCAAGAAGGAAGGCACCGGATTCCTGTCCATCTTCTGGAGCAAGGTAGAGAAAACAGCCCTGAAAGTGTACGACGAAGCCAACAAGGAGGAATAAGCCATGATGTACGATTTAGATACCAACATTGTCCCCAACGACTGGACCAGCGAGAACGCCATCATCAAGGTGGTAGGCGTGGGCGGTGGCGGCTGTAACGCCGTGAACTACATGTACCGCCAGAACATCCAGGGGTGCAGTTTTATTGTGTGTAATACGGATGCGCAGGCCCTGCAGACCAGCGAGGTGCCGGTGAAAATCCAGCTGGGCCAGAACGGCCTGGGTGCCGGAACAGACCCTACCGCCGGCCGCAACGCCGCCCTGGAAGCCCAGGACGAGATTGCCCGGAAGGTGCTGGACTGCGGCACGCAGATGCTCTTCATCACGGCCGGCATGGGCGGCGGTACCGGTACGGGTGCCTCCCCTGTCATCGCCAAAATGGCCAAAGAGCGCGGCATCCTCACCGTGGCGGTTGTCACCATCCCCTTTAAGAACGAGGGCAACGAGAGCCAGTCCAAGGCCGTAGACGGCATCCACGAGCTGGAAAAGAATGTGGACGCCCTCCTGATTATCAACAACGAGAAACTGTACCAGTTCTTTGGCGACACCCTCATCCAGGAGGCCTTCCCCAAGGCCGATGAAGTGCTGGCCACCGCCGTCCGCGGCATCATCGAGGTCATCAGCTGCCCCGGTTACATCAACGTGGACTTCCAGGATGTGTGCAAGATGATGCGCAACTCCGGCATGGCCCTCATGGGCAGCGGCGAAGGAACCGGCCCGGACCGCCTGGACAAGGCCGTAAAGGGTGCCTTCGAGAGTCCCCTCCTGAACGATTTCGACCTCAAGACCGCCAAGAACGTGCTGGTGAACATCACCACCGGCAACAACGAAAACGGCGCCAAGATGAGCGACCTGGAGAAGATTGACGACATGATCTCCCACTACACGGGCACCGCCAATCACTTCAAGAAAGGTATCATCTGGGACAACGATCCTGAGTTTGGCGACAAGATTCGCATCACGGCCATCGTCACGGGCTTTACGATGGACCTCGGCGGCCTGGGCCTGAACAAGGACCTGGGGAACCTGGTCATCATTGACGAAGGCTTCGAGTGGGAGACCCCGGCTCACGGCGAGGAAGTGTCCCTGCCGGGCATGGCCGATACCATCAAGATTGGCTACAACAACTCCGACAACGCCAAATACTTCAACTTTGCCTCGGAGAAGAAGCCGGTCCTGTGCATCGCCCCCGGCGAAAAGAAGGCCGACCTGGAGAACATCCCCGCCATCCGCCGCAAGCACTAGACCCTATTTGGGCCACCTATCCCAATCTTTGGCCGATGTAGGCCATGCGGCGGGCAAATTCGGCCCGGCCGATGAAGGAGAGAATAGCGGCGATGCCCAGGCCGCTGGCGGCGCCGGTGAGCGCCAGGCGGAGGGCGTTCATCACCTTGCCCATCGGCCATTCATTGCCCTTGATGTAGGTTTCCAGGACGCCTTCCAGGACGGGAGCGTCCATGGCGCCTTTGTACTCCTGACAGATGTAGCGGCAGACCTCCTGGCAGAAGGCGGCGTTGTCCGCATTCCAGAATTTGTCGGCATCCTTGGCCAGAAAGGGAGCGGTGGCGGCATCGTCATACACCTTGGCACGCGGATCTACGGGCCGATTCGGATCCACCGGCTTCGAGGGAAGTCCGGCACCGGCCTTGGTGCCAAAGGCCTCGAACTGCTCCGGCGCCACAAAGAGGTAGGCGGCGATGTCCCAGAAATCGGCCACAAACGTTCCGCGTTCCTTCACCAGTTCCACCACGGCCTCCACGTATTCGCGCGTGAAGATATGGTTGGTGAAGTCTGCGCCGAAGCCCTCAAACTGCGCGCCGGCGGTGAGGGCGTTGCAGGGGCAGTCCACCACCTTGATGCCATGGCTTTCCAGCACGGGGATAAAGAGGTCTGTGAGTTCCTGCGTCGTCTTCATGCGCAGGTACTCTTTGTTGTACCATTTGGCTTTTTCCGGGTTGAATTTGGCACCGGCCTTTTGCACTTTGGCGAGCGAGAAGGCCTGCACCAGTTCCGGCAGGGTGAACAGTTCCCGCTCGTCCCCGGGATTCCAGCCCAGCATGGCCAGCAGGTTCACAAAGGCTTCCGGGAAATAGCCGTCTTCCCGGTAACCGTGGGACATTTCCCCGGTCTCAGGGTTTTTCCAGGCCAGCGGGAACACCGGGAAACCCAGTTTGTCGCCGTCGCGCTTGGAGAGTTTACCGTTGCCGATGGGCTTCAGGAGTAGGGACAGGTGCGCAAAACGCGGCATGGTGTCTGTCCAGCCAAAGGCCTCGTACAGCAGGTAGTGCAGCGGCAGCGAAGGCAGCCACTCTTCCCCGCGGATGACCTCCGTGATTTCCATCAGGTGGTCGTCCACAATGTTGGCGAGGTGATAGGTAGGAAGTTCGTCGGCGCGTTTCCAGAGCACTTTGTCGTCCAGGGTGTCCGTGTTCACCTCTACGTGGCCGCGGATGAGGTCGTCCATCTTCACAATGCGGTTCAGGGGCATTTTGAAGCGGATGGTCCAGTCCGTGGTGGTTTCCAGGAGGCGTTTTACCTCCTCTTCCGGCAGCGTGAGCGAGTTACGCAGACCTCCCCGGCTGGCGGCGTTGTACATGAACGTTTCCTTGGCGGCCTCTGCGGCGGCGCGGCGGGCGTCCAGTTCCTCTGCCGAGTCAAAGGCGTAATAGGCCCAGCCGGTAGCCACCAGTTGCTCTGCATATTGCCGATAAATGGGCCGGCGCTGGCTTTGGCGGTACGGAGCGTGCGGATGCTTGGCGGAGGCGGTTTCTACCACCTTGCCATTCTCATCCACGCCCTCGTCCGGGATAATGCCGCACCAGTTAAGTGCTTCAATGATATATTGTTCCGCCCCGGGCACAAAGCGGTGGGAGTCCGTATCCTCAATGCGGATGATGAAATCACCGCCCTTCTGCTTGGCATAAAGGTAATTGTACAGTGCCGTACGTACACCGCCCATGTGCAGCGGGCCGGTGGGTGACGGAGCGAATCTGACGCGCGTTCTTCTTTCCATAATATCTTGCAATTGAAGTGCAAAGATAGTGATTTTTTCCTACCTTTGCGCACATGAGTGGTATTGTGCATATCATGGGCATCGTGAATCTCACGGAAGATTCCTTCTATGCCGGCAGCCGCACCGCAGCGGCGGACGCCCTTTCGCGGGCGCAGCAAATGTGGGCCGATGGTGCCACGGTGGTGGACCTGGGTGCCTGCTCCACCCGTCCTGGCGCGCCCCAGCCCTCCCTGGAGGAGGAATGGGCCCGCCTGGAGCCCGCGCTCCGGGAGATAGAAGGGCAATGTCCTGCCATCTCCATCGACACCTACCGGAGCGAGATTGTCCGGCGGGCGTATGAGGTGATCGGCCCTTTTATGGTGAACGATATCAGTGCCGGACAGTTGGACCCCCAGATGCTCTCTACGGTGGGACGCCTGGGGCTTCCGTACGTGGCCATGCATATGCGGGGCACACCGGAAACCATGCAGCAATTTACGCAGTACAAGGACCTTCTGGAGGATATCAAGGCCTATTTCCAGGACTTTGAACTAAAAGCCGCCGATGCCGGCATTGCGGATTGGCTGCTGGACCCGGGTTTCGGCTTTTCCAAAACTCTGGAGCAGAACTGGGAACTGCTCCGGCGGCTGGAGGAACTGCAGGAGCTGGGACGCCCCATTCTGGTGGGCGTATCCCGCAAAAGTATGCTATACAAAGTGTTGGGTATTACGCCCGAAGAAGCGATGCCCGCAACGCAGGTGGTGCAGTATGCCGCCCTGGAGCGGGGTGCCCGCTGGCTCCGTGTCCACGATGTCGCGGAAGCCGCCCGCACCGTCCGGCTCTGGTCTCTCCTGCACCAGGTTTAGCCCAATGCCCCCTTTTCGCCCGAATCGCCTCCTTTTTTGATCCCGAATCTCATCCTCCTTTATCAAGCCGCACAAGCCCCAGCACAAAAACCATGCTTCTTGTGCGGGGGCTTATGCTATCGCATCATCTGGCGCACAGAATCGGCCCGTATTGTGCGCAGGGGTATGCCCGGTACCATCATAGGAAGGGCCTGTTTTAAGTGACAGGTAACAAACTGGCACAGAGCTACTTAGACAATATTCCTCGTTCGGAATCCGAACGAGGAATACCATGTATTGCACTGATTTACAAGCTGTTAGTTGTCACACTTATTCCAGGATATAGACATCGTCCCCGGGGGAGGCGAAGTGGTAGGTGTCGCGCGCGAAGGATTCCAGGGAGTCCCGGTTGTTGCGCAGGGCGTCTATCTCTTGCTCCATGGCGTCTATCTCGCTCTGGAGACGGGCCATTTCCTTTTCCTGCGCCTTTACCTCCACGCTGGCCCTGATCCAGTTGAGCACGCTGTTGTGCGCGAAGAAAAGGAGCCACAGGGCCACCAGCGTAGTAACCACAATCACAAAGGGAATCAGGTAATTGTGGTCGCTGCGTTTGAGCCAGGCCCAGCGGTCTTTCTTGATAGGGACTTCCTCTTCCATACCTCTTTATAATTCTACGGTGTCGATATTACCCCGCTTCTGCAAAAGCGGAATGCTGCGGAACGCCCACAGGCACACGCAGAGCAGCACCAGGCCGCCCACATAAAGGGCAGTGTATGTGCTCCGGGGCATCATGTCCATCCAGAAATCCGTCTCCTGGAGAGAAGGAATCTGGGAAAGGATTACCGATGTACCGTTGTTCACAAAGTGCATGAGCATGGTGAGCCAGAGGTTGCCGGTCTTGTAGTACACATAGCCCATGATCACGCCAATGATAAAGGCATTGAGCGCCTGCCAGGGGTTCATGTGGATGATAGCGAAGAACAGGGCGCTCACCACAATGGCCCAGCCGGGTTTGAGGTGAGCAAGGAGGCCGCGCAGCACCATGCCGCGGCACAGCCATTCCTCAAAGATGGGTGCAAAGATGGCCACCAGGAGGAAACTGCTCCACACCGGGCCGCCCGTCATCTGGCGCATCAGGTCCGTTATAAAGTCGTAGAAGGACTGCATGCCAGGGACAAGCGTAGTGAACTTGTAGTTCCAGTAATTGGGAAGGTCCGCCGATATCATGGTGGCATAGGTAAGCGCCACGGTAATTAAGGCGATTTGCCAGCCCTTGAACCGGCCGAAGTTATTGGAACTGAGCTTGTAACCGGTCTCGAACAGGCTGTTGCGCTGGCTTTGCTGGGCAGCGTAGATCATGGCCGGAACAAAGGATAGCGGATACACCACCAGCATGGAATACTGCATGACCACGTCCACGGGCAGGAAAGAGGTGAAAATCATTTGCACCACCCCGCCCAGGAGGTTTCCCAGCAGAAACCAGCCCAGCAGGCCGAACATACCCTTCACGCCCGGCACATACCAGGCGTGAGAGGCATAGAGGCTATAATTATTGACTTTTCGGGCGAATAAATTCATAGGGGAAAGATTCTTCGACTTTGCTCAGAATGACAAATGAGAACTTTGCTCAGAATGACAACTAGTACAGCGGGCTGGGATAAATGCCTTTTGCTACCAGTTCTGCGAACTTGGCCACCACGCCGGGACGGTCTTCCTTATAGGTGACACCGAACCAGTGGGACGGGGTGGACAGGACCTCGCAGGCACCCTTGCCGGACTTCACAATGACGTCCACGGCATACGGGATGTAGTACTCCTTCTTGGGCTCGGTGATGTGTTCCTTGAGGAAGGTCTTGAAAATCTCCGCGCTCTTGGTGAAGTAATCCGGGGTGAAGCCCCACATGTTCATGGAGCACAGGGCCTTGGCCTCCAGTTCCACGTGGTTTTCTCCGTTCACGGAATTGTTGCCGTATACCTTGCCGTCTGCCTCGCGGGCAATCTCCAGGTGCTCGGCAATGTCTGTCAGGTTGCCCTTGGCGTCATAGGAGCAGATACCGCGTGAAACGCTGCCGTTCTCACTTAGGGTGTTCTCCAGTTCAAAGCCCACAATACAGTACTGACCCTCCGTGCCAGCATGCTTCTGGCACCAGTCTCCCAGAATTTTGAACGACTCCTTGCCGTAAAAATCGTCCCCGTTGATGACGGCAAAAGGCTCCTTGATTACCTCTGCGGCCATGAGCACGGCGTGGGCTGTGCCCCAGGGCTTTACACGCTCCTCCGGCACGGTGAAGGGAGCGGGAATCTTGTTCAGTTCCTGCGTTACGAAGACAAACTGGAGCGGCTCCCCGTCCACGGTTTTTACTCCGGCATATTTTTCCTTAACCGCCGCTTCCATCTGATCTTTGAAAGACTCGCGGACAATGTACACCACTTTGCCAAAACCGGCCTCCACGGCGTCGTGAATGCTATAATCAATAATGGTTTCTCCGTGAGGGCCCAGGCCGTCCATCTGCTTGAGGCCGCCATAGCGGCTGCCCATTCCGGCTGCAAGTACAAGTAAGGTAGGTTTCATAGTATAGGGTATTTTGGTTTTATTCCATAGGAGTACAAATATACTCAAAAAAAATGAGTATCTTCGCAAAGAAAAACGAATAATTATGTGGCAAAGAATTCAAACCTTATATCTCCTGATTTCCGCCGCCCTGCTGGCTGCGCTCTGTTTTAGCACCGCCTATACCGTATCGGACCCGGACGGACTGGTGCGCGTCTCCTACTGGCAGCTCCAAAAACCGTATTTCGGCATCCTACTGGGTATTCTCACCGCCATGGTGGCCCTGGCGCTGGTGGTGTACAAATCCCGCATTCTGCAAATGCGCCTGGCCGTACTTTCCGCCATCGTTGCCCTGGGTATGCAGTGCTGGCTGGCCTGGATGTACTTCAGCTTTGAAGGCCCCGTGTTCAGCTGGACCGTTATTTTCCCACTTATCGTCTTTATTTGCAACATGCTCGCCGCCCGCGGGTGCTACCAGGACCAGCTGGTGGTAGAGAGCGCCTATCGCGTGCGGGAGCGCCGCGCCCATCGTAAAAAGAAATAATTTTCGTATCTTTGCAAACTTTTATGATACGAAGCCAACTATGTGATATACTGGGCATTGAAAAGCCCATCTTCCAGGGCGGCATGGCCTGGATTGCGGACGCCAACCTGGCGGCAGCCGTATCCAACGCCGGCGGTCTGGGACTCATCTCCTCCATCAACGCCGGAACGGAGGCCGTGCGGGCAGAGATTCGCAAGGCCCGTACGCTCACCCGCAAGCCTTTTGGCGTAAACATCATGCTGGCCGCCCCCAACGCGGCGGAAATTGCCAACCTGGTGGTGGAAGAAGGCGTCACCATCGTCACAACCGGTGCCGGCTCCCCCGCCCCGTATATGGAGCGCTGGCTGGCGGCAGGCATCCGTGTGATTCCGGTGGTGGCTTCCGTGGCCTATGCCCTCAAAATGGAGGAGCTGGGCGCAACGGCCGTCATTGCAGAAGGCGCGGAGTCCGGTGGCCACGTGGGAGACACCCACACCATGGCCCTAGTGCCGCAAGTGGTAGACGCCTTGCACATTCCCGTGCTGGCAGCCGGCGGCATCGCCGACGGTCGCGGTGCGGCGGCCGCCTTTATGCTGGGCGCCTGCGGCGTACAAGTGGGCACCCGCTTCCTGGTGGCCCACGAATGCCGCGTACACCCCACCTACAAGGAGCGCCTCATCAAGGCATCGGACGTAAGCACCCTGGTCACCGGGAAAAGCCTCGGAGATGCCGTACGCAGCCTCAAAACGCCTTTCACCAAGCAATTTGCCAAAATGGAGGCCCAGGGTATTCCGGCCGACGAAATCCGCGCCTTTGGCACGGGTTCTCTCAAAAAGGCCGTCTTTGACGGAGACCTCGCAGGCGGCTGTTTCCTCGCCGGCGAGGTAGCCGGCATGCTCAGGCAGTGCCAGAGCGCAGAAAGTATAGTAAATGACATTATGGACGGTGCCCAAAAGGCACTCGCCCATGCTAAAGAACTGATATAATTATGGATCCCAAGAGAGTTGTGATAACCGGAATGGGTATCATTTCGTCCGTAGGAAAAGACCTGGACACCTATTGGAACAACCTGAAAAACGGTGTTTGCGGTATTGACTACGTAGAAGAATTCAAGGACATGCCTGTTACCTTCGCCGGCAAAGTGAAAGACTTTGACCCGGAACAGTATGGCATGGATAAACCGTTCGTCCGCAAACAGGACCACTTTACCCAGTATGCCATAGCCGCCGCCTGGCAGGCCATGCAGCAGTCCGGACTCTGCTCGGAAGGGGAAGGCGCCAATATCGACCCTTACCGCCTGGGCGTGTATGTAGGGTCCGGCATCGGCGGGTTCGAGGTGCAGTACCGGGAAACCCAGAAAATGCTGGAAGACCCTACCGGCAAGTGGATTTCGCCGCTGTTTATTGCCACCATGATTTCCAATATCGCCGCCGGGCATGTGGCCATCAAGCACCATGCGGAAGGCCCCTGCCTGGACATTGTGACGGCCTGCGCCACCTCTTCCCACTGCATTGGAGAGGCCTTCCGCGCCGTCCGTCACGGCTACGCCGACGCCATCATCGCCGGAGGCTCCGAGCACGCCTCCATCCCCATGGGCGTGGCCGGTTTCTTCAACGCCAAGGCCCTCACGCGCGCTACGGACCCGCAGTACGCGTCCCTCCCCTTCAACGCCAACCGGCAGGGCTTTGTGATGGGCGACGGCGCCGCCGTGCTCATCCTGGAGTCGCTGGAGCATGCGCAGGAGCGCGGCGCCACCATTTACGGTGAAATTGTGGGCTATGGCAACACCTGTGACGCCTTCCACGCCACGGCTCCCCGTCCGGACGGCAGCACCCAGGCCCAGTCCATCAAGGACGCCCTGGCAGAGGCCGGGTTCGATGCAGCCAAAGATACGCTGTACATCAACGCCCATGGCACCGGAACGCACCTGAACGACATTGCAGAAACCATCGCCTGCAAACTGGCTCTGGGCGATTTTGCCTACAAGGCGCACATCTCCTCCACCAAGTCCATGACCGGACACATGTTCGGTGCGGCGGGTGGTGCAGAAGCCATTGCCACCATCATGGCGCTGAAAGAAGGCATCTGCCCTCCCACCATCAACCTGGACACCCCGGACCCGGAATGCGACCTGGACTACACCCCCAATGTAGCCGTGAAGGCACCGCTCACCCTGGGTCTTTCCAATTCCTTCGGCTTTGGCGGACACAATGCCTGCCTGGCCTTTAGACCGTTTAAAGGATGAATCAGGAAGAGATAAAATCCCATATCCCCCACCGGGAGCCCATGCTCCTGCTGGATGAGGCGGAGCTCCTGGAAGACAGCTCTTCCCGCGCCCGTTTCACCATTCCGGAAAAACCGTTTTTCTGTGAGGGACACTTCCCCGGCAATCCCATTGTGCCGGGCGTTATCCTGTGCGAGATCATGGCCCAGTCCTGCTTCCCGCTGTTTATGGAAGATCTTCCGGGAAAACTTGCCCTGTACCGCGGGTTGGATGCCGTGAAGTTCCGCAGCACAGTAAAACCGGGCGATGAGTGTACAATCACCGCCCGGCTCATAGACCATAAAGGCAACATCTATGTGTGCGACGCCCAGCTTTCCGTAGCGGGCAAGCGCGCCGCCCAGGCCCGCATTACCGTGGCCCTGGTGCCGCAGGAGTAATTATTCGTGCTTGGCTAACCGCTCCCAGGCCAGCTGTTCCCATTTTGTACCCGGACGGCCGTAATTGGCGTACGGATAAATGGAGATGCCGCCGCGGGGCGTGAAGAAGCCTGTTACCTCAATGTACTTGGGATCCATCAGTTTGATGAGGTCCTTCATGATGGTGTTCACGCAGTCCTCGTGGAAGTCTCCATGGCTGCGGAAGCTGAACAGGTACAGTTTCAGGGATTTGGATTCCACCATCTTCACATCCGGCACATAACTGATACGGATTTCGGCAAAGTCCGGCTGACCCGTGATGGGGCACAGCGTAGTGAATTCCGGGCAGTTGAAACGGACCCAGTAGTCATTGTCCGGGTGCTGGTTTTCAAAGGTTTCCAGTACCTCGGGGGCGTAATTCTGGCTGTATTCGGCCTTGTGGCCCAGCGCCTTGAGTTCTTCGGGATTGCGTGCCATCTTATGCTTCCTCCCCTGCTTCTTTGAGCCGCTCTGCGTTTTCTGCAATCTGCAGCTGGTCAATACATTCCTGAATATCACCGTCCATGAACACCGGCAGGTTGTACATGCTCCAGCCAATGCGATGGTCTGTTACGCGGCCCTGCGGGTAGTTGTAGGTGCGGATTTTGGCGCTGCGGTCACCGGTGCTCACCATGGTTTTACGCTTGGCGGCAATGCCGTCCAGGTATTTCTGGTGCTCCATGTTGTACAGGCGGGTACGGAGCTCTTCCATGGCACGGTCCAGGTTCTTGAGCTGGGAACGTTCCTCCTGGCACTGCACCACAATACCGGAAGGAATGTGGGTGAGGCGAACGGCGCTGTAGGTGGTGTTCACCCCCTGGCCGCCGGGGCCCGATGCGCAGAACAGGTCCTTGCGGATATCGGCCGGATTCAGTTCGATATCGAACTCGCCGGCTTCCGGGAAAACTGCCACGGAGGCGGCTGAGGTTTGGATGCGACCCTGGGTTTCCGTCTGGGGCACGCGCTGTACGCGGTGCACGCCGGATTCGTATTTCATGACACCGTACACGCCGTCCGTGCTGCTGGACAGTTTAAAGACGATTTGCTTGAAGCCGCCGGAGGTGCCGGGGGCTTGGTCGCTCACTTCCAGCTTCCAGCCGCGGCGCTCCGCAAAGTGCTGATACATGCGGAAAAGGTCTCCAGCGAAAATAGCGGCTTCGTCGCCGCCGGTGCCGCCACGGATTTCTACCATGGCGTTTTTGCTGTCGTCGGGATCGGCCGGAATCAGGAGCAGCTTGATGTTCTGTTCCATATCCGGGAGCTGGGGCTCAATCTGGGCAATCTCGTCCTTGGCCATTTCCTTGAGGTCATCGTCCTTCTCGTTCATGAGGATGTCCTTGGCCTGTGCTAGTTCATCCACCAGCCGTTTGTACTCCAGGCCGGCCGCAATGATGGGCTGCAGCTCTTTGTAGTCTTTGTTCAGCTGCACGAACTTTTTCATGTCTGCAATCACTGCAGGGTCTGCCAGCTGCTCTTCCAGCTTCTTGTATTTGTCCTGAAGGCTCAGTACCTTCTCCAGCAACGTATTTTCTGCCATAAAAAATGTTTTAACCTGCAAAGATAAGCATTTTCCCGCAAATACGGAAAACACATGCGCCCGTGGCGGGGTCCCTACAGCCCCTTCGCCTTGGCCTGGTCCCAGAGGGCGTCCATTTGGGCGAGGGTCATGTCGGAGAGCTTGCAGCCGCTACGGAGGGTCTCCTGCTCCACGTAGGTGAAGCGGCGGCGGAATTTTTCGCAGGTGCGGCTGAGGGCCGCTTCCGGGTCTACATCGTACAGGCGGGCGGCGTTGATGACGGCAAAAAGCAGGTCGCCGAATTCCTCGGCCCTGTGCGCCTCGGAAGCCTCCGAAACCTCCTGATACTCTTCCGCCACCTTGGCCCATACGTCCTCGCGTTTTTCCCAGTCGAAACCGCAACCGCGGGCTTTTTCCTGCATGGAGAGGGCTTTGAGCATGGCCGGCATGGCCTTGGGGATGCCGCCCATCACGGTTTTGTTGCCGTCCTTTTCCTTGGCCTTCACCAGTTCCCAGGTATCGGCAATCTCTTTGGCCGATGTATGCTTGCCGGCATCCGGGCCAAACACATGCGGGTGGCGGAACACCATCTTGTCGCACACCTTGTTAATACTGTCGGCAATGTCAAATGCGCCTTCTTCCTCCCCGATGCGGGCATAGAAGACCATGTGGTACAGCAGGTCGCCAATTTCCTTGGCCGTTCCTTGCCTGTCGCCTTCCAGGATGGTGTCGCTGAGCTCGTATACCTCTTCCTCGGTCATGGGCCGAATGGTGTCCATGGTTTGCGCGGCGTTCCAGGGGCACTGCTCCCGAAGCTTGTCCATAATATCCAGCAGGCGCCCGAAGGCGGCTGTTTTTTCTTCTCTCGTGTGCATGATTTGGCGTTTTGACGGCACAAAGATACAACAATTTGTGTTATCTTTGCTTTTTGTATGAAAGAGCCCAGCTATATTAGCGCCGCAGAAGCCGTACGCGCTGTCCGGAGCGGGGACCATGTCCACCTCTCAAGCATCGCCAGCGTGCCGCACATCCTCATCGAGGCCCTGTGCGGGCGCGCCGGGGAGCTCCGGGACGTGCACTTCCATCATTTCCATACGGAAGGGCCGGCGCCTTATGGATCGGCAGCGCTGCGTGAGTCCTTCCGGGACCAGGGCTTCTTCGTGGGTCCCAACCTGCGGGCAGCCGTACAGGCGGGTGTAGCAGACTATATTCCCACCAACCTCTTCGAGTCCCAGCTCATGTACCGCACGGGGGCGCTTCCCTGCGATGTGGCCATGGTGCAGGTGTCGGAACCGGTGGACGGAATGGTGTCCCTGGGCACCTCGGTGGACTGCTCCATCGCCGCGCTGGAGGTAGCCCGGGAGCGCATTGCCGTGGTGAATCCGGCGGTGCCGTTTGCCTATGGAGACCTCATCCCCCTGGAGCGGTTTACGGCGCTGGTGAAGGACCATCGGCCCCTCATTACAAGCACGTACGCGCAGCCGTCGGAGACGGACCTGTCCATTGGCCGGCACTGCGCGGAGCTTATTCCGGACGGGGCTTGCCTGCAGATGGGTATCGGCGCCATGCCCAACGCCATCTGCGCCTGCCTGGGCGGGCACAAGCACCTGGGCCTGCACACGGAAATGTTCTCCGATGGGGCTCTGGCGCTTATCCGCAGCGGCGTCATCGACGGTACGTGCAAGGCCATCGACACGGGAAAAGTGGTGGCGTCGTTCCTCCTGGGTTCGCAGGCGGTGTACGACTTTATCCGCGAGAACCCGTCCGTCCTCATGCGCGACATCGCCTACACCAACGACCCGCGCGTCATTGCGCGCAACCCGGGCATGGTGTCCATCAATTCGGCCATCGAAATTGACCTGACGGGGCAGGTTTGTGCCGATTCTATCGGCCCCCGCATCTACTCCGGCACCGGCGGCCAGCTGGACTTTGTGCGTGGTGCCAAGCTCTCCAAGGGGGGCAAGGCCATCATCGCCCTGGCCTCCCGTACCCGTTCCGGCCAGCCCAAAATTGTGCCCCAGCTGCAGCCGGGAGCGGGTGTGGTTACCCCCCGTGCCGATGTCCAGTGGGTGGTCACCGAGTACGGCGCCGTGAACCTGTACGGAAAATCCCTGCAGGAGCGCGCCCGCCTACTCATCTCCGTAGCCCATCCCCAGGACCGCGAGGCGCTTTCCCGCGCTGCCTATGAGCAGTTTGGACGTGATTGCTAACTCCCTGTAGCACAAATACTTACAAAATAATCCTCGTTCTGTTTTTGAACGAGGATTTTCAGGAAGTGGCTGAGTGTCAGCGTGTTACCGATCACCACTATTTAAGCAAATTGCCCAAAATACTGCGGGTGAGTTCCTTAGTGACGGTGGTGGTGGCGCTCTTGGTGGCGCGTTTTACCATCTTGGAGCCGGTGGAGGTTTTGGAGGTGCTCTTCTTGCCGGTAACCTTGGAGGAAACGGCGTCTGCGGCAGCACCGGCCGCCACGCCCAACACGGCCGTGAGCACGCTCTTGAGCACTTTGGCGCCAATGCCGCTCCCCGCCTTCTTGGCTTTTTCCTTCTCTAGTTTTTCCTGCTCCTTGGCCGCACGGGCGGCCTCCTTGGCCTCCAGCGCGGCCTGCCGTTCTGCCTCTGCAGCGGCCTCAAGCTCCGCTTTCTGGCGCTCCGCCTCCTGGGTGGCGGCGGTAATCAGTTCATACGCGCTTTCGCGGTCCACGGGGTGGTCGTAGCGGCCGTACAGGCGGCTACGCTTGATCAAGTCGGTCCGCTGCTCCGGCGTAACGGCACCAATCTGGCTTAGCGGGAACAGGATTTTGGCCCGTTCCACCATGGCCGGCGTGCCCTTCACATCCAGGAAGGAGACCAGCGCCTCGCCGGTGCCCAGCTCCAGCAGCGTGTCGTAGGTCTTGAATGCAGGATTGGCGCGGAACGTATCCGCCGCCACCTTCACGGCTTTCTGGTCCTGGGGAGAGTAGGCGCGCAGCGCGTGCTGCACGCGGTTCCCCAGCTGACCCAGAATATTGGCCGGAATGTCCGTCGGACTCTGGGTGATGAACCAGATGCCCACGCCCTTGGAACGGATGAGGCGGATCACCTGCTCAATCTTGTCCGTGAGGGCCTTGGACGTACCCTCGAACAGCATGTGGGCCTCGTCAAAGAAGAACACCAGCTTGGGCAGTTCCATCTCCCCTACCTCCGGCAGCGTGGCGTACAGCTCCGAGAGCAGCCACAGCAGGAACGTAGAGTACAGCTTGGGCTGCAGCATGAGTTTGTCGGCCGCCAGCACATTCATGATACCCTTGCCGCCCTCGCACTGCAGGAGGTCGTAGATGTCAAAGTCCGGCTCCCCGAAGAACTTGTCCGCGCCCTGGTTTTCCAGCTCCAGCAGCGCCCGCTGGATAGCCCCTACCGAGGCCGATGTCACATTGCCGTACTGGGTGGTGAAGTCCGCGGCGTTCTGCCCCACAAAATTGAGCATGGCGCGCAGGTCCTTTAAATCAATCAGCAGCAGCCCGTTGTCGTCCGCAATGCGGAAGACGATATTCAGGACGCCCGTCTGCGTCTCATTGAGGTCCATCAGGCGCCCCAGCATCTGCGGTCCCATGCGGGAAATGGTGCTGCGCATGGGATGCCCCTGTTCCCCGAAAACATCGAAGAAACGCACAGGGCAGGCCTGGAACTGCGGGTCCTGGATGCCAAACTCCGGCAGGCGCTTCTCTATGAAGCCCGACAGCCGCCCGGCCTGGGAGATACCGCTCAGGTCCCCTTTCATATCGGCCATAAAACAAGGTACCCCGGCCTGGCAGAAGGTCTCTGCCAGCACCTGCAGCGTCACGGTTTTACCCGTACCCGTGGCACCGGCAATGAGGCCGTGCCGGCACAGCATGTTACCGTTCAGGGAAATGGGTCCGTTCGGGGAATGGGCCACGTACAGCCCGCGTTCTTTATCCAGCATATTAGTTCTTATGTTTACGATGACTCAAACGATAGAAACCCGCTATGGCCAGCACAACGGAGGCCAGCACAATCCACGGCGTATATTCCTGCGGAACGCCAAAACCAATCTTGTCCACCAGAATAAATGTCACGCACACGGCCGTCATGAACAAGGCCGGAAGGAAGGTCACCAGGTACCACAGTTTCCCTTTCTCACGCACCAGGTAAGCAGTGGCCGTCCACAGCATAATGGCCGCCAGCGCCTGATTGGACCAGCCAAAATAGCGCCAAATGACGTTGAAACCATTTACATCCTCGATATTGTACCACAGCAGCAGGGCCGATGCCGCAAACAGCGGAATGGCCAGCACCAGCCGGCTGTAGAGCTTTTTCTGGGGCAACTTCACAAAGTCTGCGATGATGAGGCGCGCGCTGCGGAAAGCCGTATCACCGGAAGTGATGGGCGCAGCTACTACGCCCAGGACAGCCAGAATGCCGCCCACCAGGCCCAGCCAGCCCCGCGAAACCTTGGTAACCACTGCCGGCGCCGCAGCCGTAATGTCCGAGCCCACCTGCGCAGCCCCACCGTCAAAGAAGAACCAGGAGGCCACAGCCGCCCAAATCAGGGCCACAAAGCCCTCCGTAATCATGGCACCGTAAAAAATGGGCCGTCCCAACTTCTCATTGTCCATGCAACGAGCCATCATGGGGCTCTGCGTAGCATGGAAGCCGGAAATGGCCCCACAGGCAATGGTAATGAACAGGCAGGGGAAAATGGGCTGGTTCTTGAGCCCCACCTTGTCCTGCCAGCCGCCCAGGCCGTCCCAAATCTCCGGCAAATGCGGCCATTTGATAAACAGGCACACCATGAGCGCCGCTGCCATAAAAAGCAGTGCAAAGGCAAACACGGGATACACCTTGCCGATGAGTTTGTCGATAGGCAACAGCGTTGCTACAATATAATAAAGGAAGATGATTCCCACCCACAGCATGACCGCGCCCCGGCTGCCGTCGCCTGCCATATCGCCCAAAATAAGCGCAGGGCTGTACACAAAGACAGTGCCCACCAGCGCCAGCAGGACAATCGAGAAAACGAGCATCACCACCTTGGTGGTCTTGGACATATACTTACCCACCAGTTCCGGCACCCCCACGCCGCCGTTCCTGACGGACATCATGCCCACCATGTAGTCGTGCACGGCACCGGCGAAAATGCAGCCCAGCACAATCCACAGATAGCTGGCCGGGCCGAATTTAGCTCCCATGATGGCGCCGAAGATGGGCCCCGTGCCCGCAATGTTGAGGAACTGCACCATGAACACCCGCCAGGAAGGCATACGGATAAAGTCTACGCCGTCCGCCTTGGTAAGGGCCGGGGTGGGCCGATTAGGATCCGGGCCGAACATCCGGTCCACGAAGGCACCGTAAACGATGTAGCCCAGGATAAGGGCAAGAATGCTAAGTAAAAAGGAATACATAGATTATTCAAAAAAACTGAAATGCACGCGGCCGTAGCAGCGTTCTTTCACAAACCGGGGATGACCGACAAAACTGTGCTCTCCCCCATGTTCCAAAATAAAATAGCGCTCCGAGTGCAGGATACCGGCAGCAAATACCAAATCCGGCAGGTTTTCCAGGCCTTCCAGCGCATACGGAGGGTCGGCAAACACAATGTCGAATTTTTCCCGGCAGATGGGAAGGAAGTCGAATACGTTGTCCCGCACCATGGTTACGTTGCCCAGCCCGAGCCGCTGCGCTTCCGTTTTGATGAACGAAGCATTCTCCCGGGCCATTTCCACACAGTATACACGTGCGGCACCACGGGAAGCAAATTCAAAAGCGATGGACCCGGTGCCCCCAAAAAGGTCCAGCACCTTCAGGTCCTGGAACTCATACTCGTTGTCCAGAATGTTAAACAGCCCCTCTTTGGCAAAGTCCGTAGTGGGACGGGCCTTGTAGCCAGCAGGCGGGGCAATGACCTTCCCCTTCAGTTTTCCGCCGATAATCCTCATAGCTGCACCACCCCCTTGAAATAGCGGTACAAGGACATTTCCGCCTCCGGGTCCAGCGGGGTACGGAAACAGACGGTGGATACCTCCGGATTCAGTTGTAAACGCTTGAGGCTAAGGAAGATGAAGTATTCTGCCGTAGTAAAATCCGGAGCGGCGAACACATTGGCCAGGCACAGGCTCCGGCCCTGGGCAATCACCAGGTGCAGCCAGCCGTCCGCCCACGACGCCACAATCTTGTTGTACTCCGACAAGGCTTCCAGTTGTCGCAGCAGGTAGTACATTTCCGGGAGCACACGTACGGGCGTTCCGGAGGCGGGCAGCACGGTTTGGGCGATAACCCGGGACAGGGACTCCCCCATGGAGTTGGAATACACCAGCACCGCCGCAAGGGAAGGAACGTTCACCGACTCTACATAGTCCCCTTCCTCCAGAGCCGCCACTTCCGACAGGGCCGGGCGGGCCGCTCCGGGATTATAAAAACTATCCGGGACCAGGGCCACCTTGGGCGTAAGGAGGGAAATTTCCACCTCACTGTAGCGGCGCTGGAACTCCGGCGTGGTAAAGAGGCGCTCCGCCCCCATCCAGGGAGAGCGGTGCTCCACCTGTTCCGTACGGGTCTTAAAAGAATATCCACTCAAGGAAACTTGAATGGATATTCCTGCATATGGGGTATGCGTCTTCTGGTCCATAGAGGACTATTCCCAGTTACCGGCGTTGTTGTTAGGAGCGGTTACGCTACCAACCTGCAAGCCTTCGTACTTGTTCTGGTCACGGCACTCTGCGTCCTTGTTGATACGGAGCTGGTTGTCCATACCCAGGCACAGGGCCTTGTAAGGCATGCGGGCCTCAAACAGGGGCACCTGAACACCGGAAACGGTTTTGATGGTGGACTCCATTTGGGTGAGCTGTTTGCCGGAGAAAGGAATATAGTACAGGGAGTCGATGCAGAAATCCGGACGGCTGCGGAAGAGGGTATCCTTTACGGGAATTTCCGTAACGGTGGAGAACACCACCTTGGTACCGGCCGCATAGGCCTCCTGCAGTTTGGCAGTGATCTCTGCGGGTTTGAGCTTTTTGTTGGCCTTCTTGATGGCCTCCGTGTTGGCAACAGCGATAGAGTCATCGTTGGAGCCGATTTGCATCACGATGTCCATTTTGCCGGTTTCGTAGAAAATCTTGAGGGAGTCTACGCTGGGGCTGAAACGGCCGTTGACGCTCTTGAAGGCTACCTGCAGGGTGCGGATATCCTTAAGACGCTGGATAGCAACTTCTGAGCGGGCTTTGAGCTCCTGATTGAACTTGACGGGCTTCTGGACACTCTTTACTGTGAGCCATACGAGCAGGCAGATAATGACAGCCAGAAGGATTTCGAGACCGATTTTTAAACCTTTGTTCATTATTTTAGTGTTTTATAATTTTCCAAACTTCCGACAAAGTTAACAAAATCATTTCTCAAAAGCAATAATCTTTTGTAAATTTGCCGTTGCAAATGAATGTGCGCATGCAAGCAGTCAGTCAGGAAAACATCCGGGCCTTCCGGGAGGCCATACAGCAGTCTACACGGATTGCCGTGGTGGGGCATACCCACCCGGACGGGGATGCGCTGGGTTCCTGCACGGCCCTGTCGCTCTGGCTTGCGGGCCGCGGCAAAGCGGTCTCCTGCATCTTTCCGGACACCCCGGCGGACAACCTCCTGTTCATCCTGTCGCCCAAGGTCAATTACCTGTATGGGGATGCCCACGCGGCCGCTGCCCGGAAAGCCCTGGAGGCGTGCGAGCTCCTCATCCAGCTGGACTGCAACCAGTTCTCCCGCACGGAGGGGCTGGCCCCCTTCCTCGAGGCGTCGTCGGCCTGTAAAATCCTCATCGACCATCACCTGAATCCGGACCGGGAAAGCTTTGACATCGTTTTCTCCACGCCGGAAATTTCCAGCGCGTCGGAGCTCCTGTACTGGGTGCTGAAGGCGGCGGAAGGAGATACGCTCGGCCCTTTGGGCCTCGGTATGACAATTGGCACGGCGCTCATGGCGGGGATGACCACGGACACCAACAACTTTGCCAACTCCGTATTCCCTTCCACCTTCCGGATGGCCTCGGAGCTCATCGCCGCGGGAGTGAACCGCGACGCCCTGCTCCAGCAGCTGTACAGCAGCTACCGGGAAAACCGCGTGCGCCTGATGGGCTACATGCAGTACGAGGGCCTCAAGGTGCTGCCGGAAGGCGCCGCCTACATGATCCTCACCCAAGAGATTATGACCCGCTTCGACCTTCGCGAGGGAGAATCGGAAGGCCTGGTGAATGTGCCGCTTTCCATTGGGGCGGTAAAGCTGAGCGTGCTCCTGAAGGAGGACGACGGCCATTTCCGCGTGTCGGTGCGCTCCAAGAAAGGGACGTCGGCCCAGCAGCTGGCGGCACGCTATTTCCATGGCGGCGGACACGAGAACGCCTCCGGCGGCAAGCTGTTCATCGGCCCGGACATTGCCAACGCCCAAGCGGCAGAGGCCTACGTGTTAAACGCCCTTAAAACCTTTCTTGGATGAAGCGCAGCACCCTCATACTGAGCTGTTTGCTTGCCTTGGGGCTGGCAGCTTCCTGCGTAAAGCAGTCGCTGCAGAGCACCTACGACAAACAAACCTCCTACATTGACAATTTTGTCGCCACCCAGATGAAGGCAGACTCCACTGCAACGCTGGTGCGCAACGGCGGCAGCTACAGGCTCACCCTTGCAGACACCCTGGACCGCGTGTTCGGGGAACGCGATTCCCTGAAAGAGGGGCAGCGCGTGTCGCTCTGGTACGCCTGCTTCACCCTCACCGGCAACAGCATCGCCACCTCCAACCTGGTAGCCACCAACGTGCGGGAGGTAGCGGAAATGGCCAAATGGAAGCTGGCCGACAGCACCAATATTTTCCATCTGGACACCATCCGGGCAGATAAAAGCCTGGTGGAGGGCCTGTACAAGGGCATCCAGGGGGTCCAGCAGTTCGACCACGGCTATATCCTATTCACGGGCGAATATGGCTTTGGCAACATGGCGCGGGGCACGATTCCTGCAAGAAGCGCCCTGGTTTACCAATTTATAATTGATGAAATTTTAGATGACTGATATGAGAAGACTCCTCCCTATGGCCGCCGTGCTGTGCCTGGTAGCCGCCGGCTGCGCCAAGGAATCCACCTGGAATACCGGACAGAAAGCCAGGGAATACCTGACCATGTACATGGATAAGTACTACCCGAATGTGGAGCCCGACGAAAACGGCCTGTACATCCTGGAAGACGAAGAAGGCGACGGAAAACTCTGGGACCCGGATTCCACCCATATTTATGCCGAATACACCATCCGCACCCTGGACGGCTCCATCAGCAGCTCCACGGACGTGGATATTGCCCAGCAACTGGGCACCTACGAAAGCAGCAATTACTATGGTCCCCGCTTCATGGCACAGGGCAGCGGCAGCAGCTTTGTGGGCGTAGATATGCTCCTGGAAGGCATGAGGGAGGGCGGCAGGCGCAAGGCCGTCATCCCCGCCTGGCTCCTCAACACCAGCCGTCTGAGCTCCCTGGAGGCCTACATCAATGCCTGCACAACGGAGTCCCACCTGGTGTACGACATCACCTACCATGGACAAACAGGCAATATCGACCATTTTGAGATTGACAGCCTGGAGCGCTATGTCCTTAACGAGTTCGGCGTGAACCGCGAGGAGAGCACAACCTTTGTGGAGAATGGCGTAGAAGGCACCTTCTACTTTTTCTCAGATACCACGGAATTTGCCGGAACGCGCCACTTCCCGGCCGATACCACCCTCAAAATCCGCTATACGGGCTATCTCCTGAACGGACAGGCCTTTGACACCACGGAAGAAAGAATCGCCAAAGACCACAATATCTTTTACGTTTCCGGAAAAAGCTACCAGCCGGTGTCCGTTACCATGGCCTCCACGTATTCCAACATCAAGATGGGCTCCTCTACGCTTATATCCGGCTTCCAGGGCGGCCTGAGCATGATGCACTTCCTGGGCCAGAAAGCCACCTTCCTGTTCACCTCCACCCTGGGATATTCCGGCACCGGTAGCGGTTCGGCCATTCCTCCCTACTCCCCGCTCATGTTTGAAGTGGAGATTGTGAAAGAATGAGCACAGGAGCCGTCCCCACAGAACTGGGCACCAAGCCCATCAACGCGCTGATTCGCCAATACGCGGTCCCCGGCATCATTGCCATGACCGCGTCTTCGCTGTATAATATGGTGGACAGCGTGTACATCGGCCATATTGCCGATGTCGGGTCGCTGAGCATTGCGGGACTCGCCGTCACCTTCCCCCTGATGAACATTTCCACCGCGTTCGGTACGCTGGTGGGCGTAGGAGCCGCCACCATGATTTCGGTCCTGCTGGGCCAGAAAAACTACAAGGTGGCCGGCAAGGTGCTCTGCAACGACATCAGCCTCAACCTCATCACGGGCATCGTCTTCACCGCCGTGATGCTGCTGTGGATGGACCCCATCCTCCGCTTTTTCGGGGCCTCGGACGCCACCCTTCCCTTTGCCCGTAACTACATGACCATCATTGCCCTGGGCAATGCCGTCACGCACCTGTATTTTGGCCTCAACGCCATTATCCGCTCGTCCGGCAACCCACGGCTGGCCATGGGGCTCACCCTGTTTACGGTAACGTCCAACGCCATTCTGGACCCCATCTTCATCTTCACGCTGGACATGGGTATCCAGGGCGCGGCGCTGGCCACCGTCCTGTGCCAGTGCATGGCGCTGGGCTATACGCTCTGGTATTTCATGAACCCAAACCGTTTCCTGCATCTGCCCCGCTCCCTGAAGATGTTCCGGGTGGACTGGAAAATCGCCAAGGACTCCCTGGCCATTGGCATGGGGCCGTTCCTGATGAACCTGGCCAGCTGTATTGTGGTGCTGTTCATCAACCAGCAGCTGGTAAAATGGGGCGGTGACCTGGCCATTGGCGCATACGGCATCGTGAACCGCATCACGTTCCTGTTCATCATGGTGGTGATGGGCCTGAACCAGGGCATGCAGCCCATCGCGGGATACAATTACGGCGCCCGGCAGTACAGCCGCCTGCGGGAAGTGTACCTCAAAACCGCCGGCTGGGCCACGCTGGTAATGGTCATCGGCTTTATTTTCTCCGTTTTCCTGGCCCGGCCCATGGCGCGCATCTTTACCTCGGACCCGGTGCTCATCCAAAAGGCGGCGCACGGGCTGCGCATCATGAACATCGTCTTCCCCATCGTGGGCTTCCAGATGGTCACCACCAACCTGTTCCAGTGCCTGGGCATGGTGAACAAGTCCGTTTTCCTTTCCCTGTCGCGGCAGCTGCTCTTCCTGCTGCCGTGCATTTACGTACTGCCGGCGCTCCTGGAATCCGAGAGCGGCGTCTGGCTCAGTTTCCCCATCTCGGACACCATATCGGCCATTATCACCTTCCTCATGGGCTGGAGCCTCCTCCGTAAGCTGAATAAGCTCAAGGACGGGGACGATCCAGCTATACTAGGCAGTAAGATTTGAGATTCTTCACTTCGTTCAGAATGACAAGTTCCATGCATACCATTATTACTATCGGCCGGTCTTTCGGCAGCGCCGGCGGCCATATCGGCCATGCCATCGGCAAAAAAATGGGTATCCCGTTTTACGACAACGAGCTCATCTCCAAGGTGGCGGAAGAGGAGGGCTACTCCAAGGGGCTCTTTGCCCAGGCGGAGGAAAAAAGCCTCTTCTCCTTTTCCAGTTTCTTCGCATCCAGCCGCCTGGGTTACATGGATGGCGGCTACGTGAACGACAACGTGCTGTTCAAGATCCAGAGCGAGGTCATCCGCAGCATTGCCCAGAAGGGCGATGCCATCTTTATCGGCCGCTGCGCGGACTATATCCTCCGGGACATGGACTGCCTGAGCGTGTTTATCGGCGCGCCGGAGGAGTATCGCATCGCTCACCTGGCCCAAACCGAGGGCATCAGCACCGAGGAAGCGGAAAAACTCATGCGCCGCAAGGACCGCACCCGCGAAACCTATTATAATTACTATACCTTTGGCGCATGGGGCCATGCCGCCAACTACCACCTGTGCGTGGACAGTTCCATCCTGGGGGTAGAGGGAACGGCGGAGCTCATCGTGGACTTCGGCCGCCGCTGCGGGAAAATCAAGTGAAAAAAGCGGGGCTCATACTGCTGACGCTGGCGCTGGGGTGCACTTTCATGTGCGGATACCAGGGACCGTGCGGGCCGATGGAGCCGGACAAGGAAGCCATCCACTGGCGGGATTCGCTGAACGGGTATCTCACCAATGCGCTATCGACCCTCCCAGAGATGGACGCCGTAGTGGACAGCTTCATGAACTTCTGGAGCCTCCGCGGCGTGTCCCTGGCGGTAATGCGCAACGACTCCCTCCTGTACGCGCATGGCTATGGCAAGGCCGATGCCTCCACGCCCATGACGCCCGGCACCACGCTCCGGCTGGCGTCTGTATCCAAGCTCCTGACGGCCATTGGCATCATGCGGCTGCAGGAAAAGGGGCTGGTGTACCTGGACACGCCGGTTTTCGGGCCGTATGGGGTTTTGAAACGCTATGACTCCTATATCAAGGACGAAGATTATTACCTGATTACGGTGGAGCACCTGCTGCGGCACCAGGCGGGATTCACCTCCCGCGGCGGAGACCCGGTGTTCTCGCCGTACTCGTCCCGGGAAGCGCTGCTGCAAAAGCAGTTAGGCAGGCACCTTGCCTACGAGCCCGGCACCTCGCAGGAGTACTCGAACCTGGGTTTTCTGCTACTGTCACTCATCATTGAGGAGGTTTCCGGGAAGCCCTATGAGCAGTTTATGCAAGAGGAGGTGTTCTCCCCTGCCCTTTGCCGCGGATTTCGCCTGGCGGGCAATTACCTTGCCGACCGGCATCCCGGAGAAACGCGCTACTACATGCACCCGGAAGCTACGTTAACGGCTTCTTTTGACGGCCGCTACGCCGCCGTGGAAAAATGCTACGGAGGGAACGATGTACACGGCTCGCTGGGCGCCGGCGGCTGGACAGGCTCTGCCGCGGAGCTGGCCCGCATGGTGGCCTGCATTGACGGCCACGGCCCCCTGGAAGATATCCTGGTGCCGTTTTCCGTCCGGCAAATGACCGACTACTACGACGCCGACACCTTCTCCCTGGGCTGGAACGACACCAAGCCCACGGGCGAATGGACCCGCTCCGGCTCCTTCTCCGGCACGCAGGCCCTGGTGAAAACCTTCCCCGACGGCGAGTGCTGGGTATTCATCGCCAACACCTCCACCTGGCGCGGCTCCCGCTTCGCCTACAACATCGCCGCCCTGTTCGAGAACCTCCGTTCCCGTTTTTCTTCCGATCTCCCCGTGCGGGATTTGTTCCGGGTTCCCGCTGGTCAATAAAAATTTCTTAACTTTGAGCACTAAAACCTGAACAGATGAAAATACAAGGAAAAACGGTGCTCATTACCGGAGGGTGCTCCGGGATTGGGAAAATGCATTTTACCGGGAGGAAATAACATGGAAAACACAAGCGCAGCAAGAATTCAGGAACTGGTGGACAAACAGCGGGCGTTCTATGCCACGGGGATCACCCGTGACGTAGCCTGGCGCAAGCAGCAGTTAAAGGCCTTCAAGGCGGGCCTCCAAAAGTGGGAAAAACCGCTCTGTGACGCCCTGTGGGCCAATTTGCACAAGAGTTACGAGGAAGCCTTCATGACGGAAATCGGCCTGGTGTACGGGGAGATTGGCGAGGCCATCCGGAAGGTGGGCAGATGGGCCCGGCGCCGGTCCCGTCCCACGCCACTCACCGGAATGCCATCGTCCAGCTACATTGTGCGGGAGCCGCTAGGCTGCACACTCATCGTCAGTCCCTGGAATTACCCGGTGCAGCTGCTGCTGAATCCCCTTGTGGGCGCCATATCGGCCGGTTGCACGGCCCTTCTCAAACCTTCTCCCTATGTTCCGGAGGTTTCCAAGGTGATAGAGGACTTTATTGCCGATACCTTCCCGGAAGAGTACGTGGCCGTGGTGCAGGGGAACCGCGTGGTGAACGGCGAACTGTTCAAGCACCGCTACGACCTGGTGTTCCTCACCGGCAGCCCGTCGCTGGGCAAGATTGCCATGGAGGCGCAGGCCCAATACCTCACGCCCATGGTGCTGGAGTTGGGCGGCAAGAGCCCGTGCATTGTGGACAAGGACGCCAACCTCACCCTGGCAGCCCGCCGGATTGCCTGGGGCAAGTGCCTCAATAGCGGGCAAACGTGCATCGCCCCGGACTACCTTTTCCTGCACGAGGACATCAAGGACGCGTTTGTGGAAGCCTTCAAACGCGAACTTGCCGGTCTGTACCCGGACGGCACGGAGCATTCCGACAAGTTTGTGCATATCGTGAAAGAGAGTGCCTTCGACCGGCTTACAGGCTATCTGGCCGATGGCCGCATCCTTGTGGGCGGCCACTATGACCGCGAACGGTTGTGGATAGAGCCTACCCTGCTGGAAGGCGTTTCTCCGGAAGCGTCCGTGATGCAGGAGGAGATTTTCGGCCCCATTTTCCCCATCCTGACCTTCCGCGACCGGAAGGAGGTGGAGGATTTTGTGAACCGCCGCGAAAAACCGCTGGCCTTCTATTATTTTGGCAAGGAGGCCGATGGCTGGGACATTCTTGCGCACACCACTTCCGGCGGCGCGTGCATCAACGACACCATCATGCACATCGCCAACAGCAACATTCCCTTTGGCGGCGTGGGCAACTCCGGCATGGGTAGCTACCACTCCGAGCGCAGCTTCCTGGCCTTCAGCCATGAGCGCAGCGTGGTAAAAACCCCCACCTGGGTGGACCTCAAGTTCCGCTACATGCCCTACGGGATGTTCAAGCTCATTAAGCGCATGCTCCTCTTCCAGGCTTGAGATACTTTCACTGGTCGATAACCAGCTGTTATTCCATCAGTTTCTTGTACTTGAACCGTTTGGGCTGGGCGTCCGGGCCCAGGCGCAGTTTGCGGTTTTCCTCGTATTCCTGGTAGTTGCCCTCGAAGAAGACCACCTTGCCATCCCCTTCATAGGCCAGGATATGGGTGGCAATGCGGTCCAGGAACCAGCGGTCGTGGCTCACTACCACGGCGCAGCCGGCAAAGTTCTCCAGGCCTTCCTCCAGCGCGCGGATGGTGTTCACATCCACGTCGTTGGTGGGTTCGTCCAGGAGGAGCACATTGCCTTCGTCCTTGAGCGTGAGGGCCAGGTGCAGGCGGTTGCGTTCACCGCCGGAGAGCACGCCGCAGAGCTTTTCCTGGTCGGCCCCGGAGAAGTTGAAGCGGGACACCCACGCGCGGGCATTCACGTCCTTTCCGCCCATGCGCACCCATTCGGAATTGCCCGCAATGGTCTCATACACAGTTTTATCCGGGTCTATAGACCGGTGCTGCTGGTCCACATAGGCAATCTTTACGGTGTCCCCAATCTCAATGGAACCGCTGTCCGGCTGCTCGATGCCCATGATGAGGCGGAAGAGCGTGGTTTTACCGGCGCCGTTGGGGCCAATTACGCCCACAATGCCCGCCGGCGGCAGCTCAAAGCTCAGGTGCTCAAACAGGAGTTTGTCGCCATAGGCCTTGGAGACGTCGTTGAAACGGATGACCTTGTTGCCCAGATGCGGGCCGTTGGGAATATAGATTTCCAGGTTGGCCTCTTTTTGTTTGGTATCGGCCGATGCCAGCTTTTCGTATGCGCCCAGACGGGCCTTTTGCTTGGCCTGGCGGGCCTTGGGGGCCATACGCACCCATTCCAGTTCCCGCTCCAGGGTTTTGCGGCGCTTGCTTTCTGCCTTCTCCTCTGCGGCCAGGCGCTTGGTCTTCTGGTCCAGCCAGGAGGAGTAGTTGCCCTTCCAGGGGATGCCTTCCCCGCGGTCCAGCTCCAGGATCCAGCCGGCCACGTTGTCCAGGAAGTAGCGGTCGTGCGTGACGGCAATCACCGTGCCCTTGTACTGCTGCAGATGGGCTTCCAGCCACTGGATACTCTCGGTGTCCAGGTGGTTGGTGGGTTCGTCCAGAAGCAGCACGTCTGGCTCCTGAAGGAGCAGGCGGCACAGGGCCACGCGGCGGCGCTCACCGCCGGAGAGCTCTTTGATCTTCTGGTCCGACGGTGGGCACTGCAGGGCATCCATGGCGCGCTCCAGCTTGGAATCAATCTCCCAGCCGTTTACATGCTCGATTTGCTCGGTGAGTTCCCCTTGGCGCTCGATGAGGCGGTTCATTTCATCGTCGTCCATGGGCTCCATGAACTTGAGGGAAATGTCGTTGTACTCCTGCAGGATGTCCATGACCTCCTGAACACCCTCCTGGACCACTTCCAGCACGGTTTTCTCCGGGTCCATCTGCGGCTCCTGCTCCAGGTAGCCCACGCTGTAGCCGGGCGCCCACACCACCTCGCCTTTGTAGGATTTCTCTACGCCGGCAATAATCTTGAGGAGGGTGGATTTACCGGACCCGTTGAGGCCGATAATGCCAATTTTGGCCCCGTAAAAGAAGCCCAGGTAAATGTCCTTGAGGATGACACGATTGTTGTGGGGGAGAATCTTGCTCACCCCGTTCATGGAAAAGATGATTTTTTCGTCGGCCATGGTTTTCGCTTTTGTGCAAGATAGTGATTTTTTTCCACATGGCCAAAAGTGCGGAATAACGCGTTTTGGGGCAAAAACGTGTAAAGGTGTGTAGGTCGATGCACGGGGTAACGCGTTTTGGGGCAAAAGTGCGTTAAGGGATGCATGGCGCCGTTCTTCTCGCTAGCTACGGACGATTGCCGCTGGTCGCTAACTTGCAGAGAATCAGCATTTTGCGCAAAATCCTCGGCGCAAATGGAGTCGAGGATTTTTAGTATTGTGCTGATTATCAATAACTTAGCAGCCAGCGGCAGTAGCGGCCCGTTTGGGCACCCGCTTGGAGGAGGAGATGGCGCCCACGGGGCAAACCAGGCGACAGAGGTGGCAACCCACGCATTTGGGGCCGATCAGCTGCGGCCGGCGGGCCACCGCGTCAAAGACCAGGGCCTGGTGGCCGCCATCGGCACAGGAAATGGTGCAGCGGCCGCAGCCGATGCATTTCTGCGCGTCAAATTTGGGATACACCACGGTGTCGCGGTCCAGGTTGGACGGGAGCCGGAACTGCGGCAGGCGTTCGCCCACCAGGTCCGCCAGATTCTCCACGCCCCGATCGGCCATATAGTTCTGGAGGCCGGCCACCAGGTCCTCGATGATACGGTAGCCGTACTGCATCACGGCCGTGCACACCTGCACGTTGCGGCAGCCCAGCTGGATGAACTCCAGGGCGTCTTTCCAGGTTTCGATGCCGCCCACGCCGCTGTACTGTACCTTTTGCATCATGGGGTGCAGCACCATGGACAGGATGTGCCTGAGCGCAATGGGTTTGACGGCCCTGCCGGAATAGCCGGAGCCCGTCTGGCTGCCGCTCACCTCCGAGCCTTCTCCCAGGGTGATGCTCTTGATGGTGTTGATGGCCGATATGGCATCGGCCCCGGCAAAACAGGCGGCCGTGCCAATGTCCGAAATATGGGTGATGTTGGGCGTCATCTTGGGGATGACGGGGATAGTGACGCTGCGCTTAACGGCGGCCGTGAAGAAGATGACCAGCTCCGGGTCCTGCCCTACGTCGCTGCCCATGCCGGCCTGCCGCATCTGCGGGCAGGAGAAATTGAGTTCGATGGCGTCGCAGCCGGCTTCCTGTGCTCGTTTGGCAAGCGCAATCCACTCCTCTTCTCCCTGCCCCATGATGGAAGCGACGACCACCTTATTGGGATACTTCTGTTTCAGGCGTTTAAGGATATCGAAGTCCTCGTCCACGGGGTTTTCGCTCAGCTGCTCCATATTGCGGAAGCCAAAGAAATCGCCTTTGTTCCCAACGCTGCGAACGGCATCGAAGCGGGGCGACACTTCCCGTATTTCCTGCAGGCAGATGGTCTTGTAGAACACGCCACCCCAGCCGGCGTCGAAGGCCCGCGCCACCATCTCATAGTTGGTACACACGGCCGATGAAGCCAGGAAGAACGGGTTCTCGCAGCGGATGCCGCAAAAGTCGATGCCCAGGCTGGGAAGGGGCTTTTGGACGACCTCCGGCAGCGCCTTCACCAGCTCCCGGATGCGGATGGGACGGTCGTAGTGGATGCAGGCTTTTTCTGCTGCGGCCAGTTCCTCCTCCGGGCAGTCCCGGACCCATTGGCGGGCCAGGGCAAGGTTATCGAAGCGGACGGCGCGGATGGCCCTTGCCGGGTCTGCGTTCTTACAGGCTTTGCTGCAGGGTGCATCGGCACAGAAAAGGCAGCGGGAGGCTTCTTCCAGGATATTCATGGTTATGCGGTTTTGGTCTTGCAAGATAGGAAATATCTGATAGATATGCAAATACCTCTTATCGGGCCGGATAAATGGCGCAATGTTCCAAAATAATTCGTACCTTTGAAGGCTATGGACAAACTTTTTCTCATAGACGGTCACTCGCTGGTATTCAAAATGTACTATGCGTTCCTGCGCCGTCCCATGATCAATTCCAAGGGGGCGGACATGTCCATCCTCTACGGATTCACCAAGTACCTGCTGGAGCTGCTGGAGAAGGAAAAGCCCACGCACGTTGCCGTGGCCTTCGACCCACCGGGCGGCACCTTCCGCAACCAGTTGTATCCGGCCTATAAAGGCACGCGCCCCCCTACCCCGCAGCTGGTGATAGAGGCCCTGGAGCCGCTTACGGAGCTGGTGCAGGCGATGAACATTCCCGTGGTCATGATTCCCGGCTTTGAGGCCGATGACGTGCTGGGCTCCATCGCCGTGCAAAACGCATCGGAGCGGTTGGACGTGTACATGGTAACGCCGGACAAGGACTACGGCCAGCTCATCGGCCCGCACAGTTTCCAGTACAAACCCGGAAAAAGCGGAACGGACGCAGAAGTGTGGGGCACCGCGGAGCTCTGTGCCAAATGGGGCATCTCGGAACCCGCGCAAGTGATTGACATGCTGGCCATTTGTGGCGATACAGCAGACAACGTGCCCGGCGTAAACGGCGTGGGCGAAGTGGGCGCAGCCAAGCTCATCGCCAAATACGGCACCCTGGAGAACATTTACGCGCACCTGGGCGAGCTCACCGCCCGGCAGCAGGCACAGTTCGAGGAAGCCCGCCCGCACATGGCCCTGTCCAAACGGCTTGTCACCATCAAGACGGACATGCAGCTGCCCGTAACCCTGGCCGATATGCGCTACACCGGGCAGTTTACGCCCCGCCTCACGCAGCTATTCCAGGAATATGAGTTCTCCTCGCTGAAGAAGTACTTATCTGTCATACCGAGCGAAGCCGAAAGCGAAGCGAGCGTATCTCCTGCCTTTGTGGAATACAGGGAAGCCGCTTTCCCGGAGGTGGCGGCCGCAGCACAGAAGGCCGGGAAAGTGGGCCTGGTGCTCAGCGGGGCTTCCATCGTCCTCAGCGCAGACGGCCTGGCCGTGCAGCTGTCCCCTGCCCAGGCGAAAGGCCTCCTGGAAGATGCCGGCATCGACAAATATGGCGTGGATCTCAAAAAGCTGGCCAATACGCTGGCACAGGAAGGCGTGGACCTGAACGGCCGATGGTGGGACATCCAGCTCATGCACTACGTGCTCAATCCGGAGCGCAGCCATGACCTGGCGGCCCTGGCGCAGACCTACCTGGGCGTGTCGCTGGAGGCCCGGGAGGAGGTAGCGACCACCGGTTCGCTCTTTGACGATGTTCCGGACGAAGACAACACCGCCGTCCTCAGGGAGGCCTCCATCCTGGTGCCGCTGGGCGAAAAACTGCGGGAAGGCCTTCCGGAGCTGTACCTCAGAATGGAGGAGCCCCTGTCCAAGGTGCTCGCCCAGATGGAACGCGACGGCGTAAAGGTGGACATGGGCGTTATCCGGCATTTTGCCGATGGTCTCCGCAAAGAGCTGTCGGAGCGCGAGGCACGCATCCGCGAAATGGCGGACGAGCCAGAGCTGAACATCTCCTCCCCCAAACAGGTGGGAGAGCTGCTGTTCGAGAAACTCAAACTGGATCCCAAGGCCAAGCGGAGCTCCCGGGGGCAGTTTTCCACCGACGAGGCTACCCTCCTTGCCATTGCGGACCGGCATCCCATCGTGGACGAAATTCTGGAATTCCGGGCAGTGAAAAAGCTGCTATCCACCTATATCGAGCCGTTCCCCAGCTATGTATCGCCGCGGGACGGGCGCGTGCATACCACTTTCAATCAGGCGCTTACGGCTACCGGCAGGTTGTCATCGTCCAATCCCAACCTGCAGAATATCCCTGTGCGCACGGAGCGCGGAAAAGAGATTCGCAAGGCCTTTGTGCCGGACACGCCGGACGGGGTGATTGTGAGCGCGGACTACTCGCAGATTGAGCTGCGCATTATGGCGCATCTGTCTAAGGATGAGCACCTTACGCAGGCGTTCCGGGAGGGCGTGGACGTGCACGCGGCTACGGCGGCCAAGATTTTCGGCATTCCCGTTTCCGAGGTCACGCGCGAGCAGCGAAGCATGGCCAAAACGGCCAACTTCGGCATTATGTACGGCATCTCCACCTTCGGGCTGGCGCAACGGCTGCACCTGCCCCGGGCGGCGGCTAAAGAGCTTATCGACGGGTATTTTGCCTCCTTCCCTTCCATCCGCTCGTTTATTGACGGAAGCATTGCCTTTGCGCGGGAGCACGGGTACGTGGAAACGCTCTTCGGGCGGCGGCGGTACCTGCCGGACATCCAGGCGCGGAATGCTACCGTGCGGGCGCTGGCGGAGCGGAATGCCGTGAATGCGCCCATCCAGGGGACATCGGCCGATATCATCAAACTGGCCATGATTGGCGTGGCGGCGCGCCTGAAGGAGCAGGGTCTGCGGAGCAAGATGGTGCTGCAGATTCACGACGAACTCCTCTTCGACGCTGTGCCTGAGGAAGTTCCGGCGCTGAAGGCCCTGGTGACGGAAGTCATGGAGCACGTGATGGAACTCTCCGTCCCCCTTACCGTGGAATGTTCGTCGGGAATTAACTGGCTGGAGGCGCATTGACCTGTCATTTCGAGCGAAGTCGAGAAATCTCATACCATGAAGGAAACAGAAACAGAAATCATCGAGCGGGCCATCGCCGGCGACCAGATGGCCTACCGCATGCTCTACCAGATTCACGAGCGTGCGGTGCGCGGGCGCGTAAGCGGCTACTTCCAGTGGAAGGCCGATGTGGACGACGTGGTCACCGAGAGCTTCCAGAAGGCGTTCCAGGCCCTCGGGAGCTTCGACCTTTCCCGCGAGTTCCGGCCGTGGCTGCTCACCATTGCCACGCGCACGGCGCTGGACCATTTATCGTCCATCCAACGCGAGGACGAGAAAAAAGAGGGCATCCTGCACAAGGCGTCCTCCGACGGGTCGGAAGGAGCCCAGCTGACGGACTATACGCCGGAAGAGGAAATTATCAACGACGAGCTTCACCAGCGGCTGATGGGGTATATCGACGAGCTTCCGTCGCTGTATAAAGACGTGATGATCAAGTACATGATTGAGGAACTGGAGTACGAGGAAATTGCCAAGGAGCTGGACCTGGAGCTCAATACCGTGCGCACCCGGATCCGCCGGGGCAAGCAGCACCTGTCACAAATGATGTTACGGGGGGAAGTAGAATGAATTGGAAAAGTATCTTGGAGGCCGATTTTACTTTGTCGGCACAGCAGTTGGCGCGTTTTGAGGCCCTGGACGCACTGTACCGGGAGTGGAATGCGCAGATTAATGTGATTTCGCGGAAAGACATTGACGCGCTGTACGAGCACCATGTGCTGCATTCCCTGGCCATTGCGCGGTACCTCCAAACGGTGCCGGGGCTGTGGGAGAAGTTTGCTGCTTCTACGGTGCTGGACCTTGGGACCGGGGGCGGATTTCCAGGGATTCCGCTGGCCATTCTGTTTCCATCGGCCCGGTTTACGCTTTGTGATTCAGTTGGCAAGAAAACCATTGTGGCTCAGGCGGTTAGTTCCGCGCTGGAGCTAGCGAACGTGCAGGTGGTGAATGCGCGCGCTGAGACGCTGCCTTCCGGCTTTGACTTTGTGGTTTCGCGGGCGGTGGCTGCCCTGCCGGACTTTTTTCCCTGGGTGAAAGGGAAGTTCTCGCAGGGCATTTTGTATCTGAAAGGCGGCGACGTGAACGAGGAGATTGCCACCGTGATGGCCCGCCACAAGCTCCCGCGCGGCTCCGTGCACACCTGGCCCGTTTCCTCCTGGCTCCCGGACGCCTGGTACGACGGCAAGCTGGTGGTACATATTGAAAAATAATTTTGTTTTTTCCTCCGGAATTACTACCTTTGCAGTCCTTACGCGAAAAATATAAAATAGAGATATCATGAAAAGAACATTCCAACCTTCCCGCCGCAAGCGTGTGAACAAACACGGCTTCCGCGCAAGAATGGCCAGCGCCAACGGCCGTCGCGTCCTTAGCGCCCGTCGCCGCCACGCCCGCAAAAAGCTCTCCGTCTCCGACGAAGACCGCTGGTAGAAAACAAGCAGCCCACCCGGGTTGCTTTTTTTTTGTGCCCTTCCTTTCCTGATGACGCCTTCGCAGACGAAAACTTTTTCTACCCCACAAGGGCACCTTCCTGCCGGAACAAACCTCCGCAGACGAAAACTTTTTCTACCCCACAAGGGCACCTTCCTGCCGGAACAAACCTCCGCAGACGAAAACTTTTTCTACCCCACAAGGGGGAGCGAAAAAGTTTTGTCTGCTCCGGTTTGTCAGGCCAGTGGCAGCTAATCAATTGTATCACAATGGCTTACAGTATAATCCTCGTTCGATTTTTGAACGAGGATTATACTGTATCTATCTGATTATCATACGATTAGCCGCCACGCTTTAGATGGAGGTACTTCTCAATTTGGCGATCACGAGCGTTGGTTCTGTAGTGAAGTAGTTCGGCCAGCTCTCTTTTGCGCTCCAGAGACAAGGACGGGATCTCATTGGGGTGTTTAATCACTCCTTCTTTCAGCAGCAGGCGCGTACACTCCTGGTAAACGGCATCCGAGTAATTATTCCTGTCCTCTTTTATCTCATAGTCACTGCCGGTATTGTCATGGAAGGAGCGCAGCATGGCATCGAGGTCACCATAATAGGAGATAGTTTCATCGTAATCAATTACATTCCAGAGCCTTATCGCATAATCGGCCAATTGCTGCATTTCGCCGGGTTTCAGGTTTTTCTTCCATCGTTCCAACTGACAATAGCGCAAATGGCCATCACCGGCATGAATGCGCTTGACCTCTTTCAGGATGTTCCTGAACTTCTCCGACTTTTCTGCCAAACGTAGAGGAGCCGAAAACGGATGTGCCTCCTGCGCATAGCGGAGGAAGTTCCATCGATACTCTTCGGCCTTCTTCACCAGTTTCCTCTCCACCGGATTGTTGTTGTTATAATTGATGGTTGTCTTCACTTGCTTGTTCCCCAGTTTGACAGAACTCATGTAGCGATGCTTGAAGAGCGGCCCCTTTCTTCCTCGTGAAGCATTCCACTCTCTGGAAAACAGATGCGTGTACTGCTGCACGAAATGGGAGAGCATAGGCTCGCTCCGAACCACCACGACATTGTGCGTGTGGTCCACCATCGGGCATAAAGCCAACACTTTTATCCCCAGCCTTCTGGCCACGGTACAGTAGATAGTAAAAAAGACCAGGTAATCGCTGACAGAATAAAAAACCAATACACCGTCAATCGTTTGCTGGCACACATGGTGCACCTCTCCAGGATATACTTTACGCGTTTTCATGGAGTGCAAGGTATTCTGTTCCTTCCAAGATTCCAAGAATCGTAAAAAACATTCTGTTGTTTCACATGATTTTTTTGATGTTTCTACCGATTATACAGATTTCTACCGATTTCTTTATTCCCAAATCACCCATTTTCTGTTTAAAAGTATTCGCTTGGGGCAACCGGCCAGGCCTGCAATCCGGTAATCGGAAGCATTGTCTACAAGCTGGGCAATTGCCCTGTTCACGCGCGCGATGTTCACGTTCAAGTCGTTGTTGAACAAATCCAGTATTCGTTGCACTCTGTATTCTATCTCGGAAGGATTGGAACTTCGGCTCACCCGCCGATAGAGCATTGCCAGCTCGGATTCATAACTGGCAATCTGCTTGAGCGCGATCCCCTCCGGATGCTTTAGGAACAGAAGCAGGATTGTTTTAGCCATCGGCCTTATTTTCAATTCATTACATCCCACATAGACACGAAATGCCTTGGTAATGCGAACCTTCTCCGCTGGTGGTGCAAGTTGTACTCCCCGCCGTTCAACTTCCAGCGTCGCACGCTTGATAAAACAGAGTAGTTCTTCTGTTTCCGTCTCTTCCAACCTGGCTCCATACACTCCTTGCGGCTCTTCCAGACCGCCGCAGGACAAGTAATACAACAACAAACACGCTATCATCTCTTCTTTTTTCTGCAATTATAAGATAATCCGCAGAAAAGCCACCTGCTTGCGTGACAGTTAATCATCTGAGCACCAGCATATTACACATAAATCCTCGTTCGATTTTTGAACGAGGATTATATTGTAAGCTCATCAGTATCAACGAGTTACGTGTCACACCCAAGGATAGCCAGAAGCCTGCGTGACATTCAAGTAATTGAGAATCAAGCTATAACGCAATAATCCTCGTTCAAAAATCGAACGAGGATTATATAGGAAATGGCTGATAGACAGCCTGTTAGCAATCACGCCCGCTGTCTACTTGTCAATCGGATACATCTTGAGCAGGAGGAGGATAAGGAGGGCGATGGCGGCCGGGAAGAGGGAGAACAGGGACCAGATCATGGTTTGGACCGAGCCAAGGTCGGTGATGGTGACTACGGTTTGGCCGGTGACGGTGTCGGTGGCCGAAACAAAGCCCGCGAAGCCCAGGAACATGGCGACCAGGGCGCCGGAAATGGCCGAGCCAAACTTCTGGGCCATGGTGCCGGAAGAGAAGATAAGGCCTGTGGAGGAAGTGCCGTTCTTGGCGGTAGCATAGTCGGCGACGTCGGCGTACATGGACCACAGCAGCGGGGAGTAGAAGCCGATACCTATAGAAGTGACAATGACATTGGCCACCATCACCCAGATCCAGGCCGGGTCCATGGGGATGAAGAAGAAGAGGATGGACGATACGGCGCAGATGATGGCCGACCAGGCAAAGGCCTTCTTCTTGGAGCCCACCTTCTGGGTGAACCAGGGCGACAAGCCGCCGAAGACCATACAGGTGGCCTCACCGAACATCATAAACACCGTATAGTTGATGACCAGCCTGCTCACGGTGACATCCCCATGCAGGCAGTACTCCATCAGGTAGGCCGCCACCGCATAGCGGAAACCGTTGAAAAAGTTGGTGCAAATGCCGATCAGCGTCAGGATAATCCACGGCTTGTTGCGGAAGAGGTCGGCGAAGGGCTTGAAAGAGAATTTCTCGGCACGAATGGGTTTCAGACGCTCGCGCGTGAGCAAGCCACAGGCCAGGGTACCCAGGGCAGCCACTGCACCCAGCACCACGCCCAGGACGGCATACTGGTGCTGCGGGGTGCCGCCCACCATCCGCTGCAGGTAGGGGAAGGAAAACAGCATCACAAAGCCCATCGCGTAGGCGCCCACCATACGGAACGATGAGAACTGGTTCTTCTCGTTGTCGTCGTCGGTCATCACGCCCAAGAGGGACCCGTAGGGCACGTTCACAGCCGTGTACACCACCATCATGAGCAGGTACAGGCCATAGGCCCAAATGCGTTTGCCGGTGGGGCCCAGGTCCGGGGTGAACAGCAGCAGGGCGAAGACGACGCCCAGCGGAATGGCGCCGAACAGGAGCCAGGGCCGATAGGTGCCCCAGCGAGACTGGGTGCGGTCGGCGATGGCGCCCATCAGCGGGTCGGTGACCACATCGAAGAGGCGGGCCACCAGCATGAGGGCGGCAGCGTCGGCAACGGTGAGGCCGAAGACGTTGGTGAAAAAGAACGGAAATGCGATGGACATCACTTTCCAGGTAATGCCGCCGGCAGCGGCGTCACCCAGCGCATACCCAATTTTCTCAGAGAGTTTTGCCATAAGTTTTTCTCTATTTTATGCTTCTGTTGGCTTTTGTTATTCTTCTTTTATGCTTCGCAGACGAAAACTTTTTCTACCCCCATAAAGGGGGAGCGAAAAAGTTTTGTCTGCTCAGAGAAATCATTCCATAAAGGGGGAGCGAAAAAGTTTTGTCTGCTCACCTACAAAGTCTATTCAAACAAGGACAGGGCCTGGAGGCACATGCGGGAGTTGTGGTAGGGGCATTTCCAGAAGCCGGCTTTGGGCTGGGAGAGGTCCGGGGAGCCGTCCGGGAGGATGGACCACCACCACTCGCCGGCGACGGTGTCTACCAGGTGCTCGCGGATGTAGGCCCATGCGGCCAGGGCGCGGTCTGCGGCAGCCGCATCGCCGTGGTATTTCCAAAGCCAGAGGTTGCCCACTACGGTCTCGGCCTGCACCCACCACTGGCGGGAGTCGTCGTAGGTGCCGTCCAGGAGCTTTTCATAGCGCATGGAACCATCGGCAAAAAGGCCTTCGTTACCGGCCTTGCCCATGGCAAGGGCCCAGGGCCGCACGCGCGAGACCACATCCAGGTCACGGGTGGCAAAGGCGCATTCCATGGCCAGCCAGGAGGTCTCGATGTCGTGCCCGTAGGACACGCCGCCGGGCAGCACGGTCCAGTCGTTCCGGAAATACAGCTGCAAATGGCCGGAAGGGGCCATGACGCGGGTGCCGATTATCTCCAGCAGGGCCACAATCCGCCCCCGGAGCTCTTCGTCCGGCCACACCTGGTACAGGTTGGCATAGGCCTCCAGCACGTGGAGGTGGGAGTTCATGGTTTTGTCGGCGTTGATGTCGTGGGCCGATAGGGACATGTCTTCCAGGGGCGAAAAGTCGCGCGCGAGGGCCTCCACGTAGCCGCCGTTCTCCGCATCCGCAAAGTAGGTTTCCACCACGCGGTACAGGTTGATGGCCTCTTTGAGGGCACCATCGTCCTTGGTAGCTTTGTACAGTTCCGAGAGGCCGTAAATGGCAAAACCTTGCGCATAGAGCTGCTTTTTGGTGTCCTGCCGCTCCCCTTCTGCCGATACGCTCCAGTACACGCCGCCCCACTTGTGGTCGCAGAAGTGCTCCAGGAACCAGTCGCGCGCATGCATGGCGGCCACCAGGTATTCGGTGTTGCCCAGGGCCTTGTAGGCGGCCGCAAAGGTCCAGATGAGGCGGGCATTGAGGATGACACCGCGCGGGGCGTCATACTGCACGGTGCCGTCTGCGGCCACTTCTCCGTAGAATCCCCCACGGGGGTCCTTAAGCCGCAGCCAGTACGGCAGGATGTTCTCCGTGAGGCACTCACGGACTTCCTGCAGGAATAAATCTGTTCTATTTTCCATTAGATATTCGGGGTATCCCAGACTTTGGTTTCGGTGCAGGTAAGAAGGGCGGAGAGGCCACCGCAGGAGAGGCGGAAGTCGCCTTTCTCCAGGCGCCAGCGGCCGTCGGCTCCCACAAAGGCAAGGGCGCTGGCGGGCACTTCAAAGGTCACTGTCTTGGTCTGTCCGGGCTCCAGGTCAATTTTCTCGAAGCCGCGCAGGCGCTTGACATCCGGGATGAGGGAAGCCACCAGGTCACTGCTGTACAGCAGCACGGCCTCCTTGCCGGCGCGGGCGCCGGTGTTGGTGACATCCACGCTCACGCGAAGGACATCGGCGGCGTTGAATGTATCGGCCGACACCACCAGGTTCTTATACTCGAAGCTGGTATAACTGAGGCCGAAGCCGAAGGGCCACTGCACGTCCATGACGGCGTCGTAGTTGTAGGAGCCGTCCATGGTTTCGCGGTGCTCGGAGACTTTGTAGTCGTAGGTGTGCAGGGCGTTGATGTGCTTGGAATAGGTGAAGGGGAGCTTCCCGGAGAAGTTCTCGTCGCCGCTCAGGAGGGCGGCCAGGGCCGTACCGCCAAAGTTGGACGGAAGCATCACATCCACCACGGCGGAGGCCAGCGGCTCAATGTCGCCGATCAGACGCGGACGGCCCTCGTTGAGCACCAGCACGATGGGCTTGCCGGTAGCAGCCAAGGCCTTTACCAGCTCTTTCTGGTTGGCCGACAGGTTCAGGTCGTCCATATTGCCGGGCGTCTCGCAGTAGGAGTTTTCGCCCACGCAGCAAACGATGACGTCCATGTTACGGGCGGCGTCCTTGGCCTGCTGGATGTTGATGGCAAAGTCTTTCTGCCAGTTATTGTGATCATACACCACGCCCGGGACCCAGGCCACCTTGCCCGGATAACGGTCGAACAGGGCCTGGAAGATGGTCTTGTACTGCGGCACGTAGGCATCGGCATTGCCCTGCCAGGTGTAACTCCAGCCGCCGTTGAGCGCACGCAGGGTATTGGCGTTAGGGCCGGTGACCAGGATGCGGGCGCCTTCCTTGAGGGGCAGAACGCCGTTATTCTTGAGCAGGACCTCGCTCTCAAGGGCGGCGGCGTAGGATTCCTTGGCAAACTGCTCGGAGCCGAACTCCGGGTAGGAATAGTCCCAAACGGGCTTGTCGAACAGGCCCAGGCGCACCTTCAGGCGCAGCACGCGGCGCACGGCGTCGTCCAGGCGGGACTGGGAGATAGCGCCTTCCTTGACGCACTCCACAATAGCCGTCACGCATTCGGGATCGTACGGGTCCATAATCATGTCGATACCGGCGTTGATGCCCATGGCCACGGCTTCCTTCTTGGTGGCCGCCACGTGGTCGCGCACATAGAGGTTGTCAATGTCGGCCCAGTCCGTCACAAACATGCCGTCCCAGCCCAGCTCTTCCTTTACCCATCCGCTCAAAAGGATGGCGTTGGCATGCGTAGGGATGCCATTGATGGAGGCGCTGTTCACCATGGCGGTGAGGGCGCCGGCGCGGAAGCATTCCAGGAACGGGGCGAAAAACTTCTCGCGGAGGTCGTTCTGGGCGATAATGGCCGGCGTACGGTCCTTGCCGCTCACCGGAACGCCATAACCGATGAAGTGCTTGAGGGAAACGGCGCAGTGCTCCAGGTCCACGTGATTGGGATCCTCGCCTTGGATGGCGATGGTTTCCTCGCGGGCCATTTCCGCCTGCAGATACGGGTCTTCGCCATAGCTTTCCCACAGACGCGGCCAGCGCGGGTCACGGCCCAGGTCCATCACCGGGGAGAACACCCACGGCACCTGCGCGGCGCGGGTCTCATAGGCCATGGCGCGGCCCATCATGCGGGCGTATTCGCGGTTGAAGGTAGCGGCCAGGTTAATCTCCTGCGGGTAGAAGGAACCGTCCGTAAGGTAGGTGGCCCCATGAATCATGTCCAGGCCATAGATACAGGGAATGCCGATGGCCTCCATGCTCTTTTCCTGGATCTGGCGCACCATGGCGGCTGTTTGCTCGCGGGAATGGGCGGCGTCGTGCATCACATTGAGGATGGACCCCACCTTGTACTGGCCGATAATCTTCTCCAGCTTAGCCGGGTCGATGGCCTCGCGCGTGCCGTCCTCCAGCACGGAGATGTTCAGCTGGACCAGCTGACCGGCCTTCTCTTCCAGGGTCATGCCCTTCAGGACCTTTTCCACCTTGGCTTCCACCGCCTTGTCGGTGGGTATGGCTTGAGGTCCTTTGGGCGCACAAGCGACACCAAGGAGCGCTGCAGACAACATAATCAATGCTTTTTTCATATGGTTCTCGTATTATAATTTTATAGTCAGGGCCTGTCCGTCATACTGCACGGGCCGGCCGGGAGCGTCCGGATCCCAGGCGAACGGATGGGCATCATCTACAAAGATAAGGCGGAATTGCCGCTTTTGCAACATGCCCGGATAGGTTCCCTTCCGCTCGCCGATGCTGAGCGTGCGTGCGTCGTTGTTCCAATTCAGGTCGATGGTGCTGTACTCCCCGCGCTCGTAGCCGTACGTGAGGCCGTCGTCCTCGTATAGCGTAAAATGGGCGTCAGCGCCGGCATACACCAGCAGGAGGAGGTTGTCGGCGGGTTTTTCGTCGCTCCATTCCATGGCCGGCCCCACCGGGACGATGCTGCCCGCCCGTACGTACAGCGGCATGCGCTCGTAAGGCGCCTCCACGGTGCGACGCTCACCACCGGGAATGGGCTCGCCGGTGTAGAAGTCGTACCACAGACCGGCGGGGAAATACACCTCCCGGCTGCGGGCTTTGTACTCGTACACCGGGCAGGGCATGAGGGCCGGGCCCAAGAGCCACTGGTCGGAGAGGTCGCGTACCTGAGGGTCTTCCGGGAAGTCCATGGGAAGCCCCCGCATGAGGGTGTAATCGGCATAATTCACGGCGCCCGTGAGGGAATACAGATACGGCATCAGGCGATAGCGCAGCTGCATGTACCACAGGATGCTCTCATAGGCCTTGGAGCCTTCCGGGGCAATGTTCCAGAGCTCGCGGCGGGGCCACTGGCCATGCGCGCGGAACAGCGGTACAAAGGTACCAAACTGGTGCCAGCGGGTCTGGAGCTCCTGCCACTCGTCCTGGTTAGCGGCATCGTAGAACTTGCTCATCACGGAGAAACCGCCAATGTCCATGCCCCAGAACGGGATTCCGCTCATGGAGTAGTTCAGACCGGCGGCCATCTGCATGCGCATATCGGTCCAGGAAGTGCCGATGTCGCCGCTCCAGGTGGCGGTGCTGTAGCGCTGCAATCCGGCAAAGCCGTTGCGCGTGAGGAGGAATACGCGCTTGTCCGGGTCCACGCCGCGCTGGCCTTCGTAGATGGCCTGGGCGTTCACCAGGGCGTAGGCATTCAAGTATTCGGTGCTGGTGCCCAGTTCATTGGGATTCAGCAGCCATTTCATATAGTCCAGCGGCAGGCAGTCGCGAAGGTTGGGCTCGGAGGCATCCATCCACCAGGCGTCAATCTTCCGGCCATACCGGGTGTACAGGCTCTCGTCCATCTGCTGCCAGAAGAGCTTCCGTCCCCCGGCTGCATAGGCGTCATAGAAGGACTGCGTGTAGCCCAGCCAGTCCTTCAAGCTATCCTGTTCCGGATGCAGGTACATATAACCGGCATCCTTGAGTTCTTTGTAATGCTCCGTATTGGTGTAGAACTTGGGCCACACGGAAATCATGAAGCGGCCATGCAGGGCATGGACATCGTCCAGCATCTGTTCCGGAGCCGGAAAACGGCTAGAGTCAAAGGCATGGCTCCCCCACTGGTCGTCTTCCCAGTACTGCCAGTCCTGGACGATGTTGTCCACAGGGATATGCCTGGCACGCAGTTCCTTGAGGGTTTCCACCAGGTCTTCCTGGGTGGCGTAGCGCTCCCGGCTTTGCCAGAAGCCCAGCACCCATTTGGGCATCACGGGCGCCTTGCCGGTTAACTGCCGATAATCTTTGATGACGGCGTCGTAGCTGTCTCCGCCCATGAAATAGTAGTTCAGCTGGGGTTCACACTCGCTCCAGAAGGTGAACTTGTCCTCCTGCACCGCCCCGAAAGGCTGCGCCCGAAGGCCAATGTAAGATACGTCGCCGTCCGGTTCCCAGTCAATGCGGATGGGTGTGGGCACGCCGGCTTCCAGGTGCACGGTGTACTTGTAGCTGTTGGGGTTCCAGGCCGGACGCCAGCGGCGGCTCATCACTTCCTGCCCGCCAATGGTGGTACTTTGGAAACCGGCATAGTACTGGATAAAGTGGTAATCGCCTGTCTCATGGGCGGTTATAGTGCCTTCGTAGGTGACTTTTGCGCCCTGCAGCGGAACCTGGGGCAGGTTCTTGATGGCAAATTCGTTCTCGTAAAAGAGGCTGTCTTCCTGCTGCACCAGCACCCCGGATTTGGTGGTGTAGGTGCCTTTCAGCTGCAGGTCAAAGACCTCTCCCAGCTGCTTGTAGGCCTGGTCGGTGCCCCATCGGCTCAGGGAATAGGCGTCAAAGAGGAGGCCGTAGCCTTTGCTGGAAACCACCATGGGGACACTCACCTTGGTGTTGTACTGGTAGAGTTCCTCCTGGCGGCCTTTGTGGTCAAACTCCCCGGCCTGATGCTGGCCCAGGCCGTAAAAAGCCTCGTCCGTGGGACTGTCAAAGATGAGTGTTGTGCTCCAGCGGTCTCTGTAAGGGACCAGGCGAGCGTAGCCGCCCAGGGCAAGCGGGGTACCATCGGCCTTGTAGAAGTTGATTTCACCGCTGGCTTTGTACACATCCACAGCGAGCTTGCCGGTGGTCAGGTGCACCTTGCCCATGGCGTCGGATACCTCAAAGTCCGTGCAGCCCTTCTGTGGCAGTACTACCAGGCTCTCCCGGTCTGTAAACTTCCCGTCTTCGCTGGCGCTCACGCGGATAATTTCCGGGGAAATCACCTGCAGGCGGAGGGTATAAGGGGCACATTGTACCGTAACATCCTTCTTCTGGCAGGCGCTGAGAGCCAGGGCCAGAAGGACGCTAATAGCAGCGTGAAATGCAACTTTCATATTCTTAATTACTTACGCAAAATCGTCTCTGTTCTTTTACCTAGACGATTTTTCACAATCGTCTCATGCTCAGCCACTTCCATTTTACAGTCTAGTACGCCCAGTCGTCCGTGCGGAAGGGAGGTACCGGAATGCCATTGGATTTGGCCAGGTTGGCGCCCATCCAGTTGCGGAAGGCGTAGCGGACAGCTACCGGATGCGGGACATCGGCACATTTCACCACTATGGTCTGGCCGTCCCAGTCAATCTGCGCCTGGGCCAGGTGGAACTCCCGGTCTTCGCCGGCGAGTTCAAAGCCCACCACGTCGCGGCCGGAGATGGAGCCCAGGTTGCTCCAGACCTCGGTAAGGGTGACTTTTACGCTGCCATCGGCCTCATAGACAACGTCCTTGAGGCGGGGCAGTTCCATGGAAACACCGGGATAAATGCCGTACACGCTCTGCAGGGCGCGAAGCACCATCATATCGGCCACTTCCTTCTTTTGGGAAGGGTGCACCGTTACCTTGTTGCCCAGGGTTTCCGTGCAGATGGCCCAGGACTGGCTCAGGATTTTCTCCGTGTGCAGCTGGTTTTCCACAAAGAAGGGGCGCCAGCGGCCATTGGCATCGCCGTGCTCATAAGGAGCAAGGAGCGTGAAGATGAAGGGAAGTTCTCTCCCCCACTTCCGGCGCCACATCTCCACCATGGCCTTCTGCAACTTGTCGTAGCAATGCGGCTGGCCCATGTTGGAACAGCCCTGGTACCAGAGGATGCCCTTGGCGGCATAGCCCACGATGGGCGCCACCCGGCCGTTCCAGATGAGTTCCGGGGTTTCCGGCCAGCGGTCCGGCTGCTCCTGCACCGCATACAGGTCGTTAAGTTCCTGCTCCGTAAGGCCGGCGCCGTCAATGACTTCGCGGGTCATCCAGGGCTCAATCCGGCTGCCGCCCCAGGCATTGACGATGATACCCACCGGCACGTTCAGGCTTTTGGTCAGGCGTTTGGCAAAGAAATAGCCCACGGCCGATGTCCGGGCCGTCACGGCACCGTCGGTGTAGGCCCATTGGGCGTCTACGTCCTTCTCCGGCGCGGTTTTCTTGGGGGTCTTGATGTCAAAGACACGCACCTGCGCGGCGGTTTCCGGGGCCGCGAGGATAGCCTCCGTTGCGCCCTCAACCTCCTGGAAACCAAAGCCTTGGATGGGCATTTCCATATTGGACTGGCCGGAGCAAATCCATACTTCGCCCAGGGCGATATCGCTAACGGACAGGCTCTCCTTGCCACATTTTACGCTAAGGGTGTAGGGGCCGCCGGCCTCACCGGTTGGGAGCACTACGCTCCAGGAGCCGTCATCGGCCACCTTGGCTACGGCCTTGACGCCGTTCCAGGAAGCGGTCACCTCCACTTTGGCACCGGGCGTTCCCCAGCCCCAGACCGGGACGGTGGTTTCCCGCTGCAGCACAGCGTGGTCGGTAAACAGATGGGACAGTTGCAGCGGCTGCGCCTGAAGGCTCAAGCTCATGGCCAGCGCACAAATAAGGGCGGAGATTCGTGACATCTAAGTAATTGGTTATCAATCTTTTTCTGTATAATCCTCGTTCAAAAACCGAACGAGGATTATATTATAACTTACGGTAAATCAGAAAGTTAGCAATCACTTCTGATTAGCATCAATGAGGCGATTCAGGTTTTCTACGGACAGGCCGGTGCGGAGTCCGTCTTCCGGGGTGTGCAGGCAGTAGTCCACCAGGCGTTCCACACTGGAAGTGGCCACATGCATGCGGGTATCGGAGGAGGCGTAGTAGATGAACACCTTGCCGTCCGGGTCGCAGATCCAGCCGTTAGCAAACAGGACATTCATCACGTCGCCAATGTACTCCTCCCCTTCCGGAACCATGAAGAAGCCGCCCGGTTGGGCAATCACGCGGGAAGGATCGTCCAAAGCCGTCATGTACAGGTACAGCACATAGCGGAGACCGCTCGCGCAGCCACGCACGCCGTGCGCCAGGTGCAGCCAGCCCTGCGGGGTCTTGATGGGATGCGGACCCTCGCCGTTCTTCACCTCCTTGATGGTGTGGTAGAAACGGCGGTTGATAATCTTCTCCTCCTTGATGACGGCATGCTCCATGCTGTCCACCAGGGCCCAGCCAATGCCGCCGCCATTTCCGGCGTCGATAAAGCCGTCCTGCGGGCGCGTGTACAGGGCATATTTTCCGTTCACGAACTCCGGGTGCAGCACCACATTGCGCTGCTGGCTCCCCGACTCGATGTCCGGCAGGCGCTCCCAGTTCACCAGGTCCTTGGTGCGGGCTACGCCGGCAGCCGCGGTTGCTGCGGAAAGGTCTCCCTCCATGGAGTGGTCCTTGCGCTCCACGCAGAAAATGCCGTAAATCCAGCCGTCCTCGTGCCGGGTGAGGCGCATGTCGTAAATGTTGGTGGCGGGTTCTCCCCATTCGGGCATGGTGATGGGACGCGGCCAGAAGGTGAAGTGATCCACGCCGTTGGGGCTCTCGGCCACGGCGAAGAAGGACTTGCGGTCGGCCCCCTCCACACGGACTACCAGGACGTATTTGTCGCCCCACTTGATGGCGCCGGAATTCAGCGCAGCGTGAATGCCGATCCGCTCCATCAGGAAAGGATTGCGCTCTTTGTTAAGGTCGTAGCGCCACTCCAGCGGGGCGTGTTCCCCGGTGAGGATGGGATACTCGTAGCGTTCATAAACACCGTTCCCCTCGATGGGAACGTTCGGGCGTTCAATCAATCGCTTGTGGCACTCCTTGAGCCAGGCAAGCCGTTCCTCGAATGTTTTCATTATTGTTTAAGTAAGATAATGTTTTCAAGTTCTGCAAAGGCCTTCATATCGGCCTCATTTTCAAAGCCTTTCCAAGCCGCATAGAAGTGGCCGGGCTTGTCGTGGGCATTGCGCCAGGTAAGGACGTAGCTCACAGGGAAATCCTTCATGGCGGGCAGCAGGCGGGCGGTCCACCACTGCGGGTCCGGAAGGCCTTCCAGGCCGGTCTCGCTCAGGCACATGAGTTTCTCGTGCTCGTAGGAAAGCGCCGTAAGGTAGGTCAGTGCGCCCTTGAGTTCCTCCATATAGCGCACACCGGCCTCCTCCACGCTGCCATTTCCCACATATTCATAGGTGTCGATACCCAGGATATCCACAAATTCGTCGCCGGGATAGCGCTCCATGTAGGCCTGCGGGCTACAGTCGCCGTTGGGCGAATAGCACCAGAGGATGTCCGTAAGGCCGCGGTCCTTGGTGAAATAGAGCCAGGTCATGCGGTACAGCTCCTGGTACTCCCGGGCCGAGCAAAGCTTGCCGCCCCACCAGAACCAGCTGCCCACGTTCTCGTGCCAGGGCCGAAAGATGACGGGCACGCCCAGCGACTCGATAAAGTCGGCCGCACGACGCAGCCAGAGCTTGAATTCGCCGCTCTTTTCCCCGTCGCGGAGGACCGATTTCACCACCTGGTCCGAGCTCACGTCCCAAGCGTCACCACCGGTGAGCGGATTGCGCGGATGCCAGGAGAAGGTGACGATACCGCCCCGCTCCACGTGCTTCTGCGCGGCCTTGCGCATAAGGCCGAACGGCACGCCGTCCAGGTTCTTGGCCTGGCCCAGCTCGATGCCGCCCAGGTCAAAGCCCAGTACCATGGGGTACTTTCCCGTGACGTCTTTCACGTCCGAGCGTTCCAGCGGGTCGTTCTCCCAGTCGGTGAGGACCCAGTTGTGCCCATACACCAGGTCGTCCTGGTGGCCATAGGCGATTTGCCCGTTCTGGGCATAGCCGAAGAGCCGGTGGACCAGCTGGTCCTTGGGCGTTTCCACGGGTTTTTTGCTGCCTGTACCGCAGGCTACAAGGGCCAGGGCCGATAATAATACGAACTTTTTCATCTTGTCATTCTGAGCGAAGCGAAGAATCTCTAAAACTGCGGTGCGCTGTCATACACACTCTGGAGGGTATAGTTGGGATCGGTGGAGCTCCAGGCCTTCACCATTGCCTCCACGGGTTCCTTGCCGTTAGCGGTGTATTCACCGGTACCATGGTCTACATAGCCGTGGCGTTCCTTGCCGTAGCCGTCGGCACCGTTGTCCCAGAGGAATCCGGCAATGCCAAAGACTCTCGCGGCTTTCACAAAATACTCCAGATAGTACTTGTAATAGGCCCAGGCCTTAGCGTCATTCTTGTTGCGCATGGAGCATCCAAACTCACCCATGTAGATGGGGATGTTCTTGGCGATATAGTTGGTATAGATGCTGTTGAAGAGGGTCTTGATCTCCTCTTCACCGTTCTTGTAGGCGGTACCGGTATGGCCCCAGTTGGCAAGCTGTTTGTCGCCGATGGTGAAATCATACGGGTCATAGCAGTGGAAGGCCAGCATGGTCTTTTTGGCCGGGTCATTGGGGACCGTCAGATACTTCAGATAATTGGGGCTGGCGGCATAGCCGGGGACACCCAGCCAACGGGTCTCGTTATTGCCACCGGTTGCACGAACGGCGTCTACGAACACCTGATTCCACTCATTGATAACCGCACATTTTTTCTCGGTATTGGAGCTGGAAGACCATTCACCGCCATAAATGAGCTCGTTGAAGGATTCCAGCATAAGGAAGTCACCTTTGTCCTTGAACTTGGTGGCAATCTGTCCCCAGACGGCAGCGATTTCCGCCTTCACCTGCGTGTTGACTTCCTCGTTATCCACAGCACCCTTGAGGTTCTGCCAGTGGTTGCCGTCATTCTCCCCGTGGTCTTCGTCATGGTGGGTATTCAGGATAACGTTCAGACCGGCGTCCTCGGCCCATCCCACAACCTCGTAAATGCGGCCCAGCCACTCCTCGTCCAGGGTATAGTCCGGGGCCTCGCCAATGTGGCCCATCCAGGTGGCCGGGATACGGACGCTGGTGAAGCCTTTGGCCTTAAGCCCGGTAAAGGTGGCCTGGGTGGCCTTTTTCCCCTGCCAGGCAGTCTCGGAGGCCACACCGTTGGCATACGCGTCAAAGTGGTTACCCATGTTCCAGCCCAGGCCCAGTTCCAGGGTACGGGCAACGGCGGCATTGTCCGGAAGGGTGGGATCATTGATCACTTCCTTGGCAGCCTGCGTCACTTTCAGGGTGACATCGGCAGCGCCGGTGGCCTTTACAACTACATCGGCACTGCGGGTCTCGTAGCTGTCGTTGGCGGCTACCTTGAGCGAGAAGGTGATCTTGTAGTCCTTGTAGGTGCCGTCGGTCTTGGTAATCCAGTCAGGCAGCGTGAGCGTGGGACGCGCCGGAGCCGTAACGGTGAGATCATAGGAGCCGCCCGCCTGCGCTGCACTCAGGCTGGTGGGACTCAGGGTGATAGCCGTGGGGCCCTGCGGGGTGGGCGTAACGGGCGTTTCGGGGGTTTTGCCGCAGCAGCAAAGCAGCGACACGGCAAAAGCCAGGAAAGGGATACATTTTCTCATCACGTAAACTATTATTTAAGGGAGGGCATCGATTCCCGTGTCAAAACCTGGGACGATGTCATCAGTTGTTTCCAATAATCGTTTGTATTCAGCGGATAGCTTTCCAGATCCCATGTTAGGAACCAGCTCCATGCCTGATCTTCTTCAAAACAGTTGGCAGGATTAGGGATGTTGCCACACTCGCTCACCGTAACCATTTTCCGGCCTCCGGAAAGCGCCACGGCGGCTTGGTACTGATAAGACTTCGCGTTGGTATCATTGGCATAGATATCTACACCGACTATATCGACCAGGTCATTGCCGGGATACCAGGAGGCCCATTCACTTTCGGCACCTGGAGTGGCATCCAGCGTCCATACCCATATCAGGTTATTGAGGCCATACTCCCCTTCCAGTTTATCACGGAGCAGTTTCCACAGCTGTTTGCATGCTTCCGCGCCGCCTCTTCCCCACCAGAACCAGGCATTGTTGGTTTTTCCGTAGAGGTTGTAGTTTCCGGCGGCCTCATGCAGCGGACGCCAGATAACGGGAATGCCCTCATCCTGAAGCAGTTTCAGGTATCCGGCCACTTTCTCTATATCCTCAAGGATGAAATCGTTTTCCCAGGTTCCGGGCGTAAGGGCATTCTGGATGCTGAAGGACGTTTTGTCGGAATAGAAGTTATATCCTTCAAAATTGCCGTCTTTCCCCTTGTCCCAGTCGGCCTTGGAATTGGGCACGTTCCAATGCCACATGAAACTGACCAGGCCATTGTTTTCCCACTGTTCCTTGGGTGCCGAAATATCGGCATAATTCACCACCCAGCTCCAACCGGCAGGTGTGGGTGAATACTGCAGGAAGATATAGTCATATCCGGCAAGGGCGGGATGCTTTCCCGTAAGCCGGTAGATTTGGTTCACCCGCTCGTTGTTATTGGCCGTTCCACCGGACTGCACGCCGCTGAGTATCTTTTCACCGTTTTGTTCCAGCAGGAAAGCATAGACCTTTTTTGCTTGGGCCGAAGCATTGGCATTGGTTAGGTTAGCATCCAAAGACACAGAAACTTTTTCACGTCCTTTCTGGCTGATTTTCAGGATTTTGGTAAGATCCCCGCTCTTGATGGTAACGTCACCGGTACGGTCTCCGTAGGAACTATATGCGGCCACTTTGAGCGTGAAGGTAATCTTGAAAGTTTCCTTGTTATAGGTGCCGTCCACTACACTCACCCAGTCCGGCTTGGCGCTCACGGAAGGGCGCTCCGGCGCGGTCACGGTAACGGGGAAATCGCCGCCTGCACGCTCTGCACTGATGCTCTCCGTGCTCAGGGCGATGGCCGTAGGAGCCTCAGGGGTGGTTTTGCCCTCCTCGCCATTGTCTTTTTGGCAGCTCCAGAGCGCAGACAGAGCCAGCACAGAGGCAAAGGCCGCAAAATATACTAAACCGTTTTTCATAATCTCAGAAGCTTCACTTCGTTCAGAATGACAAATTGGAACCCGGAGGGAGGGTCGGCCCCCTCCGGATTATAAAGAATTACTACTCCCGGTTAAATTTCAGGCATAACCAGAAGACCGATAGAAGCAATCGTGTAGCCAGTTCCGCAGATGACCAAACCACCTGTCGAATTCAGGTAGTCAACATCCTCCTGGGTAAGGACAACCGTGTGTCCACCCTCCTGCAGAGGAAGATTACCATCCGCAGCAAGTCCAGCCAGTGACGGGATGGAAGCCCAAGAGCCATTACCGAAGCGGATGCAACCGGCGGGATCGTCAATGGTGTAGTGAGCAGCGATAGAAGATCCGGCCACAACGGTGGACCAGTCATAACCACCCCAAGACAGTGCAGTAACAGCGCCGCCAGCCCAAGTAACGGTGGACGGGCCAGTCCAGATAATCGTCTCCTGAGGGATCAGTTCAACAAGCTGGATCTCGGTGATGGTATAACCAGTACCGCAGATTACAAGACCACCTGTCGAATTCAGGTAATCCAGATCTTCCTGGGTAAGCAGAACGGCATGTCCGCCTTCCTGCAGAGGAAGATTACCATCCTGGGCAAGACCGGCAAGGGACGGGATGGAAGCCCAAGAGCCATTACCGAAGCGGATGCAACCGGCAGGATCGTCAATGGTATAGACAGCCTTCAGATAGAGGCCAGCCTTTACAGTAGACCAGTCATAACCACCCCAAGACAGTGCAGTAACAGCGCCACCAGCCCAGGTAACGGTAGACGGGCCAGTCCAGATGGTAGTGATGATGCGATCACCCGGATCGATATTCACGCCATAGTCAAGCGTACCGTTATCGGATACCAGATGGAGGATGGTTCCCTTCTTAACGCCGGCAGGAACAGTAGCATACAGTTTACCGTTGTTGATAACGAACGGAACTTCAATCTCATCAAACAGGACTTTCTGCAGATGATCTGCGTTCTCGATCTCGGCCACGAAGAGGTCACCCACTTTGAACACATCAGCAGGGACGGTTACAAGATAGGCTGCGACAGGTTTGTCGATATCCAGTTCCAGTCCTTCCACATCAGAGCCATTCTTCAGATTCAGGACAATAATACCCTTGACGGCGGCGGTGGGAACTGCCACGGTAATAGCGGTCTCTGAACCCTCAATTTCCTTGACAGTCAAATAAGCCTCCTCTCCAATGGAGAAGCTGACAGCAGCCACCAGATCCAGATTCGTACCTTCGATGGTAACAGTGGAGCCAGCCGATGCGGGGTTGGCGCTGAAGCCGGTCACAACCGGTTTCACCAGAGTGAGGTCTGCGGTAACGGTTTTGCCGTTGGCCAGATGCAGGGTGAGCTCACCCTCCTGGGCAGCCTCGGGAACCGTTGCGGTGATGAGGCCCTCTGCAAAGGCGAACTCTGCACCGGCGGCATTGGGGAAGTCCAGACCGGTCACCAGATCCAGGTCGGAACCGGCGAGGGTAACCACAGCACCGTTCTTCACGGGAGCGGGGGTAACACCAGAGACAACAGGAACCACGGTGGTGATTTCACCGGCCAGAACTGCCACCTCGGAAGCCATGACCATGAGGACCTCGCCGTCGGTAGCCGTATCCGGAAGCACGAAGGTGAGGGTGGTTGCCGTAGCAGCGAATTCCGTTACGTCGGCGCCTTCCAGTTCCACCTTCTTGGTGAGATTCAGGTTGGTACCCTTGATGGTAACGGTGTCGCCGGCCTTGTAAGACTTGGCGGTAAGCGCACCTTCCGCGGTGATGACAATGAGTTCCTCATCACTCTCAATCAAGTTCAGGGTAGCGAGCACTTTCTCGTCTTCCTCTTCCGCCTCGTCAACGGTACCGAGAATGATTTTACCGGAACGGGCAATATCGGGGACAATCACCTTGATGGAATAGCGGTCGTGGCCGATGAACTGCTCGTCGCTCACATACACGTCACCGGGGAGAATGACCTCGTGAATGAGGTTCAGGTAGTCACCCTTGATGGTGATGGTAGTGCCGGGAAGCACCTCCGTGGGACTGAAGGACTCAAAGACAATGGGTTCGGAGTAGGAAAGCTGTGTTTTGGCGGTGATGGTGGAGCCATCGGCCAGGGTGAGCACAGGATAGCCCAGTTCGGGACCGTCCTTGGGTACGGTAACACGAATTTCGGAGTGGACGCCGGCGGTGACCACCTCAGGAGTGAGCGGGGCGACACCCGGGATGGTTACGGAAACCACCTTTTCCAGGTTGGAACCCACAAAGCGAAGGATACCGCCACGGACCACCGGCTGCGGGCCATAGGCCTTCAGGACAACGGCCGTGGTGTCGAACTGCTCGGTGCTGATTTCCTTCTTGGTGCAGGAAAACACCACAAGGGTCATCGCGACGAGGGTTGTCAGTTGAAATATCTTTTTCATAATCATCTGCAATTATTTAACAGGAACAGCACGGATGTTGTCAATCTTGATAACCGGGTTGCACTCCGTACCCATGTTACCACCACTCCATACGAAGATGGTAAGGGAGGTGAAGTCCACGGCGGAGAGGGAGCCGGAAGCAGCAGTACCATCGGCACCATACTTAAAGTTGGCGTACGGAACGCTCACGGTGATCCATTCATCGCCGGTGTCGAAGGAACCGGTAGATACCCAAGGGGTGTACAGGCCACGCGGCAGTACATTGCCGTTGAAGAAGGTGTTGTTGGCACCGGCCACGTTGTTTCCGTAGATATCCTCTCCGGCGCTACTGCCGGAAATCTTCTCTACGCCACCCACAATCAGTTGCATGGAACCGGCCATCCAGGGATTGGCGGAAGGAACAAACAGTTCGAACTTGAGGGCCATGTCTTCCCACTTGGAGAAGTCGGCATAGTCCGTCAGGAGCGGGCTGTCATTGTAGGAGACAGGCGTTGTCCAGTCACCGGGCCAGTACTCGAAGGAGAAGTGACCGTCATCCCAGGCGCCGTCTTCCGACATGGTGACATCCACACCGCCCAGACGCAGGAAGTTGCCGTCCAGCGCCGTTTCATCGGTCTCGATGACCTGGGCGTGCCAGCCATGGTTGGCCGGGTGCGGGTCTGTGTCAAAGTTGAACAGCATGCCGCGGGTGTCTTTCCAACGGAAGACGGACTCGGCGTCGCCGTAGATGGTGCTCACTTTGATGGACGTATTTTCTTCGGCATCCTCAGGTACCACAAAGGTAATGCTACCCTTGGTGAACGCCTTGATGGTGGCTTCTTTATTGCCCACGGCAATCTCCAGCGGAACGTTGGGATCGTCCACAAAGTAGTCTCCGTAAAGGACGGTAGTACTGCCTGCCGGCGTATGTTCATTCTTCATGGAAAGAATGGTAGGACCGGGGACCAGCACCTGGAAGTCCACTTTCACGGTGTCGGCGTTCTTGGTGATGAGGTACATCTTGTTGCTCACCTCGCCGGGGATCTCGTTGGGAACGTCCACCAGCAGGGTGTGATTGGTGATGTAGCTGTTGTTCAGGGTGGCCTGCTGGTCGTTGAACAGGAGCTTGTACACACTGGTGAGGTTGTCACCCACCAGGCAGATGCTGTTGCCCATATAGGCGCTGGTGAGCAGGGAGTCTGCAGCTGCGGCCTTCACCGGGCGTACATAGTACACGGTGGGTTTACCGTCGGTGAGGCGGAAACGGTCCGGTTCATCCTGACACGCAGTGAAGCTCACAGCGGCCACCAGAGCGGCTGCAGCGTAAATGCTTATCTTGGAAATGATATTTTTCATTGCTTCGTGTGTTAAGGATTAGAACGTAATGGTGGAAAGGTCGAACGGCTGGGCGGCCTCATCCAGGTGCGGGTTGTACACCACGTCCTCGGAAGGGAACGGCAGAGCTGCCATTTTGGTCTTGATAGCGTCGGGCGTGGGAGTAAACTCATCGGTATTATACGTAATGGCCGAAGTGTCACCCCAGCTGCCGGATTCATAATAGGCACGGTAGATGTCGTCCAGACCACCGCCATAAGCATTACGGCGCTGAGCCTGAATGTCCTTCACGCAGAAGTCGGGGTTGTAGTACCCTACGCGAACATAGTCATACCAGCGGTCGCCTTCCAGGGCCAGCTCCAGGTTGCGCTCCTTGAACAGTTCTTCAAAGGTGAGGGAAGCTTTGTCGGTCCAGGTGGGAATGGCGCGGCGGCGCACAGCGTTGTAGCACTCAAGAGCCAGGGCATCACTGGTGCTGGAACCGGGGCCGTGCATTTTGGCCTCGCAGTACACCAGATAAACGTCGGCCAGACGGAGGATGTGCGTGGACAAGCCGTAAGCCATACGGCCAGCGCTCACGCCCAGAGCCGCCATGTGGTCGTTTCCGTCACCATACAGGAACTTCACGCAAGCCGCGCCGGTGGGGCTGTTCATGGCGCCGTCGGAAGCGTTGGTGCTGCCGGACGGGCCATAATCCGGATCATAGAAGAAGCGGAGATAGTCAAAGCCGCCGTTGGTGGTCCAGAAGTAGTCGTAGGTATCACCGGCCAGCATCATGGTAGCCTTGCGGCGGGTATCGGTATCCGAACGGGTGGAGGGGTTCTCCAAAGCGCTCACGCCAAACTGGTCCTGCAGGGCGATGGACGGGCCATTCCACTGTCCCCACACATCGCCGAACTCGTCGAAGCCGTTCATGCCCAGGTCGCTCTGGAAAGAGTTCTGGGCGGTCCAAGGCTGGGCCGATGCATCCCAGTGCCAGGAAATGAGGCACTCGATGTTCTTGTTGTTCTGCATGCGGAAAATGTCGGAGTAGTTCTCCATAAGCTCACGGCCGGAGTTCTCAATGACATCCTTGGCATAGGCGGCGGCCTTGTCCAGGTCTTCCTGGTTCAGGGTACCGGTAACACCGGCCTTCTGCAGGTACACCTTGGCAAGCAGCGCCTCTGCGGCATAATAGTCAATACGCCCGTCCTTGTTGGCCACCTTCTTGGGAAGGAGCTCCATGGCTTTGTCCAGCAGCATCACAATGTAGTTGTACACATCGGCCTTGGGCGCCTTGTATACATTGTTGTAGCTGTTGTCGCCAATCAGGGCGCTCATGTCGTGGATGATGGGCACTTCACCGAAGCTGCGCACCAGGAAGAAGTAAGCGAAGGCTTTCCAGGTAAGAGCCTCACCCTTGCACATGTTCACGGTGGCCTGGTTCACGCCCTGCACCTCTTTGAGACGGTTGTACACCGTGGTAGCGTGAGCGTTCACGGCCCACAGCGAAGAAGACATGTCACGGAGTTCCTTGTCGGAGCCGTTTACCGTGAACTGGAGGTAAGGGCTGCTGCCCATGTAATAGTTACCGGAGAAGCACTCGCCTACACGGTAGAAGCCGCGGATGAAGTCATACCAGGGAGAGTTGTACAAGTAGTTGACACCCTGGATGCACTGCTGCTCGTCCTGATAGAAGTTCTGGGAGTTGTAGCTGTCCTTGGCGGGACGGTCCAGGAACTTTTCGCAGGAAGAAGCGGCTACCAGCACAACGGCTGCAATAGCGATATATTTCAAAACATTTTTCATATTCTCTGTTCCTCCCTTGATTAGAATGTAAGATTGACACCAAAGGAATACGTAGTAGGAGAAGGATAACGGCCGTTATCCAGGCCCATCACGTTGACGGAAGCGGTACTGGCACCGATTTCGGGGTCATAGCCCGTGTACTTGGTGAAGGTGAGAAGGTTCTGGATGTTCACCTGGACACGCAGGTTCTCAATCTTCACTTTCTGCAGCCACTTCTTGGGGAAGGTATAGCCCAGCGTAATGTTCTTGATACGCAGGTAGCTACCATCCTCAATATAGCGGTCGCTCAGGCGGTCGTTGTCGTTGGGGTCGCCGGTGGTGGCACGCGGTAGTTTGGAACCCGGATTGGCAATCTTCACGTTGGTGGGATCCTCGTACCAGTTCCACACGTTATTGGTGCCGTCGTACTCTTTTTCGGAGTCGATGGGGGCCAGCTTGGTGCGGGACAGCACGCTGGTGGGCTGGTTGGCCCAGGCGCTCTTCATGTTGCCTACGCGCATGTTCAGGTAGTTGAGTACCTTGTTGCCATAGGAACCGTTCAGGAAAATGGTCAGGTCCCAGTTCTTGTAGGTGAAGGTGTTGGTCCAACCAAAGGTGAACTTGGGCATCGGAGAGCCGATGTTGGTACGGTCCGCCTCGGTGATTCTACCGTCTCCATTAAGATCCTTGAAGCGGATATCACCAATCCAGGTGGTGTTGTACTGGTTGTAGTCGGCCGGATTCTGGGAAGGATGGGCGATACCCTCGGCGTCCACCGTGGTATTCTTCATGTTTTCCATGACAGGTCCGGCCATCACTTCCTCTATGCTCTGGTAAATACCGTCCGTCACATAGCCGTAGAAGCTATAGAGCGGTTCGCCAATGTTGGACACGGAAACAACGTCGTTCCACTGGCCATAACCTACAATGGCGGCGGAGGCCGTACCGGCCAGGGCAACCAGTTTGTTCTGGTTCAGGGAAATCTGGCCTTCCGTGCTCCAGTGGAAGTTCTTGGTCTCCACGGGGTGGGCGTTGATGGTGAATTCCCAACCAGTGTTGCGGATGGTACCGTAGTTACCCCAAGGAGATGCCAGGGCGGAAGAGCCGTTACCGCCGGTACCCATGTAAGAGGGCAGCTGGAGCGGCATGAGCATGTCTTTAGAGGTCTTGTTGTACCATTCCACCACAAAATTCAGGCGGTTGTTGAAGAAGTTCAGGTCCAGACCCACGTTGAACTGTTCCTGCTTCTCCCACATCACGTTGGGGTTGGGCATGTTGGCCTGACGATAGGCACTGCCCAGGCCGGTGGCCACCTTGGTCATGGAAGTACCCCACTTGTAGGAGCCAATGCTGGAGTTACCGGTCTGACCCCAACCGAAACGGAGTTTACCGTCGTTGAGGACCTTTCTTGCTCCTTCGAAGAACTTCTCATTGGAGAAGCGCCATGCTACTGCCACGGAGTGGAACGGAGCCCAGCGTTTGTTGGGACCAAAGTTAGAGGAACCATCGTAACGGAAAGTATATGTTCCGATGTAACGGTTGTCGTAGTTGTAGGTTTCACGGGTAAAGAAGGAAGCCATGGCGCTGTCGCCGAAACCGAAGCCGATGGTGGGGGTACCGGTACCCAGGTACGGGTTCACTACATCGTTGGACGGGAGGGCGGTGTTGAATACGCTCATGTAGTCCCACTTGCTGGCCCATACTTCCTGACCTACCATGGCGGTAATGCTGTGCTTACCAAAAGTGTGGCTGTAGGTGAGGTAGTTCTTGAGGGCCCAGTAGATGGAGTTGTTCTTCTGTTCGCGGACTTCGTTGGCGGCGCGCTGGTAGGAGCCCAGGCTCACCGACGGGTTGAAGGTCTCTGCGGCGCTATAGGACAGGTCGTAGTCCAGTTCTGCGTGCCAGGTCAGGTCCTTGAAGAAAGGAAGGGTAAGGTCTGAGAAGATATTACCGTTGAGTTTCTGACGTTTGAGTTTGATCTGCTCCAACATAGCCATGGCCACCGGGTTGATGATGGAATAGTTCTTCATGGAAATGTTGTAGTAGTTGCCGTCCTGGTCATAAATAGGAGCGGAAGGCAGGGAGGTGAGGGAGTAACCGATGATACCTTCGTCGGAATCGGCCAGCTTCATGTCTTCATCCGTGTTGGAGTAGGACACGCTGAGACCGATCTTCCACCAGTCTTTGAGTTTGGCGTCCAGGTTGGCGCGGGCGCCGAAACGGCGGAAGTTGGAGCCGATGATGGTACCCTGTTGGTTCATGAAGGAACCGGATACATAGTACTGCACCCTGTCCGTACCGCCCTGGGCGCTTACCTGGTGCTGGTGCTGGAGCGCCGTACGGAAGATGGCGTCCTGCCAGTTGGTACCCTTACCCAGGATAGAGGGATCGGAATAATAGTCGTTGGCGCCTACCATGCCCACGGCAGCCAGTTCGTTGTAATACTCGGCGAACTCGCGCAGGTTCAGCAGGCCGATGCGCTTGGTCTGGCGCTGGACGGCGAACATGCCGTCGTAGGAGAATTTGGCGCCGCCGGCTTTACCGCGCTTGGTGGTGATGAGCACAACGCCGTTAGCACCCTGGGCACCGTAAATGGCGGTGGCCGAGGCATCCTTCAGGATTTCCATGCTCACGATGTCCGCGGGGTTGATGGTGGACAGCGGGGAAACCGTGGAAACGGCACCGTTACCCAGGGCATCGCCCAGACCGAAGTCTGCGCCGGAAGAACCGCCACCCTGCATGATGACACCATCAACTACGTACAGAGGCTCCGCATTGGCGTTAATGGTAGCTTGACCACGCACGCGAATGCTGGAGGAAGAACCCGGAGCACCGGAAGTCTGTACCGCAGTAACACCGGCTGCACGGCCCTGGAGGGACTGGTCGATGTTGGTGATGATGGAGCCCTTGATGGCGTCTTCCTTCATGGAGACGGATGCGCCGGCAAGGTCGCTCTTTTTCATGGTACCGTAACCCACGACGACAACCTCGTCCAGGAATTCGGTATCCTCTGACAGGACAACGTCGATGACTTTTTGGGAGCCAACGGCGATTTCCTGCGTTGCATAGCCGATGGAAGAGAATACGAGTGTAGCGCCGGGCTTCACTGTAATCGCGTAGTTTCCATCGATGTCTGTGATGACACCATTGTTGGTGCCCTTCTCCACGACAGACACGCCGATCGCCGGTCCCTGGGCATCAGAGACGTTACCCGTCACCTTGTTCTGTGCGAACAGGGCCGTAGTGGCAAGGAGTGCCAGCATGAAGGTCACAAATTTTTGTTTCATGCTACTAGATTTTGGGTTAATAATTAGTTATTGGTTAAGGTTTTGTATTGCATTTTTAAGGATGTCCACGGTGGTGTCCGTGACATACACGCCGTTCAGGCCCTGGGCCTCCTGGGCAGGGTCTCCGGTGTAAGGGTCTCCGCTTTCCCACTGCTCGTGCAGCGGTACGGCAAAGCCGCTCCAGCCCCAGAAGTTGGCTCCCTGAAGAGTCTCACCTACCTGGCCGAAGAGGTATTTATAATAGGAATCACGCACGCGCGTGGTGGCGCTCATGGCCGGGGAAAAGCCGTCCCGCGGGAACCCGAATTCCTCGCACACCAGCGGCAGGCCCAGTTCCTGCGCAAGCGTAGCATGCTGCGCCAGGTATTCCGCCGTTTTGCCGATGGCGGCATCCAGGGTACCTTCCAGGTCTTCTGCACTGGCCCAGCTCCAGTTGTAGGGCCAGATGTGGATGGTCATGTAGTCTACGCCGGGAATGGTGTTGATGCGGCGAACCAGGTCCCAGTCCTGCTCACTGCCCATCCAGCCCTCGTTGCCGGTGGAAAGGAGGTGATTGGGGTCCAGTTCCTTGATGATACGGGCCGCCTCCGTGAGCCAGCCGATGAAACCGTCCTGAATTTGCTCGTCGTCCGAGAAACAACGGGGCTCGTTGCCGATTTGCCAGGAGAAAATGGCGGGATCTTCCTTGTACGGCTTGCCGGTGAGGCTGTTGGTGCGCCCCACGATGGCCCTTACGTGATTAAAGAAGAGCTGCTGGGCTTCCGTGGAGGTTTGGAACTTACGCATTTGCTGCATGAAGGGCCAGTAGCCGTCTACCAGCGGGATGAGGGCCTTTTCACCGGTCCCCCACTCCAGATACTGGCCATAGCCGCCGCTCCACTCCCAGGAGTTGTTCAGGAAAAGAACCGCCTGCATGTCCCGTTTTCCCAATTCCACTAAAAAACGGTCCAGACCTGTTAATAAAGTATCATTGTACACACCCGGGGCGGTTTGCAAGGTGGGCTCCACGCGAGAGAATACGCCCGAAGGGCCGTCTGCGCCCACCAGGACTCGCAGGTTGGTTACCCCCAGGGATTTGAGGGTGTCCAGTTCGCGAGTAAGTCGCTCATAATCACCGCCCTGGCCTTCTGACGCCAAGATGGGACCGTACCAAAAGTTGGTACCGATATAGGTATAGGGATTACCGTTTTTGATAAATTGCCCCCCCCTTGTGCTGACGAAGGAAGGTGCTGCACTGCAAGCAGATATGGCAAGGGCGAGACAGGCCCCAAGCACAGTTTTTAGTGTTAGTTTCATTATGTTGGCCGACATAATTGTTTATCTAATGCAAATTTAGGTGGATTTGCACGGGTAAACTAATACGAATTTAGCCAAGAATGATACTTTTTTAACAACTACACGAAGACCTTGGTTTTCTTGAAAAGCGTACGGAAATCCCGCGGCGTATACCCGCGCTTGGCTTTGAACACCCGGTTGAAATTGGACAGGTTGTTGAAGCCGCAGCTGTAGCATACCTCGGAGATGTTCTGCGTGGTATCTACCAGGAGCCGGGCGGCGTTTCCCAGCCTGATATCGGTAATATAGTCCACCACCGTGCGGCCGGTGCGCTGGTGGAAAAAGCGGCTGAACGCACTGGGAGCCATGCCCACCAGGGCAGAGAGGTCCTCCAGGCGGATATCCTCTGCGTAATGCTCACTGATGTACTGCTCCACCTTCTTGATCCGGCGGCTCTGGGTGTTGTCGTCGGCCCGGGCAAAGGAACTGCTGGCAAGGACGCGGGCATCCTCCGCCCTGGCCAGCTCGTGCATCATCTTGAGGAAGCTCATATACTGCTCAAACGGCTCTGTCTCATGGGCCAGCGTATCCAGCTGGGGGTATACGCGCATGATGGTTTTCAGGGAAAAGGTGAGCCCCAGGCGTGCCCGCTGAAGCATTTGGTGAATATCGTCAAAGATGTTTTTGTTCATGCCGGCGCCGTCAAACAAGTCCTGCGCAAACTGGATGGTGATTTCCCGCACATCCGGCGCCGTACAGACGCCCTGCTCCCAGGCGTGCTCCAGTTGCTCCCCCGCCACCAGGGTGAGTTCATACTCCCCTATTTCTTCCACGCTGTCTCCTATCACGCGCTTTACGCCGGCCCCGTTTTCAATGAAGTTGAGCTCAAACTCCATGTGGGAATGGAGCGGGTACAGGAACTCGCTCTTGTGCCTTTCCACAATGTACAGGCAGTCTTTTTCCGTGATGGGGGTAATTTCCCGTAAAACGGCGTTCATCGCTTTAGTGTTTTTTGCAAAGATAAAAATTTTTGATACTATTTTCACATGCTTTTTTCCTTTTTTGCAAAATTCTGCATATCTTGCAGGAAATATATTGTAGCCACATGAAACTGACCCTTTTCCTTGCTGCAGCGCTCCTGCTGCTTCCGCTCAACACTGAGGCCCGAAAAGCCAAAAAATTCACCCACCAGACCGTAGCCATTCCCGCCGTAGAGCGGCAGGTGATTGCCATAGAGACGGAGCACACCGCCCTCATCCTCCTGGTGCAGGAGAACGGCCTGGTAAAGAACCTGCATTACGGGGCGCCCATGGGAGACCCCGGGCAGTACTTGGGCATGGCCTTTTCCCAGGAAGACTACAACAGCTGCGAGGGCATGGCCTACCCCGCCACCGGCGGCCGCTATATTGGCGAACCCGCCCTGCAGGTAAAGTATGCCGATGGCACCCATAATACAGAGCTGTATTTTACCGGCAGCACCGTGGAGAAGCGGGAAGGCTGCGTCAGCACCGCCATCGACCTCAAAGATTATGTGACCGGCCTGCAGGTGAAGCTGGTGTACAACGCCTATACAAAGGAGGACGTAATTACCATTCACACAGAGATTTACAACGACGGGGAAAAGCCTGTGGAGCTCCTGAACTATGCCTCATCGGCCCTGTACCTGGACGCCAAAGATTACCTGCTGTCCCACACCTGGGGCTCCTGGGCGCAGGAAATGCAGCTGGAGCAGGAGGTGCTGGGGCACGACCTTAAAGTCATCGAGAGCCGGCGCGGGGTGCAGGCCACCCAGGGGAACAACCCCTCGTTCCTTCTGAGCCTGAACACCCGGGAGTTCAGCGAAACCACCGGCGAGGTCATTGCCGGCGCCCTGGCCTGGAGCGGCAACTACCGCCTGAGCTTCGACCGCGATGCCGGCGGGCGCCTGACCATCCTTACCGGCATCAGCCCGTATGCCAGCGCCTGGCCCCTGGCCGCCGGCGAGCGTTTTGAAACCCCGGAAATGATTTACACCTGGTCCTGCGAGGGCGCCGGCGGAGCCTCCCGCAACCTCCACCGCTGGGCCCGGAAATACAGCGTGTACGGCGGCGGGGAGGTGAATCCCACCCTGCTCAACAGCTGGGAAGGCGCCTACTTCACCTTTACCACGGAAACGCTCCTTCGGATGATTGACGATGCCGCCGGAATGGGCCTTGAGATGTTTGTGCTGGACGACGGCTGGTTTGGCAACAACTTCCCCCGCAACTCCGACAATGCGGGCCTCGGGGACTGGGAGGTCAATGTGAAAAAATTGCCGGAAGGCATTGACTATGTAGCCTCCTACGCTCACTCCAAGGGGCTCAAGTTCGGTATCTGGATAGAGCCGGAAATGGTGAATCCGGACTCGGACCTGGCCCACGCCCATCCGGAATGGGTGGTGCAGAGCCCCGGCCGCGAAATTTATCAGGGCCGCAACCAGTGGGTGCTGGACCTGGCCAACCCGGCCGTAGAGGAATTTGTCTATGGCATCTTTGACCGCACCATGCAGCTGGCCCCTAACATCGACTACATCAAATGGGACTGCAACCGCGTTATCCAGAGCTTTGGCAGCCCGTACCTGGGCGCCGCGCAGGACAAATTCTACATTTCTTATGTCCAGGGCCTGTACAACGTGATGCGCCGCATCCGGGAGAAATACCCGCACGTGCTGGTTCAGTGCTGCTCCTCCGGCGGCGGCCGCGTAGACTACGGGTCCCTTCGCTACTGCAACGAGGTCTGGACCTCGGACGATACCGACGCCCTCCAGCGGGCCTTCATCCAGTATTCCCAGAGCCTCACCTACCCCGCCTGCATCATGGCCTCGCACGTTTCCACCGTGCCCAACCACCAGACCAGCAATGTGACTCCGCTCAAGTTCCGCTTTGACATGGCCTGCTCCGGCCGCCTGGGCATGGAGCTCCAGCCGCGGAACCTCTCCGGGGAGGAACGTGCCCTGGCGGAGCGCTGCATTGGCTCGTACAAGCAGTACCGAGACCTGGTGTTCAGCGGAGACCTGTACCGCTTTGCATCGCCCTATAATTCTAATTATTACGGCGTTATGTATGTGTCCGAGGACAAGTCCCGCGCCGTGGTGTTCACCTACTGCGTGGCCTTTGAACCCCGCACCGTGGGCGGCAAAGTGTTCCGCCTGCAGGGCCTGGATCCGGCCCGTAAATATAAGGTAGTGGAGCAGAACGTGGATGCTTCCTGCTGGTGGGGAAACGGCCAGTCCTTCACGGGCTCCTTCCTCATGGGCGGCGCCTTCAACCCCCGCCTCCCGCAGCTGTATTCCTCCGCGGTCTTTGTGTTGGAAGCCGAGTAAATAATTATTAACTTTGCGGCTTTAATTGTCGAGAACATGAAGAAACGGAAACTCCTTAGCACGCTCGTCTTGCTGCTTGCCATCGCCGTCCCCGCCTTGGCCGTATTTACCGGAATGGGCCTGGACGCCACCCTGTCCAACCTTCGCCGTGAACTGTATCACGAATACAAGCGGATAGACAGCACCCGGGAAGAGCAGCGGGAAACCTACGAGATTCAGCACCAGAAGATGGTGGACATCGTCAAAAAGTGCAACGACCTGTCCCTGATGCTGTACTCCCAGAAACAGGAATACGCCTTTGACATCAGTTATGCGCTGGAGAAGGTAAGCAGTGAGTACGAAGACTTCAACAAGAACCGCACCCCGTACGACCGCATTGTGTTCTCCCTGGATGTGGAGATTAACCGCTATGCGCGCCTCATCGAGTCCCTGCGCCGTCTTCCGCCGGAGCTTCTGGACGTAGAAGTGGTGCCGGACAGCCTGGCCTACCACAACGACTCCCTGGATGTGCATCTGCTGCAAAACGAGAGTCTCCTGGAGCAAAACCTGCACGAGCAGGTGGAAACCGTCGTAGCCATGAACGCCGCCGCGCAGCAGGACACCGTTACTAGCGAGGCCGGTACGCCGGCGTTTATCCTGAGCGAGATTGGCCAGGCCGACCGCGACTCCTGCCTGCTGTACGCATCGGAGCTCCTGAAAATGTATGCCCAGACGCGGGAACTGGTGATGGCGGACAGCACCCATTACCGGGAAGCCCGCCTGCGGATGGAAGAATCCTATAACTACGCCCGGGAATACTATGATATCATTGAAGACAAAGTATTTGTAGAGGGGCAGACACCCTGGTTCACCATTCTCTCCGAGCCCGGAAGATACTGGAAAAAGGTCCGCAGGGACATGAGCGAGAAATACAGTTTCTCCGACATCTGGCAGGCGCTGACCAGCAAGGAAGCCAACTATACCGACGAGGAGATTTCCAATAACACCCGACTCATCAACTCGGCCAGAATTTACTGGCTCATCATGTATGTCCTGGTCTTCTTCCTCCTGTGGGGCCTGTCCGCCCTGGTGATGTGGCCTGCGTACAAATTCATCAAGCCGCTGAAAAAGCGGGTGGCCAAAGAGCAAAAGCGCTACCTGGCGCTGCTGCTGGGCTGTGTCGTGTTCTTTATCCTGAGCTACGAGAGCGTCGAAGACGACACCGCGCGCAAGGCTATCAGCATCATGCACACGTTCCTGGGCCTGCTGATGGCCATCTATGCGGCCCTCCTCATCCGGCTGGAACCCGCCAAGCTCTCCCGCAGTGTCCGGATATACCTGCCCACTATTTTCACGGCCCTGTTTGTCATCAGTTGCCGGGTGCTGTTTGTGCCCAATTCCTTCATGAACCTGTTCTTCCCGCCCCTGCTCCTGGGAATGGCGCTGTGGCAGTTCGTCGCCAACTTGCAAAACGGCGGAAAGGCAGACAGGACAGACGCCATCATTGGCTGGATTTCCTTCGCCATTACGGCCGTTGCCGTCATTATCGGTTTGGTGGGTTACATCTTCATGGCCCTCATCATCCTGGTATGGTGGTACTTCCAACTGGCCCTGATCCTGATGATTGCCTCTATCTGGGAACTGCTGCTCCTGTACAAGGAGAAACGGCTGAACAAGCGTATGGAGGCCTACGACGCCAAAATCACTTACGTATCCGGACAGGACAAGAAAAAACTGCTTTTCGGTGCCAGCTGGTTCTACGACCTCATCCGTGAGGTCATCATCCCCCTGATGGCCCTGAGCTCCCTGCCCATCTGCGCCTATTGGGCCCTGGGCGTGTTCGAATTCAGGGACCTGTACCTGTCCATCTTCGAGAAGCCCTTCCTGAGCCAGGGCGAATTCCAGGTTTCCATTTTCAGCATCCTCTTCCTTATAGAGATGTTCCTGGTGTTCCGTTACCTGAACAAAGCCATCCACGTGCTGTGGCAGGTCCTTGCCTACCGCCGCTACCTTCGCAAGCACGAGATACAGACCGTGCGCACCAACGAGATTAACCTTTCCCTGGGCAACAGCCTCATCAGCGTATTTATCTGGTTTGTGTATGCCGACCTTTTCATTGTGACGCTGAACATCCCCACGGGGGCCCTGGGCCTTATTGCCGGCGGCCTCAGTGCCGGTGTGGGTCTTGCCTTGAAGGATATCATCAACAACTTCATTTATGGTATCCAGCTCATGGGCGGACGCCTCAGGGTGGGCGACATGATTGAATGCGACGGCATCCGCGGCAAGGTGGCTTCCGTCAGTTACCAGACCACCCAGATTCAGTCCGTGGGCGAGGTGATTATCTCCTTTACCAACACCGCTCTCTTTAACAAGAACTTCAAGAACCTCACGCGCGGCAGCGCCTACGAGTATGTGAGCGTGCCGGTAGACGTAAGCTACGGTACAGATATCCAGAAAGTGCGCGAGCTGCTCATCGAGGCCAGTCAACAACTCCAAGGCAAGGACAAGTATGGCCGCGACATCGTGGATCCCAATCGCGGGGTCAGCGTGGGGCTTTCCGAATTTGGAGACAGCGGCATCACCGTGGCCCTCAAGCAGTTTGTACTGGTAGAGGAACGGTGGGGCTATGCCAACCGCGCCCGCGAGCTCATCTACAATGTGTTGAATGAAAACGGCATCACCATCCCGTTCCCGCAGTGCGACGTACACATGATTCCGGAAGGGAAATAACGAAAAAAGAGTCCCCGGCGCCTTGGCCGGGGATTCTTTTTAATACGCCGTTTGGCGCGAGATATTCAGCTGCTGGATTTTGTAGGGATCGCCGCCGGAAGACGTGGCGTAAATGGTTACCTGGAACAGTTCCCCTCCGGCATTGAGCTGGCCAATCATGTATTTCTTGTTGGCCTCCGAGGCTTTGTGCGTAACCGTGAAAGAGCGGGGCGTATTGGCCTCAAAGAAGCTGCGGAGGATTTCACGGGCCTGTTTTTTGGAACAGTTGCGGGACGACGAGATAATGGTGACGTCCAGATTGTCTGCGAACCAGGAGGAAAGCGAAGCGGCGTCCCCTGCGGCCATATACTTGGTAATGGAGGAGAAGACCGCAAAACCGTCGTCCTGTTTGAGGCGCTGGGCCTGCACGCTGGTGGTAAAGAAAGACTGCGCATGCGCCGTATAGCCCGCGCCCAAGAGGGCACCGGCTACCAGGAGCATATGGAATCTTTGTTTCACCAACGGTTTATCTTGCAAATTCCGCGCCGAATTGTTACTTTTGTGACGATATGAACATTATTCTTGTGACGGTTGGGAAAACCGACGTGAAATGGGTAAAGGAAGGCCTGGATTTGTACACGTCCCGGCTCAAGCACTATGTGCCCTTTTCCGTAACGGAAATACCGGAACTCAAGAAAGTATCGGCCCTTACCCAGCAGCAAATCAAGGAGAAGGAAGGAGAGCTCATCCTGAGGCAAGTGGGCCAGGGAGACACGCTGATCCTTCTGGATGAGCACGGGACGGAGTTCCGCAGCCTGGAATTTGCCGCGTTCATGGAAAAGCAGCTTGCCGCCGGCGGGCGCAACCTCATTTTTACGATCGGCGGTGCCTACGGTTTTTCCGACGCCGTGTACGCGCGCGCCCAAGGAAAGATTTCCCTCTCAAAAATGACTTTCTCACACCAGATGGTACGCACGATATTTGCAGAACAGCTGTACCGTGCGTTCACCATCCTGAAAGGTGAACCCTACCACCATGAATAAAACCAGACACATCCGGCTGTGGTCCGGCGTCGTGCTCATTGCCGTCGCCGTAGCGGTGTTTGCCGCCTCTTTCTTCACGGGCGGCCGGAGCAACGTAGAGCTGGCCGCAGAGGAGATGGGCCACCGGGTAGAAAAACGCCTCAACATCCTGGACCACTTCATCGACAAGGGATTACATACCAGCGTGAGCGAATGGATGGCGCTGGACGGCCTGCCGGAAGACATGGTGGTGTACCGCTACGTAGAAGACACCCTGCAAAGCTGGGCCAACCAGTTCCCCATCCGCAGTGACGATATTCGGCCGCAAACCCTGGTGAACCGGCTGGGAGACAGCCGGGGCAATTTTTCATCGCCCCTGAAAGACGCCACGGAGGAACTCCATTACGTGAACCACGGGCCCAAATGGTACCTGGAAAAGAAGGTGCAGGGGGACGACTGCACCATCATCGCCGGCCTGGAGATTGTGAACGAGCTGCAAGCCGGCTCGCTCAACGGCATCAACCGGCACTTCGGGGCCGACCAACACTACACCGTCCGGCCGCTCTCGGAAGGCACCGGGGCATCGGTGACGGTCGGCGGCACGCCGCTTTTCAAGCTCACCGCAGAAACCCTCTCGGAAAGCAGCCAGCGGCATTCCACCCTGCTGTGGATAGCCCTGGGGCTGCTTATCGTGGGCCTGGTGCTTCTTCTGGTGTCCCATCCCACGCTCTCCACCCTGGGCGTCACCGTGCTGCTGCAGGCCTGTGCCCTCACCGGCATGTACCTGTACGGACGCGGACTCAGCGCCTCCACCCAGCTGTTTTCTCCCCTGCTGTACGCAGACGGTCCCCTGTTCTACTCGCTGGGCGCCGTCCTGCTGGTGAACCTGGGCATTACGCTGCTGGTGCTGGATGTGTATCTGGTCCGATGGACCCTCCTCAAGGCCCTCAGAGAAAAGCACCGTCCGGTGCTGCAAGGAGTGCTCGTAGCGGTCCTGGTCCTTATGACCGCGGCCATCTGCACGTACATGCACCTGATTTTCCGCAGCATTACCGTCAACTCCAGCATCAACCTGGAGCTATATAAGGTGGGGCTCATCAGCGGCTACACGGCCACCGTATACCTGTCGTTCCTGGCCCTGTCCATTGCAATTCCCTTGCTGCTGCAAATGCTCTCGCCCCTTGTGCGTTCGCTTACGGGCCTCCGCTACGACATGTTCTCTGCCGGCGGGCGCGTGTGCTACGCCTTTGTTGTGGGCGTGTACTTTGTGGTGGCATCGTCCTATTTTGGCTTCCAGAAGGAGCAGCGGCGCGTAGACGTGTGGGCCAACCGCCTGGCCATGGACCGCGATATTGCCCTGGAAATCCAGCTTCGGAGCGTGGAAAACGCCATTGCGGCAGACCCCATGATTGGCGCCCTGTCGGTCATCGAAAGCAGCGCCGGCATCATCCAGGGCCGCCTGGTGAGCGCCTACATGGGCCGCATTTCACAGGACTACGACATTGCCGTGCAGCTTCCGGACGACGTAAGCGCCACCGCCCTGTTCCAGGACCGCATCCGGAGCGGCGTACGGCTGGGCGAGAATTCCCACTTCTTTTACAGTACAATAGGCAGCGGACGCACCTCCTATACCGGCCTGTTCACCTATTATGTGAAGGACAAGGGCGCGCACTCGGTGCTGGTGACGGTGGAATCCAAGCACAACCGCGAGGACCGCGGCTACCTGAGCCTCCTGGGCATCGCAGACCCGGGACGCGTGTCGCTGCCGCCGGTGTACTCCTGGGCCAAATACGTGGATGGCCGCCTGGTGCAGTACAAGGGCCTGTATCCTTACCCCACCGTTTATTCAGACCGCCTTAAAGTACTGGAAAGCAATGCCGTAGCGCATGTAGACCTGGAAGGCTGGTGCCACTTTATGCACAATGTGTCGGAAGGGGAAATCATTGTGCTTTCCCGCCCCAGCACCGAATGGCTGTATTATGTGGTGGAGGGCTTCCTCTTTGCCATCCTGGCCTTCCTGCTGCTCTCTATCCTCACCTGGCGTCCGCGCGGCAGCGGAGAAAAACGCTACTACCAGACACGGATCAGCCTGGTGATGTACCTTTCGCTCCTGGTCACGCTGGTGGCCATGGCCGGCTTCTCCGTCTGGTTTGTCTACAAGCGCAACAATGCCGATATGGAAAGCATCATGACCTCGCGCATCAATGCGCTGCAGGGCATGTTGCAGGAGCGCCTGCGGCAGGTGGAAGACCCGGAAGAGGTGCGTACCACGGCCGTTCTGGCGACGGTGGAAGGCGTGGGGAACAACCTCAAGTGCGACATCTCCCTCTTCGACCTTTCGGGGCGCGTAGTCATGAGCACCACCCCGGAAGTGTACGACCGCATGATTCTGGGACACCGGCTGGACGATGCCGCCTACAAGGAAATCATGTACAGCCACAAGCGCTTTTACATGCACCGGGAACGGGCGGGCCGGCGCAGCTACTATGCCCTGTACGCCCCTGTGATGAACAGCAGCGGCCGCATGGTGGCCATTGTATCGTCCCCCTTCACCGACATCACCCACGACCTGGAGACGGAGGCCATCCTGCACATTGCCACCGTCATTACCATTTTCCTGCTGCTCCTGATGATTTCCCGCTTTGTCACCTTTGAAGTGGTGAGCAGGATGTTCCGCCCCATCGCGGAGCTGCGCCGGAAGATGACCGTAACGGATGTAGATCACCTGGAGCCGCTGGAATACAACCAGGAGGACGAAATTACGCCCCTGGTGCAGGCCTATAACCGCATGGTGCGGGATCTGGGCGAGAGCTCCCGCCGCCTGGCGCAGGTGGAGCGCGACAAAGCCTGGACGGACATGGCGCGGCGCGTGGCGCACGACCTCAAAAACCCGCTCACGCCCATCAAACTGCAGCTCCAGATGCTCATGCGCATGAAAGCCACCGGCAACCCCGCCTGGCAGGAGCGCTTTGACGAAGTGGCGCAAACAGTTCTGTATCATGTAGATTTGCTGGCCGACTCCGCCGACCAGTTCTCCACTTTCGCCAAGATGTACGACCAAAAAGCGGAGCGCCTGGACCTGGATGCCCTTATCCGGCAGGAAGTGGACCTGTTTGACTCCAGGGACGACCTTCAGCTGGACTATTTCGGCCTCTCCGGGGCCTATGTAATGGCGCCGCGCCCGCAGCTCACCCGCGTGGTGGTGAACCTCCTTACCAACGCCATCCAGGCCATCGACGGGAACGCGGGCGACAAACGCCTGGTGGTGTCGCTGCGCAACGCCACCGAAGACGGCTTCTACGACATTGTGGTAGAGGACAACGGCCCGGGAGTGGACGCCGCCAACCAGGACAAGATTTTTACGCCGGACTTCACCACCAAAACCAGCGGGAGCGGCCTGGGGCTGGCCATTTGCCGGCGCATTGTGGACCACTGCGGCGGGTCCATTTCCTACAGCAAGTCCTTCAACCTGGGCGGTGCCTGCTTCACGGTGAAATACCCCAAGGCATAGGGGGTTTGCAAAAAAATGAATATATTTGTAGAAAGATACTGAGACGATGAAAGTTCTGATTGTAGACGACGAACGGGCCATCCGTTACTCCCTCAAGGAAATCCTGGAAATGGAAGGTTACCAGGTAGAGGCCGCAGAAAACGGCAAGGAAGGCCTGGAGAAGGCAGAAAAAGAAAAGTACGACGCCATCTTCTGCGACATCAAAATGCCGGAGATGGACGGAACGGAGATGCTGGGGAAACTCATCGAGGACGGCGTGGAAACGCCGGTTGTCATGATTTCCGGCCATGCCGATATTTCCACGGCGGTGGACTGCATCAAAAAGGGCGCCTTCGACTTTATTGAAAAGCCGCTGGACCTGAACCGCATCCTGATTACCCTCAAAAACGCCACGGACAAGGCCAAGCTGGTCACCCAGACCAAAATCCTGAAAAAGAAGATTTACGGCCGGGAGATGATTGGAGCATCGGCCCCGGTGGAACACCTTCGGGAGATGATCGGCAAGGTGGCCCCCACCCAGGCCAGCGTGCTCATCACCGGGCCCAACGGTTCCGGTAAGGAACTGGTAGCCCAGAGCATTTACCAGCTCAGCGAGCGCTCCATGATGCCCTTCGTGGAAGTGAACTGCGCCGCCATTCCGTCGGAACTCATTGACAGTGAACTGTTTGGCCACAAAAAAGGCTCCTTCACATCGGCCATCAAAGACCACAAGGGCAAATTTGAGCAGGCAGACGGCGGCACCATTTTCCTGGACGAGATTGGCGACATGTCCCTGCCGGCGCAGGCCAAGGTGCTGCGCGTGCTGCAGGAGCGCAAGCTCACCCCGGTGGGCGGTGACAAAGAGATTACGGTGGACGTTCGCGTAATTGCCGCCACCAACAAAAACCTGCAGGAAGAGATTCAGAAGGGCAATTTCCGCGAAGACCTGTACCACAGGCTCAGCGTCATTGTCCTCAAGGTGCCGGCCCTGGATGCGCGCAAGGAGGACATCCCGCTCCTGATTGGCCATTTTTCCGAGCGCATCTGCGCAGAGAGCGGCAAACCCGTGCGGGAATTCTCGCCGGAGGCCATAAAACTGCTTACAGAGCGCGCCTGGCCCGGCAACATCCGTGAACTGCGCAACGTAGTGGAGCGCCTCCTTATCCTGGGCGGTTCTCCGGTCACGGCGCAAGACGTAAAAGACTATGTAATATGAGCATTCCCGATATCATCATTGCCGTAGACGGTTATTCATCGACCGGAAAAAGCACTTTCGCCAAAATGGTGGCTGCGGAGTTTGGCTTCCTGTATTTGGACAGCGGCGCCATGTACCGCGGCGTGGCCCTTTGCACCCTGGAGGCGGGGCTCGCGCACGAGGATGCCACGTTTGACGAGCAAGGACTACAAGCCCTTCTGCCGTCGCTGGAGCTGCATTTCCGCCGGGAGGAGGGTGCCACGAAACTCTTCCTCGGGGACCGTTGTATTGAGGGCGAAATCCGCACGCTGGGCGTATCCAAGTTTGCCAGCCCGGTGAGCGCCCTGCCGTTTGTGCGCCATTTTGTGGACGATAAACTCCACGGTTTTGCCGCCGGGGGGCGCGTCATCATGGACGGCCGGGACATTGGCACCACCGTTTTCCCCAACGCAGAGGTAAAGATTTTCATGACGGCGGAGCCCGCAGAGAGGGCCCGTCGGCGCTACGAAGAGCACCTTGCCAAGGGAGAAAACGTAACGCTGGAGGAGGTTCGGGCCAATCTGGAAGAACGCGATTACCGGGATTCCCACCGGGAAACCTCGCCCCTCCGCCAGGCCGCAGACGCTTATGTGCTGGACAACACGCACATGACCCTGCACGAGGAACTGGTTTGGATGCTGGGCCTGCTGCAAGGAAAATTCGGCCTGCTGGAAAGCCCCGGTCTGTCATGGTAAGCGTAGAGATAGACCCCGGTTCCGGCTTCTGCGGGGGCGTTATCCGGGCCATCACCCGGGCCGAGGAATACCTGAGCACCCATTCGCGCATGTATTCGCTGGGCGATATCGTCCATAATGAGGCAGAACTGTCCCGCCTGGAGCAGCGCGGGCTCATCACGGTTAAGAGTTTGTCGGAAGTGCCCGAGGGAGGCACGGTGCTCATCCGGGCGCACGGGGAACCGCCCAGCACGTACGAGGAGGCGGCCCGGCGCAAGCTGGAAGTCATTGACTGCTCCTGCCCGGTGGTGCTGCAACTGCAAAAACGCATCCGCGAAGCCTATGCCTCGCTGCACGCAGAAGGCATGCATGGGCAGGTGATTATCTTTGGCCGCGTGGGTCATGCAGAGGTACTGGGCCTGCTGGGCCAGGTAGGCGGAGATGCCCTGGTGGTAGAGAACGAAGCCATGCTGCTGCAGGCACTGCCCCAGCTGGATTTCGCTCAGCCCATGGCCATTTTCTCCCAAACCACCAAGAGCCCTTCCGAGTATGCGGCTATCTGCCGGCTGCTGCGGGAGCGGGGCGCTTCCCTTGTGGTGCACGACACCATTTGCGCGCAGGTGGCCAATCGGCACCAGCGACTGCTCTCCTTTGCCCGTGAGCACGACATTATTCTTTTTGTGAGCGGGCGGTCATCGTCCAACGGAAAAGTGCTCAGCGACCTGTGCCGCAGCGTGAATCCGCGCACCTACGTAATTGGCGGCACGGAAGAAATCAACCCGGCCTGGTTCCGTGACCAAGACCGGGTTGGAATTTGCGGCGCTACTTCTACGCCCAAATGGCTGCTGGAAGAAGTAGCGAATGCTATTTTGCGTCTTCCTTAACGAAGGTGTAAGTAGCGATGGTGTCGTAATTTTCGCCGCCAGTGGCAACTTTCAACATTACCGAACAACCTTTAAGCGCAGACAAGGCACCGAGAAAGGGAATTTCGTCCCGGTGCTCGTCAACATACTGGGCACGGGCCTTAAAGGTCTGGATTGCCTTCTGGTTGCAAGAATTCTTCTCTCCGGTGAGATACCAGGCATGGCTACCAACCGGGAGCTTGGTGAAACCGGCATCCTGGAAGCCTTTGTCCATGGCAGTGATGAGCCGGTCCCCGTTATCGTCATAAGTTGTGTCTACGATGTAAACGTACTGACCAGTTTCCTTAGTGCAAGAAGAGAAGCACAGGGCTGACAGGACAGCCACAATGGCGAAAGCAAAAAACTTTTTCATAATGGTTTATTGTTTGGGGATTAATAGAAGTTCACTTTACTTTACACGCTGGCCGTAGGAACGGTCGGTGGTGTTTACGGTGATAACCTCGCCGGTTTCGATGAACAGGGGCACCATGATTTTTGCACCGGTTTCCAGGGTAACTTCCTTGAGGGCGCTGGTAGAGGCGGTGTTGCCTTTCACGGCGGGCTCACTGTAAGTAACCTCCAGGGTTACGTAGGTGGGCAGTTCGCAGGTGAGGCAGCGCTCTTCCGGCTCCGTCATGAACATCATTTCCACGTGCTGACCTTCCTTCATGAGGTCCGAGTTGTCCACAACGTCGTGCGGGAGGGTGATTTGCTCGTAGGTTTCCTCGTGCATGAAGTTGAATGCCTCACCGTCGTCATAGAGGAACTGGTAGGGACGACGCTCCACGGAGATGGTGTCCAGTTTTACACCGGCGGTGAAGGTGTTCTCCAGGATACGGCCGTTTTCCAGGTTACGCAGTTTGGTTTTCACAAAGGCAGGGCCTTTACCGGGTTTCACATGCTGGAAGTACACAACAGCGCAGGGTTTGCCGTTGAACATGATGTACATTCCGTTCTTCAGATCAGCAGTTGTTGCCATAAGATTGGTATTTGATTTTAACTTAAACTTCGAAATAACTCACAAAATTAATGATTTATCACTTTTCCTGCAAATTTTCTTTAGCAAAATGGGGAGAGAGGGAACACAATCCCACCTTTGTGGGAAACTGTCGCTCCCTCCCCTGCCCCGATTTTACGTTTAGGGGGCATTGCCGTGATCGTTAACTTTCTATCTCACAATGACTTATCATATAATCCTCGTTCGAAAATTGAACGAGGATTAGTATATAAGTTGCTGTAAATCAGATGGTTAATCGCCACAGGGCATGAACACATGAAGGAGCGGGCGTGCATAAAAGGGGCGACGGGATGTTGTTCAGTTCGGAGAGATTGATTAAATTTGTGAGAATGAAAACGGGGAAGGTCATACGGAATACGGTGTTGTGGACGCTGGGCACGGTGGTGGGGCTGGTGCTGCTGGTGCTGGTCACGCTGCAGGTGCTGCTGCGGCCCAAGGTGCTCACGCGCATTGTGAACCGGGTGGCGGCGGAATATGTGGAGGGAGAGGTAAACTTCAGCGAGGTTAAAGCGCACGTTATCAAGAGTTTCCCCTACCTGCACCTGGAGGCGGGCAACTGTTCCGTTACCTATCCGCATAGCCGGTATGCCCGGTACGACAGCCTGTACACGGAGAGCAGCCGCCGCTTCAGCCTCATGAAGGCCGGATGGCAGCGGCCGGAGATTCCCGGCCAAGCCGGGAAGGACGGCCAAAACGGCCGAGCCGGGAAGGACGAGAAGCAGGCCGGGAAAGAGCGGCAGGATACCCTGGCCAGTTTCCGGCGGCTGGATGTGGAGCTCAACTACGTGGCGCTCCTGGGCGGTACCATCCATATCCACAGCCTCACCCTCACGCGTCCCCGCATCTTTGCCCACTACTATGACTCCACCGCGGCCAACTGGGACATCCTCCCCATCGGAGGCAGCGCCGCTCCCGTCAAAACAAGTGAGGCCGCAGACACCACCGCCAAGCCGCTTCCCGCCATCAAGCTGCGGGAAATCCACCTCACAGACCGTCCCTTCATTGTTTTTACCAACCCCAAAGACACCCTGCACGGCCTGTTCACCATGCGCCGCCTGAACCTGGACGGCAAGCTGGAAACGGAGGATCTCAAGCACGCCCGGGCGCAGCTGGGCATTGACTCCCTCTTTGTTTCGGGACGATATAAGGCCGACACCGTAGCCCTGGCCCTGGAGCGCCTCCGCGTGAACGCCCGGGACAGCCGCGTTCAGCTGGAGGCAGATGCCCGCACGCACCTTCGCACGGAGGACTTCGGCCGCCTGCGCATTCCCATCCACCTGGATGCAGACGCCACCCTGGAGCAGCCTGCGCCGGGGGAACTGGGCGCACGCCTCCATGAACTGAACCTGGCCGTATCGGCCCTGGAACTCAAGGCCCAAGGAGAGGTCTGGCGCCGCGCAAACGGCAACCTGGACATGGACCTCACCGCCAGCACGGCGGACTTTCCGCTGGGCCGCACCCTTCGCGAATACGAGGACAACTTCCCCGTCCTTAAGAACCTGAAAACCAATGCCGTACTGAGCCTGGACGCCTTTGCAAAAGGCACCTATGGAGGCGGCCAGGTGCCGCTGGTAAACGCCACGCTGCATAAGCTTATGGTCGATATCTACGGCGCCCATCTCAAGCTCAAAGGCAGCGCCCAGGACCTGCTGGGCAAAGACCCGGCGCTGGCCGTGAGCGGCCGCATCCGCGCCCGGGCAGACTCTCTGGCCCAGGCCTTTACGGAGGGAATCGACGCCAGCGGCAGCATTGACGCCACGCTCAGCGCCCAAGCCCGGCTCTCGCAGCTGGACATGGTGCATATCGGCACGGCCCAGATTAACGCAGACCTCACCGCCAAGGACCTGAGCGTGCAAATGGACACCATACGCGCCCAGTTGCCGCACCTGGAAGTGAACCTGGCCACCAAAGGCAATACCATCGACAAAAACATCCGCCAGGGCGCGCGGGTGCTGGCCCTCAAAGTCCATGCCGATACCCTGGACGCCAGCATGGGCGAAAAAATGTTCATCCGCGGCGGCAAGCTCACCGTTCTGGCGCAGAATTCGGCCGATATCCTCAAAGGCGGCAAGAAACTCACCCCGCTGATGGGTCTGGTGAAAGTGGGCAGCCTGCGCCTGCGGGACGCCGAAGGCATGAGCGTGAGCCTCCGGGACAACGTGGAAACCTTCCGCGTAACGCCGGCCACGGAGGCGCGGCCCTCCCCTCGCCTGCAGCTCCGTTCCCAAAGCGGCCGCCTGCGGGCACGCCTGGGAGAGAACCTGTACGCCCTGCGGGACGTCAAGTTCGACATTGGCGCGCAAAAACACGTCCGGAGGAACCTCCAGCGGGATACCACCCGGCGCCGGAGACGTCCCGGCGGGCCCATCAAGGCCGACGATTTTGCCGCGTCGGACATCCGCATCAACCTGGGCGAAGGCCTTCGCAACTATGTGCGGGACTGGGATATTGACGGCAACCTCTCCCTGGAAGGCGGACGCCTCCTCATGCCCGCTTTTCCGCTCAAAACACGGCTGAGCAGCGTTCAGGGCTCGTTCGACAACGACACCCTGGACCTCAAGAGCATCACGCTGCAGGCGGGTGCCTCGGACCTCAGCGCCAAGGCGCGGCTCACAGGCCTTCGGCGGGCGCTCATCGGCAGGGGCCGCAGCCGACTCAAACTAAAGGCCGATGTCCAGAGTAACTACATAGACGCCAACGAGTTAATGCGGGCCTATGCATACTATACCACCTATAAACCCGCCGCAGCGGAGCTGTCGGACGATGCCCTGGAGGAAAGCGTGAACGCCGCGGAACTGCCGGACAGCGCCGGAAGCAAACTCATTGTGATTCCCGGGAACCTGGAGGTGGATTTCACGCTGGAATCGACCGGTATCAAATACGACAGCCTGCTGGTGAACTGGGCCGCCATGGACGTTGCCATGCGCCAGCGCACCCTGCAGGTGACCAATGCCGTAGCGGCGTCCAACATGGGCGATATTTACTTCGAGGGCTTCTACACCACGCGTTCCAAGCAGGACATCAAGGCCGGGTTCGACCTTAATCTGGTGGACATTACGGCAGAAAAAGTGATTACCCTGTTCCCGGCCGTAGACACCATCATGCCCATGCTCACCTCCTTTGCCGGAGACCTGGACTGCGAGCTGGCGGCCACAACGGAGATTGACACGCTCATGAACCTCATAAAACCGTCCATTGACGGGGTCATGCGCATCTCCGGAAAAGACCTTACGCTGAAGGACAGCAAGGAGTTCACCAAAATTGCCAAACTCCTGATGTTCAAGGACAAAAAGAAGGCGCACATTGACAATATGGCCGTAACGGGCATTGTGCAGAACAACGTCCTGGAGGTATTCCCGTTTGTGCTGGACGTAGACCGCTACCAACTGGCGGCCAGCGGCACGCAGCGGCTGGACAATGCCTTCAATTACCATATCTCCGTAATCCGGTCGCCGCTCCTGGTGAAATTCGGGCTCAACGCGTGGGGGCAGGACTTCGACCACATTCACTACGGGCTGGGCAAGGCCCGCTACCGCAACGCCAACGTGCCGGTGTTCACCAAACAGCTGGACAACGCGCAGTACAGCCTGGTGGCGGCCATCCACAATATCTTTGAGCTGGGCGTGGAGAAAGCTCTGGAAGAGAACCGCACCGGCCAGTACTGGACAGCGGAGGCCCCGTCCGGAGAAAAGCCGGCGGACGCCACGGAAACGGCCGCCACGGAAGCCGTCATTCCCCAGGAGGCCCTGGAACAGCAGGTGCAAGACCTTGCCTCCCTGCAAAAGCAGGTGGTGGAACACGTCACCACCCGCCGCGAAGCCCTCAAACAAGAAGTTTTACAACTGGTACAATGAACACCTTTGATTACCTGGAAGTGTCAGTCCGTCTGGACCCCTTCACCGAAGAGATGGCCGAGATTCTCACGGCGGAGCTCTCCGAACTGCCCTTTGACTCCTTCGTCACGGAGGAACCTTTCCTGAAGTGCTACATCCAAACCTCCGAGTATCGGCCTTCCGACGTTAAAGTAATCCTGAGCGGCTACCCCGCCGCGGTGGAATTCAAGGCCGCCCCCGTACAGGGCCGCAACTGGAACCAGGCCTGGGAGCAGGAATTCCAGCCCATCGTGGTGGACGGCAAGGTCACCATCAAGGCCCAATTCAACAAGGACGTGCCGCGTACGCGCTTCAACATCTGGATTGACCCGCAGATGGCCTTTGGCACCGGCTACCACCAAACCACCTACATGATGATGCAGCGCATGCTGGGGCTGGAGAGCGCCATTCGCGGGCATTCGGTAGTAGATATGGGCTGCGGAACGGCCGTGCTGGCCATCCTGGCGGCCAAGATGGGGGCCCGGAAGGTGTTTGCCGTAGACATTGACGCCGTTGCCGCCCGGAGCGCCTGGGGCAACGCCCACTGGAACCGCGTGGGCTCCAAGGTGGAGACCGCCTGCGGGGACGCATCCCTTCTCCAGATGGGCACCTACGATGTCCTTCTTGCCAACATCCATCGGAACATTATCCTGGAGGACCTCCACACCTACGTGCGTTCGCTGCGCCGGGGCGGCCGGCTCCTTCTGAGCGGCTTTTTCGTGGCCGATGTCCCTGCCATCCGTGAGGCTGCAGAGGCACTGGGGCTGCATTTTGAGGGCTCCTCGGAGCGCGAAGACTGGGCCTGCCTGGAATTCGCTAAAGCGTAATCGGTGGGTCCCAACGTGAAGATGGTCCTGAACCCCCTGGGCATGCACGGCCCCTACCTGAACGACCCCACGCTGTGCCCGCCCTCCCTCCGGGAAGAGGTAATGGCCTACGTGGAGCAGTACGTTTATTAGGGCCTAATCAAAACTTCCTCTGAGCCTTATTCGAGCCCTGAGAAATGGCACAGGGATGACATTTTTTCACTATATTTACGGCATGAAACGCATTCTTTTACTGTTATGGGTGCTGCTGCCGCAGGTGGTGCTGGGGCAGAGCAAGGCAGAGACCTCGCAGTACGCCAAACTCCTCAAAAAGCCCACCGTGAAGGCGGCGGAAAAGTTCATGGACAAGTTCCCGGAATCGGCCTATGCCCCAAAGGTGCTCAGGCTCAGGGATTCGCTATTGTTCTATGCACTTAATCCCGAAGACACGAAAGGCGTGAAAGCCTTTGTGGAAGAACATCCGGAGTCTCCCTTCCGCGAATTGGCGGAGGCCCGTATTCGGCAGCACAACACCTCGCCCCTCACCCATGAAGAGGCGCTTTCCAGGGCCGGGAAGTGCCTGGATGCCGTGGGCTGGCGCAAAGACAATGTGGATTATATTCTTGTACTGGCCGACAACCTGGAGTTTCGCCTCCTGGAAAAGGACGGCACCCTTTTCAGCGGCCGTACGCTGGTAAACTATACCCTGTCGGACCTGCCGTTTACAGACCTGGCCGGGCCCATCGAACTGGTGGCGCCAACGGGCGGCCGTAATTATCTGCATTTCGCCTATTATAACGGCCCTACGGAATATGTTGAGGCCTTGTATCTCCCCGAGAAAGATATCCTGTATCAGGCCCTTTTCTACGGAAAGGTGCTCCCGGACGGGCGGCTGGAAGGCCAGAGCCCGGAGGCTATGGAAGGGCTCACCCTCACGCCGGAAGTGGCCTGGTTGGTGAATAAGCTCAAGACCAACCCCTCCCTGGTGCAACTGACCCGGGCCGATTCCCTCACGGACGCCTCCCTGCAATGGTGGCAGGAACGCAATCCCAAGGCCCTCACGGCCCAGCAGGTCAAGCTGGCCTTTGGCAAGTTGGACAAAGACGCTTCGCTGGTAGAGGCTTTCCAGGCCGCCAGGAAGGAAAAAGGGAAAAGTTACACCGTAGCCAAAGTGCTGCTGCGGGACCATCTGGCCGTGGTTGCCAAGTCCAAAGCCTCCGGCGAATGCCTGCTTGTTTGGGCCGAACCCATCGTCAAAGGCAAGGAACTGCGCACATTTTATTTTGAAAACGACGGCACCACCCTGGACCTTGTCTTCTACCAGGGAAAAACCATGTTTAAACTGAAACTGTCGCTGGCCAGTCAAACCCTGTATCGGCTAAAATAGCCTTGCCCGCTTGCAGCCCTGCCAGCAACAATATAAGTATCCGCTTAATGGTGCAAAGCCGGGGATTCTGTCCCGCACTTCCAATTGTTTTTTGCGGAATCAAAACAAATCCTTACCTTTGCATTCCCATGCGGGTGTGTTGGAATTGGTAGACAACCCAGACTTAGGATCTGGTGCAGCAATGCGTATGGGTTCGAGTCCCTTCACCCGCACGAAACTCCCTCTAACGGGGAGTTTTTTTGTGCCTTTTTTGTATATTTGCATGGATATGTCAAAGAAAGAATGCATACAGGGCTTTTCGGACTACATCTTCTGGGATGTGGACCGGTCTTCTATTGATCCGGTTGCCAATGCTCCATACATTGTCCAAAGAGTATTGGAATACGGCCAATATGAGGACTGGAAGCACCTGCTGGCCTATTATGGCCTGGATAGTATTGTCGATACTGTCAAGCAATTGAGAACGCTTGACGCGAAAGCTCTTTCTTTTATCAGCACCATTTCCAGAACCCCCATTGAACAGTTCCGATGCTACAATACCAGACAATCTATCCCGCAACACTCCAACTTCTGAAAGACCTGCAGACTTTGGACTTACTGAAAGAGTGTCGTCTGGTTGGCGGCACTGCTTTGGCTCTGCAACTGGGGCATCGCAGATCGGTGGATCTTGATTTATTTGGAACAGTTCCTGAGACTCCGGATGAACTTCAGGATTGTTTGCGTGAGAATCATCAGGTAACCGTTGTCAAGGAGTCCAAGAACATCCATATTTATTTGATTGACGGCGTTAAAGTTGATATCGTCAATTACAAATATGACTGGATCGATACTCCTGTAGAAGAAGACGGCATTCGACTTGCCGGGGTAAAAGACATTGCGGCAATGAAAGTTGCAGCCATCATCGGCCGCGGAACAAAGAAGGATTTCATCGACCTGTATTTCCTTCTGAAACAATATTCTCTGAAAGAGATCCTGAATCTCTACCTCCAAAAGTATCCTGATGGCTCACTGTTCATTGCCATGAAGAGTTTATCTTACTTTGAGGATGCTGAGGCCGATCCCATGCCCGTTATGTTTGAAGAACTTAGCTGGCCGGATGTCAAAGCATTGATTGGAGAGGCGATATCAACCATATGAAATCCAAGCAGATACACAGCCATTAAGTCCTCATAATTGGTTCGATAGTTGTCCCATTGCCCGCACACTCCCGCTTTTTCAGGGACGCCCTTGTGAGAGCCAACTACGCAAATATCAGAAAAGGCATATACGAAGACAGGGACCCGCTGGATGCCTTCTTCTCTGACCTTATGCTTGGAACCAGACACGATTTCCATAGCCGAAATCTGCATATATATGCCGACAACGCGAAACTCGAGACCAAAAACATTGACACCAGTATTATGGAGATGATGAAAAAGAATCGGCATATAACCCGACAGGAAATTGCCGCCACCCTGGGCGTCAGCGTCAAAACGGTTGAACGACACCTTAAGAATCTGCCGATTCATTTCTCCGGCCCGGCAAAGACCGGAGAGTGGGTGGTTGAACAGTAGCGTTTTTGTTAAGTAGTTAATATTCAGCATGTTATGCTTTTTACTCCCAGCAAAACCTCCGGGAGTAAAATGCGCAAGTGATTTATTATCAGGGATTACGATTTACGGGGCCACTTGAGGGGAATTCAAACTTTTATTTGTAGATTTGCACTATCCTTCACGGAAGGGGTGATGAAAAAAGCCATCATACTGTGCATTTTTGCCGCGCTTGCATTCGGGTGCAGGCCGATGGATGCCCCCGCCCCGCCGCAGGAGAAGCCACAGGAGAAGCCACAGGACAAACAGGACGAGTCCGGTAGGCCCGATGAACCAGACAAGCCTGACACACCGGACGCCACGGACCCCTTTGAAAGCGCCGCGGAAGCAGTCCTCAACATGGGCGCCGGCTGGAATCTTGGCAATACCCTTGACACAAACAGCGGAGACACCAACAATATGTGGATAGAGGCCTGGACCTCCCGCACACCAAAGGATTACGAAACCTCCTGGGGGCAGCCGGAAACCACCCGTGAACTCATCCATATGTTCAAGGAAGCCGGTTTTGGGGTAATCCGCGTGCCCGTAACCTGGTACCCCCATATGGGCACGATCACGCTCCACGACCAGAACAAATGGAATCCAGCCACGTGGACGGGTACAACTGTGGACCCCGTGTGGATGGCCCGCGTGAAGGAAGTTGTGGACTATGTGATAGACGAAGGGATGTACTGCATCCTCAACGTCCACCACGACACAGGATCCGCTTCCACGGCGTGGCTGAGGGCCTCAGAAGCAGGTTTCAACGCCGCACAGGACCGCTACGAGGTCCTGTGGCAGCAGATTGCCATCACATTCAAGGACTATGGGGAGAAACTCCTCTTTGAGTCCTACAACGAAATGCTGGACCAGTACGACTCCTGGTGTTTTGCCTCATTCGCGGCCCCCGGAAACTATGACGCCGCCGTGGCCCAGGGTGCCTACAAGGCCATATACAACTACGCAGCACTGTTCACACAGACAGTGCGTGCAACCGGCGGCAACAACCTCTACAGGAACCTTGTGGTGAACACTTACGGCGCCTGCAGCGGCGACGGCACCTGGAACTCCCACCTCAAGGACCCCATATCCAGCATCCAGATTCCGGAAGAACCCGGCCACATAGCCATAGAGGTGCACAGTTACTGGGATGCCGGGAAATTTGCGGCGCAGAAGGCCGATATCGACCGCCTGTTCACAAACCTTGACACATATATTGTAAAACGTCTTGGGGTACCCGTAATCATTGGCGAATGGGGCGGCGGAACCAATGACGACAATGACGCCAACGTCACCTTTGCCGGATATTTCTCCGGAAAAGCCAGGGAGGCCGGAATTGCCGCCTGCTGGTGGATGGGCCTTTCCGACGGAAGTGACCGCATCGTCCCCGCCTGGACAATGCCAAGGACCAAGGACGCCATCCTTCAAAAATAAGGTTACCAAGTCCTCAAAATTGGTTCGATAGTTGTCCCATTGCCCGCACAAGCCGGCCTTCTACGAGGGCCGGTTTTTTGACGGAAATTTTGCAATCTGTCAAAATTTTACTATTTTTGACAGCTGAAAAGAACACTGTCAAAATGGAGGCATACGATAGACATACTCCCTACAACCAACTTCCGCCCCTTCCTCCTGACCAGGCGCTGTACATGGATGCGGAAGTAGGAGCCAAACTGGTGCTGGCAAGCAGGCGTCTGGCCGAATTGAAAGGCCTGGCGGCCACACTCCCCAACCAAACCATCTTCGTCAATACCATTGCCCTGCGGGAAGCGAAGGCCAGTAGCGCCATTGAAAATATATTTACCACGGACGATGAACTCTATCGTAGCCTATCCTACCAGGAAGATGACTACTTGGATGGACCGGCCAAAGAGATTCTGCATTACAGGGAAGCACTCTGGAAAGGTTTTCAGGACATAACCAAAGAGAAAAACCTCAGTATTGAAACAGTGGTGGACGTCTTTCGTCAAGTAAAAAAGACGCACGAGGGGATTCGTCCCTACCAGGCAGAAATTGTAATCAAAAAGAGAGGCTGGGGGTCTTTGGTTGCGGAAACCATCTATACTCCCCCCAGAGGGAAAGGAGTAGTAGAAAAAAAGATGGCCGACTGGATTGACTTTCTGAACGACGATTCCGCCTACCCCGTTGATCCGCTCCTTAAAATGGCAATGGCTCACTATCAGTTTGAAGCCATTCATCCATTCCGGGACGGCAACGGCAGGACCGGACGAATCCTATGCATTATCTATTTGATCCAAAAGGGGCTTCTGGACCTGCCCATCCTATACCTGAGCGCCTATATCCTCCAGAACAAAGATGCATACTACTACGCCCTCAACAGCGTAACGGGACTCAGGGACTGGAAGGCGTGGATTCTTTACATGCTCGAAGCCGTTTCACAAACATCGGAATATACTATTGATAAGATAAACCGTATCCGTTCCTTGATGGAAAAGACGGAAAGGATCATCTTGGAGAACAAACTCTCCCTGGCCAGACTCAACCTTTCCAAGCTGTTCGAACAGCCCTATATCCGTCCCAAGAATCTGCTCTCGAATACAATTAAGAGCGTAAATACAGCCAAGAAGTACCTTAGTCAGTTAGAAGGCCTCGGTCTTCTCACAAAAGAGCGAATCGGCAAGGAGTATATCTGGTTCAACACCGAACTGATGGCTATCTTGTCAGATTAATGATTAACCTGTAATCCCAACAAATACACAGCCATCAAATCATCAAAATTGGTTAGATAATTGTCCCATTGCCCGCACGAGCCGGCCTCTCGAGGGCCGGTTTTTTGACGGAAATTTTGCCACTCATCGTGCTTACCCTCCCCCGGGTGCTGTTATGGGTCCAGCGAAGCGGGCCGAAGCCCCGCACCGGAGACGGTGAGGGTACCGGAGTGGCCCCATAGCAGCACCTGGGCCAGGCCGTTGAAGGAAGAAACCGCAAAGGAGCGGGCCTCAGGGTCTGCGGGGCGCTCGGGGGCATGCCAGGCGGAGTCGCCGTTGCCTACGCCCAGGATGCGCACCGCACCGGAAACCTCCAGCGAAAGCGGGAGGCAGGCATCGGGGACCCATCGACCCTTGGCATCCAGAAGACGCACCGTGCAAACCGTGAGCCCATCCTGCGCAAAAGCCTGCACCACCTCCACCTGCGAGGCCGGGAGCGTGGTTTCCACCACTTCCGTGCGCACATTGCGGCCGTTCTTATAGCCCACGGCCTTCACCGAGCCCGGCTTATACACCGCATCCCAACTCAGATACCCGCCATAGGGCATCTTCTTCCTGCCCAGCGACTTGCCGTTCACCGTAAGCGACACTTCGTCGCAATTGCTGTATACCCAAATACTTACAGGCTCACCTTCGTGGCCGGACAGGTTCCAGTGCGGGAAAATGTGCAGCACCGGCTCCTCTGTCCACCAGGCGCGAAGGTACCAGGCCTCGTCCTTGGGAAAACCGCAGTAGTCCAGGATGCCAAAACTGGAACCCGTAGCCGGGAACACCAGCGGATTGGATTCACCCCTGTAGTCAAAGCCGGTCCAGTAAAAAAGACCCGCCAGCCAGGGACGCTCCGCATAGTAGGTCCACCCACGGCCGATGACATGGTACAGGCTGTCGCGGGTGTCGGAGCGGCGATTCAGCGCCTGCATGCGCCCGGGTTCGTCAAAGTATACCCCGCGCGTCCCGCAGCCGCTGGTTTCTTCCGTTCCCAGGGCCCGGCGCAAAGGATAGAGGGCATGCAAGTCGTCTATCCTATTCTGAATGAGGTAGTTATACCCCGCTACATCTACGCTCTCCACTATATTGGGACCGCCGCTGGTGGCTACCGTAACCGGACGCGAAGGGTCCAGCAAATGGCAATAGGCCTGCATGGATGCCGCCACCCGCCGGCCTTTTTCCGTCCACTCAATTCCCCACTCCTCGTTGCCCACGCTCCACAGGATAATGCTGGGATGGTTGCGGTCCCGCTCCACCATACGCCTGAGCAGCCGCCGATGTTCTGTATTGATCCCCGTGAGGCGGTTTTCCTCCAGCACAAGGATGCCCAGGCTGTCGCAGGCATCCAGCAGTTCCGGCGTAGCCGGATTGTGGCTGGTGCGGACGGCATTTACGCCCAGTTTCTTAAGCTCTTTGAGCCGATACACCTGCAGTGCGTCCGGAATGGCGCTGCCCACCCCGGGATGGTCCTGGTGCTGGTTTACGCCCCTGATTTCCACGCGCTTGCCATTGAGGAAAAACCCTTCATCGGCCGTAAAACAGATGTCCCTGAAACCCGTGCGTGTGCAGTAGCTGTCCACCACGGCGCCGCCCTGCAGCACCTCTGTGCGAACCGTATACAGATACGGGTCCTCCAGGCTCCAGCGGTGCACCGAGGAGAGCATAAGTTGGGCCGACAAAGCCGCCTCCCCCTTCCCGCTCAGCTTCGTTTCCGGGGTGGATACCGCCGCCACGCAGCGGCCGTCGGCCTCCAGAAGGCTGTGTCGAAGGGCAAAGGAGGCCTCTGCAAGGCCGTCGTTTTTCACGCGCGCCTCCACGGTCACCGCCGCCCCATCATCGGCAAACGTGCTGTGCACAAACGTGCCGAAAGGCGCCACATGCAAGGGCGCCGTCTTTTCCAGCCAGACGTGCCGGTAAATGCCTGCGCCCTCGTAGAACCAGCCTTCCTCCAAGGAGGCGTCCACCCGGACAGCCACCACGTTTTCCGCGCCGTAATTGAGGTACTCGGAGAGGTCGTACACCTGCGCGGCGTACCCGCTGGGCTCGGTGCCCAGCCAGAAACCGTTTACCCAGATGTTGGCACTGCGGAAAATCCCGTCAAAACGGATGGCGATGTGCCGGCCATCGTCCGTGGAAGGCAGCGTAAATACCTTCCTGTACCAGCCCACGCTGGTCTCCGGGTACTTCCAGCCCACGGTTTTGTAGCCATGGCTGTGGCTGGCCTCTCTAGCAAACGGCAGGTCCACCACCCAGTCGTGCGGGAGGTCTACCGGCTTCCACGCTACGCCCCAGCGGGCTTTGTCAAAGGTGAGACTATAGGGGCCGTCGTTGTGAATGGAGGCTGCCTTGGTGAGGTAATTGAAGTACTCCGTACCGCAGCCAAAGTCCTGCGCCGGGTCTGCCGCGTGTCCGTAGGCAAACTCCCAGTCCCGGTCAAAGTTCTCACAAACACGGGGCTGAGCCGCAAGCGCCCAGTGCAGCGTGCAGCCCAGTAAAAAAACAAACAAGCGTTTCATGCCGTTCCGTTAAAGGTTCTCGTAGGTTATATATTGTTGTCGTTGTCAATAAGTGTGTACTCGATGGGTTTGTCCTTATGATAAACGAACGAATAGGCGTTCTGTGCCGTATTGATCTCCCCGTCGGCATAACCGGCCACCACCAGCATGCACTCCTCCCCCTCTTCTATGTGCCGGTCATTGGCCGAGAAGACGTATGCTTCCGTTCCCCTGGATATCATGCTGGACATGAAGTCGTAGTCCTCGTACAAGTCTATGATGGAATAGAAGAAAACGCCGGGGGCCATGAACTTTTCCTCTATGCGAGAACGGCTGTCGTAGTCCCAGTAGTATGTTGCGTCCGGGTCGGAGGGCGTGATGGTCACTTTGTCGGCACCAAACTGGACGTCGAACGTAAGGTCCGTCATTTCCACCACCTTGGTGGCAAAGCCCACATCCTGCGGCGTTCCGATGATGGTGCGCGTTTCCGGGTTGACTTGCATGATGACAATCCGGTGCCTGAGGCCGGACACCAAGCCTTTCAACTTGATTTCGCGCGTGCCCTGATAGCAGAAGACATCGGCATAACTGCTCATGTTTTCCTGGTGATTTTCCCATGCCCCGTACCGGTCTTTGTCCCAGCCCAGCTGCATCTCGGCCAATTCCATGGCCGGCTTGTCAAAGACGTCGGAGTATTCGTTGAACAGCGCAATCGAATAATAAGCCCCCGAGTTGGAGGGCGCAATGTTCAACCACGCCTTGGTGCCGGCCACCTTGGTGACTTTCAGGTCAAACGTGCAAGGTTCCGTAAACGGCCGGTCCTTGGTGCAGCCCAGCACGGCCAGCACTGACACTGCAATGATGCTCCATTTTTTCATACGCTTTGACAATTATAACTCCGAGGCCACATGCATGATAAAACGGACGGCTCCCATGGCGTGAACGCCGTAATCGCCAAAATCGAAGTCGATGTTAAAACCCTTGAAGAAGGTTTCCGCCCGCTGGGCATTCACGAAGGGCACGGTCTGGTCCTGCCTGCTGTGAAACATGTAAATGGGTGACCGGGGCATGAAGTCCAGTACGGAGTTGTTCATGAGCGCCCGGTAAAAAAGGGCGGTGTTCATGTTGTGTTTGTCACGGCCTGCGTCCGTCATGAGCTCATGGAGCGACTTGGCGCCCATCAGGCGGTTCATCTGGTTCACGGTATAGCGCTTGGAATTGACCCACTCATCGAAATGCTCCAGCAGGCGGGGCTGGAAGAAATCGGCATAGTCCAAGCCCAGATCTTCTCCCTCGTTCACGCCCTGCAGAATCATGGGGATGGCGCAGGGGATGCCCGTAACATCGTCCGCCATGGCTTTGTCGAAGGTGGCGGCAAGGTCGTACGGACCGCCGCCGCAATAGACCTTCTGGATGGGAAGGACGTCGCTGTACTCTTTCTGGATCATGCGCATGACGCCCAGCGTGGTGGAACCGCCCTGGGAATAGCCCATCAGGATGACCTTGTCGCTCTCCGGCTTGCGGCCAATTTTTTCCAGGTACGGCTTCACGGCCAGAGCCATATCCACTACGGAACGTGCCGTGCTCTCCACATGCATGTACGGATGGATGCGGTTAGCGGTAATGCCAAAGCCGATATAGTCCGCCACCACCACGGCATAGCCTTTGGCGGCCACCAGTCCTTCCATGGGGAAGCATTCCGAGGGGCATTCATAGTTGGCGCCGATGGTATAGTGGCTCACAATCACCATATTTTTGATTTTTCCGTCCCGCGGGATGAGCAGTTTGCCGGAAAGGGTGATAGGGCTGCCGTCTATGTCGTGGCCGGTATAGGTGCCGCTCACGTGGACGACGTTGTTGCTGTTGATGGTTCCCAGCAGGTCCGACGCCAGGCGCGCCACGCTGGTGACAGCCACCTTGGTTTCCGGGTCCTCCCCTTCCATGAACTGCACTTCCGGATTGACGGAACCGTCCTCCAGGGCCACCTCCGTAGATTTGACGGAGCTAACCTTAAAGGTTTCAAAATCTACAAATTCCACCTTGGGCTTGACGCAAGCGGCACACAGGAGGGCCGCCGCAAGGAGTATATAGCGCTTTTTCATAGGCTTACCATGCATAATTGAGACTAACGGACAGCAGGCGGGAGCCCAGCATGTATATCTTGTTGCCGCCGCTCAGGCCCAGCATGGCCCCCAGCTCCACGCCGCCGGACCAGTGGCCCCAGCCCAGCTGGACGCCCACAAAATTGAGGTTGAGGGCGGGAGAAAACTCGCAGCCGCCCAGATTGTCAAAGGCAACGAGCATGCCGGCGCCGGCACCGGAGTACAGGGTGACTATTCCCGTATGCAGGTACTCCAGGCGCACGGTGGGCATGACCACAATGTTGTGGTTGCGCACCTTTGTTGCCGTGCCGATGAGTTTATGGTTACGGTCAAAATTCCCTTCCTCCCAGAAGATGCCTTCTATATCCAGCTGGCCGCCCAGCCGTACCAGTTTATTGAGACGGTATCCGTAGTCCACAAAGAAATGGCCCGTGCAGCCGCTGTTAAACTGCTCCCGGATGGAGAAATTCTCCGGCAGGGCCTGGGGGTTGGGATAGATATGCGGTTTGGTGTTGGCAAAGGTGAGGGTTTCGAACAGGGCGTCTCCCCAGCCGATCCGCACTTGATGGCGCATGCTGAAATCACTTGCGGGCTGGGCGTAGGAGACAAATGCCGCAGCCAAAAGACACACTACTAACAGTATACGTTTCATCCTTCTTGCATTTACTCTACAAAAATAGTGGTTCCGGACGATTTTATCAAAAGAATTTGTACCTTTGTGACTGTTATGAGATACAAATGGTTCATTGTTGCAGTTTTACTGCTCCTGGCCATCCCGGCCCAGGCCCAGTGGTTCATTGGCGGCAGAGTTAGCGTCAACGCCAATTTCAAGGAAAAATCCGGCGGGGTTGTCCTGCGCCCGGATGTAGGTTATACCTTCAAAAATGACATCGCCGTAGGTGTCAATGGTATTTTCGAATATTACGGTTTCACCCCGCAGCCGGGAGAAAACCGCAATTCCAACATCAGCTATGGCCTGGCACCGTATATCCAGTATTATTTTGTCCGCATCGGAAAGGTCTCATTCTATCTGGACGGCGGCGTGGAAATCACCCGGCAAACCTATCCGGACGACGCCTACTGGCGTTTTACTCCCTATCTGAGCCCGGGCATGGAGATTGTGCTCACGGACCACTGGTCTTTCCTGGGCACCCTGGGACGCCTGGATTACGACTCTTTCACCAAGTCCTTCGGGTTCTCTGTTGACGGTTCGGCGTTTTCGGCCGGTCTGTACTATAATTTCTAAGCCCGAAGCGGGCTCAAATCAGCACAATCAGGTTGTTGGTACTCATGGAGTTGTCGTAACGCATGAGTGCGCATCCGCTCATCACCATGCGCACGCCCAGCGTGGTTTCCGGGTGCTCGGGATCCTCTTTCCAGTGGGAGGCGCGTTCCGTGATGTCAAAGCGGCGGCAATCGTCCCGGAAACGGAGAATGGCCTGGTCCATGAATAGGGACAGGCGGATTTCCAGATGATGGGGCTTGCCGTCATTGAAGCCGTAAATAGTGATGATGTTGCCCATCTCCTCGATGTACATGCTCACCAAGTAGGCTTTATCGGCTGCCAGCCCACGCTCCAGGCAAAACTCCTGGGCTTGCTCTGCCAGGGACCATACGTCCTCCTGCCGCTCCAGGGTGCGCACCAGGCGGTTCTCCGGCGGAACGCCAAAGCCCTCGGGTACGTCCAGATAGGCTTCCATCCCCTTGTAGCGCTTGTCCCGATGGAGGTAGAAATACAGGTTCACGCTCAGGATAACCACCATCTGGCTCACGGCAAAGGAGGCGAAAACGCCTTCTATGCCCCAGATCCATCCCATGACAAACGCACAGAGGACCAGCGACAGGAGTTCCTCTCCCAGGAAAATCCAGACGGCGGTCCGGTTGTGTCCCACCCCCTGCTCATAGCAGCCCAGACAGCGGGACCAGGCCATCAGGGGCATGGCCACGGCCAGCCAGCGGACAGCATGGACCGCCAGCGGATAGGCCTCGTCCAGCGGACTCAGGTACAAGGACACCAGCGGCTTTGCCAGCGAGAACACCACTACGCCCAAAAGCCCCATGATAAGGATACAGGAATAGGCGCTCATGCGCACCAGGTCCATGAGGCCGCGACGGTCCTGCTCCCCATAGCTGATGCCGCTCAGCAGGAGCGTCGCCCCGGATATGCCGATAGCCACCGACAGCAGCAGCGTGGACAGGTTGTGCTGCACGGAAAATGCAGCCATGGCCGTGGCGCCGGCCGTTCCCATAACCAGGGTATTGAGGCTGATGATGGCCACGGAACGGGCCGCCACCCGTGCACCGGCCGGAAGTCCCATCCGGAAGATTTGCCCCGGACGGCTGCCGGCTATATCGCGCGGGCGCAGGTGGAACAGGCGGTACTTCTTGAGGAAATAGGTGAGCAGCACCATCATGCCCAGGAAATAGCTGATGGTGGTGGCCATGCCAATGCCCCACATGCCGCCGTGGAACACCTTGACATTCAGAATGTCGATAATGATGTCCGACCCACCCATGACTACGCTGCCGGCATGCACCAGTTTGCGTTCCCCGTCAATCTGGAGCACGGGAATGAGCGAAAGGAAGATCAGAAGGAACGGAGTTCCCATGAACACGGCTTTCAGGTAATCCGTAGACATGTCTGCAATGACGCCCGTCGACGGCGCTCCCATCATATGGGCGAAAGAACGCGGGAAAAGCAGTCCCGTAACGGAAAAAAGAACCGCCACAACCAGGGTATAGAACATGGTGGCGGAGAACAGTCCGTTGGCTTTTTGGGGTTCTCCCCTGCCGATATAAACCGTGCAGGGCTGCTGGAAGCCCACGGTAATCATGTACGAGAAGATGGAAAGCAGCACGAAGATGGGCGTTGCAAGACCATGGGCAGCCATGGCGTCTTCCCCCAGGTAATGCCCCACGATAATACCGTCGATAACGCCGCAAACGGCATCGGCCAGTTCTGCATTGATCAGAACCAGCATGGTCTCCAGGAATTGCTTCCGGCTAAGGGCGGGAATGTTGCTTAGCTTTTCCATCAACTTGTAAAGGTACGAATTATTTTTTTAAACCCGTGAATTTGTCTATATTTACAACATAAAAACGCTTGCTCGGCTAGTTTTATTTGCTTATCTTTGCGCTATTATCACTACAAACTATGTCAGAAACCAAATTCCGGGTCGAGAGCGACCTTATCGGCGAACTTCAAGTTCCCATCGACGCTTATTACGGCGTGCAAACCCAACGGGCTCTTAACAACTATAAAATTTCCAACACGCGGATGTGCGACTATCCGGAGTACATCATTGCCATGGCCTATGTGAAAATGGCCGCGGCGGCCGCCAACGCGGAACTGGGCGTGCTGGACCCCAAAATTGCCGATGCCATTGTGGCGGCCTGCAAGGAAATTGTGGCCGGTAAACTGTGGGACCAGTTCCCGGTAGATATGATGCAGGGCGGCGCCGGCACCTCGGTGAACATGAACGCCAACGAGGTCATCGCCAACCGCGCCCTGGAACTCATGGGGCACAAGAAGGGCGAGTACCAGTTCTGCTCCCCCAACGACCATGTGAACTGCGCCCAAAGTACCAACGACGCCTATCCGTCGGCCTTCCGTTACACTTTTGTGCGCATGAACAAGCACGTGGAGGAAGCACTCCGGCAGCTGATTGCCGCCTTCCGCGCCAAGGGTGAAGAGTTCAAAGACATCATCAAGATGGGCCGTACCCAGCTGCAGGATGCCGTTCCCATGACCTCCGGCCAGGAATTCAACGCCTTTGCCAACAACCTGGAGGAGGAACTGGCCAACCTGGAGCGCAATGCGGTGCTCCTCAAAGAGATTAACATGGGCGGTACGGCTATCGGCACCGGCCTTAACGCCGTTCCCGGCTTTGCAGAGCTGTGCACCAAGAAGATGAGCGAGTTCACCGGAGACAGCTTCGAAAAGGCCCCGGACCTGGTAGAGGCCACGCCGGATACCGGCGCATACGTAAGCTATTCCGCCGCCCTCAAGCGCCTGGCTGTCAAGCTCTCCAAAACCTGTAACGACCTCCGCCTCATGGCTTCCGGTCCCCGCTGCGGCCTGCACGAGATTAACCTCCCGGCCATGGCGCCCGGCTCCTCCATCATGCCCGGCAAGGTGAACCCCGTGATTCCGGAAGTAACCAACCAGGTGTGTTTCAAGGTGATTGGCAACGACACCGCCGTGTGCTTTGCCGCAGAGGCCGGCCAGCTGCAGCTCAACGTGATGGAGCCCGTGATTGTAGAGTGCATCCTGGAAAGCCAGACCTGGCTCATCAATGTAATGAACACCCTCCGCACCCTCTGCGTAGAAGGCATCACCGTCAATGCAGAGCACTGCCAGAAGATGGTCAAGAACTCCATTGGCATTGTCACCGCCCTGAATCCGTACATTGGCTACAAAGCCTCCACCAAGGTTGCCAAAGAAGCCCTGGAGACCGGCCGTAGCGTGTATGACCTGGTGCTGGAAAAAGGCCTCATGACGCGCGAGAAGCTGGACGAGGCCCTGGATCCCAAGGCCATGACCGCCTCCCACGACTTTTTGAAATAAGCCGCTGATCGGTAAGCTGCTGAGTATCAGCTAAATCCTGAAAATCCTCGTTCAATTTTTGTACGAGGATTTTGCGTAACTAATTCACTTACACCTATTTACCGGCCACTAAACGAAGACGTGGCCTGCGGAGGCGGCGCCGGCCAGCAGCATCACCAGCAGTACAATGACGATGATGAGCCAAAGGACGAAGATGACCAGGCCCGGTTTCCAACTGGGAGATTTGAAGCCGAAGATGAGCTGAATACCGCCGTACAGGATACCGACGAAGGGCAGGATGACGGCCAGGGCCAGCAGGGCTACCACCCAGTCGGTGGCCAGCATGTCCATCAGGAACGGGGCATGCTCGTTGACCTCTTCCATGAAGCGGGCGTACGGAATGCCGAACCAATCGACACCCTTGAGGCTGAACACCGAAAGGGAGGCCAGGCCCGAGGTTCCCGTGATGAGCAGGACAAAGCCGATAACGATGAGGAAGATGCGACCCACCTGCTTGAAGAAACTGGAGCGGGTCACTTCGCGGGCGGTGTTACCCATCTCATGGATGCCGGCTTGCACGTTCCGGCGGATTTCATCGGCCGTTCCGCGGTCGCCTTTCATGGCCCAGCGGTCCTGCGCGGTGCGGGCGGCGGGCATCGACACCCAAAGCACGGCATACACTACCGGGATGCTCAGGCTCCATGTTCCCGTATATTTTCCACTGAAGAAGGTGAGCAGGGTGAGGACGACAAAGGCCATGCGCAGCCATGCGACATCGATATTGAGGTACGTGGCCAGGCCGCTGCAGACACCTCCCAAGCGTTTGTTTTCATCGTCCCGGAAGAGTTTTTTCCGTCCTTTCCCGCTCTCGGGGGCGGCCTGCTCCGTCGGGTCGTCGGCCTCGATGCGTTCCGGTCGGCCTATAATGTCAATCACGGCCTGCACATGGTCGATGGTGCCAACGCCATGATTGCCGCATTTGTCCAGCAGAAGCTCCGCTACCCGCTCTTCGATCCCTTCCATGATTTCCTTGCCGCCTTCCTGCGAAAGGTAGTGGGCTTCCAACTCATCGATATAGCGTTTCAAGGCTTCCGAGGCATCCCGTTCCAATACGAACGCGTATCCGCCTACACTGATTTGTTCGGTTTCCTTCATGACTTTATTTCTTTAGCGTGTCGATACTTTGGACCATTTCCTGCCAGGCGGCATCCATCTCGGCGAGCTGGGCGCGCCCTTTATCGGTAATGACATAATACTTGCGGGGCGGCCCCTGAGGGGACTCTTCCCAGCGGTAAGAGAGCAGGCCCTGATTCTTTTGCCGAATCAGGAGCGGATAAAGGGTCCCTTCCACCACGAGCATGTTCGCGGCTTTGAGTTCATCCAGGATGTTGGAGGCATAGGCCTCTTTGCGGCTCAGAATACAGAGGATACAGTATTCCAGCACGCCCTTTCGCATCTGGGAACGTACATTGTCACCGGTGTTTTCCATAACTTACTTTTTATACGAGGTGAAACGGGACATATTTTCGGCCGTAGCAGGCATGCCACGCATTTCGCACTTTTTGGCGGGAGTATCGGCCATCGGCACGGCAATCCATAAGATGAGGTAAATCCAGAAGCCGGCGCTACCGAAGACAAGCGCCACCAGCATGAGGACGCGAATAAGGGTAACATCGGCATCCAGATAGTAGGACAGGCCGCTGCAAATGCCGGCCAGCTTCTTATCGTCCGGGTCGCGGTACAGTTTTCTGGCCGATGGCCTTTCGGGCGTTGTTCCGGTGGAAGCGCCGCTTTCGGCCGTTCCGTCCGGCATACCCAGGGTCGATGCCACTTGCTCTACCATGGGCAAGGTCACTACCCTACCGCTGTCGCCGATTTCTTTGTAGAAGAGCTCTGCGATGCGCCCTTCTATCTCGTCCATCACCTCGGCCTTCTGGCTCTCCGAAACGGTGAGCCGGGCCCGGAAATGCTCCAAATAACCGCTGAGGCGGTTGTAAGCATCATCGTCAAGGGTGAAATTGCGCCCTCCTAAAGAAACATTGGTAACCTTTTTCATTTCGCAAAATATTTTTCAATGCAAAGATATTAATTTTTATTGGTACTTTGCAATACATAGTAGTAGAATTTTCAAAATATTTTTGCGAGTGGCCACCAACTCACTGATACAGAGCATATTACGCAAAACCCTCGGCTCTTTTTGCGCCGAGGATTTTACACAAAGTGTTGATTGTCAATTACTTATCGACCAGTCGCGATTATTCTGCCGGGGAAAAATCGTCCTTCCCTACCCCGCAAACCGGGCAAACCCAGTCGGCCGGGATGTCAGCGAAAGCGGTTCCAGGGGCGATGCCACCGTCCGGGTCGCCCACAGCGGGATCATAGATGTACCCGCAAATGTCGCATACGTATTTCATATCCTTGTTATTGTGTTAAGTGGTTTCTATTACAGGCCGATACTCTTGAAGAAATCGTTGCCTTTGTCGTCCACCAGGATGAAGGCCGGGAAGTCTTCTACGGTGATTTTCCAGATGGCCTCCATGCCCAGCTCCGGGTACTCCACGCACTCGATGCTGCGGATGCTGCTCTGGGAAAGCACGGCCGCCACGCCGCCGATGGTGCCCAGGTAGAAGCCGCCATGCTTCTGGCAGGCGTCCGTGACCACCTTGGAGCGGTTGCCCTTGGCGATCATCACCAGCGAAGCGCCATGGTCCTGGAATTCGTCCACGTACGGGTCCATGCGGTTGGCCGTGGTGGGGCCCATGGAGCCGCAAGGGTAGCCTGCGGGCGTTTTGGCCGGGCCGGCGTACAGGATGGGATGGTCCTTGAAGTACTGCGGCATCCCTTCACCGGCATCCAGGCGGGCCTTGAGCTTGGCGTGGGCAATGTCGCGGGCCACAATGATGGTGCCCTTCAGGTTCACGCGGGTGCCTACGGCGTATTTGGTCAGTTCCGCCCGTACGGCGTCAATGCCTTTGTCCAGGTCGATTTCAATGCCCTTGGGGCCTTCACCGGGCCTGCGGAACTCCTCCGGAATGAGCTCCGAGGGGTTGCTGTCCATCTTCTCGATCCAGACGCCGTCCGCATTGATCTTGGACTTGATGTTGCGGTCTGCGCTGCAGCTCACGCCCATGCCGATGGGGCAGCTGGCACCGTGGCGGGGCAGACGCACCACGCGGATGTCGTGGGCCAGGTACTTGCCGCCGAACTGGGCGCCCAGGCCAATCTTCTGTGCCTCCTTCAGGAGTTTTTCTTCAAGGTCGATGTCACGGAAGGCGCGGCCGGTCTCGTCGCCGGTGGTGGGCAGGGCATCGTAGAACTTGATGCTCGCAAGCTTAACGGTGAGAAGGTTTTTCTCGGCCGATGTGCCGCCAATCACAAAGGCAATGTGGTAAGGCGGGCAAGCCGCCGTGCCCAGCGAGCGCATTTTCTCCACCAGGAAGGGGATGAGGGTGCCTTCGTTCTGGATGGTGGCCTTGGTCATGGGGTAGAAGTACGTCTTGTTGGCGCTGCCGCCGCCCTTGGCGACCATCACAAAGCGGTATTCTGCGCCGCGGGTGGCCTCAATGTCAATCTGAGCGGGCAGGTTGCACTTGGTATTTACCTCGTTGTACATGTCCAGCGGGGCGTTTTGGCTGTAACGGAGATTCTCCTGGGTGTAGGTTTCATAGACCCCTAAGCTCAGGGCTTCCTCGTCCTCAAAGTCCGTCCAGACCTGCTGGCCTTTTTCCCCGTGGATGATGGCGGTGCCGGTGTCCTGGCAGAACGGGAGCACGCCCTTGACGGCCGTCTCTGCGTTGCGCAGGAACTGTAGGGCTACGTATTTGTCGTTGTCCGATGCCTCCGGGTCCTTGAGGATGGCGGCCACCTGCTCGTTGTGCGCGCGGCGCAGCATGAACTGGCAGTCATGGAACGACTGCCGGGCCACCAGCGTAAGGGCCTCCGGCGATACCTCCAGAATGGTTTTGTCTCCGAACGTAGTGGTTTTTACCAGCTTTTCCGACCCGGGAATCTTGTAATACTCCGTGGAGTCCGGTCCCAGCTGGAACATGGGTGCATATTTGAAGCTTGCCATAAGTACAATAGTTTAACTCACAAATATACACAAAAAATTGCTATCTTCGCACAAACTATCGACCTATGGCTATCAAGATTAACCTCCAGGAAACGGAGACGGAGCTTTTCTGCAGCTCCAAGTGGTGGGGAGACCCTGACCTTCCTGCCGATATGGAATACCCCACCGTCCAGGTGACGGAGGACGGGGAAACCTTCGACTACCCCCTCACCTTCGTGTGTCAGATCGACTGCGAAGATATTGCCCCGCTGGACCCGGAAGGCAAACTGCCGCACCAGGGGATGTTATACGTTTTTGCCGCCATCGACGAGTACCTGGACTACGATGCCCCCTACCACAACGGCCTGGGCGAATGGGCCCGCAAAATGGTGGTGGTCAAGTACACCAAAGCCATCAACATGGAAACCTTCCGCAGCGCCATCCTGGTGGACGACGAGGACCAGCCCCTCACCCAGCAGCCCCTCAAAATGACCTTCGAGGCTTGTGAGGAACAGGCCGATTGCACCAAGCTCCTGGGCGTTCCCTTCTTCGAGGAAGTGGGCCGGGAGATGGAAGGCTGCATCAATTTCCTGCAAATAGACTCCGACACCGCCGGCCTCCGCTTCTACGACGGCGGCATGCTCAACCTCCTGTACAAGCCCACAGACTTGGCCGCCGGCAAGTGGAAGCTGGTACACGCTTACATGACATCCTGCTAGCGTGACACTTAACCTGTTGACCATCAACATTTTCCAGTATAATCCTCGTTCGATTTTTGAACGAGGATTATCATGTAACGCACTCTGTATCAGGGAGTTGACGGTCACGCGCCAGGTGTCATCCTAGCGGACTTTGCCTCACCAGGTGCGGTCATGGGTCCAGAAAGTGGGACGATGACAGCACCCGGGAAGCAGGAATGGGAAGAAAGGTGGGGGCGGAGGTGGAGGGTATGGCAAATTATTTGTATATTTGCAGGATATGGCGAAACTGTGGACAGACATCCTGCTCCCGCTGGCAGTGGCCGGAGGGGTGGCAGCGCAGACGCTGGGCGTGGAAATGAACCGCGCCAGGGTGCTGCATGCCTGGTTCCCGGACGCCAAGCGGGACACCGTGCAAGTGGACTCTCTCCACCGCCCCCTGGACAGCCTGGTAAAAGTCCTGCAGAAGGACAGTACGCAGCGTCCTTCCCTGGATAGCCTGTCCCCAAGGGACCCCCTGGATAGCCTGGCCAGAGCCGCCATGGAGCAGATGCAGAAAGACAGCATCCGCGCCCGGCGGGACAGCCTCACGGAGGAAGAAGACCTCTTTGGCGCAGAGGACAATGTCCCCACGGTCTATGCCCGGGACACCATGAAGGTGCCGGACAGCCTCAAACTCACGGACCCCTTCCTGTACCAGTGGTACGTAGCCACCAAGGACAGCTACACCCACAAACTGGTGATAGACTCCCTGAAAGCGGAAGGCGACACCCTCATCTGGCCCCGCGTAGACTCCCTCTTTGTGGCCGATTCCACCCTCCAGGCCCAGATTGCCTGGGAAAAGAAGTGGGCGAGCATGAGCAAAGCGGAGCGCAAGCGCTGGATTTACGAACACGTGCAACTCCCCGTCATCCTGCACAAACAGGACAGCATCCTCAAGCGGAAAGACAGCCTCAAGCGCATCAAGGACAGCATTATCCAGAACACCCCGCGTATCCTGGAAACGCCCTTCCTGCCGGACAGCCTGCTGTACAAGCGCCTCACTACCTGGAAGCACAACCGCCTGTTCAACAGCATGGAAATGGTAAAATGGGACACCACCGCCAACTACCATTTCTACGACTATCCCTTCATGCGGGAAGACGCCGGCGCCACCTGGCTGGGCATGCCGGGCAGTGCAGTCCAGCAGTACAACTACTTCCGCCGGGACCAGGAGCAAAGCGCCAGCTTCTACAAGGCCCAGGAAAGCTGGACCTATAATGCAGAAAACTTCACGTTCTTCAATACCAAAACCCCGTACACAGAGCTGGAATACTCCGGCAACCTGTTCAACAGCAGCAGTTTAAGCGCCGACAACTTCCGCGTTTTCACCACGCAGAACATCCTTCCCTCGCTTAACATCGCCCTGGAAATGAAACGCTACGGCGGCGCCGGTACCCTCAAGAACGAAAAGACGGACAACCGCACCTACTTTGTGAGCGGCAACTACCTGGGCAAGCGCTACATGGCCCATGCCGGCTTCATTTACAACAAGATTTCCCGGCAGGAAAGCGGCGGTATGGTGGACAACCTGTGGATCCGGGACACCACGGTGGACGTTCGCGAAATCAACGTAAACCTGGCTGCCGCCTCCAACAGCTATCGGAAGATGACCGTTTTTGCAGACCAGACCTTCCGCATTCCCTTCACCTTCATCGAGAAACTCAAGCACCGCGGAGACACCACCTGGCACCCTTCGGACACCCTGGACCGGGACGCCACCACGGCCTTCGTGGGCACGGCAACGGAGTTCACTACCTACAGTAAAAAGTACGTGGACAATAATTCCGACGAACTGGCCACCTTCTACAACGAGGTTTTCAACATCAACCCGGCCAAGAGTGCGGATTCCCTTCGCAACATGCGCCTGGACAACCGCGTGTTCATCCGCCTGCAACCCTGGAAGGACAACGCCATCGTCTCAAAAATTGAAGGCGGTATTGGCGACCGTTTCCAAACCTTCTACCTGCAGGATCCGGACGAAGTCCTGTACAAGCCTTCCAGCCACAAGTGGAACAGCGTGTATGCCTATGCCGGGGTGGAAGGCAGCTTTAAGCGCTACCTCAAATGGGACGCTACCGGCATGTATACCTTTGCCGGAAAAGAGGTAAACGACTTCTCTATCAATGCCAACGCAACGCTCAACTTCTTCCCCTTCCGCCGGCATCCGGACAACCCTATCAGCCTCAAGGCCCATTTTGAGACCAAGCTCAAGACGCCGGACTTTTACCAGCAGCATTTCTATTCCAACCACTTCCGCTGGGAGAACGACTTCTCCAAATTATCGACCACAAAAGTGCATGCCACGCTGGACATCCCCCGCTGGCAGCTGAAAGCGGAGGTAGGCTATGCCCTTCTGGCCAACCAGGTGTATTACGACACCCTGGGCGTTGTGCGGCAGCATGGTACGGCGGAGAGCGTGTTCACCGTCGGGCTCACCAAAAACTTCGCCTTCGGGCCGGTGCATCTGGACAACACCGCCCTGGTGCAGTTGTCGTCCAACCAGAATGTACTGCCCCTCCCTACCCTGGCCCTGAACCTGCGCTGGTACCTGCAGTTCAATATTATCGACCCCAAAGTACTGCAACTGCAGCTGGGCCTCAACGCCCGCTACACCACCTATTGGTACGCGCCGTCCTACAACCCGGTCACGGGCACCTTCACCACGCAAAACAAGGAGCGCTACGGCAACTGCCCGGTGTTTGACGTGTTCATCAACGCCCAGTGGAAGAAGTGCTGCATCTTTGTCAAGCTGGAGAACGCCGGCAACGGCTGGCCCATGCAGCGCAAGGACTACTTCACCGCACATCATTATATCCAGACTTCCCGCGCCATCAAGATTGGCGTATCGTGGCCGTTCTACCCGCGTCTGGGAAAACTGCGCACGCTCAGTTCGCGTGCCAGCGGCGGCGGCATGGGCGGCGGAAAAGGCGGGAACAGCAGCAGCGGCGGACTCGGTGGCGGCCTGGGCGGCGGGCTCTCCAGCGGGCTTAAAAGTATGACCCGATGAAAAAAGCCGGTAAATACGCCCTTGCCGCAGGGCTACTGGTCGCCTTTTTCCTGATTCCCTACGAGGTGCACAAACACAGTTCCCCGGGAAAAAGTTTCGCCACGGTCCAGGACCTCCCCGCTCCCCTGAGCCCCTACGATTCCCTCATTCGCATGTATGCCGACAGTATAGGCTGGGACTGGCGCCTGGTGGCCGCTGTCATCCGGCAGGAGTCGCATTTCAACAGCCACGTGGTTTCCCCCGGCGGCGCCGTGGGCCTGATGCAGATTCAATCGGGGAAATACAGCCAGCAAACGCTGCTGGACCCGGAGCAGAACATCCGGATTGGCACGCGTTACCTTCGTAAACTGGAACAGATGTACTCCGCCGCCAGCGCCCTGGATACGCTCAAATTCACCCTGACAGCATATAATCTGGGCGACGGGAAGTTGCGCCAGCTAAAGGCCGATGCCGCCGCCCGCGGCCGGGACGCCGACCAGTGGGACCAGGTGCTCCCGCTCCGGCACAAGAGCCGGCACTATGTAAACAGCATTTTGCGGCAATTCGAGCACTACCTGGCTACGCAGCCTTCTGCTGCGCGTCTTCGTGCGCTTTCCGATACAATTCCCACGAATTAAAGAGGTTCTGCCAGATGGCATAGAGCCCGCCCGCAACGGAAGTGACGGGCGTTAAATAATTGTATCCCAGCCAAATAAGGAAGCCGGTATTCTTCTGCCCCAGCGCCTGCCCGGCCGTAAGGCTCTCCACTTTGGTGCGTCCCATCCATCGTCCGGTAAAAAACTGCACAAAGCAGCAGAGCACAGACACAAGGACGATTCCCGCTACTGCCCACACCCCCAGGCTGCTCAGCAGGAGCGCCCGCGTAGAAAGGACCATGGCCAGCGTGAGGCCGATGCCCCAGACATAGAAAGAGTTGGAAGCCCAGCGCATCAGGCGCCGCTGCAGGCCATGGGTGGTGTAGCGCACCAGCCAGGCCAGCAGGCCGGGCAGAATGAGCACCGGGAATACCTTGAGGGCGATATGCCCCACATAGGCCCAGAAGCCCAGGGTAGAGGATGGATTCACCAGCGGAATAATGAGCGGAATGAGGAAGGTGCCCACCCCATTGATGAGGACCAGATAGGTCACGGTGCCGGCAAGGTCTCCGCCCAGGCGATCCGTAATCACACCCGCTGCCGATGCCGTAGGGCAAATCATGCACAGCATGGCGCATTCCAGGAGCATCCGCAGCTCCCCCCGGGTCAATGCCACCAGCCCCGCGAGCGCCAGGAAACTGAGCACCTGAACGGCCAGCGCCCCCAGATGCCATCGGCTCAGCTTAAGGTCATGGGGCGATATTTTCACAAACTGGAAAAACAGCAGCACGGCAATCACCAGCCGCTGTCCCTCCGACGCCGCAACATGCAGCACCGGCCCCCAGGGATGGAGTACCGGCACAAAATGGTACACCAGATAAAGGCCGATGCCCAGCACAATGGCGCAGGGCAGCATCCATTCTTTTAAAAAGCCGATGAGCTTTTTCATGAGATTTCCCGACTCGCTTTGCTCGCTCGAAATGACAAGCTCCTTACGGATGAATGTACTTGTTCACGAGCGGGGCAAAGAGCCGGTCCATGAGCGGGTCTGTGAAACGCATGCAGATACCGGTGAGGAAGGCCAACAGGAGCGTTCCCTCCCGGATGACCACCGTGAAACCGTTACCGGTGAGCAGGCCAAAGGTGAACCAGGCAAACGCAGCCGTAAGAGCCACCAACGCAATGTCGAACACCACCTTCACGGTGCTGAAGGGCGCCTTGGTGACGCGGCTGAGCACGGCGGTGGTCATGTCACCGGCCAGAATCCAGCCCTCTCCCAGCACCTCCAGTTTAATGCCGATGGCCGTGAGGGGGATGGAGACAATGCACAGCAGCATTTGCAGCCAGTACTCCGTTGCCGGAGAGGCAATGGCGTCGAACAGCCAGATGGAGGCGTCGCATAGGTAGCCGAACACAAAAGCGGCGGGAATCTGCATGAGGTAGCTGAGTTTGAAGTCTTTCCGTAACAGGGCCCACTGCAGAAGGATAAACACCAGGTGCATGATCCAGGTGAACGTTCCCACGGACAAGGCCGGCCAGGCCAAGTTAAAAATAGTGGGCGGGCAGGATGGCGGCGCAATGCCCAGGTTGGACTTGATGGATATACCCACCCCCAGCGCCACAATGATGAGCCCCAGGGTGGAAATGCCGTACCTTACCAGGATATTCTGTACTTTCATAAAATCAGATTAAGTATGCAAATATCCGCATAATTGTGTAATTTTGCAAACTGTGAACTTATAATGTAACACTATATGAAAAAAGGAATTATTCTTATGATGTCAATGCTTGCCTTTGCGGCTTGTGCGCCCAAAAGCGGCGCTCCCGCATTGGATTTGACCGACCTGGACACCACCGCCAGCCCCAAGGTGGACTTTTACCAGTACGCCACCGGCGGCTGGCAGCAGAAAAACCCGCTCCGTCCGGAGTTCTCCCGCTACGGCAGCTTCGACGCCATCCGTGAGCGCACCCAGGAAAACCTCAACGCCCTCTTCGAGAGCATGACCACCCTGGAAGCCAAACCCGGCACCATAGACCAGAAAATCTCCGACCTGTACAAAATGGCCCTGGACTCCACCACCCGCAACCAGCTGGGCGCCCGGCCCATCCAGCCGTACATCGCCCAAATCAGGGACGTGAAAACCAAAGAGGAACTCTCTACCCTGCTGGGCCAGATGAACCTGTACGGAGAAGGGGGCCTGATGGGCTTTGGCGCAGAGGCAGACCTTGCCAACAGCGACATGCAGGTGCTGTACCTTGGCCAGGGCGGCCTGGGCATGGGCGACCGCGACTATTACCTCAAGGCGGAGAACAAAGAACTGTATGAAGGCTACAAGGCCTATCTGGTGAAGGTGATGGAACTCGCCGGCTTGGAAGACGCCCGCGCCATTGCCGAAAAAGACCTGCTGGTAGAAAACGAAATGGCCTCCATCTTCTGGAGCCGTGAGCAAAACCGCGACATGCAGGCCATCTACAACCCCATGTCCACGGAAGAGATGATAGCCCGCTGGCCCAACCTCAACCTGGGCCTCATGTTTGAAGCCGCCGGCATTCCCGCACAGGAGAAAGTGATTGTCCAGCAGCCCAGCTACTTTGACGGCCTCAACAACCTGTACAAGAACCTGCCCCTGGAATACTTCAAGTCCTATTTCCTGGCCCAGTTCGTAAGCGGCCAGGCCGGTTCCCTGAGCGACGACTTCTACACCGCCCAGTGGGAGTTCTTCTCCCACCAGATGGCCGGTGCCAAGGAGCAGCAGCCCCGCTGGAAGCGCGCCATGAGCGTTCCCAACGGCATTCTGGGAGAGGCCGTGGGAGAAATGTACGTAAACCGCTACTTCCCGGAAAGCTCCAAACAAAAGATGGTGACCCTGGTAGAGAACCTGCGCACCGCCCTGGGCGAGCACATCGACGCCCTGGAATGGATGAGCGACACCACCAAGGCCCGCGCCCGCGAAAAACTGGCCGCCTTTACCGTAAAGATTGGCTACCCGGACAAGTGGAAAGACTACAGCAGCCTGGAAATTAATCCGGCCAACACCTACTATGAGAACCTCCGTAACGCCAGCGCCTGGTATGTAAAGGACAACCTGGACAAACTGGGCAAGCCCACGGACAAGACCGAATGGGGCATGACCCCGCAGACGGTGAACGCCTACTACAACCCCACCACCAACGAGATTTGCTTCCCGGCGGCCATCCTCCAGAAGCCCTTCTTTGACCCGGACGCCGACGACCCGGTAAACTACGGCGGCATTGGCGTGGTGATTGGCCACGAGATGTCCCACGGCTTTGACGACCAAGGCTCCATGTTCGACGCCAACGGCAACATGGTGAACTGGTGGACGGCCGAGGACAAAGCCAAGTTCGACGCCCTGGGCGACAAACTGGTGGCCCAGTTCGACGAGGTGGAAGTCCTTCCCGGCGTAAAGGCCAACGGCCGCTACACCCTGGGAGAGAACATTGGCGACCACGGCGGCCTGTCCATCGCCTTCACCGCCATGGAGAACGCCACCGCCGGCAAGAAAGACCCGATGATCGACGGCTTCAACCGTGCCCAGCGCTTCTACCTGAGCTACGGCGCCATCTGGGCCCAGAACATCACGGACCAGGAGAAGGCTCGCCTCACCAACCTGGACCCGCACTCGCTGGCCGTGAACCGCGTGAACGTGAGCGTGCGTAACTTCCAGACCTTCTTTGACGCCTGGGACATCCACGAGGGAGACCCGATGTTCCGTCCGGAGGAAGAACGCGTACACATTTGGTAGCGGAGCGGTTCATATCGCGAAAACTTACTTTTCAAGGAAACGTGGCGGCGATAGCTATCGCCGTCAGTTTCTTTGTTATTATTGTAGCGGTAGCCGTGACCTCCGGCTTCCGCAGTGCCATCCGGGAGGGGGTGGGCCAGCTTACCGGCGAGATTCGCATTGCGCCACGTTCCGGCAGGCAGGAAAGCGTGCCCATGCCGCGCCGGCTCCCCTCCGAGGATGCTCTCCTGGCCCTGCCCGGGGTTCAGGGGCTGGAGCCCGCCGTAGTGAGAGCCGGCATTGTCAAGCAGGGTGAGACCGTGCACGGGGTGCTGGTGAAAGGGATGCCCGATCAGGTCGGGCATGATGGAGATCAGGTCGGGCATGACGGATTGCCGGTATCCATCCCCCGGCGGCTGAGTGAGATTACCGGGCTGGGCGTGGGCGATGCCCTCACCATCTATTTTATCGGCGAAAAGGTGCGGGTGAGAAAATTCACCATCGGCACTGTGCATCAGGACCTCCTGGAGCTGGACGACAACCTGCTGGTCTATGCCCGCCTGGAGGACCTGCAACGCCTGAACGGCTGGGAGGCCGACCAAGTTTCCTGCCTGGACGTACGCGTGGCAGCGGACCTGCCGCGGGAACAGGTGGAACGGCTGGCGCTGGGGATGAGTACCCTCCTTTTGGACAGCGGCCACCCGGAAGAGGAAGACCTGCTGGTGACTACGGCATCGGCCAGTTATCCGCAGGTGTTTGACTGGCTCACCCTGCTGGACTTTAACGTGGTCATCATCCTCGTCCTGATGACCCTGGTGGCCGGGTTCAACATGGTGAGCGGCCTCCTGGTGATGCTGCTGCGGAACATCGGCACCATCGGCACGCTCAAAACCCTGGGCATGGACAATGGCGCCACCAGCCGCCTGTTTGTTACCATCGGCGCCAAAGCGGTGCTCAAAGGCATGCTCGTGGGCAATGCGCTGGCGCTGCTGTTTTGCTGGATCCAGGGCACGTGGCACCTGATTCCGTTGGATCCGGCCAACTATTTTGTCTCCTGGGTGCCGGTGCACGTGAATGTGCTCTGGATTCTGGGGGCCGATGCCGCAGCGTTCCTGGGCATCCTGGCCTTGCTGTGGCTCCCTTCGCGCGTGATTGCGCGTGTGGACCCGGCCGCCACCGTGAAGGCGGACTAGATGCGGGCCTCGCGGAACACTTCCACTATAGAAGGATAGGTATTTTTGAGAAAAGGCGGGAGCGAGCTTTTGGCCACCCACGCCGCTTTGGTGATGTCCTCCTCCCGCTGGGGGGTAAGGTTGGTGGGGTCTGTGTAGAGCATGTCGTACCACCAGGTGTGCTTGAGGTGCCACAGCCCCTGCCGGAAGTACACATGGTCCGTGATGCAAATGAGGCGGCGCAACTCCAACTGATCCACGCCGGTTTCCTCCTGGACCTCCCGCATGGCACAAATCTCAATGTCCTCTCCGGGCTCCTGATGGCCCTTGGGAAGGTCCCAAAGCCCGTTTCTGGAGATAAGGAGATAGTCTCCGCGGCGGTTACTCACCAGCCCGCCGGCCGCATTCACTTCCTTGAATTCCGTGCAGATGCGCCGGTAGGTGTTCTCGATATTGTCCGTGGGGATATAGATGCGGGACAGGGTGTCCTGGACCTCGAACATGCGCACCAGGGCGTGGATGTTGAGTTTTTCCCCGACGTGGAATTCTACGGAGTTAGGATCCGCCAGGGCTTCCTCGTCCGGCGAACATATGATGATGCAACGTTTCTCGAAGTAGATTTTGTGCATGGTTTTTACTATCTTTGCAAGCACAAATATACGAACTTATGACTGAAATCGAAAGCAAACACGGCACGGTTTCGCGCCAACCATATGAGATGTACATGTCTTTTGTGGACCTGCAGAACTTCCAGCGCATGCTGCCGGAAGACAAACGGGACATGATTACGGCCGATTATGACACCCTCACCGCTACGGTGCAGGGGTTCCATATTGGCGTAAAGGTGCATCAGCGCGTGCCGTATTCCCGCATCGAGCTGGTAGATTTTGACGCGCCCTTCGCCTTTCACATTGTCCTGCACTTTGAACCTGCCCAGGAGGACCCGTACAAGACGGACTTCTGGATTAACGTGGCAGCAGACCTGAACCTGATGATGAAGATGATGCTTTCCGGCAAGATCAAAGAAGCGCTGGACAAGGTGGTGGACGGCCTGGTAGATGCCTCCAACGGCAAAATGCCGGAGGGCTTCGACCCGGCCAAGTGGGCCAAATAGCCGCTGTCATTTCGACCGAGCGAAGCGAGTGGAGAAATCTCCTTATATGACGCAATTCACCGCCCTCCTGGAAGAGTCGGTGGGCGCAGAGCGGGCCGCCACGGTGCTTGAGGCACTGCAGGCGGCGCCTTCCGTATCTGTCCGCCTGAATCCGGAGAAACTCCGCACCTGCCCGTTCCCGGATGCCACGCCCGTAGCCTGGAGCCCGCATGGGTTCCTCCTCAAGGAGCGGCCGGTGTTCACGCTGGACCCGCTGTTTCACGCCGGGGCGTATTATGTGCAGGACACATCGGCCATGTTCGTGGGCCATGTGTTCCGGGCGCTTCCGCTGCAGGAAGGCGCTACGGTGCTGGACCTTTGCGCAGCGCCCGGCGGCAAAACCACGGACCTTGCAGCCTCCCTCCGGGAGCGCCTGGGGGACCGCTTTACGCTCCTGTCCAACGAAGTGATGCGCGCCCGCTACGGCGTGCTCCGGAGCAACGTGGAAACCTGGGGAGACCTCCGTGTGGGAACGGTTTCGCGGGACCCGTCGGCCTTTGGAAATACACCCCTTTTCGATGTTATCGTGGCCGATGTCCCCTGCTCCGGCGAGGGTATGTTCCGAAAGGACGCGCAGGCCGTAGCGGAATGGTCGCCCCAGACGGTGGAATTCTGCGCCGCCCGTTCCCGCCGCATCCTGCGGGACATCTGGCCCACCCTCAAGGAAGGCGGCTACCTTATCTACTCCACCTGCACCTTCAACCACCTGGAAAACGACGACACCGTAGCCTGGGCGGCGGAAGAACTGGGGGCCGATATCGTCCCCATCCTGGCCGATGCCTCCCCCGCCATCCCCACGCGCTGCGGCTATGCCCTCCTGCCGGGCCTGGTTCCCGGCGAGGGACAATATGCCGCCGTCCTTCGCAAGCACGGAGAAGCAGAACCTGTGCGCTCCGCAGACCCCTTTGTGCTATTCCGGGCAGAGCGCCCTTCCCCGCCGGAAGCGCTCCCCACCTGGGACGTAGACCGCAGGACGGCCTTACAGTATTTGCACGGAGACGCCCTGGCGCTGCCCGCCCAGGCGCCTGTAGGCCCGCTTACCATCTGTTATCAGGGCCTGCCGCTGGGACCTGCCAAAAATCTGGGGAAACGGTGTAACAACCTGTATCCCAAAGCCAAACGAATTAGAATGGACATCCGATGAAAAACCGCATTCTCCTCCTTCTGCTGGGCCTGGTGTGCCTGGCCCCGCTATATGCGCAGGAATCCAAGGACGATTACCTCCGCCGCTACAGCAACCTGGTAGACCGTGTAGGGCCGGACGGCCTGGGCGTAGAAACCCTCCTCAGCAAATGGGAAGCCGCCTATCCGGAGGACCCCAACCATATGATTGCCCGCTTTGCCTTTTGCTTCAACCGCTGCCAGCACACCCGCCTGGTTCCCATGGACCGGGACCGCTACCTGGGCAACGCACCGCTCCTTCCCATGACGGATTCTACCGGCAAAAAGGTGAACTATTTTGAGGTGGTAGACTATGACGAAGCCCTCTTCGCAGAGGCCCTTTCGGCTATCGGCAAAGCCATTGCCACCGCCCAGAACCACCTGGACTGGCAGATGATTAAGGTGAACGCCCTCCTGGCCTATGAGAAAGAGAGCCCGGAGATGGCCCTGCAGGAGCTCAAGACCCTGGTGACCTTCCACTACACCCGCAAGCCGGACTGGGTGCACGACCAGCTGGGCAGCGTGACCGGCGAACAGTTCGAGGCCTTTATGCAGGACTACTGCGCCGCCCTGTTCCGGATAAACTCCCCTGCCTCGCAGGAGGCGTTCAAGGCCCTGTCGGAGCACCTGCTCACCTACAGCAAGGACAACCCCCTGTTCCTGGATAACCTGGGCTCCTACTATTTGGTGAAAAAGGACTACAAGAAGGCCCGTAAGTACTACGACCAGGTGCTCAAGAAGCACCCCGCCGACATGACCGCCCTCAAGAACTGCCTGCTGATGTGCCGCACCACCAAAGACGTAAAAGCGGAAAAGAAGTACCTGGCCCTGATGGCCGCCCATGGGGAAACGGAGACCGACCGCGCCGGTGCCCAGGCCCGCCTGGATGCCTATAACAGGAAATGATGAAACTTTTTTTCCAAATCATCCGTATTATAAAAGTATCGAAAAAACGGAGCAAATGAAACTTTCACAATTCAACTTCGATCTTCCCCAGGATCGGATTGCCCAGAACCCTCCCCGTTGGCGGGACGAAGCCCGTCTGATGGTTCTCCACAAAAATACCGGCGAAATTGAGCACCGGCTCTTCAAGGATATTATCGACTATTTTGGCAAAGGGGATGTCTTTGTCCTCAACGACACCAAAGTCTTCCCCGCGCGCCTGTACGGTAAAAAGGAAAAGACCGGGGCCGATATTATGGTGCTCCTCCTCCGCGAGCTCAACCGTGAGCAGCGCCTGTGGGATGTGATTGTGGATCCCGCCAGAAAAATCCGTATCGGCAACAAGCTGTACTTCGGCGAGGACGAATCCATGGTGGCGGAGGTGATTGACAACACCACGTCCCGCGGCCGCACCCTGCGTTTCCTCTTCGACGGTCCGTACGAGGACTTCAAGGAGGCCCTGTTTGCCCTGGGTGAGCCTTATGTGCCGGAATGGGTGAAAGAAAAGACCACTCCGGAGGATGCGGAGAATTACCAGACCATCTTTGCCAGGCACGAGGGTGCCGTGAGCGCTCCCGCCGCCGGCCTGCACTTTAGCCGCGAGCTCTTTAACCGCATGATTCTCAAGGATATTGAGAAGGCTTTCATTACCGTACACATGGGTATCGGCCATTTCCGCAGCGTAGATGTGGAAGACCTCTCCAAGCACCGCATGGACTCCGAGCGCCTCATCATCCCGGAAGAGGCCGCCGCGGTTATCAACAAGGCCAAGCGCTCCGGCAAAAAGGTTTGCGCCATTGGTGCCACCGTCATGCGCGGACTGGAAACCTACGTAACCACCACGCATGAGGTAAACGCTTTCGACGGCTGGACCAACAAGTTCATCTTTCCCCCGTACGACTACTCCGTGCCGGATGCCATCGTCTCCAACTTCCACCTGCCGCAGAGCACCATGCTCATGAGCGTGGCAGCCTTCGGCGGATACAAGCCGGTAATGGCCGCGTACGAGGAAGCACTCAAGGAAGGCTACAAGTTCGGCCCCTACGGAGACGCCCTTTTAATTGTGTAATTTTTTTACCGAATCGGTAGAAACAGCAGAAAAAACATGTGAAACAACGCAATCTTTCAACCGATTGCGTTGTTTCTCGTTTTTATGCATTACTTTCGCCGCATGATGGAATTTGATGAACAAGTGGCGCTGTGTGCGCTGAACAAGATTTTCGGGTACCATCCCAGGCTGGCGATGGCCCTTATGGAGGAGGCGGGAAGCGCGGCGGCGCTTTTCGATGGGAAATGGAAGGCCCCCGGTCAAGCGGGGGGTGACGGCATGCCCGACCGGGCATCCCATCCGGAACTGCTTGCCCAGCTGGTTCCCTCCATGCTGGAGTGGGCGCAGGGAGAACTCTCCCGCATCCGCGAACAGGGATTCCGCTTTCTGGGGTACACAGACCCCGACTACCCCGCCCCGCTGCGGGAGATTCCGGACCCGCCGCTGGGTCTTTATCTGAACGGGAGCACCCCTCCGACGCAGATTTTCGACCTGCACCCAATGGTGGGCGTAGTGGGCACGCGCGACCTCAGCCCCTACGGACGCGCCTGGTGCCGGAAACTGGTGGAAGGGCTGGCGCGGGCCAGGGTGCAGCCGTGCATTGTGAGCGGCATGGCGCTGGGGGCCGATGGCATCGCCCACCAGACAGCCCTGGATTGCGGTCTCACCACCATTGGCGTGCTGCCCACGGGTATCGACAAAATGTATCCCTGGCAGCACGAGCGCCTGGCCATGCAAATGGTGGGGGCGCCGGGATGCGGCCTGGTGACGGATTACCCCACCGGAACGGCGCCGGTGGCCCTGAACTTCCTGCGCCGTAACCGGATTATCGCCGCCCTCACACGCGCCGTAATAGTGGTGGAATCCAAGACCAAGGGTGGGTCACTGATGACGGCACGCTATGCGGTGGAGTATGGGCGCGACGTGTATGCCCTTCCCGGACGGGCCGATGACCTTCGCAGCGCCGGTTGCAACTCGCTCATCCACGAGAATATGGCGGAGATTATCACCACACCGGAGGACCTGGTGGCTCGGCTGGGGCTGGGGGCATCGACCCGCGGAGCCGGTGGCTCCTGGGCGTCCGGAAGCGGGGCCTCCCTCCGAAGCAGCTTGATTCGCAAGTACGGGGAATTGTCGGCCCAGGTAAGGATAGGAGAAGCCGTGAAGGACAACCTGGGCATTACCGTGGAGGCCCTGTCGGCCCTTCTTATCCTACCCTATCAGGAAGTCCTCACCGCCGTTACGGTCATGGAGGCCGACGGCATCCTTACCACCGACCTCCTGGGCCGCTGCTCCCTCACGCCCAACTACAGTTGATAGCATTACCGCTTACCATTTTGAATAAAAATAACTAACTTTGCATCCATGCTTGTAGACACCCACACCCATTTTTACGACGAATGGCTGCTTCCGGATGCGGAGGCGGCCATTCAGCGTGCTCTGGATGCCGGTGTGGGCAAAATGATCCAGGCCGATGTAGATTCGCTGGAGCGTCCCCGGATGTGGGAAATAGGCCTCAGGCATCCCGGAGTGCTATTCCAGATGCTGGGCCTGTATCCCGGGTCTGTGACGGCGGATAACTGGAAGGAAGAACTGGATGCGGTGTACCGCATAGCAGCAGGAGATGCCCGGTCGGTGCCGGGCATGACAGACTTTATCGCCATCGGAGAAATCGGCCTTGACTACCACGAGGGGAAGGAGTTTGCCCGGGAACAAAAGGAGGTACTGCGGCTGCAGTTTGAGCTGGCGGCCAAACTCAATTTACCGGTAAACATCCACCTCAGGGATGCCTGGGAGGACTTTTTTTCCGTGCTGGAAGACTGCCGCCACCTGCACTTGAGGGGCAACCTGCACTGCTTTTCCGGTAGCTTCGAGGTGTATGAGCGGGCCAACCGGAGCGGAGACTTCGCCGTGGGGATTGGCGGGGTACTCACCTTCAAGAACGCATCGCTCCCCGCTGTTGTGGCCCGTATCCCCGCAGAGCACCTCCTTCTGGAAACGGACGCCCCCTACCTGGCCCCCGTTCCCTACCGCGGAAAACGCAACGAGAGCGCTTACCTTCCGCTTATCGCCGCCCGTCTGGCAGAAGTTAAAGGACTGAGCCTAAAGGAAATAGAAACTATCACAACGGATAACGCCATACGACTGTTTAACCTATGAAATCGTCCATACTCATCATTTACACCGGGGGCACCATCGGCATGAAGGAAGACCCGCAGGACGGTACCCTGAAGCCCTTCGACTTTAACCAGATCAAGGACGAAGTGCCGGAACTGAACAAGTTCGACGTCCGGATCGACTCGTACACCTTTGACCCGCTCATCGACTCCTCCGACATGGAGCCTTCCATCTGGGTGCAACTGGCGCAGCTCATTGCCGAGCGCTACGAGGACTACGACGGCTTTGTCATCCTGCACGGCACGGACACCATGGCCTACAGCGCATCGGCCCTGAGCTTTATGCTGGAAGGGCTCACCAAACCGGTGGTCTTTACCGGGAGCCAGCTGCCCATCGGCGTACCCCGCACGGACGGGAAGGAGAACCTGATATCGGCCGTGGAAATTGCCGCCGCGAAGGACCATGAAGGGCACGCACGGGTGCCGGAGGTCTGTATTTACTTCGATTCCAAACTGCTGCGGGGCAACCGCTCCACCAAATACAGCGCAGAGGCTTTCAACGCCTTCGCCTCCCCCAACTGCCCGACGCTGGCAGAGGCCGGCATCAACATCCGCTACAACACGGACCTCATCCGCAAACCTGTATATTGGGATGCCCTGCTGCGGGTCCAGACCCAACTGGATACACGTGTGGCTATTCTTAAGGTGCACCCGGGCATGACCCCGCAGGTGATGCGCGCCGTGGTGGCAGACCCGCTCACCCGCGCCTGCATCATCGAAACCTATGGCTCAGGAAACGCCCTGTCCAAGCCCTGGTTCCTGGATTTGCTGAAAGAGGCCGCCGACGCTGGGAAAATCCTGCTGAATGTGACGCAGTGCAAAGCGGGCACCGTGAACATGGACCTGTACGCTACCGGAGCCTCCCTCAAGCATGTAGGCGTCCTTTCCGGGGCCGATATTACCACGGAAGCAGCCCTTGGGAAACTGTTTTCCCTCATGGGACGAAGTGAAAACAATAAGTGGGTGAAAACCATGCTGGAAAAGGACCTTTGTGGCGAAATAAGCAAATAAACTTTGGCCGTTTGGAAAATAATGACTAAATTGCACGACCAAATGAGACTATTAATTCATTAACTAATTCAACTTAATAACTAACAACACAAAAACGATTATGAAAAAGTTTTTCATGTTTTTGGCAGTCGCCGGTCTTATGACCTTCACTGCAAACATCGCTTCCGCTCAGGAGGAGGCTGCCGCCCCCGCCGCTGCTCAGCAGGTAGAAGAAGCTGAAGAGGTTGTGGACCTGTTCGCCGGTTCCGGTGAGGAAGTTCCCCTCCACCAGGCTCTGAAAACCAAGTTCATCGAAGGTGGTGCAGGCTTCATGTCCCTGATCATCATCTGCCTTATCCTTGGTATGGCTATCGCCATTGAGCGCATCCTGTATCTGGCCTTCTCCAAGACCAACACCACCAAGCTCCTTGAGGCTGTGGAAGCTGCTCTTGAGAAAGGCGGTATCGAAGAAGCCAAGAAAGTATGCCGTGAAACCCGCGGTCCTGTGGCCAGCATCTTCTATCAGGGCCTGCTCCGCGCAGACCAGGGCGTAGATGTCGTGGAAAAGACCATCGTTTCCTATGGCGGTGTTCAGATGAGCCTCATGGAGAACGGCCTCAGCTGGCTGGCTCTGTTCATCGGTATCGCTCCGTCCCTGGGATTCCTTGGTACCGTTATCGGTATGATCCAGGCCTTCGACGCCATCCAGGCAGCCGGTGATATCTCCCCGAACGTTGTTGCCGGCGGTATGAAGGTGGCCCTCATTACCACTGTGGGCGGTCTTATCGTTGCTATGATCCTCCAGATCTTCTACAACTACATCATTGCCAAGATTGACGCGCTGTCCATCGACATGGAAGACTCCTCCATCCGCTTCGTGGACGCCATGGTTAAATACAACAAGAAGAAATAAGTAACCCCTTAAATTCCAATTACAATGGAAAACCAGAAATACGCTAAAATTTTCAAGATCGTCCTCTGGGTCCTCATGGGCCTGAGCGTCTGCGTGCTGGTCTGGGGTTTCTTAACGGGATTCGAGGCCAATGACGGTGCCGCAACGAATGTGCTCCTTGGCTGGGCATATACCGTTCTGGGTATCGCTCTCGCAGCCGTGATCTGCGTGGGTATTTACATCCGCGCCATCACCGACCCTAAGAGTCTCGTTAAACTCGGTATCTATGTGCTCGGTGCAGCTGTGCTGGCCGGCCTGGTGTATCTGATTTCCCCGGGCAACCCGGCAGTCGGATTCTCCGGTCCCGTTCCTCCCACTGCCAATGAGCTCAAGATGACCGACACCATCCTCAACCTCGCTTACATCGTAGGTGGCTGCGCCATCCTCTCGATTATCGCAGGTGAAGTCATTATGGCCATCCGCAAAAAATAAGAGAAACCATGGCAAGAAGAAAAATCGGAACAATCGGATCCACGGCTGACATTGCATTCCTGCTGCTGTGCTACTTCCTCATGACAACCACCATGGGGGACCAGTCAGGTCTGCAGCGCCGCCTTCCGCCCATCCCGGACGACAAACAAGCCCAGGACCAGAAGGTGAACCGCCGTAACATCATCATCGTCAGAATCAACTCTGCCGATAAGTTGTTTGCCGGTAGCGAGCCCATGGATATCTTATACTTGAAAGACAAAATCAAAGAGTTCCTCACCAACCCCACCAACGACCCCAACCTCCCGGAAAAAGAGGCCAAGGAAATTGAGGGCAAAACCTACATGGTCTCCAAGGGTGTTATCTCCCTGCAGAACGACCGTGGTACCAGTTATCAGGCATACCTCCAGGTACAGAATGAGCTGGTTAAGGCCGTGAACGAGCTCCGCGACGACTTCTCCAGAGCCAACTTCGGCAAAAAGTTCTCCAAACTCACCGAAGCAGAGCAGGACATTGTTAAGAAGGCTGTGCCTCAGAACATCTCCGAGGCAGAACCTAAGGATACCGGTAAAAAATAATAGGAGGTAAAAGTATGTCAAAATTTGGAAGTTCCAGCAACAAAAAGGAAGTCCCGGAGGCATCATCGAACTCCCTGTCCGATATCGTGTTCATGCTCCTGTTCTTCTTCATGGTAACCACGCAAATGCGTGAAACGGAGCAGAAGGTAAAGGTAACTGTACCCGTTGCTTCCGAGGTTGCCAAACTGGAGAGAAAAGACCTGAGCGCCAATATCCTCATCGGTTCCCCCACCCTGCAGTATCAGGCCATGTACGGTACCGATGCCCGTATCCAGCTCAACGACTCTTTCAAGACAGTTGCAGATATCCGCGACTTTATCGCCGCAGAGCGTGACGCCATGTCCGAGGCCGAACGGTCCCTGATGACCGTGAACCTCAAAGTGGACCAGGACGTCCGCATGGGTATCGTCTCCGATGTAAAACAGGAGCTGCGTCGCTGCTCCGCCCTTAAGATCATGTACTCCGCCCGCAAACCGGCGAAAGACTAAGGGACTTACATCGTCGTAAAGTATTTTCATTAAAAGCAGCTCTTCGGGGCTGCTTTTTTGTGTCCCGTTTGGCTACTTTAGCGCCCCAATTTTTAACGCTAAAGTATCATGGAAAACAATCAGAAAATGGGACGCAGCACCCGCAGAAAGCTGCAAAGCGTATTCATGCATCATGAGCTGGTTACCCTGGCCGTTTTTGCCAATCAATGGATGGAAGCGGAGGAAATGCACTACACCGATGCGTATCGACGCGAAAGATGCATGGAAGTACTCCAAAAGTTTCTGGGAAGCAAGGCAGGTCCGGGACTGCTTCAGGAAAAGATGGAACATCACATGCACGGCATTCTCTCCCGGCTGCGGGAGGACTTTCCCACCCTCTCCTGGAAATCCATCCTGGTATTCTCTTATTCCGCTGCAGGTTTCACCAATGATTTTATCGCCAGGCTGCTGAACCTGCGCTGTCCGGCAGATGCCAGCCGCCTCAAAACCCGCCTGAGAGACCGCATCCAAGAATCTGACTCCCCTTATAAAAAAGAATACCTGGCACTCCTGCCCCGTAAGGGTTGCCGAGTGGGAGAAGAATTGCAATACCTGCAAGATCGGAGGTATCGGCAATTATGGAAACTGTGAAAAACTAACAGCTGTCCCGTACCACAAGGGTAGGTGGAATCAGTAACTGGCGGGGAGCCGGCTCCGGAAGAGACCGCCTGCGGGCATCCATAATGGCAAAAAGGGTTTCCACCGCCTGACTGCCCGCCTCCCGCAAAGGCTGCTCCACGCGGGTAACAGCCGGATCCAGGAAATCCAGGAACCCGTTATTATCGAAAGAAATGACGCCCACATCCCGGAGGGGTCGCAACTGAAGCTGGCGCAAAGCCTGGATGGTTCCCAGAAGGATGGTGGAGCTGAATGCAAAGATGGCATCGTAGGGGGGCTGAGAGGCGCTAAAAGCCTTCTGAGTCTCCCTGAAGCCATTATCCACCGAGAAAGCGTCCCCCACCACGCTGCCGCTGGCGCCGGCCTTTTCCACGGCCGACAAAAAACCACGCGCGCGCTCCTGATTAGGCATGGAGGCCGGCACGCCCTGAATAGCGAGGATACGCCGGTAGCCTTTTTGCAGCAGATACTCCGTAGCCATGTAAGCTCCGGCGTAGTTGTCCGTGCACACATAGGAGAGTTTTGTCTCCCGGAAATAACGGTCCAGCAGCACCAAGGGAATCTTTCGGCCGATTTCCTCATGCAGGGCCGGAGAAGAAGATACCGGGATGCAGATGATGCCATCGACACTGCGACTCTGGAACATGCGCAACGCTTCCCTCTCCTCCTGCTCGGACTCACCGGAGTCGGCCAGCAGCGTATGGTATCCGCGCGCGCCAAGCACTTCTATGACGATGGCAGACAAGGTTGCAAAGAATGGGTTCTCGATGCCCGGAACCAGCAGGCCGATGGTCTGGGATTTTTGGGTACGGAGCGACTGCGCCACCAGGTTGGGCCGATAGTTACAGCGGTCGGCCTCCTGTGTAATGCGGTCGATGGCGGCCTGGCTGATGCGGTACTTCTGTGCCTTTCCGGAGAGCACACGGGAAACCGTGGTAGCAGAATACCCGGTTTTCTCCGAAATGGTGAATATATTGTTCTTCTCCATAAAAAATCTGGCACAAATATAGAGAATTGTTCAATTTATTTCAAATAAAAGTCGAATATTCAAATTTTTTTTCTAACTTTGCTCCTAGGAATAGCGCAATCGTTTGCGCAAACCATTCAAAACCGCTATTAATAACACTTGGCCTATGAATAACAAGCGAATTCTGGTCATTGGCAGCAGTAACACGGATATGACTGCCAAAACACAGGAACTTCCCCGCCCGGGAGAAACCGTTTTGGGCGGCGTCTTCACCATGGGAGCCGGCGGCAAGGGTGCCAACCAGGCCGTGGCGGCACAACGTCTGGGCGGCAATGTCCAGTTTATCTGCAAAGTGGGACAGGACATGTTCGGAGACAACGCCATCGAGCATTATAAAAAGGAAGGGCTCGACACCAGCGGCATCCTCCGCTCCCTCCTCCCCTCCGGCGTAGCGCTTATCTATGTAGACAGCCACGCCGAGAACTGTATCGTGGTAGCCTCCGGCGCCAATGGGGACTTTACGGAGGCCGATATCGAAGCTTCCAAGCAGGCTATCCTCAATTGCGATATTCTCCTGCTTCAGCTGGAAAGCCCCATCCCTACCGTCCTCAAGGCCGCCAAGATGGCCCACGAAGCCGGCGCCACCGTGGTGCTGAATCCGGCACCCGCCTGCGCGCTTCCGGAAGAGATCTTCCGCTATATCGACCTCTTTATTCCCAACGAGACCGAGCTGTCCACCTTCAGCGGGCTTCCCGTAACCGATAAGGAAACGGCCGAAGTTGCCGCCAAAGCCATGCAGCAGAAAGGCGTGGGCAAACTCATCGTCACCATGGGCAGCAAGGGCGCGCTCATCTGCGACGGCGGCCCTGCCACTTTCGTTCCCGCCCACAAGGTGAAGGCCGTGGACACCACCGCTGCCGGAGACACTTTCTGCGGCGCCCTGTGCGTAGCTGTCAGCGAAGGCACGAGCCTTAAGGAAGCCGTCGAGTTCGCCTGTGCGGCATCGGCCCTCACCGTCCAGAAGATGGGCGCACAGAATTCCATCCCGTTCAGAAAAGATATTAATATTTAAAGGATAAGACTATGTTCATTGTAGGAAGTTACACTCTGGCAGTTGTATTCTGCTTCGTTACCATGCTTTGTTGGGGCTCCTGGGGCAACACCCAGAAACTGGCCGCCAAAAGTTGGCGTTATGAACTCTTCTACTGGGATTACGTCATCGGCATGGTGCTCTTCTCTCTCCTGCTGGCCTTTACCGCCGGCAGCATCGGCACTGAAGGACGTCCTTTCCTGCAGGATATCGCCCAGGCCGACTGGGCCAGCATCGGCTGGGTCCTGCTGGGCGCTGTCGTCTTCAACGTATCCAACATCCTGTTAAGCGCTTCTACTTCTATCGCGGGCCTGGCCGTGGCCTTCCCGCTGGGCGTAGGTATCGCGCTGGTAATGGGTGTGTTGAACAACCTGCTCCTGCATCCCGTAGAGGGACAGAATACCAAGCTGCTCTGGCTGGGCGTAGCGCTGGTGGTGGCGGCCGTCATCTGCAACGGCGTAGCCTCCGGCAAAGTGTCCAACGAGCAGCGTGACCCCAAGCAGAACCGCAAGGGTATCATCCTGGCCGTTCTCGCCGGTCTTATCATGTCCTTCTTCAGCGCTCTGGTATATAATGGTGTGGACCTCGCCGACTTCCGCCACCCGGCCGCCGGCAAGCTCACTCCCTACACCGCCATGGTCATTTTCGCCCTGGGCGTGTTCCTGAGCAACTTCATCGTGAACACCATCGTGATGAAGAAACCCTTCGTGGGAGAGCCTGTCACTTACAAGCAGTACTTCGCCGGCAACTTCAAAACCCATCTGGTGGGTATGCTGGGCGGTGCCATCTGGGCACTGGGTACTTCCCTCAACTACATCAGCGCCGGTGAGGCCGGTGCCGCCGTCTCCTACGCCCTGGGTCAGGGCGCTCCCATGATCGCCGCCATCTGGGGCGTGTTCATCTGGAAGGAATTCAAAGGCGCTCCCAAGCAGGTGTACGGCCTGCTGGCCCTCATGTTCGGCCTGTTCATCGCCGGTCTGGGCTGCGTAGTGATCGCCGGCATGTAATATAATTTAAGGTAAGCGCGCTATGAATGCTTTGAAAAGATTTACGCTGGTTGCTGCACTCCTCCTGATAGGGTTGGGCGCCAATGCACAAAACAAAACAATATCCGGAACAGTTCGGGATGACCGGTCAGAACCGCTTCCCGGTGCCACATTGGTTGTAGCTGGAAGCAATGCCTACGCCATTACAGATTCTAACGGCAAGTTCTCCCTCAGTGCCTCTCAAGGCCAGGAGATCACCGTCTCCTATTTAGGATTTGACGATTATGTCTTTACCGTTACAGGCACGTCCCAATACAACATTAACATGCGCCCGTCAGAGGCCACCATGCTCAATGAGTCTGTCGCCATCGGTTACGGCACAACTACCAAAAAGGAAGTGACCGGTTCGGTGACCAGCCTCCGCAGCGAAGATTTCGACAGGGGCGCTTATAACAGCCCCGCTGGCATGCTGCAGGGAAAAGTAGCCGGTCTGCAAATCACGAATCCCAATGGCGGTGATCCCAACGGATCCTTCGAGATACTGCTCCGCGGTACCAACACATTGAGCGCCGGTCAGGGACCGCTGATTATCATCGACGGTGTAGTGGATGCCGACTTAAGCACCATCAACTTCCAGGAAGTGGAAACCATCGACGTGCTCAAGGATGGTTCCGCAGCTGCTATTTATGGTACTCGCGGCACCAATGGTGTGATTATCATCACCACCAAAAGGGCCCAATCCGGCCGCACCAGTGTGGAATATGACGGACAAGTATCTGTCCAGACGGTCCTGTCACGGGCCAAACCCATGAATGCCAAACAGTTCAGAGAAGCCGTAACGGCCTATGTCAATGGGGGTGAAGCGTATCTTTACGGCGGCGAGACAGACTGGTTCGAACAAATCACCCGCACGCCCATCAGCCACAAGCACAGTCTGGCCATCTCCGGAGGATCGGAAAAGTTCAGTCACCGTACTGTCTTGAACATAGAACAAAACCAGGGTATCTTGAAGAAAAACGATGTCAGCAAGTATCTCGTCAAAACGAATATCCACCAGGAAGCCCTGGAAGGCTGGCTCGTATTTGACTACAACCTGAGCTATACCAAGCGTAAATATAACGGAACCCGCTCCGGTATCTTCCGTCAGGCTTTCTTCCATAATCCCACCGAATACGTCTACGATCCAAGCGATACGGAGAATGGCGGATACTTTACGGTAACGGCCATGGACTACTACAATCCAGTAGCGATGCTCAACGAGCGGAATGGAGAAACGGACGTCGACGTGATTGGAGCCAACGGACGCGCTACCCTGAACATCAAACCCGTCAAGGGTCTCAAGTGGGACAATTTCATAAGCTATGGAATTACCCGGCGCGAAAGCCGTGATTATAAGACCCGGTATTACCCGGGCGAAACTGGAATGATGGGGTCGGCCGAAATTGAGAATTCGATATCTACCGATCTCCAGTATGAGACAACGCTCAATTATAACAATAGTTTTGGCAATCACAACCTCCAGGCCATTTTGGGTTACACCTATCAGACGCGTGGCTACCGGGGTTCCTACATGTACAACTATAGTTATGACACAGACTTCTTCGGGACAGATAATATCGGTTCCGGCTACGCGTTGCAGGACGGAATGGCACAGATGAGTTCATCCCGTTCTTCCAGCAAATACGTCGCTTTCTTTGGTCGTGTAATGTATAATTATGCCGACAAATATCTGGCCTCTGTTTCTTTGAGAAGGGACGGATCTTCGCGATTCGGCGCCCAAAACAAATGGGGTTGGTTCCCGGCCGTGAGCCTGGGTTGGCGCATTACGCAGGAAAACTTCATGAAAGAGGTTACATGGCTGAACGAACTGAAGCTCCGTGCAGGTTACGGTGTCACCGGCAACCAGGACTTCGATAACTACCGTTCCCTTTTCCTGATGTCCACCAATGGACACTATTACTCCAACGGCAGGTGGTACAACACCTACGTTCCGGCCAGCAATGCCAACCCGAACCTGGGATGGGAAAAGAAGTCAGAATTCAATGTGGGCGTGGACATCAGCGTCCTCGATGGCCGTTTAGGCGGAACCATCGACTATTATTACCGCCTTACGACTGATCTGCTCTACGACTATGCGGTTCCTGTTCCTCCCTATGACTATAAGTCCTTCTTTACCAATGTAGGCTCTATCAGTAACAGCGGTATCGAAGTTACCATCAACGCCATCCCGGTGAAAACCAGGAACTGGGAGTGGAACACCACATTCATTTTCTCCCGTAACTCCAATAAGCTCATCAAATTCACCAACGAAGAGTTTCAGGGACAGGAATACAGAATTGGCTGGGTAAACACTCCGCTGGGTGTTTACAGCCAGCGTCTGATGGAAGGCGAGAGCCTGGGCAGTTTCTACGGTCCTATATATCAGGGCGTGGATGAAAAGACCGGCAATGCCATCGTTTCCACTGACGATGAAAACGAATGGGTGCGGCTGGGCAGTGCCTATCCGGATTTCAGCCTCGGATGGAGCAACAGCCTGCGCTGGGGCAACCTGAGCTTAAGTGCTACGTTCCGGGCCTCCATCGGCGGAAAGGTGCTCAACCAGATGCGTGGTGTTTATGAGAACATTACCAACATGGGTCTGCAAAACATTCAGGAATCCTGGCTGTATGACCAAAGTTATACCGGTGGCGTTGTGTATTCTTCCAAATATCTGGAAGATGCCACCTATTTGAAACTGGATAACATCTCCCTCACCTACAACATCCCTCTCAATACCAACTTCATCAAGGGACTCCGCGTATATGCCACGGCACAGAACGTCTTTATTCTTACCGGATACACGGGTGTCGACCCTGAAGTTTCCCTGACCGGCCTGGCTCCCGGCATCGCTCCGCTAAGCTATTACCCTCGTACCCGTACCTTCACCCTGGGAGCCTCGATAACCTTCTAAAATGTGACCGCCATGAAAAAGTATATCTATATGCTTGGAATTGCAGCCTGCATGTCGGCAGCCTGCACCAACCTGGACGAGACCATCTATTCCCAGTTACCCAAGGAGGAGTTTTTCAAGTCCGAAGCCCAACTGACCACTTACAGCGCACGTCCTTACACCTTGCTGCAAAACTGGGGAACGGAACAGAGCATGTGGACGCTCATCATGCAGTTGAGCAATGAGGTAGCCGTCCCTAAATCCTACAATGGCAGCTGGTCAGAACCCCGCTACCGGGAGATTCAGACCCACAAGATGCAAACCAACAACAAGCTCATCCGCACCGCCTGGGAGTTCTGCTTTAATGTAATCGCCGGATGTAACGACGTTATATATGAGGTGGAAAAATCTGGCGAAATGAATGCTGCCAAAGAAAAGATTGTGGCCGAAATGAAGGTCCTTCGCGCCTATTGCTACTTGCTGGCCATGGACTGCTGGGGAAATATCCCTTATTCTGTGGACAAGAAGCAGGAAGGCTATCCGGATGTCAAGGGCCGGGATTTCTTCTTTGACTTTATCGAGAAAGAAATCAAAGATAATATGGGCAAGTTGGATGCCGCTCCCAGCGCAAGCAATTATGGTCGGCTTACCCAGGATGCCGCACACTTCCTGCTTGCGAAGCTGTACCTGAACGCCAAGGTTTGGGTCGGGAAAGAAATGTGGGCCGAAGCTGCCGCCCAATGCAAAGCCATCATGGACGCAGGTCACTTCCAGCTCACCAAAACTTACAAAGAGAATTTCGAAGTACACAATGAGAATTCTACCGAAGCCATTTTTGCCATCCCCTATAGCACCGGCATAACGACATCGGACCGCAACGCCTTCTATCCCTTCTGTCTTACCCTTAACGCCGACTGTGAGAAAATCTGGAACGTCAGCGGTACTTGGAACGGAGCCTTTATCGGCCAACCTGACTTCATGGCCACTTACGATGCTGCCGATACCCGGAAAAAAGACTCATGGCTTTATGGTCAGGTTTACGATTTGAACGGAAACAAGTGGCGTATCTCTATCGGCGTGAACAAGAAAGGAGAGCCTGTTTACAGGGACTATATTCTGGAAGACATCAATATCGATCCCTCCAAATTCTCCTATGGTCTGTCCCGTACCGACGGTGCCCGCATCATCAAGTGGACTTATCAGAACGACGGTAGCCTCACCAGTTATCAGGTGAGCATGGAAAACGATTTTATCCTTTTCCGTTATGCCGATGTTGTCCTCATGTACGTAGAAGCTTTGGTGCGCCAAGGTCTGATAGGAACGGCCGCAGGCGTCCAGGAGTTCAAGGACATCCGCACACGTGCAGGTCTGTCTCCGATAACGGCAGCCAACCTTACCCTGGATAATCTCTTGATTGAACGTCAACATGAGCTGTGCATGGAAGGCTGGAGCCGTCAGGACCTGATCCGCTTCGGCAAATACTTGGACGCCTGGTGGTGCAAGGAAGCCGGTCCCGAAAGAGAGCTTCTGCTTCCCATCCCCGAAGAAATGAGAGGCGCCAATCCCAAACTTCAACAGAATCCCGGTTATTCTAGCGCATCAGACGTACAATGAAAAAGTATCTTTTCATAACCCTTTTTCTCCTGCTGCTGGCCTCCTGCGCCCAAAAGCCGCTGGAGATTACCCGCACGCAGCTCAAGGACAAGATTGCCGGCGCCTGGCTGGGCCAGATGGTAGGTAATATCTATGGACTTGAATACGAGAACAAGTTTGTCGATGAACCCGGCGAAGGTCCCTTCGTCTTCAACAAGGCCATGACCAAGATGGCCGCCGTGGACGGTGCTTTCTCCGACGATGACACCGATGTGGAATACCTCTATCTTCTGATGATGGAGAAGTATGGCATCGACATCACTTACCAGCAGGTGAAGGAAGGCTGGATGTACCATATCCGTGACCGGGTATGGCTGGCCAACCGCGCCGCCCTGGGCCTGATGCACTATGGTTTCACGCCGCCTTACACCGGCAAGAAGGAATACAACCCGCACTGGTTCCAGATCGACCCCCAGCTCATCAACGAGATTTGGGCCTACACGGCTCCCGGCATGCCCAAGTATGCTGCCGCCATCTCCGACTGGGCTGCCCGCATCACCTCCGACGACTGGGCTGTCTCCCCTACCGTGGTATATGGCGCCATGTACTCCGAGGCCTTCTTCGAGAGCGACATTCCCACACTCATCCGCCACGCCAAGGAATATCTCCCCCAGGGAGACCGTTTCCGCCATATCATCGACGAATGCCTGGACCTGTGGCAGAAGAACCCCGACGACTGGAAGGCTTCCCGTAAGGTGATTGCCGATGAGCTCTATGTAAACGAGCCCGACATCACCAAGAGCATCTGGAATGCCGACCTCAACGGCGCGATGGGGATCCTATCCCTGCTGTACGGCGACGGAGACATTGAAAAGACCCTCCTCATTGGCTGCGCCATGGGCTTCGACTGCGACAACCAGACCGCCACGATGTGCGGCCTCCTGGGCGTCATCAACGGCGTAGGCGGCGTTCCGCTGGACCGCGCCATGCCTTTCGAGCACTGGACCAAGCCCTTCAACGACCGCTACATCAACGTGACGCGTTTCGATATGCCCGACGCCTCCATCGAAGATATCATCGAGCGTACCGTAGTGCTGGCCGAAAAGATTATCCTGGCCCGTGGCGGTTCCGTCCGGGAAGAGAACGGCGAAAAGATCTATACCATCAATCCCAAGGCCACCTTCAAACCGGCCCAGGAACCCGCCGCCACCTTCACCCTGCCGGAAAAGCACGGGCGCAACCTGGCCCGCGAAGCCAATGAAATCCTGGCCCTCACCCGGGAGACCGACCGTGCCACCCTGGATTCCTGCTGGCTCACCATTCCGGTTTCCTATCGTGCCTATACCGTCGATGTCATCAACGACGGTGTCGTAGGCGGCCCCGGAGCAGCCTTCTATTCCCTGGGCAGCAAGTCCAACGCGCCCAAGCAGGACTACTTCGGCTATCGCTGGGACAAGCCCGTCACTACCGATATGGTATCGTTCCACTATGGACCGCTGGAGGAATTCGGCGGCTGGTACAGCAACCTCCACGTGGAATATCTGGACGAAAACGGTAAATGGCAGCCCGTGCAGGACGCCACCGTTACCCCGGCTTGGCCGTATTGCGACGAAGTCTTCTTCCAGCCGCACAACGGCGAATTCATCTTCACCTTCCCTAAGGTGACGACAACGGCCATCCGCGTCATCGGCGACGATGCCGTGCTCATCCACTGGAACAAGTACACCAAGAACGTATCGGCCTTCATCTCTATTACTGAACTGGAAGTTTATGAAGCGCAATAGCTTTTGCATACTGCTGGTGGCGCTGCTCACAGCCTGCGCCGCTCCCAAGGCACCGGAGTCGGTGACCCTGTCCAAGGATGCCCTTATGGACAAGATTATGGGCGGCTGGGCTGGTCAGACCATCGGCGTGGTGTATGGCGCCCCCACGGAATTCAAGTTCTGCGGCACCATCATCCCCGAAGAGATTCCCATCGGCTGGGGAGAAGGCTATGTGAAGCACTGGTGGGACCGCAAACCCGGCCTGTTTGACGACGTTTACAACGACCTCACCTTTGCCGAAGCCTTCGAACAGCTGGGGTTGGACGCCACGGCCGAGCAACTGGCCCTGCGTTTTGCCTACGCACCTTACCACCTGGCCCACGCCAATCAGGCAGGCCGGTACAATGTGCGCCAGGGCATCATGCCGCCCGCATCCGGTAACTGGATCAACAACCCGCACGCCGATGACCTGGACTTCCAGATCGAGGCCGATTTCGTGGGTCTGATGACCCCCGGTATGGTACCGGAAGCCCTGGATATCGCCTCCCGCGTAGGTCATATCATGAACAGCGGAGACGGTTTCTACGGCGGTGCCTTCGTGGCCGGCCTGTACAGTGCCGCCTTCGTGGAGAATGACCCCGTCCGCATCGTGGACATGGCCCTGGAGGCCATTCCGCAGGAGAGCACCTTCTGGCAGTGCCTCAACGACGTACGCGTATGGCACAAGCAATATCCTGACTGGAAAGACTGCTGGTTCCAGGTGCTCAAGAAATGGGGCCTGGACACCGGCTGCCCCAAGGGCGTAAGCCTGAGCTTTGACATCGACGCAAAACTGAACAGCGCCTATGTGGCGATGGGCCTGCTTTACGGCGGCGGTGACTTTGGCAAATCCCTGGAAATCTCCACCCGTTGCGGACAGGATTCCGACTGCAATCCGGCCACCGTGGGTGGCGTGCTGGGCGTAGTGCTGGGTCTGGAGAACATGCCGGCCTTCTGGAAAGACCCGGTGATGGAAATCTGGAACCTGGATTTCGAAGGCACCGACGTGTCCCTGGCCAAGGGTAGCCAATACTCCTTCAACCACGCGCTCCAGCTCATTGCCAAGAATGGCGGAAACGTCACCGAAGACAGCGTCACCATTCCCGTGAGCCGGCCTGAAGTGCTTCCTCTGGAACGGAACTTCGTGGACACCTATCCCCTGATGCGGGACCAGAAGGACCACTGGATGTCCGACGTCTATGAGTTTGACTTCTCCGGTAACGGCTTTGTCATCTGGGGCAATCTGGTGTGCCTGCGGGGCATTACGGCCGATTACGCCGCGCGTGTATCCAAGAAGCACGTGGGCAGCGAAGTCTTCGCCCTGGCCGAAGAGAATGACCCGTATGTGGCCGAAATCGAGGTGTGGATTGACGGAGAACTGGACCAGGTTTCCCTCCTGCCCATGAAAGGCACCTCCCGCAAACTGGAACCCGCCTGGAAATACCAGATGCAGGAAGGCCGTCACCACGTGAAGATGGTATGGCGCAATCCCCTGCCGGACACTTACTTGCTGCGTATCAACGCCATCCAGTACTATAGCCATAAACAGAATACGGACACTTATTACCATAATTAGATGAAGAAACTGCTTATACCGCTTGCGATGCTGCTGGTCGCCTGTTCCCAGGCGCCCAAGGTTCCCTATGGGGAAACTGTGCGGATGGACCAGGCTACCCTGATGGACAAGATCCGGGGCGGCTGGTACGGCCAGACCATCGGCTGCACTTACGGCGGTCCCACGGAGTTCAAGTACAAGGGCGGGCTCATCATGGATGAGATTCCCATCCCCTGGTACGACGACTACATCTATGACACCTACATCGAGGATCCCGGCCTGTACGACGATGTCTATATGGACCTCACCTTCCTGGAGACAATGCTCAAAGAGGGTCTGGACGCGCCTATCGACGCTTATGCCAACGCTTTTGCCTATGCCGACTACAAGCTTTGGCACGCCAACCAGGCCGCCCGGTACAACATTCTGAACGGCCGCGGCGCTCCGGAAAGCGGACATTGGAAATATAATCCCCATGCCGATGACATCGACTTCCAAATCGAGGCCGACTTCATCGGTATGCTCTATCCCGGACAGGTAAACAAGGCCAGCGTACTGAGTGACCGCATCGGCCACATCATGAACTATGGCGACGGCTGGTACGGAGGCGTCTATATCGGCGCCATGTACTGCCTGGCCTATGTGTGCCAGGACATCCCGACCATCGTCACCGAAGCTTTGAAGACCATTCCGGAGGGCACCAAGTTCCATAGCACCATTGCCGATGTCATCAAATACTGGAAGCAGTATCCCGATGATTGGAAGCAGTGCTGGTTCGAGGTGACCAACCGCCACGCCAACGACGTAGGCTGCCCGGAAGGCGTCTGGAACGGCTTCAACATCGACGCCACCATCAACAGCGCCTTCGTGGTCATCGGCCTGCTATATGGCGAAGGAGATTTCTATAAAACGATGGACATTTCCACCCGCTGCGGCAATGACTCCGACTGTAACCCGGCATCGGCCGCCGGCATCCTGGGTGTGATGTACGGCTACAGCGCCATCCCCGAAGAATGGAAGAAGGGTGCCGAGCGCATCAAGGACATCCCCTTCCCTTACACGTCCCTTTCCCTGGAACAAGTTTGCAAGGCCAATTACGATTTGTTAATTTCTTGCAACGAAAGCAGTGAAAACTGCATCTTATTTACTGTAGAGACGCCTGAGACCGTCCGCTATGAACAATGCTTCGAAGGCATCAAACCTGTAGAAAAACGTGTCCTCAAAAAGGCATTCACCACCTCGGTGGACCTTCCTTTCCAGGGTAACGGCATTGTAGTGGAAGGAAGCGTCCGCAAAACTGGCCACGCCGATGACAGCTATGTAGCAGATGTCACGGCCCTCCTGGACGGAGAAGAGATTGAACACTTTACTATGCCGATTGATTATATCAAGCGGAAGTATGAGATCTTTAGCACCTACTGCTTTGGCAGTGGGCAGCATGTGCTTACCCTCCGCCTGAACAATCCTCACCCAGATTATGAACTGTATGCCTCAGAAATGGTTGTGTATGATTCAGAGTAATTTCATTAGCTTGATTTGCATCTTTGCTACGCTGTTTTCTTCCAGCGGTTGCACCAGTGCAAAGGAGAATGCTACCGATAAAAAACCGTCTCAAGAAACGGAAGTCCCCGAAGAGGAGCAAAAACCCGGGGATAATACGCCTAGTGATCCCCAGCCGGAAGTACATGAGCTGTATCTTCGGGATCTGGTGCTTGAGAGTACAATACTGGATATGGACATCCGCTATTCCGTCCTGCTCCCGCGTGATTATTACGAAAAAACCGATCAGCGTTACGCCGTAGTCTATATGCTGCATGGCTATGGAGACAACCAGAACTCCTGGAACGGAGAGTGGCTTCACGCCCGGGAACGTATTACTGATTTGGAGGATGCCGGCTTGGAAAAGATGATCTATGTCTATCCCATGGGGTTCCAGAGTTATTACGTAAATCGCTATGACGGGTCCTTCAACTACATGGACATGTTTGTCCAGGAGTTTGTTCCCCTTATCGACTCCAGTTTCCGAACCATTGCGGACAAGCAGCATCGCTCCATAACCGGTTACTCCATGGGTGGATTCGGCGCTTATGTCCTGGCAGCCAAACACCCGGAAGTATTCATGTGCAGCGCTCCCCTTTCCATGTCGTTCCGCACGGACAAGCAGTATATGACGGAATCGGCCAGCGGATGGAATAGCCAATGGGGCACTAACTTCGGCGGAAAAGGAGAGAAAGGAGAAGGCCGGCTCACAGATTACTACAAGGCGCATTGTCCTTATTATGTATTTAATGACGAGAACCGTCAGACGTTGGAAAGCGTGAAATGGTATTTCACCTGTGGAGACGACGAAGAGCAGCTTCTCATCGCCAACGATTCACTGCATGTGATCCTGCGAGACCGCAATTTTGCTCATGAGTTCCGCGTAGACAATGGCGCCCACACTTCCACTTACTGGACCAACGCCCTAAATGAAGTCCTCAGCTGGTTCTCCTTCTATATGAGCGGCGGTGAAAAGTGGCCCGGACGCAATATAAAAGAACCCCATGTCCCGGAAATCAGCTTCGATGCAAACGGGGCTTACAAGTCTGCAAGCTTTAACAATAACGGCACATTGGTCCTTGTCGCGTTCCATCAGATGGATCGCTCCGACCAAGTGCTGGCCGAGTTAAGCCGGGTTTCAGGTAATTACGCTCTCCTGCCCTGCGACCTGGATGTGAGAAGCCTGTCCGAGTGGAAGGAATACTGGTCTTCCCAATATGAATGCGCCAAAACGCATATTGTTGCCCTTGGAGGCGCCGGAGCTGCTGCTATGGGCCTGCAGGATCAGGTGAAACAGATTGTTTTCTACGATGCCGCCCTTGGCGAGGATGTTTCCCCTGTCAAGTCTTGCAAATATATCATCCTCAACACCGATACCGGTGTCAACTACCGTGATATGGGAGCATTATACACCGCTTGCAAGCGTAGTGACTGCTCCTTTGAATACCGGGTGGCAAAGGGTACGGATGACCCCTTCAAAGATATGCTCCGAATTATTGAAACATATAAATCTTTATTTAACTTTTAACCAATGTTTAACTTTTAACCAAATTAGTGTTATGAAAAAAGTATTTGCTTTTCTCTTGGCGATGCTCGTAGTGATGAGTTTCGTCGGTTGTAAAAAGACGGAACCTTCCGTAAAGCCTCAGGACAAAGAACAAGAAGGCGAAAAAGAAGGTGAAAAAGAAGGTGAGAAAGAAGGTGAAGGTGAAGGTGAAACCGTAGAGTATGAGACTGTGGAAGTGGTGATGAAGACCGCTTACATTGAAGCTATCTGCGACTGGCCTGAGGAAAATGACTGGAAGGCCACCAGAATCGGTGAAACCCGTTGGGATCTCAACTACGATGAGTTTGGTAATATGGTGAGCGCCATCGTGAAGGATGATCCGGAAAAGAGTTACCTCTTCGAATACGATGAAGATTTCACCGAGTGTGAAATCACCACACAAGCCGATCCTGAGATTGTCATTTACGATCTTGAACTCAACGAAGACGGTCTCTGCACCAAGTTCACTAACAACACCAAAGATCCCGCCGAGGTTTGGACTTACACTTATGATGCCGACGGCTTCCAGCTTTCCGCATCTAAGGGTGGCGAAGTCAAAACCGAATACAAGATCAACAACAAGAATATCTTCACCTGGAGTCGTGACGGAAGTCGTCTCAAAGAGCACAAGTATAATGACAAAGCCAACGTGGCCGACATTCATACCTCCTATTCTGAGGATGCTGGTCTGAGCCGCTTCCTCTATGAAACCGGTCTGTTCGGCCGTAGCTCCGCCAATGTCTGCACCGAGGCTAAGTGGCAGGACCGTGATTCCAAGGCCACTTATGAATATGAGTTCGATGAGGCCACCGGTGGCATTACCAAGGAAATCAAGTATTACGCCGGAGATTACGACTTCGACGTCTGCTTCGCAGTTGCCAAGAAGTCCATCAAGAGAGTGAAGGAGTAGTCTTCATTCCCCTAATCTTCAAACGGCCGGTGATGTACCGGCCGTTTTTGTTAGCTATGCGTGTTTGCTGTTTTGGCGAAGAAATGCTATATTTGCATAATTGTAGCTGAAATTCTATGGAAACACTTAAAAGGACCAAAATCAAGGCTCTGCTCGCCTCGGAGCCGGGCCGGGAAGTACTGGCAAAAGGCTGGGTACGTACCAAGCGAGGCAACAAACAAGTGAAATTCATCGCCCTGAACGACGGGTCCACTATCAATAATATCCAAATTGTCGCCAATACGGAGCTCTTCTCGGAAGAGCTCCTTAAACGCGTCACTACAGGCGCCTCCCTGGCCGTCAAGGGCCAGCTGGTAGCTTCCATGGGCAGCGGCCAGGCCGTAGAAATCCAGGCCACGGAAATCGAGGTCCTGGGAGACTGCGACCCCATGCGCTTCCCGCTCCAAAAGAAGGACACCACCCTGGAGTACCTCCGGAGCGTGGCACACATGCGCCTCAGAACCAACACCTTCGGTGCGGTTCTGCGCATCCGCAACGCCATGGCCTTCGCCATCCACAAGTTCTTCAACGAGAAGGGCTTTGTGTATCTGCACACCCCGCTCATCACGGAATCCGATGCAGAGGGAGCAGGAGACATGTTCCAGGTAACCACCCTGGACCTGAAGAACATCCCGCTGGACAAAAAGGGCAATGTGGACTTCTCCAAAGACTTCTTCGGCAAAAAGACCTCCCTCACCGTTTCCGGCCAGCTGGAAGGTGAGCTGGGCGCCACGGCCGTAGGAGAAATCTACACCTTCGGGCCCACCTTCCGCGCAGAGAATTCCAACACCCCGCGCCACCTGGCGGAGTTCTGGATGATTGAGCCGGAAATGGCCTTCTACGACATCAACGACAACATGGCCCTGGCAGAGGAATTCGTGAAGTACCTGGTGCAGTACGCCCTGGACAACTGCATGGACGACCTCCAGTTCCTCAACGACAAATACGACGACGGTCTCATCGAGCGCATGCGCAGCGTCCTGGGCATCGCCTTCCAGAAGGTTACCTATACGGAAGCCGTGGATATTCTGGAAAAAGCCGTTGCCGATGGTGTCAAGTTCGAGTACCCGGTGCACTGGGGAACGGATTTCCAGAGCGAACACGAACGCTATCTGGTAGAAAAACACTTCCAGAAACCCGTCATCCTCATCGACTTCCCCAAGGACATCAAGGCCTTCTACATGAAGCAGAACGAGGACGGCCGCACCGTTCGCGGCATGGATGTGCTCTTCCCCAAGATTGGCGAAATCATTGGCGGCAGCGAGCGTGAGGCCTCCCTGGAAAAGCTGGAACAGCGTATCGATGAACTGGGCATGTCCCGCAAAAATCTGGAATGGTATATTGACACCCGCCGGTACGGAAGCGTGCCGCACAGCGGCTTCGGCCTGGGCTTCGAGCGCCTGCTGCTCTTTGTCACCGGCATGGCCAACATCCGCGACGTCATCCCGTTCCCCCGCACTCCCAAAAACGCAGAATTTTAACCCAAGATACTATGCTTGTAATCGGTATTGCCGGAGGTTCCGGATCCGGAAAAACAACGGTTGTCAAAACCATCGTCAACCAGCTGCAGGGCCGCGTAGTGGTCATCCCCCAGGATTCCTACTACAAAGACTCCAGCCATGTGCCCGTGGAAGAGCGGAAGAACATCAACTTCGACCACCCGGACGCTATTGATTGGAAGCTCATGTGCCAGCAAATCCGTGAACTCAAGGGCGGGAAAACCATTGAGCAGCCCATCTACTCGTATCTTACCTGCTCCCGCTCCGCCACGGAAACCATTACGGTAGAACCGGCCGATGTCATCATCGTGGAAGGCATCCTCATCTTTACCTGCAAGGAACTGCGGGACCAGATGAACATCAAGATCTTTGTGGACGCAGACGATGACGACCGCCTCATGCGCATCATCGTCCGGGATATTGCAGAGCGTGGCCGCACCATTGAAACAGCCATCGAGCACTACTGCGACACCGTCAAGCCCATGCACCTGCAGTTCATTGAACCGTCCAAGCGCTACGCGGACATCATTGTTCCGCAGGGCGGGCACAACAAAGTGGCCATTGACATTCTCACCACCACGGTGGAAAAGGCGCTGCAACAGAAAAAGACCAAACGCCGCAAATGAGATTGACTCCGGACCGCAAAGCAGGACTATATATCACCGTGAGCGTTCATCTCGCGGTGATTATCGTTTTGCTGGCGGTGCGGATTGGCTATGAAGTGCAGCGGGAAAACAGCTTTGTGCTGGACTTCACGCAGCAGGAGGAACTGGAGCGGCAGCAGGAGCAGGCGCACCTGCATGAGATAGCAGAGCAGGATTTGGAGCACATGCTGGAGGTTGCCAGAGCTATGCAAAATACCCAGATGCGGAACGTAGCCGTGGACCGCAGCACGCTCAAGGACGACAAAGGCATTGACGCAGACCAGCTGTACCGGGAAGCCGAACGCCTGGCGCAGGAACTGCGGGACGGGCAGAACAGGCAGGAGGAAGACCCTGAAGCTTTTGCCTCCTCGCAGCCCAGTCCCGTCAAAGAAGACAAACAGGAGCCGCACGCATATAGCGGCCCATCGGTGCTTTCCTGGAGCCTGGACGGGCGAAAGGCCTCGCACCTCCCCATTCCGGCCTATCGCTGCTACGGCGCCGGAGAAGTAACGGTGATTATCACCGTAAACAACCAGGGCACCGTGGTAAACGCCAAGGTGGACGACAAACTTTCTGCCGCAGACAACTGCCTGCGTACGTTTGCCACCCGCGCCGCCCGGCTGTCCAAATTTTCGGCCTCCCCTACTGCCCCCGCACGGCAGATGGGAACCATTACTTACGCTTTTATTGCGCAATAGAGTATGAAAGAAAACGACGCCGTTCTGGGTCCTGAAAAAATGCAGGACATGCTCGGGCTCAAGGGAGCCTTTGGCAAGATGGTCTCCAAGCTCCTGATCAAAGCATTGGAGATAGACAAGGTGAACAAGGTCCGCCCCAAGTATGCCGGAGAAAACGCCCCGGATTTTGCCCGTGACATTATCAAGGAGGTAGGAGCCCGCTATGAGGTTCCCCAGGAACAGCTGGCCCACCTTCCCGCAGAGGGCGCCTTCATCACGGTGTCCAACCATCCCATCGGCAGCGTGGACGGCCTTATCCTGTGCGACATGGTGGGGCATCGCCGTCCGGACTACAAACTCATGACCACCTACCTGCTGTCGCTCATTCCGGAACTCAAGGACAGTTTCCTGCCTGTGGACAATCTCTCCGGGAATCTGGTCGCCCAAAACGTGGACAGCATGCGTGCCGCCCGGGAATTTCTGCAAAACGGCGGCGGAATGGGCTTCTTCCCCGCCGGTGAGGTATCTACTTACCAGAAAGGAGAACATCGCACCGCTATAGGGGAAAAGCCTGTCATTGAGGACATTCCATGGTCCCACACCATCGCCAAACTCATCAAACGGTCCGGGGTACCGGTGATTCCCATTTACTTCGATGCCGCCAACTCGGACCTCTTCCACACGCTGGGCAAGATTCACCCGCGCCTGCGCACCATCCGCCTGGTGCACGAGCTTTTCAACAAGCGGGGCGCCCTGGTAAAGGTGCGGATTGGCCAACCCATCCAGCCATCCGAATACGCCGACATGGACCCGCACACACTGTCCACCTATCTGCGCAACCGCACCTACGCACTGGAAGCGCAGTGCCAGCAGGAGCCTGTGGCAGAAACACAAACCCATCTGCAAGCGCTGGCCGCCCCGGTAGATCCCGCACTGGTACGGGAAGAGATGGAACGCCTCACCAACCGTGTGGTCTTTACCTCCGGCGACTACCGCTGCTACCTGGTTCCCTCTGCGGAAATTCCCAATACCATGAAGGAACTCTCGCGTCTGAGGGAAATGGTGTTCCGCGCCGTAGGCGAGGGCACCGGGCTGCCGCAGGACACCGACCAATACGATACTTACTACAGACAGCTCATCCTCTGGAGTATTTCCAACCAGGAGATTGCCGGCGCCTACCGCATTGGCGTGGGCAGTGAGCTCATGGCCCGGCCGGAAGGAGCCCGCAGCTTTTACTCGGACTCCCTGTTCCACTTCCAGGACGGCCTCACGCCCTATCTGCCCAAGGCTATGGAACTGGGCCGAACCATTATCCTCCCCCAGTATCAGCGGGATGTGACCACCCTCAAGCTCCTGATGTCCGGCATCCTTACCTCCATCGGGCGCATTCCCGGCATGGAATACACCCTGGGCCCCGCCAGTATCAGCAACAGCATCCCCTACTTCTACAAGAGCCTTATTGTGCACTTTATGCTCAAGAACTGCTCTGCACCGGATGCCGCCTCCATGGTAAAACCCGGCCATCCCTTCCAGCCGGATTTCTTCCGCGTAAATCCGGACAGCCTGCTGGTCAATTGCCACAGCCTGGACGACCTGGACCGTCTTATCCTGGCGCTGAGCGACGGACAGTACCGCCTGCCGGTTCTCCTTCGCAAGTATGTCTCCTTTGGGGCACGGGTGGTAGGGTTCAATGTGGACCCGGACTTCTCCGACTCCCTGGATGCCTTCGTGCTGCAATGGGTTCACGACATGCCGGAGAACTCCTTCCGCTCCATGGGTAAAATGCTCACTCCGGAAGAGCTGGACGAGGTTCGAGTCCGCACCCAAAGAGTGTAAGTATGCCCCTTCTTCTCGCCATGGGCCTGAACTATCGTTTCTAACTCACTATCAATATGGTATATACGAATCTTACAGACCTGATTGGCCATACGCCTCTCCTCAAACTGCATGCAGTGGAAGGACAAAAGGCCGATATCCTTGTAAAATTGGAATCCTTTAATCCCGGCGGCAGCGTGAAAGACCGCGTGGCCCTGTCCATGATTGCGGATGCAGAGGAAAAAGGCCTCCTGGCCCCCGGCGCCACCCTCATCGAGCCCACCAGCGGCAACACCGGCGTGGGCCTGGCCTGGGTGGGCATTGCCAAGGGGTATAAAGTGATTCTCACCATGCCGGAGACCATGAGCCAGGAGCGTCGCAATCTGCTACGGGCCTATGGCGCGGAGCTGGTGCTCACCCCCGGCGCAGAAGGCATGAAAGGCGCCATTGAGAAGGCGCAGGCCCTGCGGGACAGCATCCCCGGCTCCCTCATCCTGGGCCAGTTCGACAACCCCGCCAACCCCGCCGCGCACGAGCGCACCACCGGTGAGGAAATCTGGGCCGATACCGAAGGCAAGCTGGACGTACTGGTAGCCGGCGTTGGCACCGGAGGCACCCTCAGCGGCACCGGCAAGGCCCTGAAGAAGCATCGGGCCGATATCCAGGTGGTAGCGGTGGAACCGGCCACATCGGCCGTCTTGTCCACCGGCATGGCCGGCAAGCACAAAATCCAGGGCATCGGCGCAGGTTTTGTCCCCAAGACCTATAACAGCAGCGTGGTGGACCGGATTCTACCCATTGCCGATGACACCGCCATTGCCGCCGCCCGTATGCTGGCCCAAAATGAAGGCCTCCTGGTGGGCATTTCTTCCGGCGCCGCCTATGCAGGAGCACTGGCCCTGGCCCGTGAGGATGCCTATGCAGGAAAAACCATCGTAGCCGTACTTCCGGATACTGGAGAGCGCTACCTGTCCACCGTCCTGTTTGACTACCAGAACTATCCCCTCCAGTAATGAATTCCATCAAAGAGACCAACGAGCGGCTCCGCTTCCTGATGGACAACATCAAGGACGTGGTGTTTCCCCAGTACAGCGCCGTGCACACGGAGTATGCCCTGCGTGTAGTGCGGGATGTAGTGAGCGCGCTTACTTCGCCGGAAATTGCGGCCCAATTCGTAGAGGGCCTTCCTGCCGTTAAGGAACTGGTAGAGAGCGATGTAGCGGCTATTGCCAAAAACGACCCTGCAGCGTCGGACCAGCGGGAGATTGTGTTCTGCTATCCGGCCGTTACGGCCATGGTGCACTATCGGTCCGCTCACCTGCTGTACCGGCTGGGCGTGCCGCTCATTCCGCGCATGATAACGGAGCTGGCGCACTCGCAAACGGGGATAGACATTCATCCGGCCGCCCAGATTGGCTCCGGGCTCTCCATTGACCACGGCACCGGCATTGTCATTGGCTCCACTTCAGTAATCGGAAATAACTGTGCGCTGTATCAGGGCGTTACGCTGGGCGCCAAGAATTTCGTGTACGACGAATGCGGCCTTCCGCGCGACATTCCCCGCCACCCGCATCTGGAAGACGATGTCACCGTGTACTCCAACGCCACCATCCTGGGCAATATCACCATCGGGAAAGGCTCTGTGATTGGGGGTAACGTGTGGCTCACCCACGGCGTACCGCCCCACTCCCGCATCCTGCAAGGGAGTGCGGTGGAGTCCTTTACCGACGGTGCGGGGATTTAAGCGATCATTTTCTGATAGGCCAGGCGTGGGTCCCCGGAGGAGAGATAGATGATGCCGCAGTACGAGAATCCGTGTTTGAGGAGGTTGTGCTGCATAATATGGTTGTCCTTGTGGGTGTCCACCCGGATGTTGCCGTCATGGGCGAAGGCAAAGTCCATAATGGTAGTGAAGACCCCATGCACGTCCGGGAGGCTGGCAATCCGGTGAATGACGTGATACGGCCGCTCATCGTCCAGCCATGCGCCCCCGTAAATGGCGCCGTAGGTGGGTTCCGGCGAGGGCATGAAGGTGAAGTAGCCCACCAGCCGGTGGCCCTCCTCCAACACATAGCCTTGCTGCAGGTGAATATCGTCCCGAATGACCTCCGCCGACGGATAGCCGTTCACCCACTGGTGCAGGTTGCCGGAAGCGCGCATAATGCCCTTGGCCGCCTCCAGAACGGTCATAATGGCCGAGAGATCGGCCGATATGGCAGCGCGCACAGTTATAGTCGGGAGTGTTTAACTTACAGATTGATTTCCAGCTCCTGTTTTCCGGGTTTGTACGGGATGAAGACCTTGCCGCCTTTCCCTGTCTGGTGGATGACAAGATGGTAGTCGGCGTCGCGGAAGCGGCGATGGATCCGGTAGGTACCCATGGGGATGCACGGCTCCACAAGCAAACCGTCGAACTGCGGCTTAATACCCAGCAGGGCCTCGCTTACGGCCTTCCAGGTCCAGGCGGCCGTACCGGTGAGCCAGCTGTTCTTTCCCTCGCCGGGCTTAAAGGCATCTTTTCCGGCCACCATCTGGCAGAACACATACGGTTCCACTTTCCGGAGGGCCTGATCCTTTGTAAAAGCGGGCGTAATCTTCTGATAATGCCGCCAGGCATCCTCGGCCCGGCCGGCCATGGCCTCGCCGATAATCACCCAGGGATTGTTGTGGCAGAAGATACCGGCATTCTCTTTATAACCTTCCGGATAGGAACTGATTTCGCCGTAGTCAATATAGTACTTGGTGTAGGCCGGGTTGTTCAGGACCAGGCCGTACTCGCATTCCAGATACTTCTTTGCGGAGTCCAGCGCCTTGTCGCAGAGGCCTTCCTCCGCGCCGATGCGGGCCATGGTGCACCAGCCCTGGCTCTCGATAAAAATCTTTCCCTCTTCGCATTCGCGGGAGCCAATCTTGTTGCCGAAATAATCGTAGGCACGCAGGAACCATTCTCCGTCCCAGCCGTCCTTTTTCACGGCCGCTTCCATATCGGCCACAGCCGCCTTTACGGGGGCGGCGTCGCTATCCCCTATCCGCTCCAGGAGCTGGGCAAAATCCCGGCCCTCGGCCACAAACAGGCCGGCGATCATCAGGGATTCGGCCTTGGAGCCTTCCGACTTGTTCTCGGTGGTCTGGAAGGAGTCGTCGGGGTTGTCTGAGAAACAGTTGAGATTTAGGCAGTCGTTCCAGTCGGCCCGGCCAATGAGCGGCAGTCCGTGCGGTCCCAGGTTGTCCGTCACATGCTTGAAGCTGATTTTCAGGTGCTCCAGCAGCGAAACCTCCGAACCGGGCTGGTTGTCAAAGGGGACGGGCTCCTTCAGGATGCCGAAATCGCCGGTTTCCCGGATATAGGCCACGGTGCCGAAGATGAGCCACAGCGGGTCGTCGTTGAAACCGCCGCCGATGTCGTTGTTGCCGCGCTTGGTAAGGGGCTGGTACTGATGGTAACAACCGCCGTCCGGGAACTGGGTAGAAGCAATGTCGATGATACGCTGGCGCGCCCGTTCCGGAATCATATGCACGATACCGGTAAGGTCCTGGTTGGAATCCCGGAAGCCCATACCCCGGCCGATGCCGCTCTCGAAGTAGCTGGCGCTCCGGCTGAAGAAGAAGGTAATCATGCACTGATACTGGTTCCAGATATTCACCGTTCGGTCCAGTTCCGGCACCTCGGATTCTACGCCGAAGCGGTCCAGAAGGTCGTCCCAGAAGGCCCGAAGCTGCGCGAAGGCCGCATCCACCTGCGCCCCGGTCGCGAATGCGTCCATCATTTCCAGCGCCTTTGCTTTGTTGATGACAGCGGGGGCGACGAACTTCTGGTCTGAGGGATTCTCCACATAGCCCAGCACAAAAATGAGCTCTTCTTCCTGCCCCGGCTCCAGGACCAGGTCCAGGCGGTGCGAGGCAATGGGACTCCAGCCGTGGGCCACGGAATTGCCCGAGGTTCCGGCAAGGACCTGCTGCGGCGCCTCAAAGCCATTGTACATGCCGATGAATGTCTCCCGGTCTGTGTCGAAGCCGTCGAAGGGACGGTTTACGCCAAAGAAGGCATAATGGTTCCGGCGTTCCCGGTATTCGGTCTTGTGATACAGCACGTTCCCTTCCACCTCTACCTCTCCGGTAGAAAGGTTGCGCTGGAAGTTTTCCATATCGGTAGAGGCGTTCCAAAGGCACCACTCGGCAAAAGAGTATAATTGGATACGCTTGGGGGCGGTGCCCGTGTTAGAGAGCCGCACCCGGTGCACCTCGCAGGGGTGGCCAAGGGGCACGAAGAAAAGGACATCGGCCTTCAGGCCATCCTTTACGCCCGTAATCCGGGTATATCCCATGCCGTGACGACACTCGTAGCTGTCCAGCGGTGTTTTACAGGGCTTCCAGCCGGGATTCCACACCGTATTACCGTCCTTGATATAATAGTAGCGGCCGCCATCGTCCATGGGGACGCCGTTGTAGCGGTAACGCAGGATGCGGCGGAACTTGGCATCCTTGTAGAAACAATAGCCGCCCGCCGTATTGGAAATGAGGGAGAAGAAATCTTCCGTCCCCATATAGTTGATCCAGGGCCAGGGGGTATCCGGCCGGGTAATCACGTATTCACGCGATGCGTCGTCAAAATGACCAAAGGTATCCATAATCAAGCGTTATTTTTCAGTTTGGGAGGCCTTCTGCTGCAAGTAGGCCTTGAAGAAGCGGCCCTGGGTGCTCAGGGTAAAATTCCAGTCCGTGATGAGCGTGGGAGCCCAGTGGGGGTCGAAGCACCATACCGTAAAGGAAATACCCTTCTGTTCCAGATACCGGGTGATGTGCTCCCCATAGACATCCGTCGATATCACGGGAATGTGCGCACCGGGCTCGTCTTCCAGGCAGAATCCGATTTCCGTGCAAATCACCGGGTACGTATCAGCCACATAGCCAAAATCCGCTTCCCATTGCTCTTCCCAGGGCTCCGGGCGTTTCATCGGATAGGGATGGCACACGTAGCCGATATTCTCGCGCCGCACCGGCTCAGCCGCTACCGGAGTCAGGTCATAGGCCCAGTTGAATCCGGCGCACAGGCAAACCGCACGGGGGTTATAGGTGCGCACGGTATCGATGATTTGCTCCTGCAGTTCCCGCCATTCGGTCCAGGTGCAATCTCCTACTTCGGGGGCCGTTACCGTGGGCTCGTTGAAAAGTTCGTACAGGGCCACGGCAGGCTCGTCTTTATAGCGACGGGCCACCGTACGCCAGAACTTGAAAGTCTCCGCCTTGGTGGTATTGTACATGGGCGAGGTATAGAGTTCGTCCTTCAGGTTGCCAATAGAATGCCAGTCCATGATAACGTACATGCCATGCTGTTTGGCCCAGGCGATGCCCTGGTCCATGGCGGCAAAGGTTTCCTCCCAGCCCATGGCGTTCAGGTTGGCCGGATGAACGGCGAAACGCACCACGTTGGCGCCCCAGGCGGCGGCTTCTGCAAAGTAGCGTTCGTTCCACTGGCCGTCACGGACCAGCTTTACCGGGTCCGAGAAACAAAGCCCGCGGAAAACCAGTTCGTTCCCGTCCGGGCCAATGAACTTGTTCCCCTTCACGGTAACCCAGCCGCTGCCGGAAGAAGAACAGGAGGCCACAAGCAGGAGGGCGAGCACAGCCGCTGCAAAAGTGGAAAGGGCATTCTTAAGCATAGTGATTAACCAGGGTTAAATGTTTTTACAAATATACAACATTTCTTTGAATGCACCGCCAGGGGATTGGGCCAATCACTAACAAGTTATGTATCAGCCACTTCCTAATACAAAAAAAGGTGCGGGATTACCGCACCACCCAATTCTCAAGTTGAATGCCTTCAATGTTTTGGAAATGACGGGTGTTTTCCGTAACCATCGTAAATCCGCCTTGAACGGCCGTCGATCCTATTAAAAGGTCAAAATCCTCAACCATAGTACCGGCTTTTCTCAAGCGGGCTTTCTCTTTGGCGAAAAGAGGGATGGCATCCTTGATGGGTACAACCCTTATTCGGGACAGAAAACGGTCTACGAGTGCCTTATTATTCTCTGGATGGTCACTGAACTCGGCGCCATAAAGAAGTTCCGCATACTATTCCGAGAAAGCGCTCACAAGTTCTGCATCCTCCCTTTCCGTACGGCTGGCATAGATATCCTTTACCATTTCATCGGCTGAACGGCTGTCTTCCCACTTGCCACTGACGGAAGCGAGGAAAAGGGCATCACGTTCTTTCTCGGACACCTCATCGTCGGTGCTGCTGTTGAGCAGCATCTTGATGTACCTGGACAGTGATTCCAGCATCGGTACCGGCATGGTACTGATGTCTTTGGAAATCACATTTCTTAACTCTAATGCACTCATACTTCTTCGTTTT
>ONII01000038.1 GCA_900317845.1 uncultured Bacteroidales bacterium
AGATCCGCCCACTCCCTTGAGCCCCTTGTCGAGGGTCAGGGTCATGTCTCCCTTGCGGCCTTCGAAGTGCACTAGGATAAGCTGGTCCTGCACCTGCACATAGCTGCGGGAGACTCCGGAGAGCTCCACAAGGCCCTTGATGCCGGCGTTGGCCGGGGCTTCGCTCATCTTCACCTCCACGCAGTTATCCTTTACCGATGCCTGCACCACGCGGAAGGCCCTGCCGTTGTCCGGCTCAGCCTCAGGCTCCTGCACCGCCACAAGCGTTCCTTTCACGGTTATGCCGTAGTTGAACTGCTCCGGCGCACCCGGAATGAGCTTGCCGAGGGCAAAGCAGACCTTGTATGTCTGCCCGGCCTTGAGGGCGCCATCTTCCGGAACGAAGCTCACTGACTGGGGGCTGTTCCAGCGGATGCTTCCCTTGAGGGCGGGCTTGAAACTGAAGAGAGCGTCGCTCACCTGCTCGACTGCATCCTCGGTCAGATCCACCCGGAGCGTGGCATCTTCTGTGACGATGCCGCCGGTGAATGCCTTGATGTAACTTGCAAAATCCTGGGCAGAAGGCTCCACGGCCTTCTTTGGCCCGCAGGCAGCAAAGGCAAAAGCCACTGCCAAAAGCATGATACTGATTCTACGCATATCCTTGTTATCTATCTGCGAACGGCCTGTGAGGCCATCGAAATTCTGAGTTTGAATGTTATTCTGCCTTTATAGTAGAAGAGGTCCAGCACGTTGCCGTCCTTCTCGAAGTAGATGTTATTCAGGAACTTATCCCTGTTTGTATCCATGCACACGGGCTCGCACCATACGAGCGTGTAGTCGCCGCTGCGCCTGTCTGCCGCGCAGATTACGGTGTAGCCGCGGATGTCGAAGAGCGCGGCATTGAAGCTCTTTCCCTTCTCCTTGCGGGCCTTCTTGTAGGCGGCCACTATGGAGGATTCCGGGTCCAGCCGGCCGAAGGTAAGGCGTGTGGCACTGGTCTCCGCCTTGGGATTGCGCTCCAGCCACCATTTGATGGCGTTGTCGGTGAGGAGGTCCGCCTTGGCGATTGGCACCAGCGAGGGGTTCTCCCAGAATCTGCCGAGCAGCCAGCGCACTTCCGCCGTGGGGTTCAGGCCCTCGATGCCCTCAGGGCTCTGCCCTTCGATACGGTAGGCTTCGCCGTTTGCGGGCTTGAGCGGATTGCCGTAGAAGATGGCCTGGTTGAGTATGTCCTCCTCCGGCAGATACAGCACTTCCACATACTCGGAGGCCCCGTTCAGGTAGGCAAAATGCAGATAGTAGCGGTTCCCCAGCGGGGTGATAATCTCCATGGGGATGCTGATTGTTGCCGGGGCGGGAGCGTCTTCCATGGAATAGATGGGAATGATGCGCTCGGCCTCCCGGGTGCCATCCGGCGAGAGGATGCGAAGGGTGAAATCCTTGTCAAGGGCAAGGATGTGCTCCCGGCCGTCCTTCTTCCAGCCTATGGCATCGAGGCACTCCCCCGCTTGGGCCAGAGCCTGCTCCCGGCCGATGAGGCTGGTATTGTCGATGCGGATGAGGGAGTCTTTGATGTTTAGGACCTTTGGCGCGTATACAGACTCCGGATACTTCTTAAGGAACTTCTCCACGGCCTTCATGGTGGGATTGCCCGCCAGCTTGCCGAACTGCCTGGTCTCCCCCCTGGTCTGCGCGGTGGCACAGATGGGAGCGAGGGTCATGAGAAGGATTATTATGCTGATTCTGATTGGTTTCATAGTTCTAACAAATATACGTTTTATTTCTTTACAATTTTTGTGCTTCTTTTACATTTTTCGTACATTTGAAATGAAAGAATTACCCCTATGAACCAGACAATTCACTGCACCATCGACAAAAAGACATTTTACAATGTCAACATAAAGAATATCCTTAGCCGGAGATTGGTGATTCTAGCTATATTCGCGGCTGTTATTTTAATCAGTTCCCTTAGCAATCCCGGACTGCTTGGCAACTTTTACTATACCGTGGCCGGCCTGGTGATAATTATGTTTGCTATCCTGTTCTTTACATACAGATCGGCCATAAGAAAGGCCTACGAGCAAACGAAAAAGTTCAATGCCCTCGAGTACGACCTGACTGTGGATGACGACGGCATCGAAATGCAGAGAGCGCAATGTCATGAGAAATACTTCTACGATCAGTTTGTTTCCATAAAGGATTACAAAACATCGCTCTGCTTGTTCCCGAGCGAGGACCGGGTTATCATTATCCCCAAAGACCAGTGCCCTGCCGAACTCGCCGACTACCTCCGCCAGCGCATCACCCCTTAGCGCCCGATAATTCACCGGTTTTCAGGTTTTTCAATTCGACCCGTAGAGTTTTTGGCCGTTTTCCTTGACAGGTGCCCCCCCACCAACCATCACCTGGTGCAGAAACGGCCTCCAGCGCACCCCTGCTGGCATGGTCGCCGGCGAGGAGAGCCCTTCCGTGATATGCACCCCAAAAGTTAGACACAAAACTTTTGGACATGCATACAAAACATGGAATGAAAGAAAAGCTTATGTATGTCAACATGCTTAAAGAAGGATATACTGTTGACTACATTAAAAAGCACTTCGGCATCAATGACACTCAACTTAAGGTCATGTGGACCAGGTATCAGAGAGAAGGGCTTTCCGGATTGGAAGACAGGTCTACAGCGAAGCAGAACGCTCCAGAAACAAAACTGGCTGCCATTCACGACTTCATGGAAAAAAAGTTAACTTTGGCAGAAGTTTGTTTAAAATATGACATTGATAAGAGTTCTATACAACGCTGGAAGGCAAAATATGCCAAGGAAGGGATATATGCTTTTATCAAGTCAGAAGAGCAATTACTAATGGGAAGGCCCAAGAAAAAGAAACCAGAGGAGATGACGGAACTGGAGCGGCTCAGATACGAGAATGAGTGCCTAAGGACCGAGAATGCTCTGTTAAAAAAAGTGAGGGCCTTAGTCGAGGAAAGGGAAGCCCGAATGCGCGAGATCGGGCGAAAGCCATCGGAGAACTAAGGCCAGAATGCAAGCTCGAACTCCTTCTAAAGTTCGGGAAGATGGCTCGTTCAACATTCTATTATAACGCAAAGCGGCTTGGACAAGCTGATGGCTATGATGCTATGAGGGAGCATATCCGCAAGATATATCATAAACATCATGGCCGGTATGGATACCGGCGTATCACAGACCAGCTACACGACAATGGCGTTGATATAAACCATAAGACTGTTCAAAAACTTATGGGACAAATGGGCTTAAAAGCGAAACGCAAGAAGCAGCGCTACAACTCCTATAAAGGTGAGCTGGGTAAGATTGCCCCGAACGTAATCAACAGGGACTTCCATACTGATGCTCCTGACCAAAAATGGGCAACAGATGTTACCCAAGTGAAGATCAAAGATAGAATAGCATATCTGTCTCCTGTCTTGGATATGTTCAATGGAGAGATTATCTCCTATGTCATCTCTGACAGTCCTGACTTAAAGATGGTTATGACAATGCTTGACAAAGCCTTTA
>ONII01000007.1 GCA_900317845.1 uncultured Bacteroidales bacterium
ACGCCTGGAGGATTATCGGCTGGTCACCCGCACGGTCTACGCGGAAGTCCCGCCAAGGGTCGAGTACAGTTTGACCGAACTGGGAGAATCTTTCCTGCCTGCCTTGAACGGTATTATTGATTGGGCTTTGACAAACAGAGATGCTTTGGCTCCGCATGGCCGCCGCGAATAACATCAAATAAATTCTCGTTTATCGGTATAATCTTCCACTATGCGCGACCTCATCATTTACCTCATCGGCATCAACGTTGTGACCTTCTTCATCTACGGCATCGACAAATGGAAGGCCAGGAGAGGGAAGTGGCGCATCCCCGAGGATACCCTTATCTGGCTGGCCATCGCCGACGGCAGCATCGGCGCTCTCCTGGGCATGTACCTCTTCCGCCACAAAACCCAGCACAAGAAGTTTACTCTCGGCATTCCCGCCATTATTCTTGTGCAGGCCGTCATAGTCTATTTTTTCCTGAAATAATCCATCACCTCTTTTCCCAGTTAAGCCTGTGACACGCATCCAATATACTGGATCCAACTACGATGAGCTCAAAGCCATCCTCGGCGACCGTCTCCTGGCCCCGTATTTCTGCATGGGCTTAACAATGCTGTCTATCCTCACTGATGACGGACCTATCACCGTCAACGAAGCCGACTATGTCGTAATAGGAGATGATGGCCAGATTACAATAGAATAATCCGCTCCGACCAACTGCCCGGCAAGCCGGTCACTCCGTCTCCGCTTGACGGCGCTTGAGACCACTGTGTCGGCAAGCCGCCACAGCCGTCTCACGGTTCCACAGACTCTGCCGCCTGGGCTTCCGGGCTTCGCCCTCCTTTGCCCAGCGTCAGAGACTGTTCCACCGCCGCGCCTAGAGCCCAACGGGCGGAAGAATCCGCCCGCCCGGCTCCCAAAGTCTGCAAGACTTGCAGAGATTTCATAGTGTGAAAACCGCTTTCTACCTTTGCAGTGCAATTCAGAAATGCTCCTGTCGTTCAAAGGATAGGACGGCGGTCTACGGAACCGCTGATGGAGGTTCGAATCCTCCCGGGAGTACCAAGATTGGAGCTTTGGCAGACGTGGTGTATGCGTCGGACTGAAAATTCGAAGAACGTGGTTCAATTCCGCGAGGCTCCGCAACATGGTGATTGTAGCTCAGTCGGCAAGAGTGCCTGATTGTGGATCAGGAGGTCGAGGGTTCGAGCCCCTCCATTCACCCCAAGGGAATATAGCTCAGTGGTAGAGCAGATGGCTGTTAACCATCGGGGCGTAGGTTCGAGCCCTTCTATTCCCGCACATAGGAGTATGGTGCAGCGGCAGCACGGCGGTCTCCAAAACCGCAAACGAGAGTTCGAGTCTTTCTACTCCTGCAATGCTCGGGTGGCGAAGTGGTGAACGTATCGGTCTGCAAAACCGACATTCGAGGGTTCGAATCCCTCTCCGAGCTCAAAATTTATTTGTATATTTGCACCCGCAAAACCGTTATTGGATATGGCACAGACATTTATCTTCTCTACATGTTGGCGACGCTCCCGAGGCTTCGTCGGCTGTGCCATGTCCGAAAATGAAAATCGTCATCAGCAGCGATTTAATTTCCAACATCGCAGCTAAACCGCACCGGTAGTCCTGCCGTTCTCAGGGCAACAATCCATTTTTAACCGCGCGTAATGCGCATTTCCGTGCCCCTGTGGCACACCTTACCATGGACAAGTTAGTGCTTGATGACGATACAAAAGCCCTCGTCCTCGCGGTCAAAGACCTTTTGAAAGACCTTCGGGCGCGGGGACTCAACGACGACCAGATAGACGACCTCGTAAAGAGGGACGGTCCGGGGAGAATCACTCTGGACACAAACGGTATTCTCACGCTACCCGACTACGGTAATGTGAAGATTTACCTGAACCCTATGGAGAGAACGCTTTACACCTTGCTCCTGAAGTACGACCGGGGCATCTCTCCTGACGATATATGGATGTACTACGACGAGCTTTGCGACATCTACAAGGCCCAGACCATCTATGACAACCCCGACCAGATTGAGGCTGCCGTAGATGCCCTTTGCGATGATGACAGAGCCACCCTGCAGACCAACGTCTCCAGAATCAAGCGGAAGCTGGTGGAGAAGGTTGGCAAGATTGCCGCCGATCAGTACGCTATTGTCAGAGGAAAGGACAACGTTTATAGAATCGCGGTCCCCAGGGACCTGGTGATTATTTCTGCATAAAGCCTGCAAGACTTGCAGAGATTTGAGTATCTTCCAGGCTTACTGTACCTTTGCATCCGGAAAACGAACCGGAATGCAACTGCCCCAGCATATCATCGACCTTGTCGGCACCCTCTTCGATCAGGGCCTCGACGACGATACCATCTGTTTTTCAGTCCTCCAGGCTTATAATTCGGCCAAAGAATCGTATATTTGTATACCAGAAACAAAAGAACACGTAATATGAACCTCGAACAGCAAATCCAGGAAGACATCAAGGCCGCCATGAAGGCCAAAGATACCGTAGCCATGAACGCCGTACGCGCCATTAAAGGCGAAATCCTTCTCTTCAAGACCAGCGAAGGGGGAGCGAAGGAAGTCACCGACGGCGACATCCTCAAGATGATCCAGAAACTCGTGAAGCAGCGCAAGGAAGCCGCCGAGCAGTACGTTGCCGCTGGCCGTCAGGAACTGGCCGACAACGAGCTGGCCGAAGCCGCCGTCATGGAGAAATACCTCCCCAAGCAGCTTTCCGAGGCCGAAGTGGAAGCCAAGATAAAGGAAATCATTGCTGAGGTGGGTGCTACCTCCATCAAGGATATGGGCAAGGTGATGGGCGCCGCCAATAAAGCCCTCGCCGGCCTCTCCGACGGCCGCACCATCTCCACCATCGTCAAGAAACTCCTGAGCTAGCCATTGTGTCACAAAAACCGTAACAAAACAAAATAAGCCGCTGATAATCAGCGGCCTTTTGTGGAGCATAGGAGAATCGAACTCCTGACCTTTTCTCTACCAACTGAGCTAATACCCCGTTTTTCCCGTTTGGGATTACAAAGGTAAGGACTTTTTTTGAATTTGCAAAAGTTTTTTCAACTTTTTTCAAATAGTTTGTGTCGGATGGGTGTTGTGGGCTTGGAAGAAAAAGGGTATCTTTGCAAATATGAAACAGTTGGTTACAGGCATTATGCTCTTTTCTCTCTTGGGGCTCTTCTCGTGCAAGGGCCAGAACGTAAATCATATATCCGTAGACGGCTTCGCTGCGGCGCTCACGCCGGAAACACCCGTTTTGGATGTGCGTACGGCGGAGGAGTTCGAGGAAGGCCACATTCGCGGCGCAGAAAACATAGATTGGTTCCAGCCGGACTTTGTGGACAGCGTAAAAGCGGCTTTCGGGAAGGACCGGCCTCTCTATGTGTACTGCCGGAGCGGCAGGCGTAGCGCCGCAGCTGCAGAAAAACTGGCCAAAGAGGGCTATACCGTTTACAATATGCAGGGTGGCTACCTGGCCTGGACAGAACAGGGCAGGGAAGTGACCCGCTATGAGGTAGAGCGTTTTACTACGCCCAAGGGTACGCCGGTGGAGATTGTCCTTATCAAACATGCCAGCCTGGAAATCCGTTTCGGCGGTCTTTCCATCCAGGTGGATCCCGTAGCGGAACTGGGCAAAAAGACCAACTATGCCACGGAGTTCCCCAAGGCCGATTATATCCTGGTAACCCACGAGCATTTCGACCATTTTGACCAAGCTGCCATCGGCGCGCTAAAAAAAGAGGAGACCATCCTTGTTACCAATGCCCGTTGTGCCGATATGGCCGGTTGGGGCAGGGCGCTCTCCAACGGAGACAAGGCCCGCTTTGCTTTTGACATAGAAGCCGTTCCCGCATACAATACCACCGAAGGGCATCTCCAGTTCCATCCCCAGGGACGCGACAACGGCTATGTGCTCACCCTGGACGGACTTCGCATTTACATTGCCGGGGACACGGAAGATATTCCGCAAATGGCCGATTTAAAAGACATCGACATTGCTTTCCTGCCCTGCAACCAGCCTTATACCATGACGGTAGAGCAATGCGTACATGCCGCACAAATGATTCGGCCCAAAGTACTTATCCCGTATCATTTTGGCGACACGGACCTTAGCGGCCTCCCGGCGCAACTGCCCGGAATGGACGTACGCCTGCGCTCTCTCCGCTAATTACCGGGAGCCCAGATACAGCAGCACCATGCTCAGGAATACCAGGACAAGGTCAAAGGCTTTGGCCTTGATATTCTTTTCCTTAAGGAAGAAAGCGCCAATGACAAAGCTCACCAGCACGGAGCCGCGGCGGATCATGGAAATGACGGAGATGAGGGCATCCGGCTGGCCCAGCGCCTGAAGGTAGCAAAAGTCGGCCGCGCACAGGAAGATGGAGATAAACGGAATGCTCCAGCGCCACTGGAAGGGCGTGGTGGATGCCCGGCGGGGTGCCCACACAAAACCCAGCAGGGCACTCATCATCAACAGCTGATAGAGGGTGTACCAGCTGAGCACCTGCAGGTTGTCCATCCCAAGGCCGCTGGAGGGGGACATCAAGAATTTGTCGTATAGCCCGCTGGCTGCTCCCAGCAGCACCGCAACAATCAGTGACCAAATCCATTTGTTGTGCCTGAAGTCGATCCCTTCCTTTTTCCCGGACATGCGCATCAGAAAATACGCGACGATAGCCGTGCCCACGCCCAGGCTTTGCAGGAGGTTCAGCCGCTCGCCGAACAGCAGTACGGCACCCAGCAGCACCAGCACGGGCCGGGTGGCGTTGAGCGGTCCTACAAGGGTGAGCGGCAAATGTTTCATGGCATAGTACCCGGCGAGCCAGGAAGAGAGCACAATGACGCTCTTCAGGACAATCCAGCGTTGCACCTCCCAACTGCCAAAGCCCGTCCGGAACAGAAGGGGAGAGAGTAATAGGGTGGAAACCAGTGTGTTAAAGAACAGCACCGGAATAACGGCGTTATCCCGTAACGCCAGTTTCTTGAAAGAGTCGTAACAGCCCAGGAAGGCGGCCGACACGAACGAGAGAATCCACCACATAACACTACTGACTAATTGCGGGTGCAAAATTACAAAATTTGAAGGAAATATCTTAAATAATACCTATATTTGTATGATTAAGGGCTCAGCTCTTACTAACGCACATGAAAATAGTAGCAGATACCAATATTCCCTTCTTAAAAGGTGTTTTGGAACCCTACGCCCAGGTGGAATACCTGGACGGCCGTTCCATTAACAGAGAGGCCATGCTGGATGCAGACGCCCTCATTATCCGCACCCGTACCAAATGCAATGAGGAAACCCTCAAGGGCACCAAGGTGCAAATGATTGCCAGCGCCACCATCGGCACAGACCATATCGACCTTGACTGGTGCGCCCAAAACGGTATCGATGTGCAAAACGCAGAGGGCTGCAATGCCGGCGGCGTAGCAGACTATGTCTTTTCTGCGCTCTTTGGCGTAGCTTCCCGCCGGGCCATCAAGCTGGCAGGCAAGGTCATTGGCATCATAGGCGTGGGTAATGTGGGTAAAAAAGTGGAGCAAATGGCCCGTAACCTGGGCTTCGAGGTCCTTCTGAACGACCCTCCCCGTGCCCGGAAAGAAGGCCCGGAGGGTTTTGTTTCGCTGGATGAGCTGCTGGCCCGGGCCAATGTAGTCACCCTGCACGTTCCGCTGGACGCCACCACGCGCGGCATGGCCTCGGAAGACTTCTTTGAGAAAATCCAGCCCGGCACCTTCTTTATCAACGCCTCCCGCGGAGAGGTTGTGGACGAGCGCGCCCTCCTGAGGCACAGGCCCAAACTGGGACCGCTGGTGCTGGACACCTGGTGCAACGAGCCCACGCCCAATCCCATCCTCATAGACACCTGCGACGTTGCCACGCCGCACATTGCTGGCTACTCTTACCAGGGCAAGCAAAACGGCACCGCCATGGCCGTACAGGCCGTTGCCCGGCATTTTGGCATCGAACCGCTCTATGACTTCCGCCCGGCCCTGGAAGACGAATCCCTGCAGCCGGTGGAGATAGATCTGGACGGCAAAACGCAAGGGGAAATAGCCGCCATCCTGCAGTATAATTATCCCATTTTTACGGACGATTTCCTCTTCCGCAGCAACCCTTCCAGCTTTGAGCAGCTGCGCAGCGAATACACCTACAGGCAAGAGTTTTATATCAAACCACATAACACTATGTTTAACCAGAAAGACACCCAACAGATTGAGGAACGCGGCGCCAGCCTGCGTCAGGTCAAACAGCAAGTAGAATACTTCAAAAGCGGTTTCCCGTGGATGAAAATCGTCGGTCCCGCCACGCCGGAACGCGGCATCATGGTGCTGGATCCCAAGGCCGTCCAGGATGCCGTCTCCTATTATAAGAAGGCCGATATTAACGGCAAGAGCAAATTCGTACCCGCCTCCGGTGCCGCCTCCCGCATGTTCAAGGACATGTTCAGCGGCCTTTCTGCCCTGGAAGAAGGAAAAGACCTGGATGCCGATGCCCCCGGCGCCAAGCTCGCCGCCCGCATCAAGGACTTCGCATTTTATACGCCGGAGCTCTTCGGAGAGCCCGAGGACAGCGCCGCCTACCGCAAGGCCACGTTGAGCAAACTCCTCAAGGAAGAGGGACTGGCCTATGGTTCTAAACCCAAGGGCGTCCTTAAGTTCCACCGGTATCCGCAGGAGGTCCGTACCGCCATCGCGGAGCACCTGGTAGAGGCCCAGGAGTACATGCGCAACGCAGACGGCACCTGCAACCTTACCGTCACCATCTCCCCGGAACACCAGGCGCTGTTTGAGGCCGCCATCGCGGAGATTAAACCCGTATACGAGAAACGCTACGGCGTCAAATACAACATCCGTTTCACCTTCCAGGACAAAGCCACGGATACCATCGCAGTGGACCCGGACAACAAACCTTTCCGTAAGGCCGATGGCTCCCTGCTCTTCCGTCCCGCCGGTCACGGCGCCCTCATCCACAACCTGAACAAGGTGGAAGAGGAACTGGTGAGCATCAAGAACATCGACAATGTGGCGCATGAAAAACTCCTGCCCGTTACGGCGGAATACAAGCAGGTGCTCATGGGTGTGGCCCTGGAACTGAGGGACAAGATTTTTGACTATCTGCGCAAACTGGACCAGGCCCCTTCCGTGCAGCTGTGCAACGAGATCGAGAACTTCCTGGACAAGAAGCTCTGCGTGCAAATGCCGCTGGCCCATTCGGAGGAAGACCGCGTGCAAATGCTGCGCGCCAAGCTCAACCGCCCCATCCGCGTGTGCGGCATGGTAAAGAACGAGGGTGAGCCCGGCGGCGGCCCGTATGTGATCGCCGGCAAGGATGGCTGCACCAGCCTCCAAATCCTGGAAAGCGTGCAAATCAACCGCGCAGACCGCGGTGCCATGGAGGCCATGGCCCACGCCACGCACTTCAATCCGGTGGATCTGGTGTGCTGCCTGCGCAATTATAAAGGGGAGAAATTCGACCTCCTTAAGTACGTAGACCCGGAAGCCGGCTTCATCAGCTCCAAGAGCTACGAAGGCCGCGAGCTCAAGGCCCTGGAACTGCCTGGTCTGTGGAACGGCGCCATGAGCGAGTGGAACACCCTCTTTGTGGAAGTCCCTATTGAAACCTTCAACCCCGTAAAAGTAGTGCTGGACTTACTGAGACCCGCACATCAAGCATAAACTATGAAAGAAGCAATTGCTGGAACATTAGAGAGCGGTGACATCATGGTCACCATCGGCCCGGGAGAAGGCTTGCAGGTGGACCTGCAGAGCTCCGTGGCCGCGCAGTTCGGCCGGCAAATCAAGGCCGTTATTACGCAAACCCTGGAAGGCCTGGGCGTTACAGACGCTCACGTGCAGGCCGTAGATAAAGGAGCGCTGGATTGCACCATCCGGGCACGCGTTACCGCCGCGGCCGTCCGGGCAACGGGAAAAGACGTATGGAAAGACTAAGAAGAACCATGATGTTCGTTCCGGGCAACAATCCCGGAATGATGGCCGATGCCCACATCTACGGCCCGGACAGCATTATGCTGGACCTGGAAGACTCCGTGACCATGGCGGAGAAAGACGCTGCGCGCCTGCTGGTGCATAATGCGCTCAAATCCATCGACTATGGAACTACGGAAATGGTGGTGCGCATTAATCCGCTCAATACACCCTACGGCAAAAAGGACGTGGAAGCCGTGGTGAAGGCCGGCGTGGACGTCATCCGCATGCCCAAAACGGAAACGGCCGATGAAGTCCGCGAACTGGAAGCAGAGATCCTCAAGGTGGAAACGGAGATTGGACGCGTAGGGGAGACCAAAATTATGGCCGCCATCGAGAGCGCCCTGGGCATTGTGAATGCCTATGCCATTGCCACGGCGTCGCCCCGGATGATGGGCATTGCCCTTGGTGCCGAGGACTACAGCGCCAACCTCAAGACCAACCGTACTCCGGGCGGCGCAGAACTCCTGCTGGCCCGCGAGCAAATTGTGGTGGCCGCCCGCGCTGCCGGCATCTGCTGCTTCGACACCGTATATTCCAACCTGGACGATATGGAAACCTTCCGCAAGGAGGTAGAGCTCATCAAAACACTGGGCTTCGACGGTAAATCCATCATCAACCCGCGCCAGATTGAGGTGGTGAACAGCGTATTTACACCCACCGAGAAAGAAATCACCAAGGCCCGCGCCGTGGTGGCCGCCATCAAGGAGGCCCAGGCCAAAGGTTCCGGCGTCATCTCGCTCAATGGGAAAATGGTAGACCGTCCGGTTGTGCTGCGTGCAGAGCGAACCATCGCCCTGGCCGTTGCCGCCGGCGTAATCGACAAGGAGGAAGTGCTATGAGAAATTCCAAAGTTGTAACGCTGGAAGAGGCCATTCGCCGTTCCGGCCTCAAAGACGGCATGACCATCAGCTTCCACCACCATTTCCGTGGCGGCGACAAAGTGGTGAACCTTGTAGTTGACAAACTGGCCCAAATGGGCTTCAAGGACCTCAAACTGGCTGCTTCCAGCCTCTCGGACGTCCACAAACCGCTCATCGAGCACATCAAAAGCGGGGTTATCACCGGCATTTCCACTTCCGGCCTTCGCGGAGAACTGGCCGATGCCATCTCCCACGGCCTCCTCAAGGAACCGGTGGTGTTCCGCTCGCATGGCGGCCGCGGCAGTGCCATTGCTAATGGTGAACTCCGGATCGATGTCGCTTTCCTGGGTGCATCGGCCTCGGATGAACTGGGTAACGCCTGTGGCGTCCCGCGCTCAGAGAATGCCAAAAGCATCTGCGGCTCACTGGGTTACGCCCTTCCGGATGCCCGCTATGCCAAGCACGTGGTAGTGATTACGGACGACTTGGTGGCCTATCCCAACCTGCCTGCCGGCATTCGCGGCGCAGACGTTGAGTCCGTTGTGGTTGTGGACAGCGTAGGGGACAGCTCTAAAATATCGGCCGGCGCCATCCGCGACTCCAAGAACCCGCGGGATATCCTGCTTGCCAAACAAGCTGCTAAGGTGGTGATTAACTCCGGTTACTTCCAGGATGGCTTTAGCATCCAGACCGGCACCGGCGGCGCTTCGCTGGCGGTTGTAAAATATATCCGGGAGGAAATGCTCAGCCGCGGCATCAAAGCCTCTTTCGCCCTGGGCGGCATCACGGCCCACATGGTAAAGCTCCATGAGGAGGGGCTCATCGGCCGGCTCATCGACGTGCAGTCCTTTGACAAAGTGGCGGCGGAATCCATCGCCAAGGACCCTTCCCATGTAGAAGTATCGGCCGTGGAGTATGCCTCCGGGCAGCACCTGGGCTCGGCCACCCATGCGCTGGATATTGTGATTCTAAGCGCCCTGGAGGTAGACACCCAGTTCAATGTGAATGTGCTGGTGGGCTCGGACGGGATTATCCGTGGTGCCATTGGCGGTCACCAGGATACGGCGGCAGACAGTGCCCTGAGCATCATCGTGTGCCCGCTTCTTCGCGGCCGCATCCCTTGTGTGGTGCCCAAAGTCACCACGCTCATAACGCCCGGAAAGTCCGTGGACGTAGTGGTTACCGAGTACGGTATTGCCGTGAATCCGGCCCGGCCGGAGATTGCCCAAAAGCTCAAGGCTGCCGGACTGCCGCTGGCAGACATCCGGGACCTGGCGGCCAAGGCCACTTCCATCATTGGCACGCCGGACCCGCTGCCGTTTGGAGACAAAGTAGTAGGGGTGGTGATGAACCGCGACGGCTCAGTGCTGGATAAAATCTTCAATATTCAATAGTTAAAAGCCCGGTTGATGCCGGGCTTTTTTAGAATTGTTGTATCTTTGTGCCCATGAAAAAGATAACTGCATTTTTAGCCCTGATATTGCTGGCAGTTCCCATGCTGGCACAGAAGACGTATCAATTTGCCACGCGGGATACGCTGAATCTGTATTTGGACGTATATGAACCCACTCCCGGCTCACAAACCACCTTCGAAGGCCACGCCAAACCCACCATCCTGTTTGTGTTTGGCGGTGGCTTCATCATGGGAGAGCGTAGCAATGAGTTCCAGCGGGCCTGGTTCACCCAGCTCAACCAGGCTGGCTATGGCGTGGTCTCTATAGACTATCGTCTGGGCATGAAGGGGTTTAAAGTGGAAAAAGGCTTGTCCGGTGCGCTCAAGTCGTCCGACCAATTTCTCCTGTCGCAGGAGATGGGCGTAGAAGACGTCTGCTCGGCCGTGAATTATCTTGCGGAACACAACCTTGGGGTCGATGTCAACAACCTGGTGCTGGCGGGTTCATCGGCAGGCGCTATCATTTCCGTGGCTACGGAGTATCATATTGCCAATGGCAATGCCCCGAAGCTGCCGGAAGGTTTCAATTTCAAGGGCGTGATGTCTTTTGCCGGCGGCGTTATTTCCACCTCCGGAAAGCCGGAATTCCAGGCGCAGCCGTGTCCCATCGTCTTTTTCCATGGTACGGAAGACAAAGCCGTCGCGTATGAAAAATATGCCTATTTTGGCCGTGGCATCTGGGGTAGTTCTTTCTTTGCCAAGCAGTTCGACAAGAAAGGATACCCTCACCTCATTTATCGCTTTGACGGTCGCACGCACGACGTCGCCGGCTACATACTCGCCCTGCTAAATCTGGAAATGAACTTCCTGGAACAGGATGTCATGCAGGGCCGCGCCCGCACCGTAGATGCCCTCATCACAGATCCCACCCTCCCGTCCTGGGGCGATATGTCCATGGATTCCATTTATCGGAACTAATTCACAATGAAAAAGTTAGTAGTATTAATTCTTGCCCTGCTGCCGCTGGTGGCGGCCATGCCGGTGCAGAAGGGGCTGCCGGAATCGGCAAAGGGAAAAACCCAATACGAGGTTCATTTTAACCGTGGCGGCATCCATGCCAAAATGGCCACGGCCACCCTTACGCTGGAGGATGCCCGCTGGCAGGAGCATCCGGCCTATTTTGCCAATTTTACGGTTCGCGCCGCCAATGTGTTCAAACTCTTCATGCTGGGAGAGTATAAAGTGAACATCCTTCTTTCCAAGGAGGATAACCATCCGTACACCTACTCCTTCCCGCACAAGAAAAAGGGCAAGAAACGGCTCCTGGAATTCTTTTACAAGGAGCAGGAAGTGGAGTCTGTCCTGCAGATAGAGGACGAGCCGGAACCCACGCGTAAGGTATATCCTACGGAAGGACTTCCCATCCTGGACGTGGCCTCTTTTGCCCTTTACCTGCGCAGCCTGGATCCTGCTACCATACAGCGTGGTCCCATGCCCGTGAAACTGCTTTTGGCAAGCGTTTGCATACCCGCAGAACTTACTTACCTGGGGGAGGACAGCAGCTTCTGGCCCGGAGAAGCCGCCTATCATTATCAGGTGAAGATGCAGGGCAGGGGACTGATGGAAAATGGCGCCGGCGACGAAATCCATATCTGGGTGTCCCCCCAGCCTGAGCACGCGCTCCGGGGCCTGCAGGTGATGCTCAAAAAGAGTTCTGTGCTCGCTAAAATGGTTCAGTCCGAATGATTACCCTGGAGCAGCTTCTCGCCAGCCGGGATGCCCGGGCGCAGCGTCAGCAGGATTTGCTCGCTGCGTGGCCGGACCATACACTCATTTGTCTTACGGTGCAGTTTCCCGGACCCGTTAAACGGTCGGCATCGTCCCTTGTGGTGGGGGGCGCCGGCTTGGCGGCCCTCCTGGACACCTTTGGCAGCGTAGTGCGCCATACGCAGGTGCGGGACCTGGAAACCGGCTACGAGGCCTATCTGCTGGTTCCGCTGCCCGCCGTGCTGGTAAAAAAGACCTGCTGCCATATAGAGGATACGCATCCCCTGGGCCGATTGATGGATATCGACGTGCTCGCCGCAGGCGGGCATCTGCTGGACCGCAGTTCCGTGGGCCTTGAGCCCCGCCGCTGCCTCCTTTGCGACCAGCCCGCCCGTTACTGCATGCGTGCCCATACGCACACGACAGCGGAACTCCTTTGCAAGATTGAACAGATGGTGGCGGATTTTGCTTAAAATCCGTAACAAATCCTTGTTAATTCTCTTATTAATCCGTACATTCGCGTTGTAATTGTTTTACAGGTCAAACCGGGAGTATTGGGAAGCCTGTGGGATAATGGAAGCATACGCATGTAACCCCATACAGGAGATGCCTTTGCGCTCTCCTTTCTTCCGCAGCAAAGTGGAAGGTTTCCTCCAGGCCAACGGCCTTCGGATGGAAACATTGGATGTATATTATACCCTGCAAAATACAGACGGAGACATTCTGGCAGGCGCAGGCCTCGCCGGGGATGTTATCAAGTGTGTGGCCGTAGCACCGGAAGTACGGTCAGAGGGCCTTGTGGCGCCCTTGGTATCCCATATCCTGTCCCAGCATGGCCCCGGCAACCTCAAAGTATTCACCAAACCGGAGAACGAGGCCGTTTTTGAGAGCCTGGGCTTCCACGCAATTGCCCGTGCCCCACTGGCCATCCTGATGGAAAACGGCAGGGGACTGGAGGCCTATTGCGCCTGTCTGAAAGATACGCTCCTGTCATTTCGACCGACCGAAGGGAGCGGAGAAATCTCCTCTTCTGTCGGCGTTGTAGTCATGAATGCCAACCCGTTCACCCTGGGGCACCGATACCTGCTGGAGCAGGCGGCGGCCCAGGTAGACCGTCTGGTGGTCATTCCCGTCCGGACATCTTATGCATTCCCGTACACCGAGCGCCTGGCCATGATCAAGGCCGGGGCTCCTTCCGGAGTAACCGTGGTAGAGGGCAGCGACTACCAAATCTCGGCCGCCACCTTTCCCACCTACTTCCTCAAAGACCTGTCAGAAGCCGCTGAAACCCAGATGCGGCTGGACCTGGACCTCTTTGCCCGGCACATTGCCCCGGCCCTGGGCGCCACCGTCCGCTTTGTGGGCTCCGAGCCTCAGGACCCGCTCACGGCCCGCTACAATACCCTCATGCAGGAGCTGCTGCCCCTGAAAGTAGTGGAGATTCCTCGCCTGAAAGCGGAGCCTGGGTCAGAGGAAAATTATTTTTTGCAAGGCTTTGCAAAAAACCAATTTTCCTCTGACCCAGTAAAGCCCATTAATACATCACATACAGCTGTTATTTCTGCATCTGCCGTACGTACGGCGCTGGAAGAGGGGAGTTACGCCCGCGCCGCTGCGCTGTGCCCGGAGAGTACACGGCCCTACCTGATGGCTGCCCTGGCGGAGCGCGCCCTGCGCCGGGAACTGGATACACCCCTCAAACCCGGGCTGGTGGGTCCGGACAGTAGCGGCGCCCATACGGACATGGACTACGCCCTCATGCAAAAAGCCATTACCGCACTCCGCCCCTACTGGAGCCGCATGGCCAAGGCCAGTGTGCCGCCGCTGCTGCAAATGATTGGCATCGAGGCAGAGAAAGCCATGAAAAAAGCCACGGGCGGGGTAAACACCCACCGCGGTGCTATCTTCGCCCTGGGCCTGGCCCTGAATGCTCGTGGAATGGAAGTAACTGTAACAGAGGAAGTTATGCAAAATCGTCTCTGTAAAATTGCGGGGGTGATTTTGCATAACGGCCTGATAGATAGCGCGTTGCATTTCACGGCACAAGGTGCCCCTGCATCGCAACGCACCCATGGCGAGCAGGCCGTGAAGCAGTATGGCGTAAAAGGCGCCCGCGAAATGGCCCTGGAAGGCTACAAAGACCTCTGGACCAACTGGCTTCCGTACTATCGTTCCTTGCGGGGGCAGGCTTCTTCCTGCCCGGAGCAGCAGACCCTTCTCCGCATCATGTCCACCCTGGACGATACTTGCGTCATTCACCGGGTGGGCTATGAAAGGGCACAGGAGGTAAAGCGGGAGGCTGCTGACGTACTCATGGCCGAAGAAAAATATTTTTCTTCGGCAGGAAACAACCTTCAGGACCTCTGCGTCCGCTATGCCGCTGAGGGCATTTCGCCAGGCGGAGCAGCGGACATGCTGGCCCTTACTATTCTTATCGACTCATTAACAAACTGATAACTATTATGGTAGAACTCACTCCTCATGGTGTTTACCTGCTGGACGGAAAAACCGTCGCAGAAAAAGCAGACCTCACCCCGGACCAGGCCCGGGAAAACACCATCACCTATCAAATCCTTCGCGCCCATGACGTGAACGGTTCCAAGGGCAAGTCCCTCAAGATCCGCTTCGACGCCATGGTGTCCCACGACATCACCTACGTGGGCATTATCCAGACGGCCCGCGCCAGCGGCCTGGAGAAGTTCCCGCTGCCGTATGCCATGACCAACTGCCACAACTCCCTGTGCGCCGTGGGCGGCACCATCAACGAGGACGACCACGTGTTCGGACTCTCTGCAGCCAAGAAGTATGGTGGTATCTATGTCCCTGCCAACCAGGCCGTTATCCACCAGTATGCCCGCGAGGCCCTCACCGCCTGCGGCAACATGATCCTGGGCTCGGATTCCCACACGCGCTACGGCTCCCTGGGCAATATGGGTGTGGGCGAAGGCGGCGGCGAACTAGTAAAGCAGCTCCTCAAGAACACCTGGGACATCAACGCGCCCGAGGTGGTGCTGGTGTGGCTGGAAGGAAAGCCCAAACGAGGTATTGGCCCGCACGACGTTGCCATCTCCCTGGTTAAAGCCACCTTCGAGAGCGGATTTGTAAAGAACAAGGTGCTGGAATTTGCCGGCCCCGGCGTAAAGGAACTGCCCATCGACTTCCGTAACGGAATTGATGTCATGACCACCGAAACCACTTGCCTGTCAAGCATTTGGATTACGGACGATGAAGTGAAGAACTACTTCACCATGCACAACCGTCCGGAGGCTTACAAAGAGTTGAAACCCGGAAAGGTGGCCTATTACGATGCCATGATCACCCTTGACCTGAGCACGCAGGAGAGCATGATTGCCCTGCCGTACCATCCGTCCAACGCCGTGAGCATCCATGAGCTCCAGGCTAACCCGGAGAAGGTGCTCAAAGCCATTGAGGAAGACACCAAAAAGCGTTTTGGCGATAAAGTGCATCCGGACCTCCTGTCCAAGATCAAGGACGGTAAAGTCCATGCCGACCAGGGCATCATTGCCGGCTGCTCCGGCGGCACCTACGACAACCTGAGCGAGGCCGCCACCATCCTCAAGGGCAAATCTATCGGCAACGATTACTTTACCATGAGCGCCTATCCCCAGAGCACGCCCGTGTACCTGGCCACCACGCGCAATCACATTGCCGAGGAACTGCTGGAGGCCGGTGTGGTTATCAAACCCGCCTTCTGCGGGCCGTGCTTCGGCGCCGGCGACGTGCCCTCCAACAACGGGCTCAGCATCCGTCATACCACCCGCAACTTCCCCAACCGCGAAGGCTCCAAGCCCGGTCAGGGACAAATCTCCATGGTGGCCCTGATGGACGCCCGTTCCATTGCCGCTACGGCTGCCAACGGCGGCGTCATCACCGCAGCCACGGACATCGACTATACGGACACCCACAAGCCCTACAGCTTTGACGGCCGCATTTACGAAAAACGCGTGTACAACGGGTTTGGCAAGGCCGATTTGAGCGAGGAGCTTCGCTACGGTCCCAACATCAAGGACTGGCCCACCATGTATCCCATGGAGGAGAACATGCTCCTGGAGCTCGCTGCGGTCATCCACGACCCTGTAACCACCACCGACGAGCTCATCCCCTCTGGCGAAACCTCCAGTTACCGTTCCAACCCGCTCAAGCTCAGTGAGTTTGCGCTTTCCCGCCGCTGCCCGGACTATGTGGGCCTGTCCAAGAACATCCAGGGTCAGGACCTCGAACGCCGCGCCGGAAAGGTGAGCATTCATCTTGCCAAGGCCCTTGAGGCGGTGGGCGCTTCTGCCGGTAACACCTCCTACGGCTCCTGCGTCTTTGCGAACAAGCCCGGTGACGGCAGTGCCCGCGAGCAGGCCGCTTCCTGCCAGAAGGTGCTGGGCGGCGACGCCAACATCTGCTACGAGTACGCCACCAAGCGCTACCGTTCCAACTGCATCAACTGGGGTATCGTCCCGTTCACGATTGCGCCGGAGACTGCCTTTAACTATGAGGTGGGCGACTGCGTGTTCGTGCCGGGCATCCGCCAGGCCATCCTGGACGGCAAGGAAGAGATTGACGCCCAGGTAATCACCAAGGGTGGGGTGAAGCCCATCCACCTTTTCTTCCGGAACCTCACCGCCGACGAGCGCCAAATTCTCGCCGACGGCTGCCTGATGAACTATTATAAAAATCGTAAATAATATCATGCAAAAAATCAAAATGACAACGCCGCTCGTCGAGATGGACGGCGACGAAATGACCCGAATTCTGTGGAAAATGATCAAGGATGAGCTCATCCTGCCTTTCGTGGATCTCAAGACCGAGTACTATGACCTGGGCCTGCCGTACCGCGACAAGACCTCCGACCAGGTGACCATCGACTCTGCAAATGCCACCAAGAAGTATGGTGTGGCCGTCAAGTGCGCCACCATCACCCCCAACGTGCAGCGCATGAGCGAGTACAACCTGCACCAGATGTGGAAGAGCCCCAACGGCACCATCCGCGCCATGCTGGACGGTACCGTGTTCCGTACACCCATCACCATCCCCAGCATCCATCCGGCCGTGAAGTTCTGGAAAAAGCCCATCACCATTGCCCGTCATGCCTATGGCGACGTGTATCGTGACGTAGAAATCCAGACCACCGAGCCCGGCGTGGCCAAACTGGTGTTCGAAGGCGTTTCCGGGCAGCGTATTGAGGAAGTGATCCACGAGTTCGCCGGCCCCGGCGTTATCGAAGGCATGCACAACACGGATAAATCCATTGCCAGTTTTGCTCACAGCTGCTTCAAGTATGCCCTGGACGTGAAGGAAAACCTCTGGTTCGCCACCAAGGACACCATCTCCAAGAAGTACGACGGCCGCTTCAAGGCCATCTTCGAGGAAATCTACGAGAAAGAGTACAAGGAGCAGTTCGAGGCCGCCGGCATCGAGTACTTCTACACCCTCATTGACGATGCCGTTGCCCGCGTGATGCGCAGTGAAGGCGGCTTCATCTGGGCCTGCAAGAACTACGACGGCGACGTGATGTCCGATATGGTGTCCACCGCCTTTGGCTCCCTGGCCATGATGACCTCGGTCCTGGTGAGCCCGGACGGCAAATACGAGTACGAGGCCGCCCACGGCACCGTTACCCGTCACTATTACAAGTACCTCAAGGGCGAGGAGACTTCCACCAACCCCATGGCTACCATCTTTGCCTGGAGCGGTGCCTTCCGCAAACGCGGCGAGCTGGACAATCTGCCGGAACTGGTGAACTACGCCAACCAGCTGGAACAGGCCTGCTTTGACACGCTGAACGAGGGTTTGGAGACCAAGGACCTGGTGAACCTTTCCGAAGGTATTACCCCGAAGGGCCTTACCTCCCTGCAGTTCCTCCAGGAAATCCGCAAACGGCTGGAAGCCCGTCTTGGCGCTTAATCCCGTCCGTCATTGCCGACCTGATCGGCAATCTCATACCCTATCGTCATGCCCGGCTCCGACCGGGCATCTCTTTTTTCCGGCAGGAGGGATTACCGGCGAATGAGCTGGTCCAGGCGGGAGAGGCGGGCGGTGATGTACTGCTTCACGGTGTTCACTTCGCCTTCATAGCTGCCGGTGGCCTGGAAGTTCTGGTGGACACGCTGGTTCAGGATGGGCCAGCGCAGGAAGTTGAGTTTTTGGGACTCATCCAGCAGGGCGGCGGTTTCCGTCACGTAGTCGTTCATGGAGGCGAGCTGCGGCTTGGCTTGCTCCCAGAGCTCCAGCAGGCGGGCCTTGGCGTCCGGGTCCTGCTTCACAATCCGGTTCACCATGTCGCGGACGGAGCCGGAAGCCACGGAACCGGCATTCGCATAAATGTAGTCGTACAGGCTGTTGATGGGGTAGGTGCGCTGGTCGTTCTCGAAGGCCAGGTCATAGTCCCAGGCGGGGCCGGTGAAGAGTGGACCTTCGGCCCCGTCCTTATACATGTACATGCTCCAGTAGGTGTCCGTGTTTCCGCAGAATTCGCCCACAATGAAATTCTGCAGGAAGCTGTCCACGTCCATGTATTTCCGGTATCCGCTCTTGGCCGACTGATAATAGGCGGCGAAGAGGGCGGTTTCCATGCGCCCGTAAAAATCCTCGACAAAGGAAATCTGGTCCCACGTAATGACTTCGTCGTCCGGATACTTGATGGTTACCGGCGTGCCTTTGGACGAATAGAAGTACACGGCCTCGCCGGTAGCATATGCATCAATCTCAATGAGGTAGCCATCCTTGGCCGGCACCCGTTCCTTGCCCACTTCCACCTGGTCGCAGAGCTGGTAGCAGCCCTGGTATTCACCATTGACAATCACGTCAACGGGTGCGCAGAACGGCGTATAGGCCATCCCCACGCGGCGACTCACTTCAAACGCCAGGATATTCCGCATCAGCGTTTTGTCGCCGTAATTGTTGATCAGCGTCCACTTTTTGTCCTTGGCAGGGGAGCCCAACACATGCTGCTTTTCCGCAAACTTCATCTTGTACGGCTTCTTGGGGAAGTCCCAGCTGGCATTCCCGCGCCCCTTGATCTCGGAGCCGGTGCAGTCCAGCAAGCCTTCGTCGGACAGGATATAAATATTGGCCGATACATACGTTTCCTTGGACGCGATGGCCTGCGCATTGGCCGTGTTGATGACCACGGTGGGTAGGTTGGTCAGGCGCGGCAGGCGCGTATCGTCCCCGGCGGCCTTGTAGCCGTAAAATTCCACCTCCGCCACGTTGCAGCGGGCATCGTGCGGGCCCACGTAACGCACATAGCGGAACGCGCGCGAACAATCCACATCCAGATAGGACAGCTTGCCGGAAGTGCCTTTTTCCTTGACGATGGCCAGCGGCAGCGCGTCGCTGAAATCGGCCATGTTGGCACCCTCGAACAGCGCCAGCGCCACCCGGCTTTCCTGCGTGGAACGCGGTGCGCATCCCACCTTGGTGATGATGTGCGGTTCCCCAAGGTCCAGGCCTACCCACGTGCCGCTGCGGTCGTAGGATGCAAAAAACGTATCCAATTTGCCGTCAAACGCCATTTCTCGCGTATTTACCAGCACGGAAGAAGAGCCGGAGGAATAATCCACGGACGTTTGCGTGCCGATAATGGTCCCTTTCAGCAGCCCTTCCACAGGTTCCGGTTCAGGCTCGGGCTCGGGCTCCGGTTCCGGTTCGGGTTCCGGTTTTTCTTGCGGAGCAGGCTCCGGATCGTTGGGAATGTCTTTTTTGGTACAGGCAGGTACAAGGACGATGGCAACTAGGGCCATCGCTAACAGACGGGAAAAAGATTTCATTAACCTAAGGGGTAGAAGAGAGGTTCATAGCGGCTGTTCCAGCTGCGGTCATAGTGCATGCGGACGGTGCGGGCGCTGGCAAACGCGTTGAAGTTGGCCCAAGCCTCCAGAAAGAGGACGGCGAAATCGGTCCGATTGTGTAGCGTCAGCGCGAAAAGGGTGTAAACGGCCGTTATATATACGCACGCGCGCTCGCGGTCGTCCGCCTGGGGCGATGCCGGTTCTGCAAGGGTGAGCCGCTGGGACTGGGCAAAGGCCAGGTCCGCGATGGCATCTGCGAGCAGCGCCTCGCTGGACGGCTTATAGAGCTGCACGCAGTAGCGTTCCGCCGCATGTTTTTGGGCCGATGCTTCCGCATCCAGCACGGATAGGGGAGCGGGCAGGGTACTTTGGAAATACGGCTGCGGCTGCACCTGGCCCTTCAGGAACTGCAGCGCCAGGACACAGTAGTCCCGGACACTGGCCTCGATGACCATTGCGTAGGGCGCTTTTTCGTCTATGCGCGCAAGTATTTCTGCCGCCTTTGCCATATACGCATCAAATATACAAAAATTCTATTAAATTTGTACGAGGATGCCCCATCAAGTCGGGCATGACGCAAAATATGAAGATTGTATTTTTAGACGCCATCACCATGGGAGACGCCTCCCTGGAAGAAATGGCCGCCCTGGGGGAGCTGGTCTGTTATCCCAGTTCCACTCCGGAGGAAGCCCGCGAGCGGGTAAAGGACGCCGATGTTGCCTGCCTGAACAAAGTCATTGTGAACAAGGCGTTTCTGGATGCCGCCCCCAAGCTCAAGCTGGTGTGCGAGGCCGGAACGGGCATCAACAACATCGATGTCAAACTGTGCGGGGAACGCGGCGTGGCGGTTCGCAACGTAGCGGCCTATTCCACCGATTCCGTAGCGCAGACCGCCTGGATGCACATCCTGAACCTCTTTGGCCGTGCCTTCCACTACCAGGAATTCGTGCTGAGCGGCGCGTACAGTCAAAATGGTGTTCACGTGGACTTTGCGCACCCCTTTACGGAGATTGCCGGAAAAACCCTGGGCATTGTGGGCATGGGAGCCATCGGCCAAAAAGTAGCCTCCATTGGCAAGGCCTTTGGGATGGACGTCATTTACTTCTCCACCTCCGGCACCGGCCACTGCAAAGACTATCCCTGTGTAGGGCTGGAGGAACTCCTGGAACGCGCAGACGTCATTTCCATCCATGCGCCCTACAATGAACGCACGGCAGGGCTCATCGGCTACAAAGAGCTGGCGCAGATGAAGCCCACGGCCATACTGGTGAATACGGGAAGGGGAGGCATTGCGGTAGAAGAGGACCTGGCCTGTGCCATCGAAGAAGGGCTCATTGCCGGGGCGGCCGTAGATGTGTACGTGAAAGAACCGCTGCCGCTGGAGCACCCCTACATGCGGGCAGCCAGGCAGTGTCCGGGGCGCCTCTTGCTCTCTCCGCACATGGCCTGGTACTCCCGTGAGGCCAGAACGAGGCTCGCGCACGAGATGGCAGAAAATATTCGCACATTTTTCAAAAAATAATTTGGATATTCAAAAAGAATTCATACCTTTGCAGTGTACTAATGAACTAATACACACGCAAAGCTATGATAAGTATCCAAAATCTTTCGTTCAGTTATGGCTCCAAAGGTGTTCTGAGGAACATTTCCACGGAGCTCAAAGGTGGTAACATTTACGGCCTGCTAGGGGAGAACGGCGTGGGTAAAACCACCCTCCTTACCCTTCTTTGCGGTTTAAAGAAGCCCGACACCGGCACCATCGAAACCGATGGCCGAGATCCCTTTGACCGTCAGCCCAGCCTGCTTGCAGAACAGTTCTATCTTCCGGACGAGGTTGCGCCGGTGCACAACCGCGCCAACCAGTTTGGCGTAGAGACCGGAGCCCTCTGGCCCAAGTATGACCATGGCAAGTTCCTCACCATCCTGAAGGAATTCGAGGTGGACGAGAACCAGCGCATGGACAACATGAGCGCCGGCCAGCTCAAGAAAACCTGGATTTCCTTCGCCCTCGCATGCAATGTGCGCCATTATTTTATGGACGAGCCCACCAACGGCCTGGACATTCCCTCCAAGTCGCAGTTCCGCAAAGCCATTACACGTTACACCAATGAGGATGCCTGCGTGGTCATCTCCACCCACCAGGTGCGAGACCTGGAGGAGATTATCGACCCCATCATTATCCTGGACAAGGAGGATGTACTGGTGAATGCGAGCCTGCAGACCATCAGCGAAAAACTGTTCTTTGACTATGGTACCACCCTCCATCCGGAGGCCCTGTACCTGGAACATACCCCCAGTGGCGCTATCCAGGTGTATCCCAATACCACCGGCGAGGAATCCAAGGTGAACCTGGAAGCCCTCTTCAATGCCGTGCACGCCCACAAAGATGTTGTTAAAGCCTTATTCAAGTAGCCCTATGACAAACGAAATTTTCCAAGGCCAGCGTTTCTGGACCTATTTCAAATACGATTTCATTCAAATGTGGCGCAACCACGTGAAGGCGGCCGTGGGCATTGGTCTGTCCGGTCTCATCGCTTACTTCGTGGTGGTTCTTTTCAACCTTACCTTCAATGGCACCTGGCAGGGCCCCGGCATTGGGGGGCGCTTCGTGGTGTTCGCCCTGGCAGCAACTGCCCTGGAACTCTACTACACCCGTATCTACGGCTATCTCACGGAAAAACGCAAAGGCAGCGCCTGGCTCATGCTGCCTGCTTCCACCTTTGAAAAATGGCTGTCCATGCTCATTATGGCCGCCATTGCCCTTCCGGTGCTGTTCCTCTGCGCATCGTTCCTGGTAGACAGCATTCTTTGCGCAGTGGATCCTTCCCTGGGCCAGTCCATGCTGGGCGTCATCGGCGGCGGCTGGAAGTCCATGATGGAAGCCCTTACGGATGTGAATTCCGACTACACGCTTACCCTCAATGTGGCGCCGCTGGGCTGGGCCATGGTGCTGAGCCTCATCGGGAACCTCCTGTATTTCCTCCTCTGCGGCATCTGCTTCAAACGTAACAAAATTCTGGGTGCCTTTGCCATCGCATTCGGCCTGAGTATCCTTTCTTCCATTATCATGAGCTACTTCAGTTTTGGATTTGTGACCCAGCTGGATGTGGACGATATGAACATTGCGCAAAGCAACATCAACACCTTCTTCTGGTGGATGAACGCGATTACGGCCCTTTTCACCGTTGCCATGGTCGGCGGCATCTTCTGGCGCCTCAAAACCCTCAAGCATTAAGCCATGGATTTTCACAGTGACAAACCCATCTATCTGCAAATTGCCGATACCCTGTGCGAAAGCATCCTCTGCGGCACCTTAAAGGCCGAAGACCGGATTCCTTCCGTTCGCGAATACGGTGCGCAGATAGGCGTAAACCCCAATACCGTGATGCGCACGTACGAGAAACTCACGGACGACGGCATCATCTACAACAAGCGCGGGATTGGCTATTTTGTATCGGCCGATGCCCATGAAAAGATCCTGGAGGCTCAAAAGGCCGATTTCATCTCCAAAGAAGTACCCGCCATCCGTCGCAAGATGGAACTGCTGGGACTGGACGCAAGCATCTTCAAAAACTAAAAACGATATGAAAAAAGTACTAAGCGCCCTGTGCGCACTCGCCCTCATCAGTTGCACCTGGAACGTGCACATCGGCAATGGCAAAAACGGAAAAACCGTCACCTGCAAAGGCCCCGTTGTAACCCGGACTTTTGATCTGGCCGATTTTAACGCGATTCTCATCAACGGTCACGCAGACCTGGAATTCACCCAGACCGACGGCACTTTTGGCGTAAGCGTAACAGCCAATGAAGAAGTGTTTCAGCACCTGAACTACCGCGTGGAAAACGGTACGCTTATTCTGGAAACCATTGATAAAGTCAATATCCGCGCCGACGAATACGACATCTGTATAAGCGCACCTGCACTCACAAGCATCGAGGTGAACGGCGCTACCGATACCAAGATTGCCGCGCTGAACCAGCCGGGGAATCTGGAGATGGAGATCAATGGCGCCGGCGACATGGAACTCAAGAATATTACCGTTCCGGAACTCAGCGTAGAGATTAACGGCGCTGCAGACCTGGAATGCAAAGGGCTGAACGTGGGCAAACTGAGTATAGAGGTAAATGGAGCAGGCGACGTGGAGCTTTCCGGTAAGGCGCAAAGCTGCACCCTGAATGTGTCCGGCGCAGGGGACATTGATGCCCGCCAGCTGGATTGTGAGGCTATTGAGACCCACAAGGCCGGTCTGGCCTCCATTAAGACTAAGTAGAATGCTGCGCGCGCCAGGCTGCCGGGGTGAGGCCCGTCACCGATTTGAATTGATGGGAGAAATTGCCTCTGTCCCGGTAGCCCACGCGCAGCGCAATGTATGAAGCGGGCGTTTCCGGTTCTGCCAGAAGCAGCTCCTGCGCATCCTGAATGCGCAGCTGCGTACGGAAAGAGCGAAAGTCCTCTCCACGCATGGCGAAATACCTGAAGAGTGTAGCGGAATCTGTACCGATATGCGCAGCCGACTCCTCGATGGTCCGGTCCGGAAGACGGTAACCTTTACCGTTCACCCAGGTCCGGACCAGTTTTTCTACCCGTTTTACGGTGTCCGGAAGGAGGGGTGTGGACGCGGAAAAAGAAGGAGCCTGCTCCTTTTTGTTGAACAGGCTCCTGAAGGAATCTTGGAAGAATTTCTTACCAGCCCAGGACATAGGCGAAGATGAGCGGTGCCACAATGGTGGCATCACTTTCCACAATGAACTTGGGCGTATCCGGTGCCAGCTTGCCCCAGGTGATTTTCTCGTTGGGAACAGCGCCGGAATAAGAACCGTAAGAAGTGGTGGAGTCCGAGATTTGGCAGAAATAGGCCCAGAGGGGAGTGCCTTCCCAGCCCAGATCCTGCTCCATCATGGGAACGCAGCAGATGGGGAAATCTCCGGCGGTGCCGCCGCCGATCTGGAAGAAGCCGACGCCGGGGGCGTTCTTCTTGTACCAGTCCACGAGGAACATCATCACTTCTACGCCCTGGATAACCATGTGCGGGTCATACTCACCGCGAATGACGTGGGCGGTGAAGATGTTGCCGGTGGTGCAGTCTTCCCAGGCCGGGCAGATGATGGGGATGTTCTTTTCACAGGCGGCCACCACCCAGCTGTCCTTGGGGTCAATCTCATAGTACTGCTTGAGAACGCCGCTGCGGATCATCTGGTAGATGAACTCGTACGGGAGATATCTCTTGCCTTCTGCCTTGGCCTTGTCCCACACCTCTACCAGGTGTTTTTCCAGGCGGCGGAAAGCTTCCTCTTCCGGGATGCAGGTATCCGTGACACGGTTGTAGTGGTTGTCCAGCAGTTCCTGCTCCTGTTTGGGGGTGAGGTCGCGGTAGCCGGGCACACGGTAATAGTGGCTGTGGGCCACCAGGTTCATGATGTCTTCCTCCAGGTTGTTTGCACTGCAGCAAACGAAGGCGATTTTATCCTGACGGATCATTTCTGCCAGGGAGAGGCCCAGTTCTGCGGTGGACATGGCACCGGCCATGGCCAGGAACATTTTGCCACCCTTGTTCAGGAGATCTTCATAGGCCTTTGCAGCGTCTACCAGGGCTGCGGAATTGAAATGACGGTAGTGATGGGTAATGAATTGAGAGATAGGTCCCTTTTCCATTTTTTTAATACATTTCCGCAGGGCGAAGCCAGTCTTTGACTTCCAACCGTGCAGATTATGGGCAAAATTAGAAAATTATTACTAAATTTGCAAGACGTAAAACCTACCTACCAAGAAGATGCATTTCTTCCCGAGCATAGAAAAAGCATACACGCAAAATCATTTGGGCGCATGCGAAGCGCAGCGTCTCGCGGAATACATCGCCTTCGGGCCCGTTGTATTCCAGGTGAGCCGCCTTATGCTCAAGCTGGGAATCCTGGAAATGCTGCGGGAAACGCCTGCTACAACGGCGGAAATCGCCCAAAAGACAGGGCTCAGCATCTATGCCGCCAAAATCCTGCTGGAAGCATCTCTTTCCATTGGTACGGTCATTATCGACAAGGAGGACAAATTCCATCTCACCAAAACCGGCTGGTTCCTGCTGACGGACACAGCCACAAAGGTGAACATGGACTTTAACCAGGACGTCAATTACCTGGGCCTTTTCCACTTGGAAGAATCCCTCAAGGAAGGCCGTCCGGCCGGTCTGGCGCAATTTGGCTCCTGGCCCACCATTTACGAGGGCCTTGCCTCCCTTCCGGAGCAGGCGCAAAAAAGCTGGTTCGGCTTCGACCATTATTACTCGGACAACTCCTTTGAGGATGCCCTCAAGATTGTTTTTTCCTATCAGCCCGGCAAAATCCTGGACGTGGGCGGCAATACCGGCCGCTTTGCCCAGCGCTGCGTTGCCAAGGACCCTGCCGTGGACGTTACCGTAGCGGATCTTCCCCAGCAAATCGGGCTCATGAAAAAGGCCATTGCCGATAATCCGGAGGCCGGCCGCATCCACGGCATAGAGATGAACCTGCTGGATCCGTCCTGCACCTTCCCGCAAGGCCTGCAGCCGGATATCATCTGGATGAGCCAGTTCCTGGACTGCTTCGGCGAGGAACAAATCGTCTCCATCCTGCGACGGGCCGCCAAGGTGATGGCTCCGCATGCGCGGCTGCTCATCATGGAAACCCTCTGGGACCGCCAGAAGTACGAGACAGCCGCCTTCTGTCTCACCCTGACCAGCGTCTATTTTACCGCGCTTGCCAACGGAAATTCAAAAATGTACCATTCGGAGGACCTCGTGCGCCTGGTGGATGCCGCCGGACTACAGGTGGAACAGATCCACGACAACCTGGGGCTGGGTCACAGCATTTTGGTATGCAAAATCAAATAATAACTCTTATATTTAAACAATTATGACTATCGACGAAATTTACGAGAAAGTGAACGAATTCCTGGTGGAAGACCTGGAAATTGAAGAAAGCAAAATCAGCGAGGATGCCCGCCTGAAAGAGGACCTGGGTATCGACTCCCTGGAAGTGGTGGACGTTGTTGTCCTGGTGGAAGAGCAGTTCGGCTTCAAGATGAAACCGGAAGACTTCAAGGAACTCATCACCCTGGACGATTTCTGCAAATTCATCGCTGCCCGTATTGGCTAATCAGGAAGGCACGCGTGCGTGGCGTGGCTCCACGGACGGAACCCCGTGGATGCAGCGGTCGCTGCTGTCCATGGTAAGAGTATGTCCTCTGTGGCTCAGCTACGGAATCATGTCACTGGCCATCCCATTCTATGTACTGTTTGACGGACGGGGCCGAAGGGCCTCGTACCGTTTTTTCCGCAAAAGAATGGGCTATGGTCCAGTGCATAGTTGTGCATGCGTATTCCGCAACATGTACGGCATGGGGAAGCTGGTCATGGACCGCTTCAGCGCCTATGCCGGCAAACGTTTCCGGATGAGTGCGGAGGGCAGGGAACTGTTCGAGAACCTGGCCGCAGAACCCGGCGCATTCATGATGCTGGGATCGCATTTGGGACATTTCGAGATGGTGGGCTACATGATGCCGTCCCCCCGTCCCATCAAGGTGCTGGTCTATGCCGGCGAAACGGCCACCGTCATGCAAAACCGCAGCCGGATGTTCGCCGCCACCCAGATAGAAATGGTTCCGGTCAAGGAAGACCTGTCCCACCTGTTCATCCTGAACAACGCCCTGGCGGACGGAGAAATCGTCTCCCTCCCGGCCGACCGTCCCTTCGGGTCGCACAAGGTATTCCGCCTCCCTTTTTTAGGAGCCGATGCCAACTTCCCGCAAGGTCCGTTCATCCTGGCCGCCCAGCGTGAGGTTCCGGTTCTTGTCGCATTTGCGATTAAGGAAAACCGCAGCACCTATCACATCGTGATGCGCAGGCTGGAGATCCCCCAGGAGGGGACATCGGCGCAACGGGCAAAAGCATTGGCTGTCAGCTATGTTTCCATCTTGGAGACCATGGCTCGCCGCTATCCGGAACAATGGTATAACTTTTTTGATTTTTGGGCCGAATGAAACCCTTTAGCGACATTCCCATTGGCGAATTACTGCCCCAACAGCCCCCGTTCCGCTTTGTCGATTCCCTGGAGGAGTACACGGCGGAACTGGCCCGTATCCGCTTTACGCCGGAGGAAGGAAAGAACCTTCTCATGGAGGACGGCTGCCTGAGTGCTGCCGGGCTCATGGAACACATGGCCCAGTGCAGTGCCGTACGGGTAGGGTATTACAACAAATTCATCCTTAAGCTGCCGGTGAAGATTGGCTATATCGGCCAGTTCCGGAAACTGAAGATTGCGCGTCTCCCCAAGGCAGGGGAAACCCTGGAGACCACCATTTACCTCAAGGAAGAAGTTTATAACATTACCATGGTAGACGCCGAGGTGCGGATTGGCGATGAAGTCATTGCCACCGCGTCCCTCAAGAGCGCCGTCAAGGATGACTAAAGTCTTTTGCACAGGATGCGGCGTAGTTACGCCGGTTGGGGACACCCCGGAAGCGGTGTTCCTGGCCGTGCGTGCCGGCCGCTCTGCACTGCAGCTTTATCCGGCCCAGCCGGAGCCGTATATGGCTTCGCTCCTGAGTCGGGAAGGTTTCAATGGGCCATCTTTCTTTGAGCACATTGCCATTGAAGCTGCCCGCAAAGCCGTGGCACAGGCGGGATTGGACCCGTCCGGCCCGCGTGTCGGGATGGTGCTTTCCACCATCAAAGGCAATGTGGAACAAATTGACAGCGAGGATGTTTCGCTGGCGGCAGCAGCCACCCGCATAGCTGCCAAATTAGGAGTTACCAGCAAGCCAGTAGTAGTGTCCAACGCCTGTATCTCCAGCCTGGCTGCTTTAATACAAGGCATGCGTATGCTCCGCTCCGGTGCGTACGACCACGTCATCGTAGTGGGGGCGGAAGTGCAGTCCCGTTTCATCGTCACCGGTTTCCAGTCCCTGAAAGCGTTGTCGCTGCAAGCCTGCAAGCCCTTCGATGCGGCCCGGGACGGACTGAACCTGGGCGAAGCCGCTGCAGCCATGGTGCTGCGCGCAGAGATGCCCGGTCAAGCCGGGCATGACGGCGTCATGGCCGACACCGATCGGCCATCTCTTTGGGAACTGGTCGATGGAGCCGTACGGAACGATGCCAATCACATTTCGGGGCCCTCACGGACCGGCGAGGGCAGTTACAATGCCCTCAAATACCTGCTTCCGCTGGTCAATCGGGAGCAACTCGCCTTTGTGAACGTCCATGGCACGGCCACGCGTTACAACGACGAGATGGAAGCCATCGCCCTTGAACGGGCCGGACTACTGGATGTGCCCGTGAACGCCCTGAAAGGCATTTTCGGCCATACCATGGGCGCTGCCGGCATCCTGGAATCCATTGTGTCGATGCAGGCCTGCGACGCAGGCATGGTGCTGCCCACCCAAGGCTTTTCGGAGTTAGGAGTGAGCCGCCCGGTGTGGGTATCGGCACAGGAAATGTCTACCCACGGAACGGAATTCATCAAACTGCTTTCCGGCTTTGGTGGCGTAAACGGAGCCCTGCTCTTCAGAAAAGGAGGTGCACGATGAAACACATGAGCATTCCTTCCGGAGCGGACCTTGGCGCCCTGTACAGGCAGGTGGCGGGGGACTATCCCAAGTTCTTTAAGATGGATGTCCTGTCCAAACTGGGCTTCCTGCTTACGGAAATGCTGGTGGCCGATGAAACAGACCGGTTCCAGCCACGCGAGGACCGTGCCGTGCTGGTTTTCAGCCGGGAAGGCTGCGTAGCTAACGACCGCCATTATGCGGCTTCCATGGCCGATTTCCCTTCGCCTGCGCTGTTTGTCTATACGCTGCCCAACATCGTCGCCGGCGAGATTGCCATCCGGAACAAGTATGCCGGAGAGACATCGGCCTATGTGCTGGAAAAATACGACGAGGAACAGTTGTGGGCCCTTGTACGCGAGGATTTTCAGGACCGCTGCACCCAAAGCGCGCTGGTTGCCTGGATCGATTGCCCCTCGGATACGGTATGGCAGGCCGATGCCTGGCTGGTAAGCCGGGAAGAGATTCTCAAATGATTTTTGTATTTTTGCAATATGAACGAATTGATTAACGAGTTAAAACTGAAGGTGATTGAAGCCCTGAATCTGGAGGGCATGACTCCTGAGGATATCGACGATAACGCTCCGCTCTTCGGGGATCAGGGCCTGGGCCTGGATTCCATCGACGTGCTGGAACTCATCGTGCTGCTGGAGAAAAACTACGGCATCCGGCTGGCCACGCCGCAGGAAGGCAAGGAAGTCTTCAAGAGCATGGCCGTCATGGCCGAATACGTGGCTGCTAACAGAAAGAAATAAGTGAAAGACGTCATCGTCATAACAGGCGCGGGTGTCGTGAGCGCAATCGGGTGCGGCAAGGCCGATACCCTGGCAGCGCTGCGCGAAGGCCGTTCCGGAGTGGGACCTGTCCGCTACTTGGCAACCTCACTGAAGGATTATCCGGTAGGGGAGATTGCCCTGGGCAATGCGGAAATGGCCGCCCTTTCCGGGGCGCCGGCCACCTGGCCGCGGACCACGCTCATGTCCATCCTGGCCATCCGGGAGGCCCTGAAAGAGGCCGGCCTGGAGACCCCTGATCAGGTCGGGGGTGACGTCATGCCCGGCTCCGACCGGGCATCTCGTGTCCTCGTATCAGGCACAACGGTGGGAGCCATGGACTTGACGGAAAAAATCTACCCGGACTACTCGTCGGACCATAGTTGTGGGGCCTGCACGGACCTGGCAGCCCTGTTCGTGGGCGGATTTGACGATGCGACAACCTTATCTACCGCGTGTTCTTCTGCCGCCAATGCCATCATCTATGGCGCTAATCTGCTGCGTACGGGCCAATGCCAGTGCGTAGTGGCGGGTGGCAGCGAGTGCCTGTCCAACTATCACCTGAACGGATTCCACTCCTTGATGATCCTGGACCAGCAGCCTTGCCGTCCTTTCGACGCCAGCCGTGCCGGCCTTAACCTGGGAGAGGGTGCCGCCTATCTGGTACTGGAAACCCTGGAAAGTGCTTTGCAGCGCGGTGCCAAACCGCTGGCCATCCTTTCTGGATTCGGGAATGCCTGTGATGCCTTCCACCAGACTGCATCTTCTGAAAATGGAGAAGGCGCCTATCTGGCAATGACACAGGCACTTAAGCGGGCTGGTCTTCAGCCTGCAGACATCGACTATGTCAATGCGCATGGCACCGGAACGCCCAATAACGACGCGTCCGAGAGCACGGCGCTGCGGCGGGTTTTTGGCGACAACTTGCCTCCGGTAAGTTCCACCAAGCCTTATACCGGGCACACCACCAGCGCGTCCGGCTCTATTGAGGCTGTATTCTGCCTTCTGGCCTTGCAGCACGGCTTCCTTCCCGCGGAACTCAACTGGAGTATGCCGGATCCTGCGTGCATAGTGCCCATTACGTCATGCCCGGCCCCGACCGGGCATCTCAAACACATTCTTACCAATGCATTCGGCTTTGGTGGAAACGACTCGTCCTTAATTCTGAGTGCCTATGAATAGGGAAGTGTACATACGCGCCGTTGTGAAGCTGGGCCACGAGGACCCGGACTTCCGCGAAGTGATTTCCCCGCTGGAGGCACGCCGGATGGGCCGCCTGCTAAAGCGGGCCCTGTGGTGCTCGGCAAAAGCGCTGAAGGAGGCCGGTGTGGCCATGCCCGACGCCATCATCACAGCAACCGACTATGGTTGCATGGAGAACTCTGAATCTTTCCTGGAAGGCGTCCTGCAGATGAACGACGCCCCCATGCGGCCGGTCCACTTTATGCAGAGCACGCACAATACCATCAGTTCGGTGATTGCCATCCACCTGGGCTGCCATGGCTATAACGCTACTTATTCCCATACGGGGGCTTCACTGAAAAGTGCGCTGAACGACGCCATGATGCAGTTGCAGTTGGGTGATATAGAGACGGCGCTGGTGGGCTGGTACGACGAACGCACACCTCAAATGGACCTTCACAGGCTACCGGGCGCTGAACGTGCCCTCGCCCTTGTTTTATCGACAAAACCATGTTTAGACTGATTATTTTATCCATTACGCAGGCCATCCTGATGTGCAGTGCCCAGTCGCTTTTTAAAGTGGCGGCGGAGCACATGGGCAGTTTCAGCTGGACCTGGGTATTTTTCCGCGACGGCGTCCTTACCAACTGGTGGCTCATCGCTTCCGGTCTCTGCGGTATCGTAGGTACGCTGGAATGGATGTACATGCTGCGGAGTTTCCCGTTCAGCCAGGTGTATCCGCTGTCTTCGCTCAGTTTCCTCTTCGGCATGCTCGTGGCAGTGATTTTCTTCCACGAAACCGTGGTCTGGACGCAGTGGATTGGCCTTTTCCTCATTTTGGCCGGTTGCTATTTCATTGTTAAATAATGCGTCGTACGCTCATATCCCTGCTGGCGCTTGTGCTGAGCCTTCCTGCGTTTTCACAGGATCTGCTTACGCGCATCCGGGAGGTGAATATGACGCCCACGCTGCAAGCCGCCTGGCACCGGACCTACCATTCGCCCCTGCTGGAACAGCCGCTGGAGTCGGATGGCATGGTCTATATCCAGGAACCTTCCCGGCTCCGCTGGGAAACCGTTTCGCCCATTTCCAGCATCATCGTCTTCACCGGAGAAGAGGAGCGCAGCCGCTTCCGCATGCCCTCGGAAAAAGACTTCAGCGCGGAAATTTTAGAAGGGGAGCAATATACTGTGGTTCTTACACCTGTACGGCGTGACTTAAAGCAACTCTTTAAGCAAATTCTGCTCACGGCCGATACCACATCCCTGGTACTTTCGCAGGTAATCATCAAAGGCCGGGACGGCGACTGGACTCTCCTGGCATTCAAAGACATCAAGCACAACGTAGCCCTGCCGGCTACGCTCTTTCAGAAATAGCCTATGTTAGAAGGAATCTTATACAACGTTGTCTCACGCGAAGAAGGAGCGGCCACCGTACGCCTCCTTCCGGAAAGCCCCATTTACAAAGCCCATTTCCCCGGCTATCCCGTCACGCCCGGCGTAACGCTGGTACAGATGGCCCTGGAACTGATGGGCCGTAAACTGGCCGCCGCCAAAGACATCAAGTTTGTGGTGCCTGTGCTGCCCACAGCAGATGGACCCAAACTCCACTACACCTGGTCCTACAGGGATGAAACCACGGCCGACATTACGCTTTCCCTGGCCGATGACACCCTCTGCACCAAAATGACCGTCACACTCCAGTAGTGCAAACCGCCCCCGATACCCTGATCCTGATTCCGACGTACAACAACGCCGGCACGGTGGGGGATGTGGTGCGTCGCGCCCAAGCCACCGGGCTTCCCGTCCTGGTCGTGGACGATGGTTCCACGGACGATACCGCCACGGTTTTGAAGGACACGGGGGTGATAGTGCTGCGGCACGCACAGAACCGGGGGAAGGGCGGCGCGCTCAAAACCGGCTTCATGCAGGCTCGGGAACTGGGATACAAGTATGTCATTACCCTGGATGCCGACGGTCAGCATTTCCCGGAGGACGTGCATAAACTGCTGGCTCACAAGGCGCCGCGCACGCTGGTAGTAGGAAGCCGCGCCCAACGTGGGAACGACAGCAGCAGCAGTTTCGCCAACAATTTCTCCAATTTCTGGTTCCACCTGTACACGTGGAAAAAGTTGCCGGATACCCAGACCGGCTATCGGCTTTACCCGCTGGAAAGCTTGCCCGGCCTGTGGCTCCTGACCGCCCGCTATGAGGCGGAACTGGCCCTGCTGGTGTTCAGTGCCTGGAAAGGGCTTCAACTGACCCCTGTTCCGGTGCAGGTCAGTTATCCGGAGGACCGTGTCAGCCACTTCCGGCCCCTGAAAGATTTCATGAGAATTACGGCCCTGAATTGTATCCTTTTAGTCGTCGCTCTCCTGTACGGCTGGCCCCGCATGTTGATAGGAAAATAAATCCTTTTCCTTTTAAGGAAAAAGCAGTATCTTTGTAAGTTATTGAGAACTACTTTGAAGGCATTTATCCTCCATATTTATGACTGGCTGTCGGCACACAGAGCCGTAGCGGCCGTCGTATTGCTGCTGGTGCTCATGCTCAGCGCTTTCAGTGCCTTCAGACTCACTTTCCAGGAGAACATTACGGATTTTCTTCCCACCAGGGAGCAAGAGAAACTGGCGGAAACCGGCGGAGAAGGCCAGATGGCCCTGCTGTTCACCGGCGGCACAGTGGATAACAAACTGGACGCCATGTATGGCTTTGCCGATGCCTGGAATGCAGAACACGCGGATGTCCAGATTACGCCGGAGGCGGACAATTCCCAGGTGCTGGCGGTCTTCGATTTTCTGAGCGACAACTGGCCCTATTTCCTGGAAGAACAGGACTATGCACGCATGGACTCCCTGCTGGCCACGCCCGCGTATGTGGCGCAAAAGCTGGAAGAGGACAAACGCTCGCTCTATGGCAGCGCCCTCCTGGCACGGTATATCCGCACGGATCCGCTGGGGCTGTTTTCGCCTGTCCTTCAGCGCCTGAACCAGGCCAACGCATCGTCCCAAATGATTGAGAACTGCCTGTTTACGGAGGATGGGGAAACCGGAATCGTCCTGTTCCATTCGCCCTACGGCAGCAGCGAAAGCGGCAAAAATGCGGTGCTTACCGTGGATATCAATGCCACCAAAGCCCGCATCCAGGCACAATATCCAGAAGTAACCATTACTTCCACCGGCGCTCCGGAAGTGGCGGTGGAGAATGCAGTCCGCATCAAAAAGGACTCCATGCTGGCGCTGGCCGTAGCCTTTCTCATCATCGCGCTCATCCTCTGGTTCAGCTACAAGCGCTTCTCGGACGTGCTTTGGATTCTTTTGTCGATAGGCGCAGGCGCCTTATTTGCGCTGGGCCTGATCGCCCTGTTCAAGAGCAGCGTGAGCCTCATCGTGCTGGGAATCGGCAGCACCATTATCGGCATTGCCGTGAACTATCCGCTGCATTACGTGGATCACCTGAAATACCAGACCGACAAACGGAAAGCCCTGGCGGAGCAGGTGAATCCGCTGCTGGTGGGCAATATTACCACCGTAGGCGCTTTCCTGAGCCTCCTGCTCATGAAGGCCGATGCCCTGCATGACTTCGGCTTCATTGCCGCCATGATGCTGGTAGGCACCATTCTCTTTGTGCTGGTGTTCCTCCCGGTGTTTGTGCCTCAGCGGAAAGAGGAGCCCCGGGACCTGGTGAAACTGGATTTCGACCGGTACCTGCATCCCCGCCAGAATGTCCGCCACAGCGCGTTCCTGGTTTTCCTCCTGCTTACCGGGTGGTTATGCTGGCAAAGCCGCAAGGTGGAATTCGACGCCAACCTGCACAATATCAATTACATGACGCAGGAGCAGGCGGAAGGCTTTGCCGTGCTGGAACGCCTTCGTCCACAGATTTCAACGCAGGAACTCTTTGAGGAGGCCTCCCAGAAAGCGGCTATTGCCCGCTGGAATGCGTTCTGGGAGGGGCACAAGGACTTGCTGCCCACCCTGGAGGAAGAAGGCCTTAAGGCCGGCTTTACCCCGCATGCCTTCCAGCCATTCCGCGATGTACTGGACAAGGACTGGCAGCCACAGGAACGGAGTTATTTCAAGCCTGTGGACTTTGCGCAGGAAAACACGCTGGTCCAGGGACTGATCCAGGACCTCTCACAGGACTTCGGCACCATCGGCCTGCTTTGCTCGCTCATCGTCTTTATCTTCCTGTGGCTCAGTTTCGGCAGCCTGGAGCTCAGCCTGCTGGCCTTCCTGCCGCTGGCAGTGAGCTGGTTCTGGATTCAGGGCATCATGGGGCTGACCGGCCTGCAATTCAATATCGTCAATATCATCCTTGCCACCTTCATTTTCGGCATGGGGGACGATTACAGCATTTTTATCACGGAAGGCCTGCTGTATGAGCGGGCTACCGGCAAAAAGATTCTGCATTCCTACAAGAATGCCGTGGCGCTCAGCGCCCTGATTATGTTTGTGGGCATCGGTGCGTTGGTGCTGGCCAAACACCCGGCCATGCGCTCGCTGGGCCTTGTGACGGTCATCGGCATGCTCACTGTGGTGGGGATGGCCTATTATCTGCCACCGCTTGTTTTCCGCTGGCTCACCACCAAGGACGGAGCCCCGCGCAAAACGCCGCTCACCCTGAGGAATATGCTTCGGACCGCGTTTATCGGCATTACCATGGTTCTTTCCATGACGATTCTTACGCTGGTAACCGTCCTCCTGCCCAGCGGCTTGTTCTTCAACCGGCTCATCCGCCGCACCGCGTATCTGGCTATCCGTCTGATTCCGGGCTGCCGCCATATCCTGAACAATCCTCACGGGGAAGACTTTTCCAAGCCGGCCGTTTATATTTGCAACCACCAGAGTCACCTGGATGTGCTGGCGCTGATTGCCCTGCAGCCCAAGCTCATTTTCATGACCAACGACTGGGTGTGGAAATTCCCGCTCTATGGTGCGGTCATCCGCAAAGCCGGCTATTTCCCGGCATCCTGGGGCCTTTCCAGAAACAGCGCACATGTAAAAGAGCTGGTGGCCAAGGGCTATTCCATCGTCATTTTCCCGGAAGGAACCCGTTCGGAAGACGGCTCCATCCAGCGCTTCCACCGCGGCGCCTTTGCCACCGCCCAGGAACTGGGACTGGATATTCTGCCCCTGTGCATCCACGGCTTCCACAACGCCCTTCCCAAGCACGATTTCCTACTGCGGAAATGTCCGCTTTACCTGGAAGTGGGTCGGCGTGTGCAAGTTACGGGCGATGTGGCGGACTTTACCCGCAAGATGCGCCATATTTACGTGGACTGGTACGCCCGCATCCGCGCTACGCGTGAAACCGCCGCCTGGATGGCACCTTATGTAAAGGAACAATATTTGTACAAAGGACATGATGCCTTGTTGGAATGTCGCCGGGTGCTCCGCAAAGCCCGTTTCGCGCAGATTGACGCGCTGGAAGGGGAGTCGATGGAAATCCGGAATGCCGGTTGTGGTGTGGAAGCGCTGCTCATCGCCCTCCGGCATCCCAACATGAAAATTACGGCTTACGAAGCCAATGAAGAAAAATATTTGACGGCCACCCGTTGTGCCGCTATACCCGCGAACTTACATTATTTAAACAACGTATGAAAAAGTATGTGCTGATTGGAACGCTGATGCTGCTTACGCTGGCAGCTATGGCGCAGGAAAAAATTTGGAATGGAACCACGTGCCGGTCCCGGCAGGTCACCCTGAAGGAATATTTGCCGGAAGGGGAGCCCCGTGCCGCCATCATTGTGTGCCCGGGAGGCAGCTATCACTGGCTGGATTCCGACAATGAGGCAACCATGGTGGCCGAATGGCTGGCATCTGAAGGCTATGCCGCGTATGTACTGCGCTATCGCACTGCAGGTAAGGTGGAATTCGTTGCCAAGTACCGCAGCGTGCTCCGCGGCCACCGGCATCCGGATATGATTTGCGACTTGCAGCGGGCCATTCAACTCATACGGGAACGATTCAACGGCCCGCTCGGACTCATTGGTTTCAGCGCTGGTGGTCACCTGGTGATGACAGCAGCCGAATTCTACGACACCAATTTCCTGGCCCGTTACGAGATCGAGCCTCAGGTGTCCCTCCGGCCGGACTTCGTGGCTTCCATCTATCCGGTGGTCACGCTGAGCGATGAGCGCTACGTGCACAAGCGCTCCCGCCTGGGCCTGCTGGGCGAACGCAGCGTAAGGAAACAGGAGCTGCGGGATTCCCTTTCCCTGGAAAAACACGCACACCAGGGCGTTCCTCCTGTGTTCTTGCTCAATTGCGTGGACGACGATGTCGTAGATTACAACAATTCTGTCCTGCTGGATTCAGCCCTTACTGCCGCTCATGTGCCGCATCACTACATCCAGTATGAGCACGGCGGCCACGGATTTGGCGCCAACCCGGAGAAAATGCAGGAAGGTACTACGGATGGCTGGCAGGCCGCCTTTATTGAATGGCTGCACGGCATGTCGTTTTAGGAGATACGCTCGCTTCGCTCGGTATGACAAGAGGAGAAATTGGTTTGACAAGACAGACCGATATGACAGATATTGAATTCAAGTCTCCGGAAGAGATCAAGGTATTTCAGGAGGGGCTGCTGCAAGAGGCGCTGCAGTACCTTCAGGGGCATTCGCGCTATTATCAGCGGATGTTTGAGAAATACCATATAGACATTGACAAAATCCGGACCATCGAGGACCTGCAGAAGATCCCCTTTACGGAAAAGAAGGATTTGCAGCTTTTTAACGAGGAATTCCTGTGCTGCCCCAAGGCCAAGGTGGTGGACTATGTGACCACTTCCGGAACACTGGGAGACCCGGTTACCTTTGGCTGCACGGAGAAAGACCTGCAGCGGCTTGCCTATAACGAAAAAAAGAGCTTTGCCTGCGCCGGTGTAAAACCCGGGGACATTGTCCAGCTCATGACCACCATTGACAAGCGCTTTATGGCCGGCCTGGCCTATTTTCTGGGCATCCGGGAGCTGGGCGCCAGCATTATCCGCGTGGGCAACGGCATCCCGGAACTGCAGTGGGACACCATCGAGCGCCTGAAACCGGACACCATCATGTGTGTGCCGTCGTTCATCCTGCGGCTGGTGCAGTATGCAGAGGAACACGGGATAGACTACAAGAACAGTTCGGTAAAGCGGATTATCGGCATTGGGGAGGGCCTGAGGGACCAAAACTTTAACCTGAACCTGCTGGGACGCCGCATCAAGGAGAAATGGGATGTGGAGCTCTTTGCCACGTACAGCTCTACGGAAATGGGCGCCACCTTCAGCGAATGCCCGTACGGCTGCGGGGGGCATGTACATCCGGAACTCATCATTGTAGAGATTATCGGCGAGGACAATATGCCCGTACCGGACGGCGAAGTAGGGGAGATTGTGGTTACTACGCTGGGCGTGGAAGGCATGCCGCTGCTGCGGTTCCGAACCGGCGACATGGCCGCCAAAATCACCGGGCAGTGCCGGTGCGGCCGCTACAGCTACAGGCTCACGCCGCTGGTGGGGCGCAAGAACAACATGATCAAGCTCAAGGGGACTACGCTGTACCCGCCGGCGGTGAACGACGTGCTGGACAACACACCCTATGTGGAAAACTACGTGGTGATAGTGCAGGACAGCGACGCCGGCACCGACGATGTCCTGGTGCAACTGGGCCTGAAATACCAGCCGGAGTTCGACCCTGTGAAAGACCTCAAGGACCGTTTCCGCTCCCGCATTCGCGTGGCACCGCGCATCGAGGTGCTTCCCGCGGCGGAAGTGGCCGCCATCAACTTCCCGGCCAAATCCCGTAAACCCGTGAAATTCATTGACAAACGTGACAAACACATTTGACGATATCCGCCCGTATCTGGACGAAGAAATCCCTGCAGCCATGCAGCGGATTGTCTCCCACAAGCACTTTCCCCAGGCCTGCGCACTTCTTTTCCCGGACCTGGAGCAAGCGGAAGTGGCGGAACGCATGCTCAGTTGCCACACGGTAGATGCGTTCCAATGGCGCATCATGTACGAGCTCATCGGGTCCATTGTCCGCCGGACCACCCAAGGACTCACGGTAAGCGGACTGGACGCCCTGGACAAGGACAAACGCTATTTGTTCGTGTCCAACCACCGGGACATTATGCTGGACGCCGCCTTCTTGCAAAAGTTGCTCGCCGATGCCGGCCTTCCTACGTCAGAAATCACCTTCGGGGCCAACCTCATGGATGGGCAGCTGCTGATAGACCTGGGACGCTCCAACAAGATGTTCCGCTTTGTAAGGCCCACCACGGCAAGCTCTTCCCGGGACTTCCTCATCCAAATCCGGCATGTATCGGCCTATATACGCTATGCCATTTGTCAGAAAGGGGAAAGCATATGGATTGCCCAGCGCAATGGCCGCACCAAGGACGGACTGGACATGACCGAACAGGGCGTCATCAACATGTTCTGCCTGAGCGGAGGCGAGGACAGGAGTCAGTCACTGGGAGAACTGCATATTGTACCCGTTGCCATTTCCTACGAATGGGAGCCCTGCGACAAACTCAAGGCGCTGGAACTCTTTGCCCGGGAAAGCGGAGAGCCGTATGTTAAAAAGCCCGGGGAGGACCTGAACAGCATCCTTACCGGCATTACCCAGCCCAAAGGAAGGGTGCACCTGGCTGCAGGCAAGCCCATTACCGAGGAAGAACTGCGCCCGTACAGCATGCTGCCAAACGGGGATTTCAACCGGAAAGCAGCCGGCATGATTGACGAGCGCATCACGTCCTTGTATCGGCTCTATCCCAACAATTACATTGCGGCATGGATGCTTAGCGGTAAAAAACTGGGCGACTTTACGCCGGAGCAGCAGCAAACATTTGAAGCGCATGTAGGAAAGCAGGTGCAAGGCTGCCCGGAAAAAGTGAAGGAAATTCTTCTCAAGATTTACGCAAATCCCGTGCTTCGGAACTTGTAAATTTGGGCGCATTGTACTATCTTTGCGACTAAATTTTCTGCTCATGGTACAGGTATACTGCAAGAACACCCAAGAGACCAAGCGTTTTCCGGAAGGGACGTCCCTTCTGCAAATGCTGTCGGAATTTGACTGTCATCGTCCCTATCCCATTGTGTCCGCCAAAGTGAACAATGTGTCCCAGGGGCTCAAGTTCAAGGTCTATCAAAATAAGGACATCGAGTTTATAGATGTCCGCGAATCGAGCGGCATGCGTGTGTATTGCCGCTCGCTTTGTTTCTTGCTGTACAAGGCCGCATCGGACATGTTCCCGGGCAGCAAGCTGTACATGGAACATCCCATCTCGCACGGCTATTTCTGCCACCTGCGCAAAGCGGACGATACGGAAATATCGGCCCAGGACCTTGTGGTGCTGGAGCGGCGCATGAAAGAGCTGGTAGAAAAAGACATGCCGTTCCATCGCTACGACGTACAAACGGAGCGTGCCATCAAGGAGTTCCGGAAGGCCGGTTATGAAGACAAAGTGAAGCTCCTGGAAACCAGCGGCGAGGCCTATACGGACTACTATACGCTGGGAGAAACCTCAGACTACTATTATGGCAAACTGGTGCCGTCCACGGGCTATCTGAAGGTATGGGGCATTATGCCCTACCACGACGGCCTGCTCCTGCAGCTTCCCTCCCGCGAGGACCCTTCCAAGGTGGCCGATTTTGTGGACCAGCCGCGCACATACGAGATTTTCAAGGAAGCCCTGCGCTGGAACATCATCATGGGCCTGGCTACGGTTGGCGACGTGAACGAAGCCTTCCTGCACGGCCGTGCCAGCGAACTCATCCAGATTGCAGAAGCACTGCAGGAAAAAAAGATTGTCAAGATTGCAGAGGAAATCGACCGCCGGTACCGCAGCGAGCATCCGCTCAAAGTGGTGCTCATCACCGGTCCGTCGTCATCCGGTAAAACCACCTTCTGCAAGCGCCTGTCGGTCCAGCTCAAGGCCTGTGGCCTCAAACCCATGTCCATGAGCACGGACGACTATTTCGTGAACCGGGCCGATACCCCCAAGTTCCCGGACGGCAGCTACGATTTTGACAATTTTGACACGGTAGACCATGCCCTCATGGAAAGCCACATTATGCAGCTCATTGGCGGGGAAGAAGTCAATGTGCCTGAGTATAACTTTGTTACGGGCCTGAGGGAATACAACGGTAAAAGGCTCAAGCTGGGAGAAGGGTGCATTCTGCTCATCGAGGGCATCCATGCCCTGAATCCGGACCTTACGTCGGACATTCCGGAAAGCGCCAAATTCAAGATTTTCATCAACACGCTTACCGGCGCCAACCTGGACAACCACAACTGGATTCCCACCAGCGACAACCGGCTGCTGCGCCGCATCGTGCGCGACTACAACAAAGGCGCCTATACGGCCCGTGAATCCATTTCCAACTGGCAGAATGTGCTGGATGCGGAAGAAAAATGGATTTATCCTTTCCAGGAAACGGCGGACGTCATGTTCAACAGCGCCTACCTCATTGAGTTTGCGGTCATGAAAAACCACGCAGAGCCCATCCTGCGCACGGTTCCGCAAAACTGCGCTGAATACGCAGAAGCCCACCGGCTCCTCAAGTTCATCCACTACTTTACCCCCGTCCCGGACAAAGAGATTCCGGCAACGTCGCTCCTCAGGGAGTTTATCGGCGGTTAAAGCTTTACCTGGTTCTGTTCCAGGTAGCCAACGACATCTGCCACGGTTTCAAACTTGGCCAGGGCATGGTCCGGGATAACAATTCCGTACTGGTCCTCAATGCGCATCAGCAGTTGCAGGATATCCAGGGAATCGGCCCCGAGGTCCTTCTTGATGAGGCTTTGCGGGGTAATTTTGGCGGGGTCCAGCCGGAGCTGTTTGGCCAGGATGGTTTGTACTTTCTCAAACATAGGGATTAGTCTTCGTAATGTTCGTACTTGGCAATTTCTTGTTCAATTTGAGCGGACAGACGGCTTTTTTCCATGCGGTAGGCCTGCTCAATGCATTTTTCCACGGCAACGGCCTTGGAGGAGCCGTGTCCTTTAACCACCACCTTTGAAGTGCCCAGAAGCACGCTTCCGCCGTAATTCTGGTAGTTCATGAACGCTTTTTCCTCCTGGAACATGCGCCTCATCAGCAGTGCGCCCAGCTTATAGAGCGTGCGGCTATAGATGTCTTTTTTGAGCTTTTTCAGGAGTTCCAGGGCTGTGCCTTCAGTGGTCTTTACCAGGACATTGCCACTGAAGCCGTCGGCCACCACCACATCATAGCTGCCGGATAGAAGGTCCCGGCTTTCCATATTGCCCACAAAATGCACAGAAGGGGTTTCCTGCAGAAGCTTGTATGTCTCCTGGCGGAGTTCATCGCCTTTCTCCGCCTCTTTTCCTACGTTAAGCAGCGCCACGCGGGGATGCTGTACGCCGTACACATTCTCCAGATACAGGCTGGCCATAATGGCAAACTGCCGTAGGTGAGCCGGGGTGACTTCTACATTGGCCCCACTGTCGCATACGCCCACAAGGCCCCCGTCCATGGTGGGAAGCAGGGGACAGAAGGCCGGACGGATGACGCCGGGGATGCGGCCCAGACGTACCAGGGCGCCGGTTACCAGGGCACCGGTGGAGCCGGTGGATACCATGCCGGCAATATCGTCCCGGTCCCTGAGCAGGATGATGGCTTTCATCATGGAGGAGTCCCGCTTGAGGCGCACGACGTCCGTGGGTTTTTCCTCACAGCCAATCACTTCCGGAGCATGGACAATTTCCAGACGGTTTTTGTCGAAGGATTTCCCTTCCAGCTCCTTTTGCAGGAGGAGCTTGTCGCCGGTGAGCATTACATGCAGGTCCGGGAAGGTGCGCAGCGCAGCCAAAGCGCCTTCTACAGGTGCCTGCGGGCTGTGGTCGCCGCCAAAACAATCTACCAGGATTTTAATCATAGGCTCTTTACATATGCGCGATAGCGCTTGCATTCTACCCGCCGGAAACGGCGCCACTGGTTGAGGATAGCGTAGTTGTCTTCCAGGTTCAGGTTGGTGTCGGCCCACCGGAGAGAGGCATTGTCCCGGAGCATGCGCATGATGGCCAGCGAAAGAGCGCCCGAGACGCCGCGGTTCAGGTATTCCGGGTCTACGCCCACCAGACACAAGTCTATCACGTCCGGTTTTCTCAGGCACTGAAGGATGCGAAGGAGGGTTCGGGGCGTCAGGTGCCCGCGGGTACCTTGCAACGCCCGGTTGAGCGAAGGGATGGACAGGCCAAAGCACACGGGGTGTTCGTTCTCGTCCAGAATCATGGCCGCATATCTGGGGCTTAGCACCAGGCCAAAGTTATCCAGCACCAGCTGGCGCATGCCCGGCGTGAAGGGAACCGTTCCGTACAGGCCCTCATACGACTTGTCAACAAGGTCGAAGATGCCTTGGGCGTATTTTTTCAGGAGTTCCTTGCCGCTTTTGGCAGTGCCAAAATGGAGTTTGTAGCGGCGGAAGATAAACTGCACCACCTGATCCAGCTCTTGCAGGGCCTCCTCGCTTTCCGGCCCGTAAAGCCGGCTGCAGGTCCAGTCTATCTCCTTGCGGAAGCCCAGCTGTTCTACGTGGGCTTTGTAATAAGGGAAATTGTAGGTTTGCTCAAAGGTGGAAGGTTCTTCAAAGCCCTCTACCAGCATGCCTTCCCTTTCCAGATCCGAGTAGTTCAGGGGGCCCACCAGCGTGTCCATGCCCTGTGCCCTGGCCCAGTCTTCCAAGGCCTGGAACAGGGCCCGGGAAACCTCCAGGTCATCGATGGCGTCGAAGCGGGTGAAGCGGCAGCGTTTTTCCTTGTTTTTAGCGTTGGCATCCTTCTGGATAATGCCCTGGATGCGCCCCACGGGTTTCCCATCCCTATAGGCCAGGAAGAAAACGCTGTCACAGGAAGCGTTGTACACGTAGTCTTTCCGGAACATCTTTTTCTCGTCGCTATACAGCGGCGGGATATAATAGGGGTTTCCGCTGTACAAATCCAGCGGAAAGTTCAGGAACGCCTTCTGCTCCTGCTTGGTGATGACAGTCCGGACCGTGACCATGATTTAACGGTGCATCGCGTGGAAACACACGCCTACGCCGTTGGGGCCGCAGTGGCTGCCGGCGGTGGGGTTCACGTCCACGTACACAATTTGCTGTTTGCCGTATTTTTCTTCTATCATCCGGCCCACCTCATGGGCAATCTCCGGGGCATCGCTATGGCCGATACAGATGCGGTGGGCGGCAATGTCCTCGCCCAGTTCGCCCACTTTGTCCACCAGGAAATCCAGCGCTTTGGCACGTCCTTTGGCCGTTCCAATGCTCACCATCTTGCCTTCCTCGCTCATGTAGATGAGGGGGCGTACGCCAATGAGGGTACCCATGGTGGCGGCAAGGCCGCTCACACGGCCGCTGCGGCGGAAGAATTTAAGGTCATCGGCAAAAAAATACATGGCGAACTTGTCCACTTCCGTGCGGGCCCATTCCAGCACCTGGTCCAGTGTTTTCCCGGCTTTTACCAGGTCACCCACCTCACGCACAATGGCATAGCTGAGGGTGGTAATGCCTTTGGTGTCTATCTCCTCGAAGCGCGTGCCGGGATATTTTTTCTTAAGCGTGGCAACGGCCTGGTCCATGGCGTCGAAGGTGTTGGTCATCGCGCGCGAGAAATGCACATACAGGATGTCGTTCCCAGCCACGAAGTCGCGGATGAAGTAGTTGATATACTGCTCTTTGGAGATGGCGCTGGTGGTGGGAAGGACGCCTCCGCGAAGGGTGTCGTAGAAGGCGTGCGCATCGAAGCTGTCAAAATCCACATACGGATACGTGGTTTTTGCGTCGATGCTGTAGGGCATCGAAATGAGCGTATAACCGTACTCGGCCGCCAGAGCGGGCGTCATGTCGGTATCGGTGTCGGTGTAAATCTTTAACATAATACCAGAATATAATCGTAAACGGGTTGTCCGCCATCAAGGAGAATGACCTCCGTACGCGGATAGGTTTTTTCGAGGGTGCTTTTGAGTTGTGCTGCTTCCGCCGAAGGGACCGGGGCCCCCTGCAGGAGCATGAGGATATCGGCACTGCCGGCGTTTAGCCTGGCGGCCAAATCCTGTGCCGCTTGTATGCGGCTGGGGTGGGCGGTCAGGATGTCTTTGCCGCTGAAGCCGATATAGTCTCCTTTGTGGGCTTCTGCCGTGTCACGGATGGCTTGGCAGATGTGGCCGGTGGTAACCGATGCGGCTGCCTCTGCGAGGGACTGAACCAGCTGGTCTGTAGGAAGTTCCGCATCCAGGTTGGCCAGGGAAAAATACCCTTCGCCGAGCGTACGGGTGGGAATGACTTCTACGCGGGCATCTTTGTACAGGCTGGCGGCCTGCCTTGCGGTGAGAAGGATGTTGCCGTTGTTGGGGAAAACCAGGATGGTGTCTGCCGCGGCCTGGTCAAAGGCTTCCAGGAAGCGTTCTACCGGCGGATTCATGGTTTGACCGCCTTCGATGACCACATCGGCCCCCATTTCCTTGAAGGTTTCCGTGAGGCCTTTGCCGGCGGCCACGGTAACCGTTCCCAGGGCTTTGCGGCTGCGTTTGAAACGCGTTTCCATGTGGTTCTCATGGTGCTGAAGGGTCATGTTCTCTACCTTGACGGTGAGAAATTCGCCCCACTCGCGGCACTTGCTGAGCACCGCGCCCGGGTCCTGGGTGTGGATGTGCACCTTTACGATGCTGCCGTCGCGGAAAAACACCAGGGAATCCCCTTGGGCTAGCAGCCAATCCTTGATGATGCGCTCGTCAAAGGTGTCAGGATTCACTTTGGCGCGCTGCAGGCGGAGGAGAAACTCCGTGCAGTAACCATACTCCAGGACACTGTCTTCCGTGAAGGCGTTCAAGTCCAGGCCGGGCATGGTGGGGGCGCCGCTTGCATTACCTACGTCTTCGACCGGGTGTCTCCCTTCCAGCGCCATCCGCATCCCTTCCGCAATACACACAAGGCCTGCGCCGCCGCTGTCCACTACGCCGGCTTTTTTGAGCACATCCAACTGCTCCGGCGTGTGTTCCAGGGCCGTTTCCATAGCGGCAATCCACCGGTCCAGATAGGCTTCAAGGGTAGCGGCGTCCTGTGCGCCCGCAACGCCTTCCCGAAGCACGGTGAGGATGGTGCCTTCCACCGGCTGCGAAACGGCGCGATAGGCTTCATCCACAGCTTGTTGCATGGCGCTACAGAAGGTGGGCATATCGGCCTTATCCCTTCCTTTTACGCCTTTGGCGATGCCGGCAAAGATGCGGGAGAGGATAACACCGGAATTGCCGCGGGCGCCCAGCAGCATGCCACGGGCTACGGAATCGGCCATTTCCGTCAGGCTGGAACCGCAGGCATGGGTGCCGGCCTCTATGGTCATGAACATGTTGTCTCCTGTGTCTCCGTCCGGGATGGGGAACACATTGAGGTCGTTGATACGCTGGCGGTTCCGGGAAAGGTTGGCGGCACCGCCACAAATCAGGTTCAGGTACAGTTCTGCGTCCAGCATAGGTCTACTGTTCAGGAATGCGGAATCCGCGACGGAAGAAGCGGTATTTGCACAGCTGACGGAAAATAAACGGTTGCAGGGAATAGGTGATCAGGATGGTGGAAGCCATGCCGATGAGCGTGATAAGGCCGATGGAATGGATGGCCGGATGCCGCGCAAAAATGAGCGCGAAGGTTACAATGGCCAGCACCATGGCACTGTAGAAAATGGCCACTTTGTGGTAGTTGAGCATGGATTTTTCTCCGCGCCGGGCCTCTGCCAGGAGGCCCTCCATCACAAAGATACTGTAGTCTACGCCAATGCCGTATATGAAGGTAGAGATGACAATGTTGATGAGGTTGAACTCCAGGTGGAAGATGGCCATGTAGCCTTGCATCACGTACCAGCTCACGAACATGGGCAGGAAGGCGATAAGGGCAATCCAGAGGTTGCGGAAACTGAACAGCAGCACCAGGAGCACAAAGATACTGGAAATCCAGAGGGTGGTGTTGAAGTCTTCATGGATGATTTCCACCATGTCGCGGCAGTAGAAGAACGGTTCCAGCACAATCACGTGATTGGCCTCCGTGATGGCATGCCAGACCCGGTTTTGGTCCTCACGCGGGTAGGAAACCTCCGTGAAGAACATTTGCCGGCCGCTTTCCTGCGACTCATAGAAGTTGGCCAGCAGGCCGGGAGGAACGATGCCTTCCTCAATGAGATTGCCGGGTTCGTACTTTTGCCGGAGCAGCGCAAAGAAGGAATCGAACAGATTGGCAGGCAGCTGATAGGCCTTGGCCGATTCTGTTAAATCTTTGCGAAGCTGGGCTACACGGGCGCGGGTCCAGAACTGTTTCCAGGCTTGGATACGTACCTGCTGGTCCTGCGTGGAACGGAAAACCAGGCCGGAAATAGGGGAGTAACCCTTGATGACGCCCGCCTGCTGGAGGGAATCCAGGTGTCGGTAAAAGTCTATGTTGTAGGCCATGGCCTTGTCTATGTCTTGCTCGTCCCAGGCGGCGAAGTAGGCGTGCGCAAAGCCATCGGCATTCTTGGTATTGTAAAGGTCCTGCGCTTCCTTGAGGGTGGCATTGTCGTAGTCCAGGTTGCCCAGATCGCTGTCGAATTTCACGCGCGGGCTCATCACAACACCAATGATGATCAGGAGAGTAAGGGACCCGATGAACCATTTGTTGCGGTCCCAGGGGAGGTTGTTGAATTTCTCCACCAGCGGGAAGCCGTGCGTGCGCTTGAAGATAATCTGGTCCTTGTGCAGGAAATGCGGCAGGAACACCAGGGCGAAGAAGGTGTTGCCAATCAGGGAGAAGGTGGCGAACAGGCCGAAGTCCCTGAGCAGGTCACTTTCCGTAAAGAGCAGGCCCATGAAGGCGCCTACCGTGGTAACACAGCCCATGAACACGGGTGTGCTTTCGTCCCTGAGGAGTTTTTCGGCATCGCCCACGTAGTAGTAGTGGATGAGCACATGCAGGCAGTAGCTGATGGCTACGCCCAGCACAATGGCGCTCAGGCCCAGGGCCATCAGGGACATGACGCCGCCCTTGATCCAGTACATGCAGGCCAGGGCAAAGAGGGCGCCGTATATTACGGGGACCACTTGCTGCCACACGAAGGAGAAGCGGTGGAAGCTCATGATGATGATAATCAGGATAAGGAGCATGGACAGGCCGATGGTCCAAACCAGATCACGCTTGATGGTGCTCGCATTGGACACACTGTCCAGCGGGGTGCCGTGTACCAGCACATGGATATCCGGATTGGCAGCCTCAAAGGTTTTTGCGCTTTGCTGGACGGCATGGACGAAGCGGGTGCCTGCACCGGAATCCAGGCCGTCGAAGGCCGGGGTCAGGAAGGCCAGGGCAACGGTTTTGTCCGGGCAGAACAGATGACCGTCTTCTATGGTGAGACCGCCCATGGAAGAACCGCCTTCCATGATGGAGTTCAGGAGCACGGAACGCAGGTTCAGGGGGTCCATGGCCACCATCTGGGTGGCTTCGCCGGTTTCATCGTTCTGGATAATCTGGAAGTTTTCCTCCATTTGCTCGTCAATGGCTTCCCGGGTGAGGGCCTGCTCAAAACCCGCATACAGGGAAGTATCCATGAAGGAAGGGAGATGCGCCAGCGCAAAATCCATGGCGTCCAGGGCCGTATCCACGTCCAGGGTATAGAAGATACCCGCAATGTAATGGGTTTCCTCGTCCTGCTTTTCCAGCATGCCGCAGAATTCCTCCATGGCTTCTCCCAGCCGGGCCGGTTCCACCGGATTCAGGGTGTCCTTGGAAGTGATTTGCAGGAACACTTTGTCCTTTAGGCCAATGTCACTGAAAGCCAGTTCATTGTCCGTTGAAGAGCGGGGGAGCAGCTTCACAATGTTTTCCTCATACTCCAGTTGGAGTCCGTAATAACCGAACAGGAGCGTGGAAGCAATGAGCAGCAGGTACATGAGCACCTTGTGCTTCCGGAAAAAGTGGTATAGCGGCAGGAATATCCGATGCATATTGTCTACTTTGTGTTAAACACACAAATATAAGGAATATTCCGCAACAAAACAAAGTCCCCCTTTGGGGGACCTTCAGCGACGGGGAGGGGAACTACAGGTCGCAGTGGAGCTGGATGGCAAGGGCGGGGGTGGGCGGGCGCCCTACGCGGACCATCCAGCTGCCGCGGAGGTAGGCTTTGAGCGTGAGCCGGCGGAAGCGGTGCTTCCAGCCGCCCACCACCGACACCGCCCCGCCGCGGCCGGAGTAGGCCGGGACGGAGAAGTTCCCGGGCGCGTCCCGCTCGTATACGTAGATGCGGTCGTTCCACTGGTCGATCACAAATCCGGTAAGCCGGAGGTATGCACTCCAGGTTCCTTCGTCCTTGTAGCCGCACTCCCAGTAATTCAGCAAGCCAAACTTCTCACACTGAACCACTTCCAGTCGTGAAACTGCATTCCACGGCCCCATCCCGAACTTCCCGTCCAGGCGGAAGTCGTGCCGCGGACGTTCGTAGTTCCGGTACCTTTCCGTAAACCGTACATCCAGGGACCAGGCCGATGCCACTTGCCACTGCCACCCTACGTACACCCTTAACTGGAAGCGCGAAGGCCCCACGGCGGGAATGGGCAGAAGGGCCGCATCTACGGTCAAGGATGCCTGATGCCGGGGCACGCTGCTGCCAAAACCGGAACGCCCGGCCAAACCCACCCGCCGTTCGGAGGAAAACGCCCCACCCGTCGCCAGGGCATATTCCCCGTTCTTTTTCCCGGAAAAGCGGGAGGGTAGCACCCGCCCTTGAAAAGCCAGTTTGATGGGGCCGACAGGACCTCGGAATGCCGCCAGCCCCGCAATCGAACCATTCTTCCAGGCCACTTCTCCGGCGGCATCCCAGCCGCGCCAGTTCCAGCGGGTATCCACGGAAGCCGTCAGCGAGGCCGGCATTCCAAACGTATAAGAGACCGTCGTCCCCACTTGCCCGTGCCTTCCAAGCCATGCCGCATGCGCACCCACCAGCCCGTTTATAGCGCCAAAGGCCGTGGCTTGCCAATGCGTTCCACTATAGGAATAGGCCGCGCCCCGGTGCACCAGCTCCGAGGAATACGACCATACCGGCGAAATGCCCGGCGTCCGTCGGATAAACGCATCCACCGTGGATAAACTGCTCATGGAAAAGCCGCTCCAGAACGAGAGCCCCTGCCCGTAACGGGCGTTGAAATCGCCTACCAGCAGCGTATGCCCCCGGAAACGGGTCTCTCCGTAAAATGTACCATCCTTGCCTCTCCAGGCGCCGCCTGCCCGCCACCAACTGCCTGATACCTTGGCTTTTCCGCCAATCGAAGACAGCGTTCCGCGCACCAGGGCCGATGCCCGCACGCGAACCGTATCGGCCACCCCGGGCAAGCGGTCCGACGCCAGCGACAGGAAGGGGCGCAGCACGGCGACAAGCTCCGCGGAAAAACCATCGACCAACGCCAGCTCTTCCCAAGAGAGAATGTCGCCGGCCGTCGCGCGGTAGTCGGATAGCGAGGCAATCTGGTATTCTGTCAGGAGCCCGTCGGAGCGGATACGTGCACTGTTAATCCGGATACGCCGGCCCTGTCGGGCTTCCAGCTGCGAAACCCAATACGCGTCCACTTCTTCATCGGAGGAGGCGCCCGAAAGAAAGCGGGCCGCCCGGAGAACTTCCTCGTCCTGCGCCCATGCCCACCAGGCAAAGAGCAGGAAAACAGTCAAACACACAAGCCTTCTCATGCCCACAAGGTACGAAGTCCAGGGCAAAAATAACAGCACCTGTTGATAACTTGTGTTGTTTCACATGATTTTTTGCTGTTTTTTAATTATATTTGTACAATAATACAATTCCAAATGGACAAAATTACCCTTCACGACAAAACTTTCCGTCGCTTTATTCCCAACGAGGAAATCGAAAAAGCCATCGATTCCGTGGCGGAGCGTCTGAACAAGGACTATGCAAATTGCACGGATGAGGACCCCGCCATTTTCCTGTGCACCCTGAACGGGGCGGTCATCTTTGCCGCAGAACTGCTTAAACGGCTAACCTTCCCGCTTGTTCTCAAGGCCTGCAAACTCTCGTCCTATGAAGGCACCAGTTCCACCGGTGTGGTAAAAACGGAAGTGCCGCTTCCCACCAACCTGGAATGCCGGCGGGTAATCATTGTAGAAGACATTGTGGATACGGGCAACACCATCGTTGCCATGACAGAGCAGCTTAAGGAAAAGAAGGCAGAAGACATTCGCGTGTGCACCCTCCTGCTCAAGAAGGAAGTGTACAAGAAAGACGTGAAGCTGGACTACGTTGCCATAGAAATTCCCAACCGGTTCATCGTGGGCTTCGGCCTGGACTATGACGAACTTGGGCGCAATATCAAGGACATTTACGTTTTAGACGACTAACCACATGAAGTATTATGTTCTGTTTGGGCCTCCGGGCGCCGGGAAAGGCACCCAGGCCGGTCAGATGGTAGAACGCTACCACCTGTGCCACCTATCCACCGGAGAACTCCTGCGCAGTGAAATCGCTGCCGGCACGGAGCTTGGGAAGCAGGCCAAAGCCCTGATCGACGCGGGCAATCTGGTCCCGGACGAGGTTGTGGAAGGCATGATTGAGGCCAAATTCCGCAGCACCAAAGGGGTCGATGGCTTCCTGCTGGACGGCTTCCCGCGCACCATCGCCCAGGCGGAAGTCCTGGACCGCATGGTGGCTAAGTCCGGAGAAAGCGTAACCGCCTGTGTGTCGCTCATGATTCCGGACGCCCTCATCCACGAACGCATCGCCCACCGGGCCACCATTGAAGGCCGTGCCGATGACGCCCGAGAGGAGATTGTGGAAAACCGCATCAAAACCTACCACGCCAAAACCGAACCGCTCGTTGCCTTTTACAAGGAGGCCGGCAAGTACCATGAGATTGACGGTGTAGGCAGTATCGAGGAAGTCCGTGAGCGGATTTTCTCCGTGATGGACCGGTTCTAAGCGTTTCCCCTGTCACTTCAAAGCCCCGTCCCTTCCGGATGGGGCTATTTGCGGGAAACTTTGAGTTTCTGGCCCACGGAGAGGCGGTCGTTCTTGAGTTTGTTCCAGTTCATGAGCTGCTTAACGGTGCAGTGATTGCGGCGGGCGATTTTACCCAGGGTGTCGCCGGACTTCACCTTATAGATTACCCATTGGCCTGTGGAACCGGGACGGGCAGTGGCCACAGGGCGGCCGGAAACCACGGCCCGGCCATCTTTCACGGCATCCGTGAAGAGTTCCGCCTTGCGGTAGGCGTACACCGAATCCGCCAAATCCAGGAACGGGGAAGTGTAGTTGAACGGCAGACGCAGGATTTCATCTCCGGAGGCGCCCGGAACAATGTCTTTGTGATACTGCGGATTCAGGTCCCGAAGGTCGTCCATGGGAATGCCCAGGAGCTCGCTTACCTGCGCAAAATGGAGGTTCCTGTGCACGTGAACCGTGTCCACATAGATGGGCATGGACATGGGCTCTGCGACCAGCCCGTACTCCGAGGCATAGCGGAAGGCGTACATGGCGCCCACCATGGCCGGCACGTACCCGCGCGTTTCCCGCGGCAGGTACTCGTACACGTCCCAGAAATCGGTTTTTCCGCCGGCCCGCTTAATGGCTTTGTTCACATTCCCGGAGCCGCAGTTATAGGACGATATGGCCAGCGGCCAGTCCTGGAAAATGCGGTAGGCGTCCCGCAGATAGCGGGCAGCGGCATCTACCGCCAGTATGGGATCCATGCGCTCATCGACAAAAGAATCGATCCGGAGTCCGTAGCTTTTGGCGGTACGATACATAAACTGCCACTGGCCCAGAGCGCCCACACGGGACTCTGCCCGCGGATTGAGCGCACTCTCAATCACGGCCAGATACTTCAGTTCTTCCGGGAGGTCGTAGCGGCGGAAAGTTTCCTCGTAGATGGGCATATAATACTCCGACAGGCCCATCATCTCTCCCATCTTCCGGGGCATCTTCTCCGAATAAAGAATCATGTAATTCTTTACCGTCTCATTGTAGGGGAGCGTAATGAACGAATTCATGGCCGTCAGCCGCCGCATGAGCACCGAATCCGGGACATCCGTGGTAAAACGCACGGAATCCATATTGTACTGTTCCCGGGCCGATGAACGGCTCCTGCGGTGCATATACCACTGGCCCAGCAGGGTATCCGTGCTGGAAGTATAGTCCTCCAGCGCAGCCGCAACCTTGTTCTCGTTTTCTCCGGAAAGTTCTGTCTCGATGGTGGCCCGCTCGGAGGCATCCGTGCGGTACCCCTCCAATTCCGCTTCCAACTGCTCGATGCGTTGGAGCAGCGCTGCGTTTTCTTTCTGCAGTTGTTTGCGGTTTTTATGGTTCTGTGCACCGGCCCAAAACGGAGAAACCAGAAGCATAAGTGCCAGAAAGACAAACGTTTTTTTCATACCAACTAAAACTTTATTCCAATTCGCATCCCCACGGCCGGCGTGGACGGGACAGAGAAACTGGTAGCATAATTAACGGGAATTACAGAGGGCTCTATACGCATGGAAATGTCGTCCGACACCTCAAAATCCTGCATATAGGCAAATACGTTGGCATCGATGACCTGCAGCAAATACGAAACGGCGAACGCCAGAATGGAGTAGTCCCGGTACCTGCGATAAACGTCTCTGTAGTATTTGGCATTGTCTCCGGACCAGGGCGGGGTGTCCGTCACCTGTTTTTCTGTAGAAGTGGCCTGGTTGTGAATCCATTTCCAGCGCTGGTACTGGCGCGAATTGTCTACCCAGAAATGAATGCTGCCGGCCATCAGGCCCCAGTAGATGGGCACCTTCCAGGCCTCGCCGTTGTAGATTTGTCCCAAACCGGGGAGCAGCAAAGAATACACCGTGGCCTTGGCCGGGTCCGGCTTTTTGTCGCTCTTGAACATGATGGCTCCGTCCATGAGGGAGCCCCAATAGAACAAGCCCGCCCCGACAAAGGATAAAATACTGTATGTCTGGTATTTGCTGTCCTGCGTACTCTTATACAGCTGATTGCAGCGGATGCCGCCGTAAATGCCGGCGCCGATGCCGCCATACACGATGGGCAGCTTCCAGTATTGCCGGTTGTAAATTTGATTGGAGCCGATAAACACCGCCGAGCCAATGGTGAGCGTTTTGAGCGAAGCCTTGTTCTTGCCGGCGAGCCCGCCAAAGAATTCCTTGAAACTGAAGAGGGCCGATGAGTCCGTGGTGGCTTTCTGGGTGGTATCCGCATAGGTCTGCGTAAAGGCATCGCGCTTGAATTGGTCGTCCCGGTATTGGGCGGCCAGCGGCAAGGCGACAAACAGGCTCAGCGCAGTAATGACCAGGCGGTACAGTTTCATCGCGGATCCAGCGCTTTTAAGAATTCCTCCGCCTGGGAGTCCGAGGCAAAACGAATGGTGATGGCGCTCTTGCCATCCTTGCTACGGCGCAGCGAGAGGCTGTTTTCGCCCACATATCGACCCAGGTTTTCCAGGAGCCGATAATACATCTGCGGCAGTTCCACGGGCTCTGCGGCGGCTTTGGGCGTGGCCGATTTGGTGTTGCCCAGGGACTGGATTTTCTCTTCCAGCTGGCGCACGGAAAGACCGTGCTTGACGATGGCGTCGCACAGGGCCTCCTGCAGGGCCGGATTCTCTACGCCCAGCAGCACCTTGGCGTGCCCGACGCTCACCAGGCCCACTTTGAGGTCATGCTGCACCTTGGCAGGGAGCTTGAGCAGCCGCAGCTGATTGGCCACGGACGCGCGTTTTTTGCCCACACGGTCGGCCATTTGCTCCTGCGTGAGACGGCATTCCTCCATGAGGCGCTGATAGCTCATGGCCACCTCTATGGGATCCAGGTTTTCCCGCTGGATGTTTTCCACGATGGCCATTTCCAGCATGCCCTGTTCCGAGGCGTCGCGAATGTACGCGGGAATCATGTCCATGCCGGCCATGATGGAAGCCCGGTAACGGCGTTCACCGCTGATAATCTGATATTTGCCGTCTCCTTTGCGCCGAACGGTGATGGGCTGAATGAGCCCGAAGGTACGGATGGAGTCGGCCAGTTCCCGCAGGGCCTCGTTGTCAAAATTCATACGGGGCTGGTACGGGTTGGGCTCGATGAGTTCCACGGGGATGCGCAGTACGTCCGAGGTGTCCTTGGGTTTGTCCTCGGCCGTAACCACTTGTTTATTGATGTATCCGACAGGCTTTCTGAGTTCTGTAAGGTCTTCTCCGCCCAGAAGGGCGCCCAGGCCTTTTCCCAGGCCAAATTGCTGTTGCTTAGCCATTATAGTTCACGTTTTTGTCCAGGACTTCCTTGGCCAGGTTCATGTAGTTGGCCGTACCGTTGTTCATGACATCGTACAGGATGATGGGCTTCCCGTACGAGGGGGCCTCGCTGAGGCGGATGCTACGGGCGATTACCGTATTGAACACCATATCTTTGAAGTGGTCCCGGAGTTGGGCCACCACCTGGTTGTGCACCTTGGTGCGGCCGTCGAACATGGTAACCACAAAGCCCTCGATGGCCAGGGACGGGTTGATGCCGTTTTGGACCAGGCGGATGGTCTGGATGAGCTTGGCCAGGCCCTCCAGCGCAAAGAACTCCGGCTGCACGGGGATAATCACGGAATCTGCCGCCGTAAGGCAGTTCACCGTAATGAGGCCCAGGGAAGGGGAACAGTCTATAATGATGAAGTCATAGTTGTCCCGGATGGGCGCCAAGGCCTTTTTAAGCACCGATTCGCGGTCACTCACCTCCAGCAGTTCAATCTCTGCGCCCACCAGATTGATGTGCGAGGGAATCATGTGCAGCTTGGGCAGTTCCGTCTGGATGAGGGCGTCCTCTGCGCGCAGTTTGCCGATAAGGATCTCATACAGCGTGCGATGGTCGCTGTTCTCCGGGTCAAAGTTAAGGCCGGAAGTGGTATTGGCTTGAGGGTCTGCGTCGATAACGAGGACGTTCTTCTCCAGAACGGCCAGGGACGCAGCCAGGTTGATGGCAGTGGTGGTTTTACCCACGCCGCCTTTTTGATTGGCGATGGCGATGATTTTTCCCATACAGTCAGGTTAAAGGGCATACGGCCCGATAAATCAGACAAAATTAGTGATAATTCCTGACACGCGCAAGAAATGTTCCACAAAAAGTTCCACACCTGAATACCTGCTGCAGGCAGGCGATAAATCGAAAGAAAAGTTTTATCTTTGTCAATGATGGACGAGAGCACCTTCATACAGGTCATTCTTCCGCTCAAACTGGAGTGGGAGCCCTACTATCTGGTGGAAACGCCGGTGGTAGTTGGGAGCCGTGTAAAGGTGGAATTCGCCGGGAAAGACTATACGGCCGTAGTCTCCGCGGTGGGTGTTACGCCCCCGGAACACCTGGTGGACAGAATCCTGTATATCAAGGCCATAGAGCGGGAACTGCCGCCCGTTTTTGAACAGGAGATTGCCTTTTGGCGCTCGCTTGCCACGTATTATCTGTGCACCATCGGAGAAGTGTACAAAGCCGCCCTGCTAAGGGACCGTGTGGCTGCGGAACCGCCCAAGGCGGCATCGGAAGCGGGCAGGGAAGTGCAACTCTCCCGGGAGCAGGAGCAGGCCGCAGCTGCAGTGCGCGCAGCATTTGGCGCCGGTAAAACGGTGTTGCTGCACGGCGTCACCGGCGCCGGAAAAACGGAACTCTACCTGCAACTGGCCCGCGAAACCCTGGCAGAGGGAAAGAGTGTCCTCTTCCTGGTCCCGGAAATTGCCCTTTCCCGGCAGCTGGAGGACCGGGTGACCGCAGTATTCCCAGACACGCTGGTGTATCACAGCGCAAAAACCTGGCCCCGGCGGGCAGCTGTGACCAAGGCCGTGCTGGAAGCTCCGCAATACCTGGTTCTGGGCACCCGGTCGGCCCTGTTCCTGCCGCACCGGAACCTGGGGCTCATCATTGTGGACGAGGAACACGACAACTCATTCAAGCAGGATTCCCCGGCCCCGCGTTACCATGCCCGCGAGAGTGCCATCATGCTCTCCCTGGTGCAGGGAGCGCACGTCATCCTGGGCAGCGCAACCCCGTCTTTAGAGTCTCTATATAACGCTGAAAATGGCAAGTTTGTAAAGGTGGACCTAAAGCAACGCTTCCATAAAGGCGAAGAAGCGGAAGTGCTCATCGTGGACACCGTGGCGGAGCGCCGGAAAAACGGTATGACGGGCAGCCTTTCGCTCAAGCTGCTAAAGGAGCTTTCCCGCACGCTGGACGCCGGCGGGCAGGCCGTACTGCTGCGCTCCCGCCGCTCGTATGCGCCCGCCGTCCAATGCACCGAATGCGGCACCATTCCCAAGTGTCCGCACTGCAACGTTTCCCTGAGCCTGCACATTCACCCGGAACGCCTGGTGTGCCATTATTGCGGCCATACAGAGCCCTATACAGGGAAGTGTGACCACTGCGGAGGCGCCCTGCAGCCACTGGGCGCCGGCACCCAGAAAATCGAGGAAGAGCTGCAGGCCCTTTATCCCCGGGCCCGTATTGCGCGGCTGGACAGCGACGCCACCCAGGCGGAGGCCCGGACCATCCGGCAGTTTGCCAAGGGAGAAATTGACATTCTGGTTGGCACACAGGTAGTTACAAAGGGCTTTGACTTTGCCGGCGTGTCGCTGGTGGCAGTCATCCAGGCCGACAATATCCTGGGGCAGCAGGACTTCCGGGCCGACGAACACGCCATCCAGCTCCTGGAACAGTTCCGCGGCCGCAGCGGACGGCGGGGCACCCCCGGCCTTTTTCTCATCCAGACCCGGGAACCGCACCATCCCGTCTTCGCCCGCCTGGGAGAACAGGCAGACAACACCGCCCAGCTGCTGGAAGAGCGCAGGCTCTTTGGCTATCCGCCCTATACACGCCTGATCCACCTGACCCTGAAAGATGCCAACGAGAAGCGCCTGAACTACCTGGCCCGGGAGCTGGCACAAAGCCTGCCACTGCCCTCTGTGGGCCCGTATACACCCACCATAGACAAGATTGCAGACCAGTACATCCGGCAAATCCGTATCATGCTGCCGCGCGACAAATTCCTGCAGGAGCGGAAAAGACAGCTGCTGCAGGCCATCAACCTGTTTGAAAAAACGCACAAGTATACCGGACACCTGACCATAGACGTTGACCCTATATAACATGAAAACCATCCAACTTGCCTGCGCCGCCTTGCTCCTTGCAACGGCCTGCACCCAGACGCCTGAAAAGCGCGCCCAAAAACTGATTGCCCAACTTACCATCGAGGAAAAAGCCTCCCTGATGATGCACGATTCCCAGCCCGTGGAAGCGCTGGGCATTCCCGCCTACAACTGGTGGAACGAGGCCCTGCACGGCGTGGCCCGCAACGGAAAAGCCACCGTGTTTCCCATGCCCGTTGCCATGGCGGCTTCTTTTGACGAACCCCTTGTGAATAAGGTGTTTACCGCCGTCAGTGACGAGGCCCGCGTCAAGAATCGCCAGGCGCTGGAGAGCGGCCGGGTGGGCTGGTACCAGGGCGTCACCTTCTGGACGCCCAACATCAACATTTTCCGGGACCCGCGCTGGGGCCGCGGCATGGAGACCTACGGGGAAGACCCGTACCTGACCGGCACCCTGGGCATGGCCGTGGTCCGCGGCCTGCAGGGGCCATCGACCGCAGAAGTCCTCAAAGCGCACGCCTGCGCCAAGCACTTTGCCGTGCACTCCGGTCCGGAATGGAACCGGCACAGCTATAACGCGGAAGTAAGCGAAAGGGACCTTCGCGAAACCTACCTTCCCGCCTTCAAAGACCTGGTTACCAAAGCCGATGTACAGGAGGTCATGATTGCCTACAACCGCTTCCGCGGAGAGCCCTGCGGCGCTAGTAACTACCTGGTAAACACCATATTGCGCGGTGAATGGGGCTACAAGGAAATTGTCCTTTCCGACTGCTGGGCCATTGCCGATTTTTACGAGGAAGGCCGTCACGGATTCAGCCCGGACGGGCCCCATGCGGCTGCGGCGGCCGTGCACAACGGCACGGATTTGAACTGCGGCGACACCTATCGTTTTATCCCGGAGGCCGTCCGGCAGGGCTTATTGGACGAGAAAGACGTAGACCGCAGCCTGGAGCGCCTGCTTGCCGCCCGCATTCGCCTGGGAGAACTGGACGGGAACGTGGAGCCTTGGGCCTCGCTTCCGGACGAGATCGTGGAAGGGGAGGAGCACCGTGCGCTGTCGCTGAAGATGGCGCAGGAAAGCATCGTCCTTCTGCAGAACAGGGACGATGTATTGCCGCTGGACCCCAAGGCGCGCATCGCCCTGGTGGGGCCCAACGCCAACGACCGCGAAATGCTCTGGGGCAATTACAACCCGGTTCCGGAGCATAGCGTCACCCTGCTGGATGCCCTGAAGGAACGCGTAAAGAACCTGGTCTATTATAAAGGTTGCGAGCTGGTTGGTGACGATATCAGTGCCGAACGCCTGGATGAGTACGATGTCGTGGTGTTCGCCGGCGGCATTTCTCCCAAGCTGGAAGGGGAGGAGATGGACGTTCCGCTGCCCGGATTCAAGGGCGGGGACCGCGAGAGCATCGAACTGCCGGAAGTACAGCGTCATCTGCTGCAGGCCCTGCATTATGCCGGCAAAAAAGTGGTGCTGGTGAATTTCTCCGGCAGTGCCATGGGCCTGGAGCCGGAAACCCAGTCCTGCGACGCCATCCTGCAGGCCTGGTATCCCGGACAGGAAGGTGGTACGGCCATCGCGAATGTGCTCTTTGGCGACGTAGCGCCTTCCGGGAAATTGCCCGTCACCTTCTATAAGAACGTGGAGCAACTGCCCGATTTTGAGGACTATGCCATGAAAGGACGCACCTATCGTTTCTTCGAGGGAGAGCCGCTGTTCCCCTTCGGCTTCGGCCTCAGCTATACCACCTTTGCCTACGGAAAGGCACAGGTAAAAGGAGACCAACTGGTGCTGGAGGTGAGCAACATCGGCCCTGTGGACGCAGATGAAGTGGTGCAGCTGTACGTGCGCCGTCCCGCCGACACGGACGGCCCCCGGAAAACCCTGAGGGCCTACAAACGCGTGCATGTTCCGTCCGGACAAAGCGTGGAAGTGAGCCTCCCGCTCACGGAAGAGACCTTCCTGTGGTGGGATGAGGCCCGGCAGCGCATGGTGCCGCAGAAAGGGGAGTGGGAACTGCTGTATGGCGGCAGCTCCCAGGACCTGGACACGCTCGCCTACACGCGCTAAAGTTCATTTCCCTGTTTATAAAAAAAGGTGGTTACAGTGCCACCGTTCAATTAAAAAGTGTATCTTTGCGAGGTTATATACCGCAAGATTACACTTTTTAGTTAGTAGTATCTAATTTTAACTTATATGAGAAACAAAGCTTTTTTGATTGTCGCTGTTCTCATGATGCTTCCTGTTGGGCTCCGTGCGCAGTGGAGGGTAGGCGTCATTGAGGGGGCAGTGTACAACATCCATTCGCAGGATGTGCACTACATGACCGACTTCAGCCTGAACGGCGCTTTCGGCCTTAATTCCGGCATTTCCGGACAGTATTCATTCAACAAATGGCTGGGCGTCCGCGCAGACCTTATCTTCGCACAGAAGAACTACAAGATGAGCCGTACGGACCTCAACAACGTAGACTACAACTACCTGAACAACTACCTGCTCCTCCCGGTAATGGCATCGTTCAGTTTTGGCGGAGACAATTTCCCGCTGCGCGGTTTTGCCAACCTGGGCTATTATGGCGGTCTCTGGCTCACCAGCCATCGCTTTGGCACCGACTATAACGTCATGAGCGAGAAAACCTACGAATTTGCCGGCCCGGTGGCGTTCAATCAGGAAAGAGACAATCGCCTGGACATGGGCCTGGTTGGCGGTGTGGGCATGGAGCTCCGCTGCAACAAGCACCTGGGCGTTCAGATTGAGGCCCGCTGCTACTACAGCCTTACCAGTCAGGTGAAAGAGTACATGAAGGTGAAAGACTACCGCTACGACACCACCATCGGCCTGCAAGCCGGCGTTTACTACATCTTTTAATTCGAGAAAGAGCCATGAGAAACTATATCAAAGGAGCAGCCATCGCGACGATGATGGTATTTTCGCTCGCCTCCTGCCGCAAAGAAAGCGACACCGTCCGCAATTTTTCCTATTTGGATGTCGTAACCTGGGACAAGGCACAGAAGAGCTACGGCGAAAAATTCAAAATCCTGTGGGAAGGCCTTAATTCCAACTATGGCATCTGGGATTACGAGAAAGAACTGGGCCTGGACTGGGATGCCGTGTACGACAAATACTATCCCAAGTTTACGGAACTGGACACCCTTTCCAAGACGGGCAAAGTCACGGACGACAAGCTGAGGGAACTGGTTCAGGAAGTGGTGGACCCGCTGCACGACGGTCATTTGTTCATAATGGTACAAAACCACATGACGGGCAATTTTATCGCGGTAAGCCCCAACAGTGACCGCAACAAAAAGGAGCGTGAAAAAGACTACAACGAGGCCCAGGTCGGTGGACAGAATCTTAAGCCCAGTCTGACCTATTATTATAACACTCCGGGCAAACTGAAGGATTTCAAGACGGTAGATGCCACGGCGTCCACCCAGCTCCTGAGTGTGGTGGATTCCCTCTCCGGCTGGTCCAAACGCATTCTGGATTCAACCTCCAGGAAAACCCTTGTCACGCAAGAAGAACTGATTAGCGAGTTCGTTGCCAAAACCATGGAAAACGAGATTGACCAGGTGAGAGCCCTCAAGTCGAATGCGCAGATTATCGATGGCATCAACACACTTGCCCTGAAATACGCCTATCTGAATATTCCCGGCGTGCATGTACTGGACGAGAACCTGATAAAATCAGGCATCGACATGACCTATGCCCTCTTCGAGGGGAACATTGCCTATCTCCGCTTTGACAGCTTCAGCATTACCCCGTACCTGACCGCTTTCGTCACGGAGAAGAGTAAGCTTCAGCCTTATGCCCAGCAACTTTCCGCCCAGGTTGCCGAGGTCTGGTATTCCTGGTTCAACGCCATTCAGGAACTGCATAAAACCAAGCAACTGGGCGGTGTCATCATTGATGTTCGCGGCAATGGCGGCGGTATGGCCAGCGACTATGCCTGCGTTCTGGGTGCCCTGCTGCCTTCCGGTGGCCATCATGCGATGGACACCCGCATGAAAAGAGGCATCGGCCGGTACGACTATTCTCCGATACTTCCGCAGGTTATGCCCACTTACGAAGGAGCGCATGTAACCGTCACCGAGCCCATCGTCGTCCTCACTAACCTCCATTCCGTGAGCATGTCCGAGATGACCGCCGTAGGCGCCAAGGTGGTGGACAACGCCAAGGTGGTGGGGACGCGTACCTGGGGCGGCTTGTGCGGCCTTATGGGCAACGACGCCTACAGCGTCAACTATGCCGGCCATATCGGCGTAGAAGGGGAGACCCCGGTTTATGTTTACTGCCCTTGCGAGGCTTCCTTTACCAAGGATGGCCAACTCTTGGAGGGCGTTGGCGTTACGCCGGATATCGAGGTGCACCTGGACAAGACCGCCTGGAACAACGGTCTGGGCCCCGACTCCCAGCTGGACAGAGCCATCCAGTACATTACTACCGGTAAATAACACCTAAAGATTGAACAAGATGAAAAAGATATACAGCATTTTCACTTCCGCCCTCGTGCTTCTTGTAGCCCTGCAAGGCTGCAACAAGACGTATTTGAAGGAAGTTGTCGATGAAAGTAAAAAACAAAACCAGGAAGTGCCGGTAATCGAGGACGATGAAATTACCAAAGTCCTCAGGGGCATCAAAGGCGTTTCCAACGTTACCATCAGCCTGGCTGCCCTTCCCCAGGCCCAGACAAAAGCGGAGGGGGTGCCTGCCGGATATGTGAAGCAGTACTTCTTCTCCTATGCCCAGCCGGTGGACCACAACGACCCCGCCAAGGGTACCTTCTACCAGCGTGTGGCCATGCAGCTGACAGACCTCAAAAATCCCGTGGTTGTGGGAACTTTGGGATATGCCCTGACTATGACCGGCCAAAATAGTTTCCAGGAAGATCTGGTCACCTTCCTGAATGCCAACTACGTGGAAATCGAGTTCCGTTATTTTGGCGATTCCCAGCCGGAAGACATGAACAATGTGAACTTTACCTATCTGTACTCCGAACAGTCGGCCTGCGACATTCACGAAGTGGTAACCATGCTCAAGGCCAACCTGTTCAAGCAGAACAAGTGGGTAGCTACGGGCGCCAGCAAAGGCGGCATCACCGCCGCCCTGCACGCCTACTACGCCGACCAGAAAGGCTGGAAGGACTTTGACCTATATGTCCCGTTCTGCGCCCCGTTCCTTGCCGGAACGGCCGATACCCCGCTGGATTCTTCCATGGGAAAATACATCTTCGAAAGCTGCGGTGCCGGTTATCCCGCCGGTTCCAAAGAGGCCGTAGGCTATGCCAACCTGCGCAAAATCCTGCTGCAGTGCGAGAGCAAACCGGCCCTGCGGGACGCCGTGCTATGCCGCTACCACAGTGCCTCCGTGGAACACTACCGGAACATCATGACCCAGTTTAAGGGTGCCACCGAAGCACATATGCTCTCCGGCTTCTATGTAGACTATATGGAAACCCTGATTGACCGCTTCATTTACACCCCGTTCAGCCAGTGGGCCCAGATGGTTCCCGACCCGGACCCCATCAAAGAGGGTGACAAGCCCGGTGTGACCATCCTCATGAGCCCGCTGGACCAGGTTCTGCACTTCCTCTTCATGTCAGAGGAGGAGTTCAACGCGCTGGTTAAAGAAGCACAGGAAGAGGAAGAGGAAGAGGGCGATGACACCAAAGCCAGCACCCATACGGTCCAAGAGATGCAGGCCTTGCGGATTGACCCGAAGATGGACATGGCATACGGCGTTGCCACCGTGCGTGAACTGGGCACTGTGGGCGTGGATTTCTCCTGGCTGCCGGAGAAGGCCTTCTTCACCCAGGCACTCGGTTACGAAGTAGAAGAAAAGGCGGTTGGCCGCGCCCGTTCCTGGGATTACTACGAAGGTCAGTGGGATGGCGGCAAGCTCATGACGGACCTCCGCAACTGGGTAGCCACCGGCAAACAGAAAATGGTGTTTGTCTATGGCTCCAACGACCCTTGGACCGGTGGCGCAATTTCCGATGCCGCCGCCCAGGCAAATCCCAATGTGGTGAAGGTCATGAACTTTGGCGGCTGGCATGACAACGCTTTCCTTCATGAAAACAATTACACCAAGGAAGCCAGTACGCAAATCCAAACTGCCGTGAAGGATTTCCTGAATAAATAAATGCGCATTGCCGCACATTGTAGCCGTGCATGGCTTTCGGAAGTTGTGAGTCCGGAGGCCATGCACGTTCGGATAAATCAAAATTATTCTTAACTTTGAAAATTCAATAGCACAAGTGTAGATGACAATGAAAAAACTATTCGCAGGCCTCATGGCGCTTGTGACGCTGTTGAGCTGCGAACAAAAGAAAGACGAAACCCTGGTCCTGTATTCGGAGGCCGATTTTGCCGGCCTTCGGGTGGGCTGTTCGGCCGGCAGCTATTATGAGCAGCATCTTTCGCCCCGGGAAGATATCGACCTGTTTATCATTAACACGGAGGCCGACGGCATGCAGGCCCTGATGCAAGACAAGGTGGATGTCTTTGTGACGGACGAAGTAATGCTCACGCCGGAATCCATGCGCATGTACGGGGTAAAAAAGGCCCTGCGCGGGGAAGAGAGCTTTGACGTAGCCGTGGCCGTACGAAAGGGAAATACCCAGCTTCTGGAGCAGCTCAACGCATTTATCGCCCAGCCCTACATTCCGGACCTTGTAAATAAGTGGACAGAAGGGGCCTCGGTCAAGCTTCCGCCCATTCCGGAGGTTCCCGGGAACGCCACCCCGCTGCTGTGCTCCGTATGCGTGAACCTGGAACCAATCAGTTATGTGGGCGAGGGAGGCGAGTGGACGGGCCTGGACCCGGAACTAGCCCGGCGTTTTGCCGCCAGCCTGGGCCGGCCGCTGGAAATCCACTTCCAGGAGATTAGCGCCGCCATGATCGCCCTGGAAACCGGCCAGGTGGACATGATTGTCTCCTGCCTGTTCGTCACGGAAGAGCGCAAGAAATCCGTGGATTTTTCCATTCCCTACTATCATTGCCACCCCGGCTATTTTGTAAAAGACAAAGACAGCACGCACCGGATCAGTTTCTCCGAGCGCCTGCACATGAATCTGGTCACCGAGAACCGCTGGACGCTCATTACAGACGGCCTCTGGAAAACCCTGGAAATCACCCTCCTGTCCATCCTGTTCGGCTCCATCCTGGGCGGTCTTGTCTGTGCCGCCAAGCGAAGCCGCCGCAAATGGCTCAAGGGCCTGGCAGAACTCTATGGCGCCTTTATTGAAGGCATTCCCACGCTGGTGCTCCTGCTCCTGATGTTCTATGTGGTATTTGCCAACATAGGACTGGATGCCACCACGGTAGCCATTGTCACGTTCAGCTGCTGCTTTGCAGCATCGGCCGGAAGTATTTTTGACACGGCCATTTCCACCGTTCCCCACGGGCAGACGGAAGCCGGCCTGAGCCTGGGCTTCACGCCCCTGAAAACCTTCACGGGCATTGTGCTGCCGCAGGCTGTACAAAAAGGCCTGCCGCTGTATATCGGCGCCTGCGTATCCATGCTCAAAGAGACCTCCATTGTGGGCTACATTGCCATCCAGGACCTCACCCGCGCAAGCGACCTGGTTCGCAGCCGCACCTTCGACGCCTTTATTCCCCTGGGCGTTGTCACCATCCTGTATTTTGTTGTGGCATGGGTCATCCGCACCCTGCTTAACCTGGCCCTAAGAAAGAAGCAACATGATTAGCATCAAGCATTTAAGCAAAACTTTCACCAATCCGGACGGCACCAAAATCACCGTCCTCAAGGATGTGAACTGTGAGATTGAGAAGGGGGAGGTGATTAGCATCATCGGCCCTTCCGGAACGGGGAAAAGCACGCTTCTGCGGGCCATCAACATGCTGGAGCCGCCCACCAGCGGAGAAATCTGGGTGGACGGGGAGAACATCATGGCCAAGGGCTACCATCTGGACAAACTGCGCCAGAAAATGGGCATGGTTTTCCAGAACTTCAACCTTTTTGACCATCTGACGGTGCTGGAGAACATTACCTATGCCCCCACGCGCCTGTTAAAGGTTTCTGAGGAGGAGGCAAAAAAAGAAGCCCTGGAGCTGCTCAACAAGGTAGGGCTGGCGCAAAAGGCCGACGTTTACCCTTCGTCGCTTTCCGGCGGCCAGAAGCAGCGTGTGGCCATTGCCCGTTCGCTGGCCATGCATCCGGAGGTTATCCTGTTCGATGAGCCCACATCGGCCCTGGATCCCACCATGGTGGGGGAGGTGCTCAGCGTCATGCGCCAGCTGGCCAAGGAGGGGCTTACCATGCTCATCGTCACGCACGAGATGCGTTTTGCCCGCGACGTAAGTTCGCGCATTTTCTTCATGAACGAAGGCGTCATCTACGAGGACGGCACGCCGCAGCAGATTTTCGAGCATCCCCGGCGCAGTGCCACCAAAGCCTTTGTTAACCGCATCCAGAAGCTGGTCTTCGAGATTGACGACAACTTTGACTTCCTGAGTGGCGACACGGAGGTAAAACGCTTCTGCATCAAATACAACCTGGGCGCCAAGGCCGATTTGATTGCCGATATCTCCAGGGAGATGCTCTTCACGCACCTCAAGGACATCCGGCCCATCACCGTGCGGCTCACGCATACGGAGCTCACCTCGGAAACCGCCCTGGACTTTATGGTGGAAGGCGCCACGGCGTCCCCGCTGCCCCAAGGCGATACCCTGAACGGCATCCGCGAAAAAGTACAAGGCATTGTGGAAGAGCCCACCTCCCGCGGATTCCGCGTAAAAATCCTGCTGTAACGATTCCCTCCCGGACAGCTGCGCCCAGCCCGCAAAGAAGGATTTCATACTCCACCCGCTGCGGGCAGCACCAACGGGTGGTATAATACGGTGCACGGATTTGGGCTCAGCCCCAATGCGTGCATGTAAATGTTTGTAAATTAGGGATTACAAAATTTTTACTACCTTTGTAAATTATGAGCATGTCGGATAAAAGAACATACGTTGTACCCACGTGCCAGGAGATTCTTCTGGCCGCTGGTTCCGGTGTTCTCCGCGTGTCCGGGTCCACGGAGGATGTAGACTATGAAGATTTGTAAGTACATAGCCCCGCTTCTTGTGCTGCTTGCCGCCTGCCAGCGGGAGGGGAGTCCTGTTACGCCAGAGACGCCCGTTCTGCAGCTGGTGGAGCATACGCTGTATGCCTCTACGCCCGGCGAGGATGAGCCGGCAACCCGCACCGTTGTATCGGCCCTCAACGATAAAAAGATTCTCTGGAGCGCCCACGAGCGCATCTCCATCCTGTCCGGCGGTGTCAACTACCTGTTCCAGGGCGAAAACGACGCCCCTGCCGCTACAGCCAGTTTCACCGGGACGGGCCCTGTGGACCTTGGCAGCTACATTGCCCTGTATCCGTACAATCTATCGGCCACGTATTCAGAAGGGTACGTCTCTACTACGCTGCCGGCCTACCAGCTCGGCAAGGCCGGTTCTTTTGGCGACGGCTACCTGATAACCGCCGATGATGCAACGGGGAACAGCCTCTCTTTCAAGCACCTGTGCAGCGGGCTGCGGTTTATGGTGAACCGGGACGATATCAAGGCCGTGACCATCCGCGGCAACAACGGGGAAAAGATCGCCGGAGATTTCCGCTTCCGCTTTGCGTCGGAAGATACGCCCGTGGTAGAAGCCGGCACGGAGGAATACGTAACCTTGAGGCCGTCGTCCGGAAGCACTTTTGAAGCAGGAAAGTATTATTATATCATCGTTCTGCCCACGGTATTCTCCAAGGGATTCACCCTCATGGCCGACAATGGCAGCCAGGTGGGCGAACTTCGGTTCAATTCCAGTGTAACCTTCTCTGCAGGCCTGTTTAAAAATATCACCGGAAACCTGAATGAAAGAATGACGTGGACAACGCCCTCAAGCCAGGTCTATTACGGCTATGAAAACAGTTTCTGTCTTCGACCCGGAAAAACCATCCGCTTTGATGTGAATCCCCGGAAGATTTATGGCACCTGGCAGCGCAGCGGCCTGCTGGCATCGGCCCCTGTTCCGGATGAGGCCGCGGTGCTATGGGGCGACGGGTCCATTTCATCGGCATCAGTATCAGTCTATGACGGCAGTTTGACCGTCACGGCTTCCACCACGCCCGGCAGTGCGCTGGTGGCCATCAAGAAGGGGAGTACCATCCTCTGGTCTTACCTCATATGGGTGACGGAATCGGCCCCGGCGGAAACCACCCTTCCCAGCGGTGCCAAGGCACTGCCTGCCCTGGGTGGCAACTGTTATTTCCAGTGGGGGAGGAAGGATCCGCTGCTTTCTTCAACCGAAAGAGTAGAAAACCCGGAGTCCGGCTGCCTGGCATATTCCATCTTACACCCGACAGCATACATCAAGTTTAACTCTTCTAATTATGACTGGACGGATGTTATCGACTGGACTTTATGGGGAGAAGGCGTAGCCAAAACCGTATGGGACCCATGCCCAACAGGCTACAGAGTTCCGGCAAAAGAGGATTATTCAGCGATAACCGCGTCTTTTTTAACCGGCAATTTTGAAGCGCTTGGCTATATCACAAATGATGGTTACCATCTTTCAGACTATTTTTATTGGACAAGAAGCACGGGCATTCAAGGTGATGTGAGAAAGCTCTCATGGAGTTTGTCTTGGTACTCTGGTACATCTGAGTCAGATATTATTTTGACGGATTACCGATACCCGGCCTATCCTGTCCGCTGTGTAAAAGAATAATTTTTAAAACTCTATGTAATATGAAAACCAAAGTAGTTACTCTCGTTTCCATCCTCCTTCTTTCCTGCACGGCAGCGTTCGTTTCGTGCAAGAAAAATGATAACACCGGGGATTCGCAACAACAAGCAACCATCAAATTCGACGATGCCACTTACATCATGGGCCAATTTGCCGAATGGGATGACGACGGCAACCTGTTATTCCGCACAAAAGGTTATACGCTGAATGAAGCGGACGACACCGAGGTCTCCCTTTGCGTAGAGACCTGGGGGGAGGCGCTGAGCATGTTCAAAGAATGGATGCCGGAGGGCGCAGACTATACTGAGACCGCTACCTCCCTTACGTGGAGAATGACCGACGGATTTGGCAAACCCCAAGGTGAGGCCGTCCTGAACAAGGTAACCAACGGCACAATGGTAGCCGAAGCCAAACTCCCGTCCAACATTCCCTTCGTCCGTACCATCCGCTTTATCCCCAAGGACAAATGGCCCGAAAATAAAAATGATTTCGTATTCTTCGATATTATCAGCGCTGACGACTTATTGGCAGACTACTGGGCCGGCAACATCGTCGAAATAGAGAAGCCGACTCATCACGGCACCGGTAAATTTGTGGTGATGCGTGACTTTGACAATGAAACCAATGAGAAAGGACTCCTCATGCGCCTCCCGAAAAACCATAAGTCCGACCTCGTATCCGAAACCCTTACCGGAGGTTGGGAGTCCATCCGAAACCGTTGCAGCAAAGTGGGTGTGGTGAAGACGCTGAGGGATATATACCGCGCTGATATGGATTTTTGGGATCCGATTATGGAAAAAGCCGATTTTGACACCCGCGACTACCATTATTTCTGCTGGGACGGCGGATACCATTGGTGGTATGGATACCAATACCAGAAAGTTAACTTTAAAACAGGTGACCGCACAGACCTTGATACCTGGCATCCCAATTTCAGAGAGTGCTGGGCCTACCATTTCTGGCTGGAAAAGGATAAAAATGGTGTACTTCAGCTGATTATCAAATAATCACTCAAATGAAAAGGTATTTTTCAGCTTGCATAACCGCCCTTTCCATCTTGCTTGTGGCGGCTTGCGGCAAGGAACCCCCTGTAAGCCCTGATACGGGAGAGTATCCGTATTCCCTCTCTGTCTGGAACGAAGACTACACGGAAGAGCTCGCCCTGAGCAAGATGGGATTGGTAGAGCTGTCTTCCGTGGAATCCACCCCTTCATGGATTGGAGGCATTACCCTCTCGCAGGATCCGGAGAAAGAAATCACCTTTGCCCGGATCGAAGTCAAACGCACCCTGGATCTGCCTTCCGAGCAGAAGGCGGATATCAAGCTCAAAATGAACAGTGGAGCTACCGCGACCCTCCATCTGGTCCAATGGCCGGCAGGCCCTGCCTCCAACGCGCCTGTAGAGTCTATGAATAAAGAATTCGAGAAAGACTGGGCAAGTGCAAAGACCATCTCCCTTGTGCTGAAAACAACGGATTTGAACGGACGCGCGCAGGTTGTGACCGAACCCGTCCAGCTTCCTTGGGCGGCCAATAACACCCATCACCTTCCCTACGGTGAGATAACCAAGATGCTGGAACATAAAGATGACTGGCGGATGGTCTTCAATCTTACCGGTGTGGAAGCCCTTCCCAAGCGGCACTACTTTGCTTTGTACAACCGCTATACCGGGGTGTTGCGTATATTTTACTATTGGCACAGTGAGGATATTCCCACGGACGGGAACGACCATCTTTGGTCTTTCGAGCTGGACCGCAGCGTCTCCGAACACCAGGCCACCCAGTTCGCAGTACCTTATGAGGAGACGGCGACAGACGCATATAAAAGATATGCCGCAGACCCGGTGCTGTTAACCCCCTATGCCAGCAGGGCCGACGAAGCACAGGGAGGAAAACTCCTTCCGGCTGTGGGTTGGTGGGCTTTCGATGTGAATATGGCCGCATCACGTAAGCACGATTTCTTCAGTGAGGCGCCCAAGGAGTTTACCGCAAAGATTGCTCCCAATATCTATCACGAAGACAATGTGGCTCTGAATTCCATCCTGAAAGGCACGCTGGATGGAGCGTTGAAAGGAAAGGTAAACCTTGACGCCATGTACCCCAAAGGCACTACCGGTTGGGGAAATGTCTTGAATGTAGCAGGTTCTACCTTAGGCGGTGGAATGACGAGTAATTTTGTCCTGCAATCTGCTTTTGGTAAAGCCGGTGATGGAACCCCCGGAAAAAAAGTCGGAGGAAGCATTATGGCTTTTGTCGGCGCTGCTTTTTCCGCCGGAGGAAAACTTGCAGAGAAAGAGTTGAAAAAAACGGACGTTCCTTCAGAATTGGGCGAAATCAACGCTTCTATCAACCTGGACCTCAACGCTACGATGACCACAACCGGAATCACCGGCGGCGCCCGTGCCACTACCATCCCTCCCACCACCCTGGAGATGGGGAATTTCTGGCAGAAGACCCGTTCCGACGAGCCCACGGGTTTTGGAAAAGGCGTATGGAACCTGAGGAAGCATCCGGTGGTGTATGTAGTGACGGATGCATACTGGTGTGAAACGCAATTTTCCGTCAAGTCATCCGAAAAACTCTTCAGGAAAGACAAGAAAGATTACTACTGTTACAAAACGGCTTCAGACCCGGATCGTCCTGGTCTTCGCATTGTCAGTTTCCTGGACCCCACTTCCGTGGAAGGCATTTACCTGAACGACGACCTGTTCGACGCAGGTATCAACTCTTGTGAAGTGGAACTTACCTATGGCATCTATCCTTCTTCGGAGGAGGGCTATACCAATGCCTTCAGGAGTTCTCTGGGGCTGAATACGGACTTGTCCTGGCGCTTTTCCTACAAGAATAAGTTCGTTTCTTCCGACCAGTCTCAGATAGACTTCAAACTTTGTGAGAAGAAAAGGACCGATGCCATTTTCGGCAGTACCGAGATTGAACCCGAACTTACAGACTACGTAGCTTACCGCCGGAGCGAAAAGATTATCTGCGACACGCTCATCCGCCGCTACTATGGTCCTTCCATGTTCTATACCAAGGAATTTGCAAATCCTTACCAGGTGGATGTGGTGCATTATGTCAGCGAACCCCAGATTGACGTTCCCTTCGACAATGTCGCCAAGGATGCCAAGCATAAGCCGGAAAAAATGATCATCGATCCCCAACTGCCGGATTTGGTGGTCACCGCCGTACTGAAGGTAGAGGGCATGGATCACACCGACGACGAAGAGCAGACCATGGTGAACACCCTCCGATTCGTTCCGGAAATCAAGTATATCAAGTTGTCCCAGCTGAACAGTATCTGCAATAGCATTGCGTCCCACCAGATGAAGAATATAACCGGGAAATCCATTGATGTGTCCTGGACATTCAAGGACGAGCAAATTAAAAAGATACAAGACTTTAGGAATGCATTTAAATAATGCGATTTTCTTTCTCATACATTAGCACCGTTCTTCTCCTCCCGGTTCTGCTGGCCGGGTGCAGCAAGGGGCCGGTTTCCGAACCGGCGCCCCGGGAGCTGACGGTGCTTATCGGCACGGACGGCTACGGCGACGGAAGTTATAACGACACCATGTTGGAGGGCATCCTGGGCTTCTGCAAGGACCATCCGGATGTGAGTCTGAGCCTCCAGCAGCCGGAGAGCATTGCCGATGCCGGGAAACGGCTGGATGCGTGGCTGGCAAAGGAGGGGAGCGGGGACCGCGCCCTTATCCTTGTCAGCAACACGTACGAGGATATCCTGAAGGGGAAACCGGCCCCCAAGAACGGCCGGGTGCTCATCCTGGAAACCGATGACGTTTTCCCCGGGCATTCCTCCTACGTCATCCGCCGCTACGGCGCCTCCTGGCTGTGCGGTGCCATGTCCCGCATCTTCGTGGGCATCATCGTCAAGGCCATGGACGGCAACGACATGATTGAAGAGAGCGCCCGCGGCTTTGCCGACGGCCACAGCGCAGCTTCTGACCAGGAAACACACACCTGGACGCTGGCAAATGGCCCGGAAGGATTCGGCATGCGGGACAGCACCTACCGTTTCGTCCACAAGAAGTATCAGGAGCTTTACTCCACCGGAGAATTCTTTGGCGACATTTTGTTTTTCCCCCTTTTGGGCGGGTCCCTGCCCGGCCTTTTTGACTATAGCCGGTACAACGGCTTTATCCATATCGCCGGGATGGACGTGGACTGTACGGCCTACAATCCCGGTGTTGTGCCTTACTCCCTGTGCGTGAATAATCATCTTGCCCTGAAGATGTATCTGGAGGACTGGCTCGCCGGAAAGTCCTGGCCGGAGCACCAGGAGTTCGGCCTGGAAAGCGAATATATTCAGGTTGTTTCAAACAAACAGTTCAATTTTGAGGGCCAGGACATGGCCGCCCTGTATGAAACATATTATTCCCAGGCCGTAGAAAAGGAGAAAGCGTATGAAAAGGAATAGACTGCTACATGCCCTTGTTCCGCTCTTGCTGCTGTGCGCCTGTAGCGGGAAAGACCCGCTGGAGGTGGAGCAAAAACTAAGCTCCTACAAGGTGGCCGTGGTGTTGCCGGAATCGGAGAAGGCGGAACTGTCCAAGATTGTGGACTGGGCGCAGGAAACCATCAAAGCCGCCCAGAAAGGGCAGGAGAGCCGGATAGAGCTGGAGCTGGAATGGATAGACGAGGATGGCGCCACCCTGGCCCGGGACATTGCACGGATTACCCACGACAATTCTTACGCGGCGGTTATCGGCCCGCGGTACAGCCGTAACGCCCGCGTCATTGCCAAAGAAAGCCTTTCCTACCGCATGCCCGTTTTGGCGCCGTCGGTCACCTCTACGGAATTCCAGCGCATCTACGCGGGAAGCAATATGGGGGAGCCCAATATCTTCTGCCTGGCCGAGAACGATATGGCGCAGTGCCAGGCCATGCTCTCCAAGGCCCGCGCCAACAACTATTCCCGCATCTCCCTTATCTCCAGGGACGGGAAAGCGGACGACTATGCCGCCTCCTTCCAGTCGTACTACGCCTACATGGCGCGCGAAATGGATATGGAGGTCGAGGAAACCTATTTCTATGAGAACAAGGCCGAGCTGGAAGCCGCTCTTCAGAAGGCCATCGCGGCCGAAGAAGAAGCGCCCTTTCCCGGCGTGCTCTTCTTTGTCCCTTCATCGGCCCGGGATATGCTGGATTTTGACGATGCCCTCAAGCTGAACGAGGAGAGCCAGTACCTTTCCATCGTATGCACGGATATGGCCTACGACCTGTCCCTGGAAGGGAAACTGAAGAACTATGACTACGTGGGCACGGCCCTCTCTTCCAGGCCCGGAGAAGGATTTGACGTTGCCTGGAAAAACCGCTACGGAACGGTCCTTCCCGGCGGTTATGCCCAGCTTTACGACTGCTTTTATCTGCTGGCCATGGCGGCAGCCGTGGTAGAAAGCGGCGATGCGCCGTCCGTACGGGAAGCCCTTTTAAAACTCACATCGGGAGACAAGGCTTCTACGCCCATCTATCCCTGGACGACTTCCGGTATGCGGAATGCCTTCCAGGCGGCCAGGGCGGGGGATTACAAGCATATTACCGGCGTTTCCGGACCGTTGGAATTTGAAAGCCAGACGCATATCTGCCAACTGGGCACCACCTACAGCACCTGGACCTATACGGACGGGAAATTTGTAGAGACCGGTCGATTTTCACGCGACTATACCGGCAGCGACCTCTGGAACTGGACCACCAGCCAGATTGAGGATATGTACGACGAGGAGGCGGTCGATCTCCCGTATCCGCCCCTTGAGGATCAGTTTGCGGTGGTGATAGCTACGTCTACCGGCCGCAACAACTATCGGCACCAGGCCGATGCCCTGGCCCAGTACCGGATGCTGAAAGGCTTTGGCTACGACGACGACCATATTATCCTCATCCTGGAGGACGACCTGGGCTCCGACGTGCACGTCACCCCGGGCGGAGAGAACCTCCGTCCCGGCGCGGTAATCGACTACAAGACCAGCCGGGTAACGCCGGAAGACCTCCGGAACATCTTCTCCGGCACGGTCACGGAGCGCACCCCCGAGGTGGTCCGGGGCGGCACCGGCACCAACGTCTTCCTTTTCTGGAGCGGCCACGGCGCCCGGGACAATGTGATTATGTGGGCCGATGATAAATTGGAGGCAGAGACTTTCCGCGGCATCCTGGAGGCCGCCGAGGGGAATTACAGGAAACTACTGGCCGTCATGGAAACCTGCTACAGCGGTTCCATCGGCAAGTACTGCGAAGGCCTGCCGGGCGTACTTTTCCTCTGCGCAGCCGGTAGCGGCGAAACCTCGCACGCAGACGTAATTGAAGACGGCATTTACCTTTCCAACCGCTTTACGCGCGTGTTCCGCAGCGAAGTAGAGGCCAATCCGGCCATCTCCCTCCATCACCTTTACTACCAGCTGGCCACCCACACCACGGCCTCCCATGCCGGCCTGTACAACGACGCCTGCTATGGGAACGTGTATCGCAACACCGTGGAAGAGTTCCTGAAGCGATAAATACGCGATTCACGTATGAGAGCGGGACTTCTTGGGATACTGGTTTTCTTTCTGGCTACAGTGGGCTATGTGGCCTGGCATCTTGGGCGCCTGACGCCCGGGGGCTGGGCCGCCAAATGGGGCGTAGCGCTCCTTTTTCTCCTATGGATGGCGGCGGCCTTCGCCAGTATGGGCCTCCGCAGCAAAGCTTCCATTTCCACCATCACGGCGCTCTACGAAATCGGCCATCCCTGGATGATTGCCTACCTGTACCTGCTCATTGCTTTTCTGCTTGCCGATCTGGGCGTCCTTCTCCGGATTATCCCCAAAGGCTGGCTTACGGGAAACGGTTATACGATGGCGGGGCTGCTGGGGGTCATTGCCGTGCTGCTTGCCCTCGGCGGCATCCACTACAGGCACAAGTACCGCGAGGAACTCACCATCCACAGCCCCAAGCCCCTCCCAAAGCCGCTGACGGTGGTTCTTGCCAGCGATTTGCATCTTGGCTACAGCAACCGGAAAGCGGAGCTTGCCCGCTGGATAGACCTTATCATTGCCGAACAGCCGGACCTGGTGCTCTTTGGCGGGGATATTGTGGACATTTCCCTCCGGCCGCTCCTGGAAGGGGACTATGCCAGTGAATTCGCCCGCATCCAGGCGCCCATTTACACGGTGCTGGGTAACCACGAATATATCGGCCATGAAGCCGATGCCGAACGGTTTTTTGCCGATGCCGGGATTACCCTCCTCAGGGACTCCACGGCCTGCGCAGAGGGGATTGCCATCATCGGCCGGGACGACAGGAGTAACCCCGGCCGGAAACCGTTGTCGGCGCTATCCGTCCCGCCGGAATGCTTTACCATCCTGCTGGACCATCAGCCCTACCATCTGGAAGAGGCCCAGGCGGCCGGTATTGACTTTCAGTTCAGCGGACATACCCACAGGGGACAGGTGTGGCCCCTTTCCTGGGTGACGGATGCCCTGTACGAGAAGTCCTGGGGACATCACCGGCGGGGCAGTACGCAGTATTACGTGAGTTCCGGCCTGGGCATCTGGGGCCCCAAAATCCGCATCGGCACCCGTTCCGAGTACCTGGTCCTGCATATCCAGTGAGCCACCTTGCCCGGCCATTCTTCGTCCAATCACGCCATTTGCACCGTAAAATTGGAATTGGCCTGCCTGACTGCTGATGGGTGGCAAAAAAATCGCTGCGTCTTTGGAACACCGATAATCTTGCAGAATTGAGTACAAATCCATATCTCTGCCTTGATTTCGTGTAAAAATAGCACAACAACCAAGTTTGATTTCGTGTAGATTTTTGTAAAACCAAAGCTTGATTTCGTGATGAAAAGAAAGATATACGACCAGCTGCTTCTTTGGAAAAACAAACGCAAAGGCTAGTCAGCCATGATGATAGAAGGCGCCCGCCGCGTGGGCAAGAGCTACATCGTCAAGGAATTCGCCCAGAAAGAATACAAGAGCTACATCCTCATAGACTTCTTCAAGGTTGGGGACGACATCAAAGACCTTTTCAAGAACTACAAGGACAACCTGGACATGCTCTTCACATACCTGAGCACCTACTTCTCTACCAAGCTCTATCCCCGGGAGTCCATCATCGTTTTGTCGTGGTTTCGAACTCATTTCAGAGGCATTCAAGGAACAAGGTCTCGAAGTCCCCACCCTGGTGGAAGAGCAGGGCGGCGTTCGTTTCATTATCAAGCGTAAACTCTTCTACGGCATCCAGCAAGGTGGTAGGATAGACCCCAAAACCGGCAGGCTCATCAAGGCCGATGACACCAAAAATGTCACCAATGATGTCACCAAAAAGTTAACTGAAAGACAGCGAGTTATACTTGAAATGCTGCCTATCGGTGACATAGAAAATGTCACCAAAAAAGAAAGAGTAAACACAGTTATGTTAGCGGCTAGATTTGGAGTAGTCCTGCGCACTATTAAGCGTGACATGAAAGTCCTCCAGGACCTGGGGCTAGTAGAGCACGTTGGCCCATCTAACGGCGGCTACTGGAAGCGCCTGAAATAATCAATCCTCATCCCCGGCCCGTCCGGGGATTTTTATATCTTCTGTATATACTTCTTATCGTACTTCTTGATATACTCCTGGAGCTTCTTCCCCTCCACAACCTTCACATCCGCCGCCAGTCCAATCACAAACCGTCCAACCCCTTCCAGGGCCTGCACGGTGGTCCGCAGAATCCACTTGCCGTCCTCGCGATGCAAATCCCTTTCCGCCAGCGGATATTCCTCCACCAGCAGCCCCTTCGCCCGCGTATTCAGCTCCAGCACCACCCGCATCGAAAGCGGCCCCGTCATCCGGAACACATCCGGCTTTTTGACCTCGTGCTTATCCTCGAATGCCCAGGGCGTTTCGGTTGCCTCAACGGAATGAATGCGCATCACCTTGAATACCCGGCAATCGGCCTTCTCCACATCATAGGCCCACACGTCAATCATATTCGCCGTAAAGGAGAACGGTTCCACCACGCGGTCGCGCGTCTCGTCGCTATGGGCCGATGCATACCCCTTCAGCACCACCTGCTTCTTGTGCTTGATGGCGTCGTTGAGCGCCTCGATGTTGGCCGCATTCGCCGGATTGTCGATGTAATTGGCAATGCTGGTGCAGTCATAGACGCTGGCAAGTTTCCGCTGCAGGTCCCGTTCCAGGGCGTTGTTATTGTCGATACCCTCGATCATCTTCGCTGCCAGGTAGGCCTCCTCGTCGGTGAAGTAGATGAGTTTCTTGAAATCGGTGAGGCCCCGGGAGACCTTGCCCATAGCGTACACGTTGCCGTAGAGTTTGTTCACCACGAAGCCCGCCTCGCGGATTGTCTCGATGTAGCGGTACACCGTCCTGGGCGTGATGCCCAGTTCGCCCGACAGAGAGTCGATGGTGTGGCTCACGTTCCCGGTGAGCAGCTTCATCAGGCGGAGGAGTTTGGAGATTTTCGGGGTGTCCATAGGCTAGGGTTCTTTAATTATACATTTTTGTAGTTCCAGGAACTAGCCATTGAAACGGGTATTTCCGCAGAGGGTTATGACGGGGTATTTGCCAATCATATTATAAAAACGGTGTCAATGATTGATGAGTTTGCCGATAAATTCACGGACAGATAGCTCATCTTTCCCGTGTTTAATGAGAAACTTAAATAGTTTTTCTTTATCTTCTTTGATGTCTCCAGTCTTAATAATTTGGAGATTATTGAGGCCGAACAACGTCGATAGATTCCAGTCTGTCATTCTCTCCAAAGATCTTTTGATTTGGAGTTCAGAAGCAGCATCACGAGTAAAGATTGTAATGTCTTTTCGGTGAGTATTGGCAAAGTTTGTTTGTTGGAGGAAAAAGGCCTTGAAGTACTGGCGGTCATTTTCGCCGATAGAATGGCCAAAGATAACGACTTCGTCAGCATCTTGCAGGTCAGCCACAAGAGCCGGAGGATTATATGACGGGTCAAAAGATTTCTGAAGGAAATCGTAGTTTTCTAAAATCTCCCTTTCATCACGTGTGCCAATGATTATTTTGCCATCGCTACAGCTACCATGCAGATAATGGATGTCAGCATCTTTGGCAGAATACACAAAATGCTTGACATTCGTATAGTTAAAGGAATATATGGCCACAGAACTTGTGCCTTCACTTTCAATTGCCAAGAATTGTAGAACTTGATATGCTACGGTATCTCTTGCTTCCCGCTCATACTTAAGAGCCTCCAGATATTTACAAAGACCCTCTCTAATCATTTGAAGAGCCTTTCTGTCTCGCCATACAGGGGATTGAGATAAGTCTTCCTTGTATGGAACATATAGCGAGCGAATAACGTTATTCGCGACGAGAATCACCCGCTTATCAACCAAGGACTGAACAATATCTACCTGGTCTCTGTACATTCCATAGTCCCACTTGTATGGCTCGAAACCCTTCAAGAATTCTTTCTCCTCCTCAGTTATGAAGTCCTTGGGGTTGCTGGGAGAGGCCATGTCCATATAGTACTTCAGGAGTTCATTCTCAAGGTCATACCATTTAACGGCATCACGATTATCCGGCCAACACTGGTTCAGATGATGAATAAGCGGCGCAGGATAGTCTTTAGGGCAGAATTCAGACTCCCAAAAGTCTTTATATGACGTTTTGAGGCCGAGGTCAAGGTCAAAGCCATTACCAAGAATGAGGACTATTTTGCGGTGCTCGGACATCAATTGCTACAAGTATTCGAGGTTGTCGAGCATGCGGGTGATGAGGGTGCGGAAGCCGGCTTTGAAGGCGTCGTTCTGCTGGTATTCGCGGTAGAGGGACATGTCGCCTTTGCGCTTTTGGCGGATGATGCGGTCGATGATCATGGCCATAGCGGCTTCGACGGCTTGCTGGTCGGGGTTGCCGATGACGAGACTCTGGTAGTCGGCATCGTTGGCTACGGCTTTGGTGATGTTTACCAGTTTTTCCTTCTGATCGTCGGGGGTGGCTTCCCAGCCGCGGAACCAGTGCTCGTTGAATTCTTTGATGATTTCGTCGAGGGGGTCTTTGTTGGGTTCGTCGGTGGGGCCTGCATTTACCATTGTGGCCTTCAGGGGGTCGATGGTGGATTCGCCGGGGTCGAGGACGATGGTTTCGTTAAGGGCGGTGCGGCGGAGACCATAGGTGTTAAGGTCTACGGAATCCAGGAGGTCCTTGATGTCTTCCATGCCGGGGCCGGTGACGATGAGCTGCGGGATAAGCAGGCGGAGGAACCAGAAGAGTTTTTCCCAGTCCACTACCTCGTAGTCCATGATGGCGGCAACGCGGGAGTAGATCTTCACGAACTGCTTGCACTTCATCTTGAAGTCGGCCTTGCCGTTCTCAGGCCATTCAATTTCGGTGTTGAAGCGGAAGGCGGCACGGTCTATGATGGGTGCGAACTCATCGGCGGGAGCACCATGGACGTACAGTTCTATAAAGGCGTTCACCTCGTCCATATCAAAGACGCCGAAGCTCAGGAGGGTTGTCTTGAGCTGGTGCAGGATATTGACATCGGTGGCCTCGGAGAGCGTGGTTGCCGTGTAGAACGGGTCGAATGCTTCTTTGATGCCTTCCTTAGTGTTGTAGAAGTCCAGGATGAACAGATCCTCGCTCAATTTCCCAAGTTCCGGTGCGGAACGGTTGAGACGGGACAGAGCCTGCACGGCAAGTACACCGTCCAGGGGCTTGTCGATATACATGGCGGCCAGCTTGGGCTGATCGAAGCCGGTGATGTATTTGTTGGCCACTACGAGGATGCGGTTCTCGTCCTTATCGAATTCTTCGGCTGTCTTGGTATCCGGGAAGCCGTTAATCTGGGCTTCTGTATAATCGCGCCCGCCAACATTCTTGGTGCCGGAGAAGGCGATGAGGATGTTGTAGGGCAGTTTCTTTTCTTTCCGAAGTTCGCTCAGGGCCATGTAGTATGAGATGGCACACTCGATGTCTTTAGTCACCACCAAGGCTTTTGCGTGGCCCTTTAGTTTGTGGTTACGGTACATTTTGGCATCGAAGTGCGTGAGCATCACCTCTGCCTTGGCCTTGATGGTCTTGGGCTCTCGTTCCACGTAGCGGCGCAGCATCTTCTGGGCACGCTCGGTTTCGTATTCCGGATTACCCTCGATGCTCTTGGTGAGTTCGTAGTAACTGCGGTAGGTGGTGTAGTTAGTGAGCACGTCCAGGATGAATCCTTCCTCGATGGCCTGTTTCATGCTGTAGAGGTGGAAGGGATGGAACTTGCCTTCTTCATCCTCTGTGCCGAAGCGCTCCAGGGTTTCTTTCTTGGGCGTTGCGGTGAAAGCGAAATAGGAGCAGTTCTTGCTCATCTTGCGATCCTTCATCAATTTCTCCAGGAGGGCATCGGTGTCTCCTCCATCCTGGTCTGCATCTTTCTGTACGGCAGCATTCAGTTTGTCCGCCGCAATGCCGGACTGAGAGGAGTGAGCCTCGTCAATGATGATGGCGAAGTTGTGGTCGCTGACGTCAGCAATGGTGTCGCAGATGAAGGGGAACTTCTGGATGGTGGTGATAATGATGCGTTTCCCTTGCTCGATGGCCGTCTTCAATTCCTTGGAGGAATCTGCATGGGCGACAATCTTGTCGCTGTGACCGAATGCCTTGATATTGCCGGTGATCTGTTTGTCCAGCAGGCGGCGGTCGGTGACCACGATGGCAGAATCAAACAGCGCCATATCCACCGCCTTTGCCCTGACGGCATCCATAGAATCCGGGCATAGGCCGATGAGTTTGTAGGCTAGCCAGGTGATGGAATTGGATTTGCCGGAACCGGCGGAGTGCTCGATGAGGTAGGTCTTGCCTACACCCACGGAGGCTACGTCTGCGTTCAGTTTTGATACGACATCCAGTTGGTGAAAGCGTGGGAAGATAAGGCGCTTGGCATTGCGCATGATATGCGGCACCACTTTTCCGGTCTTGGCTTCACCGTAGTCGAACATCACGTAGTTCATCAGGATGTCGGCGATGGTATCTTTCTGCAGGAAGTATTTCCAGATATAGGAGGTTTTGTAAGAGCCGTCCTCGCTCACTGGATTACCTGCACCCTGACCATTAGGCAGACCCTTGTTGAAGGGCATAAAGAAAGTATCCTTTCCAGCCAACTTGGTTGTAAAGTACACTTCATCCTTGTCCAGGGTGAAATGTGCAAGGCAGCGGCCGTAGTTCAGCAGGGGCTCACGGGGATTCCGCTCTTCTTTGTATTGCTTTTGTCCGTTATACTTAGCCGTCTGGTAGGTCCAGGGATTCTTGAGTTCGAAGGTAAAGAGAGGCAGACCATTCAGGAATACCACCATATCTATCTCGTATCCGGGGTTCAGCAGGGAGAAGGTCTGCTGGCGGGTAATGGAGAACTGGTTTTTGGCGTATTTGGCGTGGCTGGCCTGGCTATCGGCAGGTGAAGGTTTTGGGAAGAACAGGGTGAGGTGGATGTTATCCACGTCGATGCCTTCACGGAGGAGTTTGATGATGCCGAAGTTGGTAATGTCGCTGCTAATCTGACGCTCAACGGCAGCCTTAAGATCCTTACCACGATAATCTGCTAGTACATCCTTCTGGGAGGATTCCAGGAAGGACCAGAGCCGACGGGTGTCGATGGCCAACTTGCTGGGCATATCTTTGGGACGGCCCCAGTAGTACTGGTCCGCGCCCGGATGCTGAGCATCAATATCTTCAATGCCGGCGGCCTTCCGTTCCTCTACGGTACTGCCCACCAATGCTTTTTCTATCAGGTATTCAAATGCCTGCTCGATGGTCTGTGAAAGCATCATTTCGCTTCGTTTTTAAGTTCATTCACAAATGCCAGCCCTTTTGCTGTAAGCAAATACTTCTGGCGAGGATGGCGGGGGGAATCAGGATATAGCATCCTGACAAATCCTTTCCCAATAGCGGGTGAGAGGTATAGCTTCAAAAAGCTTTCCCTGTCCTTTAATCCCATCTCTGCCAGCATTTCCTTGACAGACAACTGTTTGTCATTTATCGCATACACCAACTTAATGATATTGGCATTGTCGGTGTGCAACTTATCGGGGGCTTGTCGGGTACTTGTCGGGTACTTGCCGGGTGACAATGCCGTGCTTGTCGGGTCTGCGAGATTGGGCTGAACGCTCCATTCCTGCGAAGGGTGGATATGCAGATAGCGGTTGCGCAAGTCCCACTGTTCGCCTAAAAGGAGGTTGCGGAAGAAGCGCTCCAGATAGAGCGGGGTGTAGTCAATCCCTTTCACGGCATTCCTGTAATTGGCACGGACCAAGGCATTGCGGAAGTACCAGGAATGGTTTGCAAACATATCGTTGTTTACCTGGAATCCGATATCCCGCAAATAAAGAATGGTAAAGACAGCTGTCGTACGTGTATTACCTTCGCAAAAAGCGTGGATTTGCCAAATTCCGGATACGAATTGCGTAATGTGGGATATCAGGTCATCCTTCGTCAGTCCTTTGTAACTGAAGCTGCGCTCCTGCTCGATGTCGTAATCCAATGCCCGGCGCAAGTCTTCCCAATTCAGATAATGGACGGTATCGTTCTCCAACACCCATTCTTTTTTGGTGATATCATAATCACGGATTTTGCCGGCATGTTTAAATACGCCTTCAAAAATCCTCCGGTGCAATGCGATAATTCCTTGCGAGCTAAAGTCAAGGGACGCGGAGGAGAGGATCTTTGTGATGTTGGCCGATACTTTGTCGGCCTCCTGCATCTGCTCATCGTCCGGTTCACGGGATTGTTTGGACTGGTAGTAAGTTTTTATCAGTTCCCGGGCCTGGTCAATGTCTATCTCGCCTTCGATATGCTTACGGGCCGTTTCCTTCAGATACTCGGACGTCTTCAGCCCATCGACGGCCTGAAGGCCAATGGCGGTCCGCCAGAGAGTCGCTTTCTCCTTCTTGTCAGGTTCTCCTTGCCTGATATACTCGTCGAAATCTATGTAGCCGTCTTTCATACAACCTTGACTTTACCTGTAACTACGTCATTGATAATGATTTGCTTGCGCTCCTGAAGAACCTTAATGAATTCTTTATGGCGCTTCACGCCCTCATCCAACTTCACCACTCTTTCGGTTATATAGTCTGCGATTTCCTTCTGCTCATCAACAGGAGGTAAAACCACATTAGCGGAATTCAGAATTGTTTGCGTAATGCTGTAAACCTTCACACCATTCACCATGGAACGGAGCTGGCCACGCCAACCGGTGCTTGTGAAGAGATATGCCAGATAGGGGCCGTATTCTTCATTGTTTTTCTTTGCCAGAATCGTATGATAACCAGCATACACCGGTTCAGAATCAATAAAGACATTATTGCCGCATCCTTCGAAATCTTCGGAAGTGTCAGCAAATAAGAAATCACCAGGTATAGCCAGCGCCCCTTCTTTACCTTTGGTCAGTAATGCAGGTATATGACGAATCAACTCCGGATTAACTGATGCACCCCAGTTATCTTTAGAATGAATCTGTCCATAACTAATAACTGGTTCTCCTTCCTCTTCCAGTTGAGCCTTAGTGAAAGTAATACCAGTTCTTGTCTTAAAGAGATAGCGGAATGTATTCTTTCTCCAGTGAGCTGGAACAAGACCTATCCAGTCATTTCCACTGTCAATCATTTCCACGTCCGGGTTCAAACCATGCAATGCCGCCATGTCAATGATGACCTGCTTTCTTTCATTGAGCAGGTCTATCATGCGCTGCTGATGGGCGATGACTTCGTCTATCTTGGCGGTGGCGGCATCCAGATAATTAGCAATAGCATCCTGCTCATCTTTTGGAGGGATGGGGATAAGATTCTCGCGTAGCTTTCCATAGTCTATATTCTGTCCTTCACGAATGCCAGTTACCATCGACTTGAGGAGTTGGATAAAGACTGGAGACTTGCCAAAATACTTAAAATAATTTCCCCGGATGTGAATAGGGCGGAGTACCGTATAAGCCGGGCTGATTATGCCTCTCTCATGGCTATATTCAACCCCTCCTTGAAAAGACCTTAAACTGATTACAAAATCACCAACTTCGACAAGTTTCAGTGTGTCTAACGCTTTTGTTGCCTCTACTGTTCGATTCTCATAATCGGACTTTTTAATCACGCCATGATTCTGAGTTGCGGCCAACATCGGTAAAGAAGGAAATCCCTTCTCACTCCTCTCCGAGAAAGAATACTTCATTTTACGCAACTCCCAATGGTATGGAATCGCGCCAAGCCAATCCTGATTGGACTCTTTGTATTCTGAATAGGAATTTGTCATTCTACAACAGTTCAAACAGCGATTTGATGTAGCCCTGACTCTTCTGGTCCAGGTCTATAATATCGGCCTGGTTCTCCTCCAGCGTGCGCAGCGGAACGGGCTTGTAGAAGTACTTGTTGAAGGAAATCTCGCAACCAATCTTGGTGGGCGAGATATTGATCCATGCGTCATCCACATAGGGACGGACCTCGCGCTGGAAATACTCGTAGATGTCTTCCTTCACGGGAATCTTCTCTGTATCCCGAAGGTCGGAATCCGGCTCGTATTCAATGTACTTGCCCTTTGCTGCCGGGTGGTAGCCATAGTCGGCAAAACGCTCGTGGGGAACCTTGAAAGTGCTTTCCAATGCCTCCAGGTCTTTTGCATCGGCCTTGAGTTCTTTCTTCACCACCGGCTTGGCCTCAGGATCTGTTTCCGACATAGCACGGGCAAGGGTCTTCAGCGCCGAAGCGGACAAGCCCAGTTTCAGTTTTTTGGCGGCAGCATCAATCTTGCCGGTGAAGACCGCATAGTCCATAAAGACATCGTTGCCTATCTCCTTGTGGAGTGCCTTAGCAGCCTCCATCAAGGCTTTGCGCTCTTTCCACTTAGCAGCAGCCACAAGCCCGGCCAGTTTCTTGTCGGTGACCTTTATCTCGTTCTCCTGCAGGTATTCCTTGATGTCGGTCATCACGGATTCCAAGCCAGTGAAGACCTGGTCCTTGTAAGTTTCATACAGCCACTTGGAAAGTTCCAGGTTGCCCTTATCGAACAGCAGCTCATCTATCTTGATGGCATTGAACTGGCTGCGGAGACGGAGCGGGCGCTCTATGGTGACGCTGTAGTAACGGAAGTCGTCGCCGTCAAAGACTTTGGATACAACTTTGTGGTCTCCCTCGACGATTTCTTCATCGGTAAAGTTCTTATGGGCACGGAGAATCATTTCGCGTGCCTTGGGGTCGATGGTGCAGTTGCGGCTGCCCTGGTTCTTCCGGAGTTTCTCGAAGGCCTGGGAGGCATCGATGAGCTGAATCTTATCTACGTGGTCCCACTGCTTCTTATTGGTGAGGAGCCAGACGTAAGTGGAGATACCGGTGTTGTAGAAGATGTTGTTCGGCAACTGAATGATGGCTTCCACCAGGTCACTCTCCACCAGGTGGCGGCGGATATTGCTTTCACCACTGCCGGCGTCTCCTGTGAAGAGGGAGGAACCGTTGTGGATGGATGCAATGCGGCTTCCCTGCGGCTGGAACTCGATGGGTTTCATCTTGTTCACCTCTTCCAGAATGAAGAGCAGCTGGCCGTCGGAAGTGCGTGGCGTACAATCCAGTACCTCGGCCTCACCTGCAAAGTTCAGGAGCGTAAGGCAGTAGCGGTCGTCCAGCAGGTCCTTCTCGTGGTATATCTTCTTTTTGTCCTCCTTCCAGGATTTGCCGTACGGAGGATTGGTGAGCATAAACCCGAAGGACTGGTCGGCGAAGTGATTCTCGGTAATGGTGTTGCCCAGATGGATGCCTGAGGGGTCAACGCCTTTGATGATGGCGTCGGACTTACAGATGGCATAGGTTTCCGGGTTGATTTCCGTTCCTGAAAGTTGAATGGCATTTGGATTGACGCCTATGCTGACGAGATATTCCCAGCCCTCCGTGAGCATGCCGCCGGAACCGCAGGCAGGATCGTACAGGGAGATAATCTTGGGAAGGTTGTCCTTCACAGGTTCGAATACCAGGTGGGCCAGCAGGGTTATGGCGTCACGCGGGGTGAAGTGTTCTCCCGCTTCCTCGTTGTTTTCTTCGTTGAAACGGCGGAGGAGTTCCTCGAAGATGGTGCCCATGCCGATGTTGGTGAGGGCGGGTATCTTCAGGCCGTCGGGGCCCTTCACATCTTTATCGGTGAGATTGATGCGGGGGTCGGTGACGCGCTCGATGATGGCCAGCAGGCGGTCGTTATCGGCCAGTTTCTTTGCTTTGGTGAAATAATCGAAGTTTTTCAGAACGTCCCGGACATTCTCGCTGTAGCCGTTGAGGTATTCGGCAAAATTGTCGTACAAGAGGTCGTTGTTGTCGGTGGCCTGGGATTTCAGTCGGTTCAGCGTCCACTTGCTGGTGTTGAAATAGCTGAGGCCGGTGATATCCTTTATGGCATCCTCGTCCAGGACTTCCAGTTTCATTTCCTGCTGGGATTTCACTTCCTCGTCCACTTCTTCTTTTGTGGGCTCCAGGAGGGCATCCAGACGGCGGAGTACAACCATCGGGAGTATAACGTCACGGTACTGGCCACGGAGGAACACGTCGCGGAGCACGTCGTCCGCAATGTTCCAGATGAGGCTCACCATCTGACTGTGGGAACTTTCCATATTAAGGGGTTATGTGTGTCTGTGTTGTCGCGTTACTTATCCTTACAAATTTAACTTTTTTTATGTAAATCCGTATAAGAAAGTGCAATAAAAAGAAATTGTTAAAGTAATTTGACGGACTGTTGTCAGAAATGCTGACTCCAAAACACAAAAAGCCCCGACACGGTTGGGTGTCGAGGCGATGGGACAGGGCGGGGTGGAATTACAGCGGCTCGTTGGCGCACTGGTTGATGCTGTCTATAATGCCGTCTACGTGGATGGTAATGGTCTCCTGGAGGAGGTGGCCTACCTGACAGGGGAGTTTGTTGGCTCTGCGCACGCGTTCTTTCACGGGGAAGTCTATCGCAAAAGAAACGGTCCGGCAGAGTAAATTGCGTCTGCGATAGCCTCTTCCACCAGACTAGCCGAAAGGGCGCCCACGGCATTCAGGTTGGCCGGAACTTTTTCTTCATCAGGTCCGACGGAGATGGCATAAACGGTGTCTCCATCGGCCGTTGTAAAGGCGGGACTTATACTTCTTGCAAGGCCGGCCGATGCCATCTGGGAGAGGTGCTTGAGCTGGGCAGGGGTGAAGTCCCCGTTGGTGAATAGGGCAACAAGGGTGGTATTGGTGGTGCCGGAGGGGGTGCTGATAAACAGATTCTCTTCGGCCGTTTGCAGCAGCGTCGTGTAAGAATCGGCCTCGTCGGATTGCATTCCTGCTATTTTCTTTCCCCGGTAAAAGATATCTCCATAACTATTGAGGACCACTGCCACTCCTATCTGGAGGGGACCCATCTGAACGGCGGCATACCCGATGCCGGCTTTCTGGGCCAGCGCTAAACCGGCCGCCTTTCCTACGGTGGCACCTGTTCCGGAGCCTACGCTGCCGCTGAGGGGGTTATTTGCTGTAAAAGACGCCTCGCAGGCCGCATAGCCCATTTTCTCGTCCGGGCGAACGGTGGCGCTTCGATACCCCAGGTCATAGATGCAACTCTGGCACACGAGGGGTACCAGGGCGCTTCCGGTCTCGTATCCCACACCGTGCTCTTCCAGGCAGCGCACTACGCCGCCCGATGCCGCCAGGCCATAGGCCGAACCTCCCGAGAAGACCAGGGCGTTGATGGGGTGGTTCCGTTCTACGGCAATCACTTCCGTTTCCCTGGAAGCCGGACCGCCGCCGAAAATTTCTACTGCGGCACGTCCCGGGACCGTCAGGCGAAACACCGTCACGCCCGTTCCCGCCGCGTCATCCTGCGCGTTTCCAACGCTGACTCCCCGAATATCCGAGAAGGGGATGGTCTTCAGGTTGGGAACCTGTCCCTGTACCATAAAGGCCGATACCAGCAGTACTCCCAAAAAGGTCGAAAGAATTTGTTTCATAGCGAATATGTCGTATAATATGACAAAGATACACATTTATCAGATATCTGGCTGCGACCGAAAAACTTTCACCTAAAGTTCTGCCGATGTTCATTACTTTCCACTTTCTACTCATCGTCTTCCGGCGGTTCCAGGGTTTTGTCAAACTGCTCCATGGCCTGGGCTTTGTCGGCTGCGGCAATGTCTATGTAGGGTTTCATGGACTGGTAGTCGCTGTGGCCGGTCCACCGCATCACCATGACAGGCGGGATGCCGATGGACAGGGCGTAGCAGATGAAGGTTTTCCGGGCGGCGTGGGTGCCCACCAGTTTCCATTTGGGAAAGACTTCTTCTATACGGTTGCCGTTCACGTACTTGCTTTTGCGGATGGGCTCGTTGATGCCGCAAAGCTCGCAGAGATCCTTGAGGGCCGCGTTCATCTGCTGGTTGGTGACGACGGGGAGGGCTTTATCGGCCTTAAACTTACAATCCTTGTATTTGTCCAGGATGGCACGGGAGTAGCTGTTGAGATTGATGGGAATGGCGTCGTGCGTTTTCTGCGTCACTACGTGGATATACTGCTCGTCGATATCGCTTCGGCATAGCTTGAACATGTCCGAGAAGCGGAGCGACGTAAAGGCGCAAAAGCAGAACAGGTCGCGGGCCTTTTCGATACCGCCGGCTTCCTGGACGATTTTTGTGTAGGGCGTACCGTCCCAATCGACCAGCTTTACCTTGGTGCCGTTGGGCGGGATCTGGTAATGATAGACCCGCATCAATTCTTCCCGCGTAAGGAAGATGACGGGCTTCTGGATAAGCTTGAATTTGGGCTGATAGCGTTTGATATCGTCCTGTTTGGTGTATTTGTTCCTTAGCGCCCAGTTGAGGAACCAGACCAGGTTCTTGTACTGCTTTTTCACGCTAACCTCCTGCAACTGCGCTTTCTCGCGCAGGTATTTGATAAAGGCGGTGATGCCATCGGCATCAAAATATTCCAGGTCGTGCGCCTTGCCAAACTGGCGGACATGTTTCTGGAAGGTATGCATGGCATGACGGGTCGACAATTCCCAGCCGGCATTGCCGCCCTGCTCCCGGATGAACTTGTCAATCCATTGGTTCATGGAAAGATTGAGCGCCGGGTCCTCCCGCTGCAAAGCCTCCCGAACTTTCTGCCGAAGTTCTTTCGCCGTGGGACGAGCCTGGCACCGGAGCGCATATACATCCAGGAAAGCGACAATTTCTGCAAGGTCTCTATTGATCATTTCGGCAGGAATATGTTTGCTGTTTTCCGTCCCGGGAAGCACCCAGATGCTATTCCTGTGGTATGCGCCCGGATTGTCCCGGATGGCCGATATCCACTGCTGCGGCGAAACGCTGTAACCTACTGAGGTAGCATATCGTTTACCCATAATATAGGCCGATACCCGGACAGGGCATTCTCCGGCCCGGTTCATTTGTGCGGTAAGATAGAATTGTGTTGACATGGCGTTTGAAATTTTTCGCAAAGGTCGCGCAATTCAAGTCCTCTTTCACTATGAATACATGATGTATTCGATTGGAATTGCCAACTTTGTTTTTTTTCTATGAATCACAGCAAATTTACCTTGGCCTTGTGGCATTTCTATGAACAGTTGTCGGAGGATGGTTTTCTGGATGAATTCCCGGTGGAATATATTGCCCCGGGGGAGATAGAGGTCGATAAGCACCGGATTGTTTTTCCGAATGGGGCGCGCGTTGAACTGACGGCGATGGAACGCGCTATCTACAGGCTGTTCCTACGGCATCCGGGAGGCTTCCGGCTGGATATGCGCTGGCAATACTATTCGGAACTGCTGAAGATTTACGGCCGGGAGTCGGAATCTTCCGATATAGACTGGAAGGAAAGACGCATCGATGATTTGTGCGAGGACGATTCCGCCCACTTTTCCTCGCATATCTCCCACATCCGACGCAAGCTCCAGGCCGTCCTGAACCCCGTGGATGTAGAACGCTTCTGCATCAAAAGGCACGCGGGCGGCATTTACCGAATAGGCGCCTTGAAGCGGTAGGGGATGGCTATTCCCACTCTACGTAAATTGTGCTGAGAGGTATTCTGCGAGGGTGGCCGTTGGAGCCTTGAACCTTATAGATGGGGGACTGTTCTTTTCCCAGAATCTCCTCCAACCTCTTGTTCAAGTTGGTGAGCTTTTCGCTGAAGGAATTGTCCAAAGGGGAGAGCAGGCGAACCATGCGTTGCTCCCGCACGGTTTCACTAGTCTCAGGAGAGATAACGGCATAGATGGACGAGATTTCATCGGCATAATTGGCCCTGTCCTTCAGGCAGATACCTTCCGGATGACGCAGGAAGAAGATGAAAATGGTTTTTAACAGAGGCTGGAGCGGAAGCTCAATACCTCCGATGCGGATGTCATATTTTTTGCCGATATGGACGACGGTGGGCTCTCCGGAATGGTCTTCATCGGCCTCAATGCCTCTGGCTGCCAGGGTCTCACGGATTCTGCCCATAAGGTTGAACAGCTCCCTGGCTTCCAGCAACTCCAGCGCTTCGTAAGCATACGGGGAGCCTCCCTCCTCCAGGCAGTTCTTTCCCTCTCCAGTGAGCAGCGCCCATACAAGCCGTGCCTCAATGCCGATTCTTTCCATCATTTCTAGCAAATTTTTAATGCGGTGAGTTCACCTGCAAAACCTCATTAGCCAAATGTGGGAATTTTCTTACAAAATACCAAATACTATCACTTCTCAGAACTTTTTTATAGTAATACTATCGGCAAATCCAAGCGATTACAAGCTTGTAATTGGTTTTATTTCTGAGCTATTCACGCGATATTTGTCGAAAATGGACGAAATAACAACATATTCCGGTTATGATTCTCTCGTGGAGAGCATCGGCACACTGCTGGACGCTGCCCGTTCCCAGATTGCCACATCAGTCAATACTATTCTGGTCAAGACCTACTGGAACATCGGCAAGTATATTGTAGAGTTTGAGCAGGACGGTGCCCACCGTGCAGAATACGGCAGCAATCTGCTGAACCGGCTTTCAACCGATTTAACTCATCGATATGGAAAGGGCTTTAGCCGCAGTAATATCCTCTATATGAGGAAATTCTATGTCTGCTTCCCAAAAAGTGAGACGCTGTCTCACGTTTTGAGTTGGAGTCATTATTTCGAAATCCTCAAATCCGAAGACCCGCTGGAAATCAGCTTCTACACCAAGGAGTGCGAGGCTCAGAAGTGGAGCGTCCGCGAACTAAAGCGGCAAAAGAGTACGGCGCTGTTCCAACGTTTCGCCATGTCCAAAGACAAAGAAGGAATCCTCCAATTAGCGAACCAGGGCATCGAGGTCCAGAAACCCGAAGACATCATACGAGATCCATTCGTCCTTGAATTCACCGGCCTGCCGGAACTCCCCACCTGGAACGAGAATACACTGGAGGACGCCCTTGCCAGTAATCTCAGTATGTTCATGCTGGAACTGGGCAAAGGCTTTGCATTTGTGGGCCGGCAATATCACATCCCTCTTGGTGGACGGCACTTCCACGTTGACTTGGTGTTCTACAATGTAATTCTTAAGGCCTATTGCCTTGTGGACCTCAAAAAAGAGGGCGTTCAACATGAGGATATCGGCCAGATGAACCTCTATCTCAATTACTTCAAGCACGAGGTCTGTACCGAGGGAGACAACGAACCCTTCGGCATCGTTCTGGGCGCAGAGAAAGACCGGCTCACCGTACAGTACGCCCTCGAAGGTATCAACAACCAGCTCTTCGTAAGCCGATACCAGCTCTACCTGCCCGACAGGGATGCCCTAAGTCGCGAAGTTTACCGCATCATCGAAGCCCACGCCAAAGAGTAAAACCGGGATAGCCGAATCAGAGTTGAGTCAAGAAAGATTAGGGGTCAATAGAAGAAATATCGGCAAATCCAAACGATTACAAGCTTGTAATTGGTTTTATTTCTGAGCCATTCACGCGACCTTTGCAGAAAACGAAAGACTTATGACTATTCAATATGCATCGGACCTGCATCTGGAATTTGCAGATAACCGGGACTTCGTGGAAAGGGGAGGCATCACGCCGGTAGGGGATATCCTGGTCCTGGCCGGAGATATTTCCTACCTTGGAGACCACAAGATGATGAAACGCCCCTTCTTTGACTGGTGCGCGGAGCATTTCCGCCAGACCTATATCGTCCCGGGCAACCACGAGTATTATCATGGGTATGATATCGCCCAGACCATGGAGGACTTTGAGTTTGCCTATAGGGAGAATGTACGCTACTTGAACAATAAAAGTGTGGTAGAAGGGGATACGGAGCTCTTTTTTACCACCTTATGGACCCGGATCAATCCGGTCTATTATTGGCAGATTCAGCGCGGAATGAACGATTTCAGACACTGCAAGCTTGAGGGAACCCGTCTGAATGCCAATGATGTGGATTTGTTGCATGGCCGATGCATGGAGTGGATGCTGAAGGCGCTTGCGGCATCATCGGCCACCAGAAAGGTGGTGGTTACCCATCATTGTCCCACCCTCCGTCCAGATTTCAACGGCTACCCGGGCGGGGCGCTGAATTCGGCCTTCCAGGTAGATTTGGACGCATTCGTCGAATCGGCCCATATCGATTATTGGATATACGGGCATACGCACTTCGCCGGCGGCTCAGGAAGCAGGATAGGGGATACCACCCTCCTTTGCAACCAGCTGGGCTATGTCTTCAATAACGAGCATTGCGCCTTTAATCGTCACGCTTTTATCGACCTATGAACCAGATTTATTTTACGGCCGATCTGCACTTCGGACATGCAAATATCCTCAAGCATTCTCCCAGGCGGCCTTTTGCCGATGTCGTTGACATTAAAGCACATGATGAATGGCTGCTGGACAAATGGCGTTCAACCGTTGACAAGCGGGATACGGTATATGTTCTGGGGGACCTTACCTTCCTCAAGAGTGAAGACGCCCGCCATCTGCTGGAAAAGCTTCCCGGGCAAAAGTTCCTGATTGAAGGGAATCACGACGGCTCCATCCGCGCCTACAAAAACTATTTCCGGGAGGTGTACCAGATTAAGGAGATGGTTTTCAAGCCCACTGTAGCGCCTTTCCTGAAAGAGGATTTGCAGGTTGTCATGTGCCATTACCCGATGGTCACCTGGAACAAAAAGCCTTATGGCGCCATTATGCTCCACGGGCATTGCCACGGGAAACTGGACGAGCATAATGCCCAGTCCATGGATCTTCGTTTCGACGTGGGCATTGACGGGACGCTGGCTAATTTGGAATTCCTTACCCTGGAGGACATCTATAACGCTGCCACAGAGAAGATCAGCCAGTACAAATGCAACAACTTTGCAGAGTATGCAAGGAACAATTATCGGTCGACGGCAATGTAACACTGATAACAATGAAAAAATCGCTGGGAAAGTAGATTTCGACAATTTTACCCGTTGGAGCACAAAAACTGCTCTGAAAATAGAAAATTCCCTCCCCATATTTTTTGTAGGCCCCTCACGACCCTGAGGGGCTGAAGTTCATATCTTTCCGCCTATTGTTCCCAATTGTGAGGAAAAGATGCATAGGCGATTTGTGCGAGGACGATTCCGGTAACTTTTCCTCGCACATTTCCCACATTCGCAGCAAGCTTTCGGCCGTCCTGCCCCCGTAGATGTGGAACCTTTCTGCACGCTGGTGGCATTGACCGCATAGGCGCCTTGACGCGGTATGCTTTCAGTTTTGCTTGCCTGCTTGGGCGCCCGTTTGCCACGGCCGCGTTGACAAAAAAACAGCTTTCAGCGGCCTCGTTTCAAAGCCTTCCAGCTGTCAACGTGGCCTGGCCCCAACAGGAACATCCGTTTGTGGTGCTCCCGGCACCACTGTGTCCCAAAAACAGTAACAAAAAGAAATAAGCCGCTGATTTTCAGCGGCTTATGGTGGTGCTGGGAAGAATCGAACTGCCGACACATGGATTTTCAGTCCATTGCTCTACCATCTGAGCTACAGCACCATCGTTTTGGGATTGCAAAGATAAGGCTTTTTTTAGAAACTGCAAACTTTTTTTGCTAACTTTGGAAAAAATTTAAAGATATGGCACTCATCCCAGAAGATAAAACCCGGCGGTGGAAGATTCTCTCCACTGAATACCTCATTCGCAGACCGTGGCTCACGGCCCGGAGGGACCAGGTGCAACTGCCGGACGGACGCGTGAATCCGGAATATTACGTAGTGGAGTACCCGGACTGGGTGAATGTGATTGCCATCACCACAGAGGGGAAATTCGTGATGGAGCGGCAGTACAGGCACGCCGTAGCCATGACCTGCTACGAACTGCCTTGTGGCGTTATGGAGGCAGGGGAGACGCCCCTGCAGGCTGCTCAGCGGGAACTGCTGGAAGAAACCGGCTATGGGAAAGGGGAGTGGAAGGAGATTATGACGCTCACCCCCAACCCCAGTTCCATGTCCAACTTTACGCACTGTTTCCTGGCAACCGGCGTCGAGCCCGTAGGCCCCACGCATCTGGATGCCACCGAGGAACTGGAAGTGCATCTGCTGGAACGGGAGGAGGTGCTCACGCTGCTGCGGGAGAACCGGCTCATTCAGTCGCTCATGATTTCCCCGCTGCTCAAGTATTTCTCCGGCATTTAGGCCCCCAGGTGCTCAATCAGGATTCTGACGCCGATTCCCAGCAGGATGATGCCGCCCAGCAGTTCCGGGCGCATCTTTCGGTTCACGGCATCGCCAAAACGGACGCCGATGGAAAAGCCCAACACGCTCATGCCAAAGGAAACCACGCCAATCAGCACCAGCGGCACTGTCAACTGTGCCAGCGTATTGTACCCCGTGCAGGCATAGGAAATGCCCACCGCAAGGGCGTCGATGCTGGTTGCCACCGCAAGCACCAGTTGCGTGCGCAAATCCCTGGGATTGACGGACTTATCGTCCTCTTCCTTAAACGAATCGGCAATCATTTTTCCGCCGATAAAGGCCAGCATGCCAAAGGCGATCCAATGGTCCGCCGCCTGGATATAGGCGCTGAAACGGCTGGTGAGGAACCAGCCGATAAGCGGCATCAGCGCCTGGAAGAGCCCAAAGAAAAAGGCCAGGGTAAACATAGTACGGCCTTCATAGCGGCGAACGATGACGCCGCTGACCACGGACAACGCAAAGCAGTCCATGGCCAGGGCAAAAGCTATAAGCAACGATTCAAACATTATTCCCAGTTCTTTAATTTGAGCATGCTCTTGACAGCAAGCAGGCCCATGTGTCTTTGATCACCACTCCGCAGCGTAGGATAAGGCTGCATATCCGGATGGTGCTTGGTCAGTTCGTCCAGCGGGCCGTCGGTATAGCCCATCACAGCCAGTGCATGCATCCAGTGGAGGTGCTCCAGCGCCGCCAAATACTGCATTTGTTCCGTATTGGGCTGCCCCTTGGGCGTAAAGGCATAGAAGGTGGGCAGATACACTGCTCGTTCCACATCCATGGCTTGTTCGCGGCGCAGCTGCAACTGATTGCGAAGGTGATTCTTGCCGGGCTGGGAGAGGCGTTCCTTGCGCTGGTCCCAGGTTTCGCTGATACCCATGGCTTGCCGGTTCTCGTCAAAGAGCAAAGCCACGTTTTTGAGCCGTCGGCCGGAAATGACATCCGCCGTCCAGATATCCTTGGTGTTGCCGAAACAGTGAAGTGCGGAAACGCCGAAGGCCTCGTTATAGGACTTGGTAATCTCCTGTGTCTTAGCGGTTTCCTGCCAGTAGCGCATGAGGATGAGCATAGAGGAAAGGTCCTGACCGGCACGGGCGGCTGCCTGGAGCAGCGCCACGCCCATCTGCAGGTTTCGGGGGCCATCGTCCATGGCCACAATGATGTAATTGAAATGCGCCCTGGCGAATTCCTCCCAGAAAGCGACGCTTCCGGCTGACTCTGCGCACCAGGTAAAGGCCTTGTCTCCTTTCATTTGCGGGGCCGATTCCAGGAAAGCGCCCAGCTGGGCATCCAGCGACGGGTCATAGACCTTGACGGACATGGGGGCGCGCTGGAAGTCCTTGCCCACAAAACTGCCGAATTCATAGAGGAAGCGTACGGCCTCCTGTCCGGTATTGCCAAAGCCGATGACCAGGGCATGGAGTCCTTCCGTTACATAGCCCAGCGGCTCTCCATCTGCACCGACGGCCTTTTTCACGTAATTGAACGGCATGAGCTGGGGGCACTGCAGGGTGAGGTGGCGGAAGGCCATCTGGTGCGGATTGAGCGTACGCACGCGCGAACCGGTAGCGGCCACCAAGGCATCAAAACCATTGGGGTCCGGGGAATAGTAGAAAATCTTGGCTTTGATGGAAGGATCTGCGGTGGCCTGGGTGAGCAGCTGCGCGTTCGCCTCCTGCGAATCGGCAAACAGGTACAGGCTGGTGCGTTTGTTGACCAGCCACGAGCGCAGCCCGCGAAGCTTGAGGGCTTCTGCGGGCGTTGCATTGAAAAGACGCACCCGCTGGCTGCTGAGTTCGGCCCGTAACAAGCGCTCTGCCAGGGGATTGAAGCGGTCCGTAAGATTCACAAACAAGATGCGCCCCTGGTCCTTTTTCTTCTGTTCCTTTTCCCATTCGCGGAGCAAACTGGCCGCCATGAGCTTGGAATAGGGGCTAATCCCCACAAACACATGGTGTTTCCGGTTTTTCCGGCCGATAAAATGGAAGGGGATGGCCAGGCTCAGGGCGTCGCGGCGCCGGCTGGGCTTAACCAGAAACACGATGAGCCAGATGACAAGCGCCAACGCTGCCAGCCCGGCGAAAATAGTCAAAATGAAATGAAGCGGATTGGTAAGGTCCATTGTCTAGTCTTTTTACAGAACAAAATTAGAAATTCCCGTCGACTTTTCAAACAGTTTTCGCGCGCAAGGATTTGGGATAAAATCACTGTCTCTACTTATTTCGCACGCTAATAAGCCCCCAGCAGGATGTTCCAAACAAAAAACCGAAGCGTTCTGCCCACCAGAAAAAGGAGGGCAGTGAGCCAGGGATTGGTCTTGTAGAAGCCCAGTGCAATGGTGAAAACATCTCCCACAAAGGGGAACCAGCTAACCAGGGCAAGCCAGATGCCGTATTTGTCAAAATAGACCTTCTGCTTTTCTAGTTGGGCGCGGGTCACTTTCGTATGCTTCTCAATCCAGTCCCACTTGCCCAGCCTTCCCAGGCCGTAAGTGGTCAGGTTCCCCAGCCAGTTTCCTAGTGCCGCCACCGCCAGGCAGGCCCAGGGGCTAGACGTCATTTGCAGCACCGTAATATACAGGACATCGGCACTGAAAGGAACAATGGTCGCTGCCAGAAACGTCCCGATGAACAGGCCCCAGAGCCCCCAGGCCCCCAGGTCCGGGAGCTGCATCAGGCGCTCTGACAAACTTGTTATGACAAAAAAGGCGGTCACTTTAAGCGGTAACCAGAAAAACAATCTCGTTCATCGTCACTCTACTGTCTCAAATTAAGCAAGCGCAAAGTTACCATTCTTTTCGGAATTTTGCATAAGGATTGAAGATGCCAACTGCACAGCTGGTATAATCCCATAATTTTTGTAGATTTGCACCTGATAAACCGGGAAAGCCTATACCTTATTGTACCGCAGATGAAAACAATAGAAGTCGTTGCCGCCATCATCCGTAAAGGAGATGCCATCTTCGCCACCCAGCGGGGCTATGGCGAATGGAAGGACTATTGGGAGGCCCCCGGTGGCAAGATTGAGCCGGGGGAGAGCCCCATTCAGGCACTTCGCCGCGAGATCCGGGAGGAACTGGACACGGAAATCAGTGTCGATAAATTCCTTACCACCATCGAGTGGGACTATCCCGAGTTCCACCTTACGATGCACTGCTATATGTGCTCCCTTCTCAGCGACTCCCTACACCTGAACGAGCATGAAGCCGCCCGCTGGCTGGGTGCCTCCGAGCTACGCTCGGTTAATTGGCTCCCGGCCGATGATCAGCTTCTGCCTCTCATTGAGCAGGAATTACTCGCATCGTGGCAAATATAATAGTGAATCCGATCCCTGCAAGATTTACATCCTTGAGGTCTATGCCGACAGGGAGGCTTACCAGGCTCATCTCCAAACCGCACACTTCCGCAAATACAAGGAAGGCACGGCCGATATGGTCAAATCCCTGAAACTCATTGACACCAATCCGCTTGTTACTGCGGAATTCCTCAAAAAGGCGCAGTAATGATGAAATAATGGACAGTTTTTGTCCTGAGTTATTTCCCGATGCAGGAAATAGGGAAAGTCTATAACTTATTGTAAATAAACACTTTAACTTTTTGACCTTTTCACGTTTGTCCCCCTGCTGTCCCCGAATATTTTGAGGCCCCAAACTTTTTTCGAGAAAAAGTCCTTCGGGGGACAAAAAAAGTAAAGGTGCGTCCCCGCATGGCAGCAGGGGCGCACCGGGTGTTAACAATAGAAGTCTGGCATCAGACCTCCGGGAGCAAAGGTACGAATAATCTTCGAGATGTTCTGCTTGTACCAGCCGGGATAGATATGGAAGCATGTCACCGAAAATGTGTAACTTTGCTTCGATAAATCGGGATCAAACGTTACAATGCATAGATATAATAGAATTCTTCTTTTTCTTTTCATAGCCGCTTTATCCAGCTGCAATCAATATAATCGCATCTTAGAAGATGTGTACGATAATGACCAGGCTGCACGTGA
>ONII01000020.1 GCA_900317845.1 uncultured Bacteroidales bacterium
TGGCACGGGCAATGGAAAGGCGCTGGCGCTGCCCGCCGGAGAGTTTGCTGCCGCGGTCTCCGATATTGCACTGGTAGCCGCCTTCCTTCTCCATAATGAATTCGTGGGCATTGGCAATTTTGGCCGCCGCAATCACCTGCTCCTCGGTGGCGCCCTCTACGCCAAAAGCAATGTTGTTGTAAATGGTGTCGTTAAAGAGGATGGGCTCCTGGTTCACGTTGCCCATGAGCGCGCGGAGGTCCTTTACGGCCAGGTCCCGGATGTCTTTCCCGTCAAGGGTGATGCGGCCGCCGGTAACGTCCCAGAAACGGGGAATGAGGTCCACCAGGGTAGATTTTCCGGCACCGGATTCGCCCACGATGGCAATCATTTTCCCGCGTGGAATCTCCAGGCTCACATGGTCCAGGATTTGGCGCGAGCCGTCATAGCTGAAGGATACGTCCTCCAGGCGGATGCTCTCCCGGAAATCCTTCATTTCCAGTGGCTTGGCGGGATCCTGGATGGGGTTCTCCGCCTCCAGGATTTTGTTGATGCGCTCCATGGAAGCCAGGCCCTTGCGCACGCTGTAGGTGGCGCGGGAGAGTTCCTTGATGGGCTCTATCACCGAGTACAGGATAATGAGGAAATAAATGAAGGTGGAGGCGTCGATGAATTTGCCGCTCCCGATGAGGCTTTTTCCGCCGATAATCATGATGCCGCCCACGCAGAGCACAATCATGATCATGACGGTGCCCAGGAATTCGCTCACGGGGTGGGCCGTGGCCTGGCGGATGCTCACGCGGGCTACCTTTCGGCGCATGCGGTCCGTGACGTCCTGGAAGCGGCGGCGCATGGTGCCTTCTGCATTGAACGCCTTGATGACCCTGAGGCCGCCCAGGGTTTCATCCACCTGGCTCATGGTGTCGCTCCACAGGGCCTGTGCCTCCAGCGAGGAGCGCTTAAGCTGCTTGCCGATCACGCCCATAATCCACACGAAGGCCGGTGCAAAAATGATGGTGAAAATCATCATTTCCGGGCTGAGCCAGGCAAGGAAGCCGAAATAGATGAGGATGAGAATGGGGTCCTTGATGAGCATGGACAGGGAGGCTACAATGGAGTTTTCCACTTCCGACACATCCCCGGTAATGCGGGCAATGATGTCCCCTTTGCGCTCCTCCGTAAAAAAGCCGATGGGAAGGCCCAGGACCTTGTTGTAAATGCGGCAGCGGATTTCCTTGACGATCCCCGTAGAGATGGGAATCATGATGGCGTTGGAACCAAAATAGCAGCTGGTTTTGAGGGCCGTGAAAAGAATCATGATGCCCGCCAGCAGGAACAGGGCGTTGGCCGCGCCATAGGTGGTGGCGAAGGCCGACACGTAATAATACAGGTTGTTCACGGCCTTCTCCTTGAAATCCATCTGCGCGTCCCACGGAACAAACTGATACACAGACTCGTTTACCTTGAACAGGATATCCAGCAGAGGAACTACAACCGCGAAGGAGAAGATATTGAAGATGGCGCTGAGCATGTTCAGCACCACTGACCCAACCAAATGACCTTTATAGGGAGAGGCGTATTGCCTCATCATTTTCAGGAAATCTCGCATACTTTCTAACCTAACCCTACAAAGATACAAAAAATCCCGCTATAAAACCTTATCTAACCAATAGAAAATTAGCTGAATCCGTTTGCGCATGACGGGATAGTCCAGCGAGTCCGGCGTATCCGTAGCTTTGTTGTTGTTGAGGGTGATGCCGGAAGTGAACATGACGGCGGGAATCTCGTGCTCCAGGAACACGCGCTGGTCGCAGATGCGGGTATAGAAAAGACGGGTAAAATCGGCGCTGCCGTAATAGCTGTAGCCAATTTCCAGGCCGATATGCTGGTCCCGGTTGGCGTTTTCCAGCGTGGAGCGCCAGCCGGTGGCGCTATCCGAGAGCATCATCAGGTAGTTGGGATTGCCCTTGGTGAGGGGCGCCAGGGTGGCCCCCAGCTGGTCCAGGTTCACCACCAGCATAATCTGGTCCTTGCCGATGGGCGTTCCGCTCACGGGGTCCACCAGTTTTCCCTGGTCTATCAGGCGCCACAGGTCCCGGGAACCGGCCAGGTCCTTTTCCTTGCCGTCCAGGGCCGCGAAGATGATGCCGCGGGCATAGGTGCGCTTGCGGCTTTTCATGTGCTGGAACATGCGGGCCACTTCCAGGAGGGCCGCCACGCCGGAAGCGTTGCTGTCTGCTCCGGGATAAAAGGTGCCGCCCAGGGTGCCCAGGTTGTCGTAATGGGCCATCACCAGCACGTAGCGGGCGGGGGAGGCGCTGCCCGGAATGAAGCCCAGCACATTGCGGCCGAAACCGCCCGCCAGCTGGAATCCGTGCATCCACGCGCCGGTAAACGGTTGCAGATACAGGTCCCGGAACTGACCCTCTATCCAGGCGGCGGTTTTGCGCCCGCCGTCCGTTCCGCTGGCGCGTCCGCCCAGAGAGGGACTGGAGAGGTATTCAACGGTTTGGCGGATGTTTTCTGTCTTGAGGACGGCCTCCGCGTTTTTGGGAGAGATGGTATATCGAACCTGTGCGGCCGAAGGAACATAGGCCCCCAGCAGCAATATCATCAAAATTTTTGCTAACTTTGTCATTTGGCGCGAAATTAGCTATTTCGTGGCGGAATTGAAAATATTTTTGGTGAAAAACAGCATCCGGCATATTCTCCTACTCTGCCTGACTCTCTGCGTTAGTATGCAAGCATGGGGCCAGTGGGACAAGGACGTTTTTTCTTTCCGGGGCCGCACGGCCCTGCAGGACGGCCGCCTGAATGAGGCTGTCTCCAATTTCAATATTCTGGCGCAGCTGGACAGCACGGACTACTGGACCTTCTTTTACCGGGGCATCGCCAAGTACAATCTGGGCGATATCCGGGGCGCCAAGGCGGACTTTTCCACCGCCGTGCGCCTGAATCCTGTCTTCACGTCCGGCTTTCATTACCGTGCCATTACGGAAAGTCGCACCGGAGACTATGACCAGGCGCTCAAAGACCTGGAGCGGGCCATCGAACTGCGTCCGGGGTCCTCGGGCCTGTATTTCACGCGGGGGGTCACCTATTTTCTGAGCCGCCAGTTCGAGCGCGCCGTCCAGGACTTCGACAAGTACATCCGCAAGGAGCCCAAGGATCCGTCGTCCTACCTGAACCGGGGCGCGTCCTATCTGTTTCTGGGCGATACCACCAAGGCCCTGCAGGACTACAACCATGCCATCCGGCTGGACCGTTTTGAGCCGGAAGGCTACATCCGCCGCGGCGGCCTCATGGCGGCACGCAGGCAGTACGACGATGCCCTCAGCGACCTCAACCGGGCGGTGGAGCTGGATTCCACCCTTACGCTGGCCTACTTCCAACGGGCTATCGTCCGTAGTGAAAAAGGGGACCTGAACGCCGCCATGAAGGACCTGAACACGGTGCTCAAGTATGAGCCCGGCAATGCCCTTACCTTGTATAACCGCAGCCTCCTGAGCGCCCAGGTAGGGGATTACGAAGGCGCGCTCAATGACATGGACCGCGTGATTGCCATCAACCCGGGCAATGTGCTGGCCTACTTCAACCGCGCCGGTTTCTTTATCGAGATGGCGCGCTGGGACGACGCCCTGGCGGACTACAACAAAGCCATCGAGCTGTACCCGGACTTTGCCAAGGCCTATATGAACCGGGCCTATGTGGAGCTGCAGCTGGGTATGACCCGCGCCTCCAAGGAAGACTACCGTACGGCGCGCGCCAAAGTGGCGGACTATGAGAAGGCCACCTCCGGCGGCGCAGACTTCTCGGATACCACGCGCAAGTACTCCAACCTGCTGGCCTTCGATGCCGATTTTGCCCGCAGCGGCGGCTTCGAGGATGAGATGCTGCGTTACCGGGACGTGGACATCAACCTGAAACCGCTCTACCGCTTTGTGCTGGTGGAACGGAAGGACGATGCCCACTATGCCCTGGCGCACCGCTACGAGAACAAACTCCTGGACGGCTTCCTCGCCAAAGCGCCGCTGCCGGTGGAACTCAGCCAGGAGCCTTCGGCGCTGCCGGTGACATCGGCCCTGCTGGGAGAGAGCGTTTCCGACCCCTTCTTCAAGGGCCTGCAGGACGTGGGTCTCAAGCAGTATTCGACGGCGCTGCTGCACTTTACGGATGCAGTGGAAGCCCCCGCCGAAGACCCGTATGCGCCTTATTACAAGGCATTTTACCTGATGAACCGCGGCGCGCTGCGGGCCGAGATGATTGCCTTTATCGCCTCCTTTGAATCCAACGTACAAACGCTCACCATGGACGACAAAGGCAATACGCGGGCCCGGGTGCGGGAGCAGGTAATGAAGGAGTACGACTATTCGGAGGCCCTCTCCGATATGGAAGCCGCCGCGGCGCTGCTCCCGCAGTTCCCCTTCCTCCAGTTCAACCTGGGGAACCTCTACAGCCTGAGTTCCCGTTTCGTGGAGGCCATCGAGAGTTACGACAAAGCCATCCGGCTGTACCCGTGGCTGGGCAGCGCGTACTTTAACCGGGGCCTGGTGCTCATCTACCTGAAAGACAAGGAGAAAGGTTGTATCGACCTGTCCCGCGCCGGGGAACTGGGCGTGGAGGGGGCGTACACGGTGATTTCCCGCTACTGTGAAAAGGAGGACCGGCCGTAATGCGCTTTGTGAGTTTTTCCAGCGGAAGCTGCGGCAACTGCTACCTGCTCCTGGGATCGCATTCCGGCGTGCTCATCGACGCCGGCGTAAGCCCCCGCCGTATCAAAAAGGAGCTGGAGCATTTGCACCTGGACTTCAGTGCGTTGTCGGCCATATTGGTGACGCACGACCACGGAGACCATATCCGTTCGCTGGGCTCGTTCTGCAAGCGGCTTTCGCTGCCGGTATGGACCACATCCACCATCCACGAGGCCCTGCTGCGGCATCCTTTTACGCGGGACTGGACGGGGCCCTGCCGGAACAACCTGGAACCGCAGGTGTGGAATCCCGTGACGGAAGACTTTGACGTCCAGTTCTTTGAGGTTCCGCACGACGCCACCCAGTGCGTGGGCTTCGCCATCCGGTGCGGGGAGGAACTCTTTGTGCTCATGACGGACCTGGGACATGCCACGGAGGAGGCCCTTCGCTGGGCGTCACAGGCCACCACGGTGGTGGTGGAATCCAATTACGACCTGGATATGCTGCTGGGCGGAAACTACCCCGACTACCTGAAAAAGCGCATTTCCCACGGTATCGGCCATTTGTCCAATGCCGACTGCGCCGAGGCCATTGCCTGCTTCATGCATCCGGAGCTCAGGAACCTGTTCCTGTGCCATTTGAGCGGCAACAACAACACGCCGGAACTGGCCTATGCAAGTGCCAGGCAGGCCCTGGAGGCCCTGGGCGTGGAGCCCGGGACGGTGCATCTGCGGGTGCTCAGGCGTGGAGAGGCATCGCCGCTCCTTACCCTTTAAAGCTGTCTTTCGCGCTCTTTGATGGCGCTGCTCAGGGCGCTGGAGGCGCGCATTCTGCGGAAGGTGCCTTGCGCAACCTGGAAACTGAGCATGGTTTCGCTCAGCTGTTCTTCAGTGTAGTCCGGGTACAGGCGGGCGAGCTCCCGGGCAAAGAGGTCCAGCTGGTCGCCCACGGAGAGCGGGAAGTTATCGTCCCCAAAGAAGGACTCGCACCAGCGGAAAAGGTCCAGGTTCTTTTTTACCGATTCTTTTACGGCTTCCGGTCCTTGCTGTGGCAGGGGCGCGGTCCAGGGGAGTTTTTCCCACCAGACATTGCGGATGGGGGCGCAGCCAATGACGGTGGGAATCACTTCCAGGGTGCCGTCCGGCTTGGCTACGGACATTTCGCGGAGCTTGGCGCTGCGGAAAACAAAGCTGGAGAGCGGGGCGGGAACGTGCTCCACCACGGTGAGGCGGAAGAACTTCTTGGCGCTGGCGTTCCAGCCGTAGGAAAGGCCCGTCTTTACGTGGTAAACCTGGGATTTTTTGAACAGCCACGCGCAAAAGAGCACGCGGCACACAAAGTGCGGACCGGGAAGGGCTCCCGGTTCCAGAACGCACACCAATGGCTCTTCCACCGTTTTCCAGGTGCCGTGCTTCAGGGTGAGCTGGCCTTCATAATCGGCCGAAACAGGCTCGTTTTCAGGTACATATACCGTGAACTTTTTGTTTTTCTGGAACAGGAGCGCGCCCAGGATGCGGTCGTCGGGCTGCGGTACTACAAAGGCAAGTTTATTCATACGTTAACGGGTTTTCTCTGACAGCCATCTGCCCCGGTACAGGCGGACCAGGAAGATGAGGCCGCGGAAGTTCAGTTCCACCGCCATGCAAATCCAGAAGCCCACCAGGCCGTAGATACGGGCAAGGAAAATGGCAGGAATAATACGGACAATCCACATGGACCCAAAGTTCATGAGACTGGGAATGCGGGTGTCGCCGGCGCCCACGCAGGCACCGTACGCCACGATGGAAGCGGCATACCCCACTTCCGCAAAGGCTTCGATGCGGAGGACGCGGGCACCCAGGTCGATAACCGCCCCATCCGGAGTGAGGAGCCCCATCATCTGCGGGGCAAAGAGGTACATCAGGATGGCCAGGAAGCCCATGATGGCCATTGCAAGGAAGGTGGTAATCCAGGCAAAACGCTGCGCCAGGGGTTTGCGCCCGGCACCGATACTCTGGCCCACCAGCGTGGTGGAAGCATCGGCAATGCCGTAACCGGGCATGTAGCAGAAGCTTTCCGCCGTGATGGCAAAGCTGTTGGCGGCGATGGAAATGGTGCCCAGCGGCGCCACAATGACAGTGGAAGCGATGTGCGCTCCGCGCATGAGGAGGTTCTGAAGCGCCATGGGACCGCTGATGCCCAGCGCTTTTTCCACCACTTTCCGGGTGGGACGGAAGCTCCCTTTTTCCTGCCTCAGGTTCAGTTCCGGACTCCTTACGGTGAGGAAGTAGAACATGGCCAGGCCGGTGACGACCTCCGCCAGGCCGCTGCCCAGCGCCGCTCCGGTGACGCCCATCTCCAGCAGGTAGATGAAAATGTAATTGAACACCACGTCCAGCACGCACATGCCGATGCTCAGGACGCTGGGCACCTTCATGTTGCCGCTGGCCTGCAGGATGGCAGCGCAGGTCCAGTCCATAATCATGGCGGGCATGAACAGCGTCATAATGAAGAAGTAGCTGGTGGCATCTCCGGTGATGTCTGCTCCGCCGCCCAGCCAATGGGGCAGGAAGGGGGAGATGCCCATGCCTGTAACCGCCAGGAAAAGGCTGAATCCCAGGACGCATACCAGCGCTTGCCGGAGGACAGAACGGGCGCCGCTGAAGTCATTAGCCCCCACCAGGTGCGCCACCTGCACGGAAAAACCGCTGGTGACGGCCATGCCAAAGCCGCCAAAAAGCCACAGACAAGTGGAAACCAGGCCGATAGAGGCCCCGGCGGCCGGCCCCAGATGCCCCACCATGGAGGCATCGATATACTGCATCATCACGGACGAGAGCTGCGCCAGGATGGCCGGATAGCTCAGGATGAGACTCAACTTGAGCTGCTGCCCAAAGCTGAGCCCTTCACCGCTGCGGATGCGGCCAAGCAGTATGTCTTTCCCGGAGGCCATAGAACCTGCAAAGATAGGAAAATTATGCGTAAGGCGGAACTTCTTTCCGGTCGATGAGTGCGCGGAGCACCGGCAGGTAGTTTTCGTCGGCGGTGCCAAAGGCGCTGCGGATATCGGCCAGGGTGTACATGCCGTCCCGTTCCAGGATCCAGGCTTTCAGCTGCTGTTCCAGGTCCTTGGAACGGGCCGCAGCGGCGCGGCAGATATCGCATTTGCCGCAATCGGCACTTTTTTCCTGGCCAAAATAGCGCAGGAGAAAGCGGGAACGGCACTCCTGCGTCTCTTCTACATACTCCAGCATGGTTTGCACGCGCTCGCCGTAGGTGCTGCGGAGCATGCGGTAGCGCTTGGGGGAGAGCTGGACATTGCCCGGCTGCAGGCGGCCGTGCTGGAGGTAGAGCACCGTGGCATGGTCCGCCGGAATGTAGCGGATTACATGGTTCACGCTGAGCTGGTACAGCTCCTGGCGCAGCTGTGCCGTAGTGATGCCGATTCGGCGCGCAACCGCTTCTTCGTCAATGGGTTGCGCGAAGGAGAAGATGCCGGTGTACATGCGCATGAGGGCTTCCAGGAGGGCGGGCATCACCGGGTCCGGAAGCTCCACGTTGTACAGCTGCTGCCGGTCCACTTCAATCCGCACGCGGGTGGCAATATCCATGTCTTCCGCAAGCGTCCAGTGGCCTTCCCGCTCAATGTATTTGATGGCGTAGTAGGCCGGTGCCCGCTGCAGTTTGTACTGCTTGCAAAAAGCCGGGAGGTCAAACTTGAGCATGCGGCCGATGCCGGCTTCGTACGGTATCTCAAAGAAGATGTGCACCTTCTGGTAGATGTCCTCGATGTATTCCAGGGTGGGGAAGGAGACCTCCTCCAGCTGCCTTAGGCGGGATTGGTCCGTGCCGTTCCACAGGAGGACGGCGTAGGAGGGGAGGCCGTCGCGGCCGGCGCGCCCCGCTTCCTGGAAATAGGCCTCCGGGCTTTCCGGCAGATCTGCGTGCACCACAAAGCGGACATCGGCCTTGTCGATACCCATGCCAAAGGCGTTGGTGCACACCATGACGCGCGTTTTGCCGCTTTTCCAGTCTTCCTGCCGGAGGGCGCGGGTTTCCGGCCCCAGGCCGGCGTGGTAGAAGGAGGCGGGGATGCCGGCGGCCCGCAAGGCTTCCGCCAGCTCCTGGGTGCGTGCCCGGCTGCGGACATACACGATGCCGGTGCCCGGAACGCCTTCGCAGATGCTCAGGATTTGTCCAATCTTGTCCTGCGCCTTCCGCACTATATAGCTCAGGTTGGGGCGCTCGAAGCCGGACCGCAGGAGATTCTTTTCCTTGAAGCGCAGGCGGTCCATGATGTCGTCGCACACTACGGGCGTTGCCGTGGCGGTGAGGGCGATGACCGGGGCGTCTATACGGTTTCTGAGTTCGCCAATTTGCAAGTAGTTGGGACGGAAGTCGTAGCCCCACTGGGAGATGCAGTGGGCTTCGTCCACCACAATGTAGGAGACTTTGAGCACGCTCAGATAGGCCTGGAACAGGTCTGTGTGCAGGCGTTCCGGGCTCAGGTACAGGAACTTGTAGTCTCCGTAGGCGGCGTTGTTCAGGGCCAGGTCTACTTCCCGGCGGTTCATGCCGGCATGGATGGCCATGGCCCGTATGCCCCGTTGCCGGAGGTTTTGCACCTGGTCTTTCATGAGGGCGATCAGGGGCGTGACCACCAGCGCCAGGCCCTCCTGCATGAGGGCGGGTACCTGGAAGCACACGCTCTTGCCGCCGCCGGTGGGCAGAATGGCCAGCACGTCCCTTCCTTCCAGGGCTTCCCGGACAATCTCCTCCTGCATGGGGCGAAAACTGTCATAGCCCCAATATGTCTTCAGTACCTCTTTGGGTGTCATGGTTACGAAGATAGCAATATTTTCCGTAATTTTGCACCATGGCTTTACAGAAAACAAACGCTGCCCGGCTCCTGGACGCCGCCGGCATTCCCTATACGCTGGTCCCCTATGAGGTGGACGAAGAGCACCTGGAGGCTTCCCACGTGGCGGAACAGCTGGGGGAGGACCTGGACCGGGTGTTCAAAACCCTGGTGCTCCGGGGAGACCGCACCGGGCTGTTTGTCTGTGTAGTCCCCGGTTCCATGGAGGTGGATCTTCGCGTGGCGGCCCGCATCTCCGGCAATAAGAACTGCGCCATGATTCATGTGAAGGAGCTCCTGCCCCTCACCGGCTACATCCGCGGCGGGTGCAGCCCTATCGGCATGAAAAAACCGCTGCCCACCTATATCCACGAGAGTGCCCTCCTCTGGGACACCATCTACGTGAGCGCCGGCGTCCGTGGCCTGCAACTCTGCCTGGAGCCGCAAGCCCTCATCGACTTTGTCGGTGCCGGCATTTATCCCCTGTGATTGCTAAGTCGTTGACCCACAGTTTGTTCCTGTACATTCCTCGTTCAATTTTCGAACGAGGATTATGTGGTAAAACTCTGGCTAACAATAACTTGGCTGCCACGGACGGTTCTCTGGGGTTCGTGGCGGCTAATCTACTGATTTGTAGTAGGTTATATACTATTCCTCGTTCGAAAATTGAACGAGAAATGTATGGTAAATGGCTGATACTTAAATGCTTGGCTGTCACTCCGGGATTACCGGATATGTAAGAGCTTGTGGGTTTGGAGGGAAAGGCGCCAGAGGGGGTGACGCTTCACAAAGTCGATGGTGGCCTCCAGGAGCTGCTGCCGCCGGGCGGGGTCCGGTACGTCGCAGGGCTGGAGGAAGAGGTGGCTGGCGGGGAACCCTTCCCAGGCGAGGATTTCCTCCTCGGTGAGCGTGCCGTCATACACCAGTTTAATCTCATCGGCCTCGGTGATGGCCACTTTGCCGCGTTCCGCGTAGCCGGGAAGGTGATTTTTGGGGCTCAACGTAACCCATTGAACCCGATTTACTTCCGGCTTGTTAACGGAACCGTTGGTTTCCATATGGACGATGAAAGCGCTGAACGTGTCCAGGAGTTCGTCGTCCAGCTGCAACAGCGGCTCTCCGCCGGTGAGACAGATGCGCGGGCAGCGGTACTGCTGCACCTCCCGGAGGATCTCCTGCGCGCTCATTTCCCGGTAGGGCTTGTGGTCTGTGTCGCAGAAGGAGCATTGCAGGTTGCACCCGCTCAGGCGCACGAACACCACGGGGGTCCCGGTCCAGAACCCCTCGCCTTGCAGGGAATAGAAGATTTCGTTGACCCGGTACCTACCGTTCATAGGCGGCCATGTTGTTCTCGCTTTCCCACACTTCCACCTTGTAGGCGTTCTCCACGTGGTCGCAGATCCAGCGGGCAATGTTCTCCGCCGTGGGATTGAACGGCAAAACCTCGTTCAGGTTCTTGTGATCCAGCACGCCGGCAATGTCCCGCTTGATGTGCGTAAAGTCCGTTACCATGCCGTCGGCATTGAGCGTTTCACTCTTGCAGTACACCTTCACAATCCAGTTGTGCCCGTGCAGGTCCTCGCACTTGCTCTCATAGGAAAGGTGTAGCGCATGGGCCGATGATATCTCCAATCGTTTACAAACGTAATACATACTCAGAAATTTGTGCAAAGATACGAAAAGTTCACAAAACCGTTTCCATGCAGGTGTACTGCGGCTTGAGGCCCAGGGCGGCATAGAATGCTTCCGCCTCCGGGTTGCAGGCCCATACATGCAGGGTGAGGTTGTGGCAGCCCCGCTCCCGGGCATATGCCTTCACGTATTCGAACAGGGCCGTGCCGATATGCGCCCGTCGCGCCCGCTCGTCCACGCAGAGATCATCGACATAGAGCGTGGTAATCTCCTTGAGGCTGCCGCTGCCCTGGCGCTGAATGGCACAGAAGGCATATCCAAGCACCGCTCCGTCTTTTTCATAAACGAAGACCGGCGTGTCCGGGCAGGCAAAGATGTCCAGCAACTCATCGTCCGTATATTTTTTGCCAACGGCGTTGAAAAGGTCCGGCCGGCCCTTGTGATGCACCGCCAGTACCTGCCGCAGGAGCCCGTTCACGGCCTCCAGGTCCCGCGCCTCCGCTTTTCGTATCATCGTCATAACATTTAGGTACAAAAAAAGCTTCCGTGCGGAAGCTTTTTTGAGCCACTCAGGAGGCTCGAACTCCCGACCTGCGCGTTACGAATGCGCTGCTCTACCGACTGAGCTAAAGTGGCAAGACCGATTGTGGTGAATCGGGACTGCAAATATACAACTTTTTTCCAAAACAATCCAAACTTTATTTGCAGAGGTTGCGGATTAAACGTATTTTTGCAGATAAAATTATAGGTATGCGTTCGGATATTATTGTTATTGGCGGAGGAGCCGCCGGGCTGATGGCAGCCGTAGGTGCAGCAAAAGTGCTGGCAGAAAGCGCAGAAGGAGGCACTGTAACCGTATTGGAAAAAATGCCCAAGGCGGGCCGCAAGGTCATGATTACCGGCAAGGGCCGCTGCAATTTCACCAATGTAAAAGACTGGGCCGCCTTCAGCAACCATATCCGGACGGATGTGAATTTTGTAAGCCCCTCCTGGCACAACCTTACCCCGGATGCCCTCATCGCCCTTCTCAAGGAAAATGGCCTGCGCAGCGTAGTGGGGCGCGGAGACCGCGCCTTCCCGGAATCGCACATGGCCGGGGATGTAGTGGACACGCTTCTGCGTGCCTGCACCCTGAGCGGCGTCAAGGTGGTAACGGACTGCGAGGTCAAAACCATCGACCCCACGCCCCACGGCTTTAGCCTGGACTGCGTGCAAACGTCCCGCAAACAGGTACGCATCCCCGTGGCGGACCCCCGCAAACTCCGCCCCGGCAAGCCGGCTCCCACGCGGGAGGAAGTCACCATCGAGCCTGTAGAATATACCTGCAAAAAGCTCATCATCGCCACCGGAGGCCTGTCCTACCCGGGTACCGGCTCCACCGGCGACGGCTACATGTGGGCAGAGGAACTGGGTCACAGCATTGACGCTTGCCTTCCTTCCTTAACCGCCCTTGTGCCAGTTGGTTACAAGGAAAAATCGCCCCTCTCCGGAGAAATCAAACAGGCCTTCCGCGGCCGCACCGTATACGGAAAAACCAAGGAGCGCAACATTGCTCCGCTCCCTTCCTGGTATCCCACCTTTGACAAACACATCGAACGCATTACCCCGCTGAGCGACCTTGGGGAACTCTTTAACGGCAACAACCTGGACAACGTCCAGCTCACCCTCTTTGTGAACGGGGAATCCGTGCAGCAGGAGTTCGGCGACATCGAGTTCACCGACGGCGGCCTGGAAGGCCCGCTGGGCTTCATGGTGAGCCGCAGGGCCGTCAAGGCGCTGGTGGACGGACAAAAAGTGAGCGTCGCCCTGGACCTCAAACCGGCCGTGGAGGAAGAAAAACTCAGTGCCGATATCCACGCCAAGTGGGAAGAGGTAATCCACGACGAACGTTCCAAAGGCCAGCCTTTCCAGAAACTGTTCCGCATCATGCTGGGCAAACTCATCCCTTGGAACCTCACCCTGGCTTTCCTGAAAACCAATTCCAAGGTGAGTGTGGACACCCTCGCCGCCGCCCTCAAAAACTGGAAAATGGACATTGCCGGATTTGTGGGCTTCGAGCGTTGCGTGGTTACCGCCGGTGGCGTGAGCACTTCGGAAATCGTGGCCAAAACCCTTGAATCCAAGAAACAGCCCGGCCTGTACTTCGCCGGAGAGGTGCTGGATATGGATGCCGATACCGGCGGCTACAACCTGCAACTTGCCTTCAGCTCCGGCTACCTGGCCGGTGCATCCGCAGCAAAATCATTACAATAACATATGGACAAAAAATCGTACGCATTCGGAATGAGCGTGGCTTCCAGCTTCTATCAGCAGGGAATCCACGTAAACAACGTAGAAGACTTTCTGGCCGGCTTAAAGGCCATGCTCACGGGCGCCCAGCCCGCTATTAGCCTGGAAGAGGCCGGTGAAGCCCTGGAAGCTTTCTACAAAGAACTGGAAGAAGAAACCACCCAGCGCGCCGCAGAAGCCGGCGCCGCCGCCAAGGCAGAAGGGGAGCAGTTCCTGGCCCAGATGGCCAAAGACCCCGAGGTAAAAGCCACCAAGAGCGGCCTTATGTATAAGGTGATCAAGGAAGGCACCGGCCGCAAGCCCAAGGCGACGGACAAGGTGTACTGCCACTATGAGGGCACTTTCCCCAACGGGCAGGTGTTCGACAGCTCCTACAAGCGCGGGGAGCCCATCGAGTTTGGCCTCAATCAGGTGATCAAAGGCTGGACGGAAGGCCTGCAGCTGATGAGCGAAGGCGCCAAGTATGAGCTCTATCTGCCTTACAATCTGGCCTATGGCGAGAGCGGCACCCGCGGCATTCCGCCGTGCAGCGCGCTCAAGTTTGTGGTGGAACTCATTGAGGTAAGGTAATTGGACTGGATTCAGGTCATAGAGCTTTTTGCCATGGTGACCGGCATCGTGTATGTGGTGCTGGAAATCCTGCAGAAGAACGCCATGTGGGTGCTGGGCATCTTTACCGGCATCGCCTGTGCCGTGAGCTTCGGCGTGCAGCACGTGTGGGCGTCCATGGGCCTGAATCTCTATTATGTGGGCATGTCCGTGGTGGGCCTTATCCAGTGGAAAAAGGCCGGCGCGCAGGTGGGGGAAGGAGAACTCCATCTCCGGAAACTCCCGAAGGCTGTGGCCCTTTGGAGCGCCGCTCTACTTGTAGTAGGCTCCGTAGTGCTCATCCAGGTGCTTCGCTTCACCCGGGATGCCGCTCCTGAGCTGGACGGTACGGTTGTCGTACTCAGCGTAATAGCCACCTGGTGGCTGGCGCAGAGCTATTTGCAGCAGTGGCTGCTCTGGATTGTGGCCGACATCCTGTCCACCGCCCTGTGCATTCAGACCGGGCAGTATTGGATGGCTGTCTTGTATGCCATGTATACCGCATCGGCCATTTACGGTTATTTTCACTGGAAGCGGAACGGTAAATTCGTGCAGGCATGAAAACGCTTATCATCGATTGCGGGGCCACCAAGGCCGACTGGCTGTGCAGTGACGGAACGCAGCTGCGTACGCCGGGCTTCAACCTCTCGCAAACGCCTCGGGAGCAGCTCCAGGGCCTCCTGGATGCCGCCGCCCAAAAGTTCCCGGACGTGGATGCGCTGTACCTGTACGCCGCCGGTCTGGTAGGGGAGCCTCCCGTAGATTTGGGTCGATGGTTCCCGCATGCAAGCATCGCATGCGCCTCCGACATGCTGGGGGCCGCCCGCGCCGTCTGCGGCAGCCGCCCCGGTATCGCCGCCATCATGGGCACCGGTGCCAACAGTTGCCAGTATAACGGCGAACAAATCACGGCACAAGTTCACTGCGGCGGATTCATCCTGGGCGACGAAGGCAGCGCCGCCGTGCTGGGGAAAACCTTCCTGTCAGACTACCTGAAAGGCCTTGTGCCCGAAGAACTCGCGCAGGAATTTGCCCAAACTTTCCCGGCCTCCTACCCGGAGATTGTCCGGCAGGTGTACCGTACGCCCGCACCGGCCCGGTACCTGGGCAGCCTGGCGCCCTTCGTGGTAGCCCGCTACAAGACCAACGCATACGCCAAGGAGCTGGTGGACAAGAACTTCCGCGCTTTTTTTGAACGGACGGTTCAGCAGTACGATGCCCTTCCGCTGGGCATTGTGGGCGGTTTTGGCTTTGCCTGCCGGGACATCCTGCAGGAACTGGCCGCCGAATACGGCTTCACCCTTTCCCGCATCATCGCCTCCCCGCTGGAAGGTTTAAAACTGTACCATGGCCTATAAAGAGAATTATCCTTCCGTGCTGCTGTCAGAGGCCGTAGAGGCCATCAGCTCGCTTCCCGGCGTGGGCCGGCGGAGTGCGCTGCGCCTGGCTTTGCACCTCCTTAAGCAGCCGGCAGAGAACGTGCACCATTTCACACAGGCCATCGACCATCTGAGGGACGACGTTTGCTACTGCCGCCGCTGCCGCATGATCGCGGACAGCGAGCTTTGCGCCATCTGCGCAGACCACAGCCGCGACCAGCGCACTATCTGCGTGGTAGAGAGCGTGCGCGACGTGATGAGCATCGAGGCCACCGGCCAGTATCATGGCGTGTACCATGTGCTGGGCGGCATCATTTCGCCCATCGCAGGCGTGGGCCCTTCGGACCTCACTATCAAAGAATTAGTAGAGCGGGTGCATGCCCTGGAAACCCCCTCGGAGGCAGAAGTCATCCTGGCCCTGAGCGGGGACGTGGAAGGGGAGACCACCGCTTTTTATATCTATCGGCAAATCGAGGCTTCCGGCATCAAGGTGAGCACCCTGGCCCGCGGACTGGGCTTTGGCGACGACCTTGAATACGCGGATTCCTTAACCCTGGGCCGATCACTGACCAATCGACAAATCTTTCAACCATGAACACTGAAGCGCAACGCTGCTTATTGTGCAAGAAACCCAAATGTGCCCTTGAGGGCTGTCCGGTGCATACACCCGTGCCGGAATGCATGTTGTTATACAGGCAAGGAAAACTGGACGAGGCCGGGGAGATGCTCTTCCGCAACAATCCGCTCACGGCCGTCACCTCGCAGGTGTGCGACTGGAAGCAGTTCTGCTACGGCCACTGCGTGCTCAACGTAAAGCTGGCACCGGTGCGCTGGTACGAGATAGAGCAGGAAATCTCCACGGCGTACCTGTTTGGGTGCAAGCTCCAGCGCCGTTCCGCGGAACTGGAAGGCAAGCGCATTGCGCTGGTGGGAGCGGGCCCGGTGGGCATCGCCGCCGCCGTGTGGCTGTATGAGGCCGGGGCTACTGTCACCCTTCTGGACGCCAACGAGCGCCTGGGCGGCGTGCTCCGCTACGGCATTCCCGCCTTCCGCCTGGACAAGAAATACTGCGACGCCTATGAGAACTTGTTCGCAGAAGCAGGCATCGCCTTCCGCGGAGGCACGGAAGTGGGCAAGGACGTAAGCCTGGAGCAGCTTTCGGCCGATTATGACGCCGTCCTCATTGGCGCCGGTGCGGAAAAACCCGCCACGCTGCACATCCCCGGTGAAGAGCGGGCGGTGCAGGCCCTGCCGTTCCTCAAGGACCCTTCGGCCTTTAACCTGGGCCGGAAAGTGATTGTCATTGGCGGCGGCAACGTGGCCATGGACGCCTGCCGCATGGCCATCCGCCAGGGCGCGGAAACCTGGGTATATTACCGCAAAACCTTCGAGAACATGCCTGCCAACCCGCTGGAAGTGGAAGAAGCCAAGGCCGATGGCGTGCAGTTCAAGGTGTTCCAGGCGCCCGTGGAGGTGAAAGAAGGCGGCGTGGTGTTCCGCGACTGCGAAAATGTGGTGCCGGAAGACGGCGGCCGCGTGGTAACGCGCATCATCGAGGGGACGGACCATTTTGTGGAGTGCGACACGCTCCTCACGGCCATTTCCGAAAAACCGGATTTTGCCATGTTCAAGGGAACATCGGCCCGGATGAACGAGTGGGGCTGGCCCGCCACTTCCGAGGCCGGAAAGGTCGATGGCCTTGAAAATGTGTGGGTGGCCGGCGATTTTATCCTGGGGCCCAAGACGGTGGTGGAGGCCGTGGCGTCGGCCCGGAAAGCGGTGAATAATATCCTGGAGACCTTATGAAAGCAGTACTGATTTATTCCGGCGGCCTGGACAGCACCACGCTGTTGTATGAGTATAAGGACAGCATTGCGCTGGCCGTTACCTTTGACTATGGCTCCAAGCACAACGCACGGGAGATCGCCTATGCGCGGGAAAACTGCAAACGGCTGGGTATCAAGCACCTGGTGATTCCGCTGGCGTTTATCGGCCAGTATTTCAAAAGCGACCTCCTGCTCGGCGGCGGAGAAATTCCGGAAGGCTCCTACGCCGACGACAACATGAAAAGCACCGTGGTGCCGTTCCGTAACGGCATCATGCTCGCGATTGCGGCCGGCCTGGCCGAGAGTTATGAACTGGATGCCGTGATGCTGGCCAACCACAGCGGGGACCATGCTATCTATCCGGACTGCCGTCCGGCGTTTATCGACGCGTTCGCCGCGGCCGTGGAGGCCGGCACCTACAATGGCGTAAAGGTGGTTTCTCCCTACTGCAACATAGACAAACGGGCCATTGCCTTGAGGGGAAAAGCCCTCGGCCTGGACTATTCGCTCACCTATTCCTGCTACAAGGGCGGGGAAAAGCACTGCGGCAAGTGCGGCACCTGCGTAGAGCGCAAGGAAGCCCTGGCGGGCTTTGATCCCACGGAGTACGAGGCGTAAAAAATATTTGCAATTTCAGGATTTTTCCGTACTTTTGCAGGCTGACTTTTCCGTAACGTCGGCTGGTTTAATACGTATAATCCCATCCGGTGCGACTGGCCCGGAGCTAAAACAGGTTCTGAGATATGCTGAGTATCTTCTACAGAGAAAACGGAAAAATTCTCCTCTCCCAGTCGGAGAAAGACTTCCCGCAGATCAAATTGGAGGACACCGTATGGATTGACCTTGTGAATCCCACAGGGGCAGAAAAACGTGCGGTAGAGACCTTTATGGGCACCGAAATCCAAAGCCGTGCACAGGCGGAGGAAATTGAGTCATCGTCCCGTTATTTCGAGAGCGACGACGCCATCTTCGCCAACACCAACTTCCTCACCCCCGGTCAGGACGAATACATGATGCAGGCCGTGTCGTTCACCATTGTGGACGATACCCTGGCTACGCTCCGCGAGGTGCCGCTCCGTTCCTTCACGGAGCTCCAGCGCCGCCTGCAGGTGAACCCCAAGCAGTATCCCTCTGGCTTCAGCGTTTTCGCCAGCATCCTGGATCAACGTGTAGACCTGGATGCGGATATGATTGAGCTCCTGTCCAAGGAAATCTCCCAGTACGCCAAGCGCATCAACGAGGAAGAAGACATCGACCAGGAACTCCTGCTGGACATTTCCCAGATGCAGGAAAACACCATGGTGGTGCGTGAGAACGTAGTGGATAAACAGCGCCTCATTTCCAACCTCATGCGCTCCACCAAGGTGCCGCGCAACCTGGAGAACCGCCTGAACGTGCTGCTGCAGGATATCAGTTCCCTCCTGAACCACACCAACTTCTGCTTCGAGCGTCTGGAGTACCTGCAGGACACTGTCCTGGGCCTTATCAACCTGGAACAGAACAAGATCATGAAGGTGTTCACCGTGGTGAGCGTGTTCCTGATGCCGCCCACCCTCATTGCCGGCTTCTACGGCATGAACGTGCGCCTGCCCATGATTAACGCCGACGACCCCAACGCCAACTTCTGGAACTGGGTCATCATCCTGGGCGTCATGGCCCTCAGCTGCGTAGCCATCTGGATTGTCTTCAAGCGAAAAAAACTGCTGTAAGTTTTAATTTCGCCAACTCTGCACGGCATTACGCGTTTAGAGCCATAATTGCGTAATGGTGTGCATCCGGATGCACGCCGTTACGCAAAAACAGGCAATAATGCGTTAAGGGATGCCGGCACGAGGTATGGCGGGAATAGTTGCAAAATCAAGAAATTATACCTATATTTGCGCGCTTTTTTCCGGGCGCGCTTTTTTGTGCCCCGCAAAAACAGCTCAAAACATAATGTTTAACAACTAGTTTTTTCAACCAAAATTTATGTCTGAAGAAATTAAAAACACTGTGCTGAACGCCTCTGTGGCTCCCGAGAACTTCGATTGGGATGCCTTTGAAAACGAAGGCGTGGACAAGAGCTCCAAGGAAGAGACTCTTGCCAAGTACGAGCAGACCCTCTCCAAGGTCACTGAAAACGAAGTGGTGGAAGGTGTCGTTACCTCCATCAACAAACGCGAAGTAGTGGTGAACATCGGCGCCAAGAGCGAAGGTGTCATCTCTGCTCCCGAATTCCGCTACAACCCGGACCTCAAGGTCGGTGATAAGGTGGAAGTGCTCGTTGAGAGCGCAGAGGACCGCAAAGGTCAGCTCGTCATCTCCCACAAGAAGGCGCGTCAGCTCAAGTCTTGGGATATGGTAAACGCTGCTTACGAGAGCGGCGAAGTGGTGAAGGGCTATGTCAAGACCCGCACCAAGGGCGGTATGATCGTGGACGTGTTCGGTATCGAGGCTTTCCTCCCGGGCTCCCAGATCGACATCAAGCCCATCCGTGACTACGACGTATTCGTAGATACCACCATGGACTTCAAGATTGTGAAAATCAATCAGGAATTCCGCAACGTGGTTGTTTCTCACAAAGCCCTCCTGGAGGCCGAACAGGAACTCAAGCGCGCAGAGCTCATCTCCAAGCTGGAGAAGGGCCAGGTGCTGGAAGGCGTGGTCAAGAACATCACCAACTACGGTGTGTTCGTGGACCTGGGCGGTGTGGACGGTCTCATCCACATCACCGACCTCAGCTGGGGCCGCATCTCCCATCCGGAAGAGGTGGTTGCCCTGGATCAGAAAATCAACGTGGTCGTGCTGGACTTCAACGAGCAGCAGAAGCGCATTGCCCTGGGTCTCAAGCAGCTTACTCCTCACCCGTGGGAGGCGCTCTCCGCAGACCTCAAGGTGGGTGATACCGTGAAGGGTAAAGTAGTGGCCGTGGCCGACTATGGCGCCTTCGTAGAGGTGGAACCCGGCGTGGAAGGCTTGGTACACGTGAGCGAAATGAGCTGGAGCCCCCGTCTGCACAGCGCTCAGGAATTCCTGAAGATGGGCGACGAAGTAGAGGCCGTTATCCTCACCCTGGACCGCGAGGCCCGCAAGATGTCCCTGGGCATCAAGCAGCTCACCACCAACCCTTGGGAGAGCATCCGCGAGAAATATCCTGTAGGTTCCCAGCACAAGGCTACCGTCCGTAACATCACCAACTTCGGTGTGTTCGCAGAGCTGGAAGACGGCGTGGAAGGTCTTATCCACATCTCCGACCTCAGCTGGAACAAGATCAAGCATCCCGCAGAGATGGTTCAGAGCGGCGACGTGATCGACGTGGTCATCCTGGACTTCGACGAGAACAGCCACAAGCTGTCCCTGGGCCACAAGCAGCTCACTCCCAACCCTTGGGACGAGCTCGAGGCCAAGTACCCTGTGGGCACCGTGGTAGATGCCACTGTGACCGTTGCCGGTGACAAGAACACCACCCTCACCTTCGCCGACGGCACCGAGGCTACCGCCTTCAACCGCGAGATGGTGAAAGAAGATGGCAAGCAGGCCCTCGTGGGCGAGACCCTTCCTGTGAAGGTTGTGGATCTGCGCCGCAGCACCCGCACCGTCCGTGTTTCCCACGTGCGTACCTATCAGGAGGTGAAGGCCGCCCGCGAAAACGCCGAGGCCGAATCCGCCAAGAAGGCCATCAAGAAGGTGCAGAGCAATGTGGAGAAGACCACCCTCGGTGACATTTCCGCACTGGCTGCCCTGAAGGAGCAAATGGAAAAGGGTGAGTAATAACCCGTTCACACTGACCTTGCTGGGCACGGCGTCTGCCATGCCTGTCAAGGGCCGGAATCAAAGCGCCCAGGCACTGCTCGTGCATGGGCGCTTATTCCTTATCGACTGTGGAGAAGGAACCCAGTACCGCCTGGTGGAGGAGCGCCTCCCCATGATGAAACTGGATTCCATCTTCCTTTCGCATATTCACGGGGACCATGTCTTCGGGATCTTCGGCCTGCTAAGCACCTTGGGCATGAAAGGCCGCCAAACCCCGCTGAATATCTTTGCTCCGGTGAACTTCGGGCCCATCCTCAAGTTCTTCCTGAGCTATTATGGCGACGGCCTGGCCTTCGAGATTCGGTTCACGCCCCTCAAGATGAAAGAGCCTCAGACCATCCTGGAGACCAAAAGCATGGAAGTGCAGGCGTTTCCGCTCAATCACGGTATTGAGACCTTCGGTTTCCGCTTTGCAGAAAAAGAGCCGCCCTTCAACGTGCACAAGGAGGCCATTGAGCAGTACGGCCTCACCCTTACGGAGATTGGCACGCTCAAAAGGGGAGAAGACGTTTTCCGTGCCGATGGCAGCGTAATTCCAGCCGCAGAGGCTGCCTACAAGCCTTTTGTGCCCCGGAGCTATGCGTACTGCTCGGACACTGCGCCCTTCCCGGAGGAGGCCGCCTGGCTGCGCGGCACCACCGTCATCTATCATGAGGCTACGTATGTGCAGGAATTTGCCGAGCAGGGTGCCCTGCGGCACCATTCCACTACGCGTCAGGCTGCGCAGGTGGCGCTGGAGGCGGGGGCGCAGAAGCTCCTGATCGGCCATTATTCTTCCCGCAGCAGTGAGGTAAAAACGTATGAGGCAGAATGCCGTAGCGTTTTTCCGCAAACTTTTGCCACTTCCGACGGCGAGGTCTACGAAATTTGATTTTTTCTTCTTAACTTAGCATCTTGAGATTCTTCGGGCTGTGCCATCAGAATGACAATGCTATGATGAAAAAAATCGTTATCCTTTTTGTAACCTTGTTTTTGCCGCTCGCCGTATGGGCGCAATCGGTGCAGGAAAAATACATTGCACAATATTCGGACATTGCCGTGCAGGAAATGCTGCGCAGTGGTATCCCCGCCAGTATCACCCTGGCCCAAGGCATCCTGGAGTCCGGTTCCGGCCTGTCCCCGCTGGCGGTTCAGGGCAACAACCATTTTGGCATCAAGTGCCACAAGGACTGGACCGGCCGCACCATGCACAAGGACGATGACGCCAAAAACGAATGCTTCCGCGTGTACGACTCCCCGGACCAGAGTTTCCGGGACCATTCGGATTTCCTCCGCTACCGGGACCGGTACAAGTTCCTTTTCGACCTGGACCGTATGGACTATAAGGCCTGGGCATACGGCCTCAAGCAGGCCGGCTACGCCACAGACCCCAAGTATCCCGCCAAGCTCATCAAATACATCGAAGACTACAACCTGGCCCGCTTCGACATAGTGACGGAGGCGGAAGAGGCAGAACTTCCCCAGGCCCCGAACAAAATTGAGGAGCCGGTGGCCGTGCGCCCCTCCGTGGCACCTTCCCTTTCCGTGACGGAAAAAGAGGCTGTGCAGCCCAGTGAGGATTACTCCTTTGCCCTTTCCCGCAAAATGTTCTCGCTCAACGGTGTCCCCTTTGTGTATGCCATGGAAGGGGAGACGTACGAGTCCATCGCCAAGCAGCATCATCTGTTTCGCTGGGAAATTCTCAAATACAACGACCTGGAAAAAGGCGCCGTTCCCCGTGCCGGGGAGATTGTGTACCTGCAGGCCAAGAAAAATCAGTCTCCCAAGGGACTGGACATGTATATCGTGTCGCAGGATGGGGAAAGTTTCCACGCCATTTGCCAGCGGTTCGGCGTCAAGGAAAAGGCCATCATGAAACTGAACGGCTTCCACGCTCCCGTGGAGTTGTCGGAAGGCGATTGCATTAAACTTCGTTAACATGAAAAAAGCGCTTGTCTGGATAGGAGCCCTGATGGCTGTGCTGTTCTTCGTTTGGGGAGCGGTAGTGGCCTATCGGGTGTGGTACGACCGCAAAGTGCCCAATTTTTCGGGCGTGCAGCACGTCTATGTTTATCCGGACATGAGCCTGGAGGAGGTTGAGGATGGGATTCTTGTCAGCGGCCAGGTGAAAAAACCGGCCAGTCTCAAGCGCGTATTCAAGGAGGTACAGGCCGTAAAACCCGGTCATTATCTGGTGGATTCCACCTGCACCAGCATGTATGTCAAGCGCATGCTGGAAAAAGGCTGGCAAACGCCCGTGAACCTGACCCTCTCCGGCAGCATCCGCCGGGAGGCAGACCTGGCTCGCAAAATTGCCGCCCAGATGATGGTGGATTCCGCCCAGGTGGCGTCCTTTGTGGGCTCCAACGATTCCCTCTCGCGCTATGGCGTCAAGCGAGCACACCTGTTTACGCTCATCATCCCGGATACCTATCAAATCCTGTGGACGGCGTCGGTCCCGGAAATTATGGACCGATTGGTGGAACAGCGCAATGCCTGGTGGACGGCGGAGCGCAAGGAAGCCGCCCGGCGGCAGGGGCTTACACCGGTGGAGGTGTCTGTCCTGGCTTCCATCGTGGACGGAGAAACCAAGTATGTTCCCGAACAGCCTGCCATTGCCGCTGTGTATCTGAACCGTCTCCGCACGGGCATGAAATTGCAGGCCGATCCTACCGTGGCGTTTTGCTTTGACTACAAACTCAACCGCGTGCTCAAGTCGCACCTGCTGGTAGACTCCCCGTACAATACCTACAAGTATATGGGGCTGCCTCCGGGGCCCATCTCCTGTCCGCCTAAAAGCTGCCTGGAGGCGGTGCTGCACCCGGACAGCCACAACTATATTTTCTTCTGCGCAGACCCTGCGTTCAACGGAACGCATCGCTTTGCCTCCTCGTATGCGGAACACCTGGCCAACGCCCGCGCGTTCCAGCGTGCCCTCACCGAACGTCAGCGTACTAAATAATAGAACAGATGAACAGCTCCACGGACATCGTCGCAAAGGCGCGGGAAGTGGCGGTGGCGGTCCTGAGGGACCAGACCCGCTACGACGGTTCGCCGTTTATCGGCCACCCGGACGCGGTGGCCCGTATCGTCCAGGAAGAAATTGGTCTTCCGGAAGAATGCATTGCCGCCGTTTACCTGCACGAGGCCAGCCGCATGGGCGGTTATGAGGTAAAGGCAGGGGAGTGGGGCGATGTCATCTGCAACCTGGTAGACGGCCTCAATAAGATTTCGACCGTTAAGCCCAAGGATACGCGGCTGGAGGCAGAGAATTACAAAAAGCTCATCATCCAGTACTCGCGGGATCCGCGCGTGACGGTCCTTAAGCTTGCCGACCGTCTGGAGGTGATGAGAAGTCTTCCCATGTTTCCCAAAAGCAACCGGGAGCAAAAAATCCTGGAAACCCTTATGCTGTATATTCCGCTGGCGCACCAGCTGGGCCTGTACAACATGAAGCGGGAGATGGAAGACATTTACCTGAACTATGCCCAGCCGGAACAGTATCGGCTCATTACCAATAAGTTAAAGGCGGGGGAGAAGGACCGCGAAAAGCTGATGGCAGAGTTTATCGAGCCGCTCAAGCGCAAGCTCTCGGAGGCCGGCATTCAGTACAAACTGAAAATCCGCACCAAGGCCGCCTACTCCATCTGGCAAAAGATGGTGAAGCAAAAAGTGCCGTTCGAGGGTGTGTACGATGTTTTTGCCATCCGCTTTATCATCGACTGCGATCCGGAAGACCATAAGCAGGAGAAAGACCTTTGCTGGCAGGTGTACTCCTTCGTGACGGAAGAATACGAGCCGGATACCAAGCGCCTGAGGGACTGGGTCACCAATCCCAAGCCCAACGGCTACGAGAGCCTGCACATCACGGTCAAAAACCGCGACGGCGCGTACGTAGAAGTGCAAATCCGCACCAAACGCATGGACGACGTAGCGGAGAACGGCTTCGCCAGCCACTGGTCCTACAAAGGCATCAAACGGGAAGAAAGCCTGGATACCTGGCTCAAGAGCGTCCGTTATGCCCTGGAGCACCCCGGCTCAGACAACCCGGAGGACCTTCCGCAGCCGCCGGACCAGGAAATCTTTGTGTTCACCCCCACCGGTGAGCTCCGTATCCTGAGTGCCGGTGCTACGGTGCTGGACTTCGCTTTTGGCATCCACACCAATATTGGCGCGCATTGCGTGGGCGCGCGCGTGAATGGCAAGGCGGTGAGCATTCGTGAAAAGCTGCACACCGGAGACGTAGTGGAAATCCAGACCAGCAAAAACCAGCATCCCGCACCGGACTGGATTAACTGGGTGGTTACGTCCAAGGCCCGCAGCAAAGTGAAGCAGGCCCTGGCCGCGCAGGAACTCTCCCGTGCGGCAGACGGTAAGGAAATCCTGGAGCGCCGCCTGAAGAACTGGAAGCTGGAACTTCCGGACGAAATGCTCACGGAACTGCGCAAAAAGCTGAACTATCCCACGCTCACGGGCTTCTATGCCGCTATCGGCAATGAGACGCTGGACGTGAACCAGGTCAAGGACTATATCCTGGGTGAGGAAGCGCGCCATGCCGCGTCCGTAGAAGCGGCAGAGGCCGTCATGGCCCAGGCCAAACAGCGCCGCGCCAGTGAGGCCAAGGACGACATCCTGGTGCTCAATGCCAAAAACGTCAAAGGCCTGGATTACAAGATGTCCAAGTGCTGCAACCCGGTTTTCGGGGACGATGTCTTTGGCTTTGTCACCCGCACGGACGGCATCAAGATTCACCGTATCACCTGTCCCAATGCCGCCAGGCTGCTGGAACTGTACCCTTACCGCATCCAAAAGGTGAAATGGGCGGACACCCCGTCCAGTGGCACCTTCCAGGTGGGGCTCAAGATGGTGGTGGATGAAGAAAGCGCCAGCGGTCGCATCCTGGAAACAGTGGGCCAGTTCAAGGCCAGCATCCGCAGCTTCACCGTTACGGACAACCCCCGCAACGGTACCTGGGAGATTGCCATGAAGCTCTCCGTCCCCTCCAATCTGGAACTGGACAAGGTTCTCTCCCAGCTCCGTACCTTGAAGCATGTCATCAAGGTGACAAGACAGTAGATGCCCGGTCAAGCCGGGCATGACGTCATTGCCGGCTCGACCGGCAATCTCTACTCCTGCCAGACCTTCAGGTACTGCTGGAGGGCCCACATTTCGTCGCGATAACGGGCGGCTGCGGTAAAATCGAGCTCCGCGGCCGCTTTTTGCATCTTGCGCTTGGCTTCTTCCGCGGCTTTCTCCACCTGTTCGCGGGACATGGAACGGATCACCGGGTCTTGCAGCACTGCCGCCAGGTCGGCCGCAATGTAGCCGTCTACATAGGCCGATGTCCCTTCGCGCCTGGCGTCGTGCCCGAGGCCCACGCTCACATCGCCCTTTCCCAGTTCGGAGGCGCTGGGAACATATTCGGGGTCGGAAACGCTGTCTTTTGCGCTTACGTGGCCGGTGACGCTGTTTTGCAGCACCGGGTTCAGGAAGCCGCTCATGTGCGTGGTGTCGTCACCGGATTTCACCAGTTCGCTCATCAGGACGTTGGCGCGCACCTGTACCTGTTTGGGTGTGATGCCGTGCAACTTGTTGTATTCCTGCTGTTTGGCGCGGCGGCGTGCGGTTTCGCGGATGGTTTCCTCCATGCTGTCCGTGATGGTATCGGCATACATGATGACCAGACCGTTGATGTTGCGGGCGGCTCGGCCTGCGGTTTGCGTGAGCGCGCGTCCGCTACGCAGGAACCCTTCTTTATCGGCATCCAGGATGGCTACCAGGGATACCGTGGGGATGTCCAGGCCTTCGCGCAGGAGGTTTACGCCGATGAGCACGTCAAACAGGCCGTTCTTGAAGTCTTCAATGATTTCTACGCGCTCCGCCGTATCCACGTCCGAGTGGATGTAGCGGCAGCGGATGCCGGTTTTGGTGAAGTAGCTGTCTAGTTCCTCCGCCATGCGTTTGGTGAGGGTGGTTACCAGCACGCGCTCGTCCTTGGCGGCTCGCTGCTGAATTTCTTCCATGAGGTCGTCCACCTGGTTTTTGGTGGGTCGCACCTCGATAGGCGGGTCCAGGAGGCCGGTCGGGCGCACAATCTGCTCCACCACCAGGCCCTCGGACTTGGCCAGTTCGTAGTCTGCCGGGGTGGCGCTCACATACACCGTCTGGCCGGTTACGGCCTCAAATTCTTCAAAGGTGAGGGGGCGGTTGTCGCTGGCGGCGGGAAGGCGGAAGCCGTATTCCACCAGCGTCTCCTTGCGGGAATGGTCCCCGCCGTACATGGCACGGATCTGGGGGAGGGTGACGTGGCTCTCGTCGATGAACACCAGGAAATCGTCCGGAAAATAATCGATTAAGGTAAAGGGACGCTGGCCGGGTTTGCGGCCGTCGAAGTAGCGGGAGTAGTTTTCTACGCCGGGGCAGTAGCCCATCTCCTTGATCATCTCAATATCGTATTCCACGCGCTGCTTCAGGCGCTTGGCTTCCAGGAACTTGCCCACGGATTCAAAGTATTCCACCTGCTTTACCAAGTCTTCCTGGATCTGGCTCACGGCCTTGGCTCCCTTTTCCTTGGAAGTGACAAAGTTCTTGGCCGGATAGAGGTCAATCTTGTCCATTTCCTCAAAAACGGCCCCGCTCACCGGGTCGATGAGCGCAATGCGGTCAACCTCGTCCCCGAAAAATTCGATGCGGGCAGCATAATCGGCGCCGCCCAAATATATATCTATGGTGTCCCCGCGCACGCGAAAGGAGCCGCGCTTGAAATCGGTCTCCGTGCGGTAGTACAGCGCATCTACGATTCTATATAGCAGGCGCGTCATGGACATTTGTTCGCCCTTTCGCACCGTCACCGTCTGGTCGTGGAAGTCGTCCGGGTTGCCTATGCCATACAGGCAGCTTACGGATGATATGACAATGACATCCCGCCGGCCGCTCATCAGGGCCGATGCGGCACTGACGCGAAGCTCGTCAATTTTGTCGTTGATGCTCAGGTCTTTTTCTATATAAGTATCGGTCACGGGAATATAGGCCTCCGGCTGATAATAATCATAATAGGAGACGAAGTACTCTACGGCATTCTCCGGGAAGAAAGCTTTGAATTCGCCGTACAGTTGGGCTGCGAGGGTTTTGTTATGGCTCAGGATCAGGGCCGGACGCTGAAGCCGCTGAATGACGTTGGCCATGGTAAAGGTTTTGCCGGAGCCGGTTACGCCCAGCAGCGTAACATCCTGTACGCCTTCCTTTAAAGCGTCGCACAATTGGTCGATGGCGGCCGGCTGGTCTCCGGACGGAAGGTAGTCTGAATGCAGTTTGAAGTTCATAAAATAGCTTATGATGCAAAGATACGCTGTTTATATAAAAAATTAAAAAAGTTGTGCAAAATTTTGTTGGCTAGAAAAAAATACCTAAATTTGCATCGACAATCCCCTAGAGGGACTGGCAAAGAAAGGAAATAATTAATTTCTAATATTGTATTATGAAAGGTATCAAAATCTTCGGAGCTCTTGCCATTGCAAGCCTCCTGTTCTCCGCTAACGCTTTTGCGCAGGAGAATCACAACCGTGACGAAAACGGTAAGATTGTTCATGGTCCTTATGAGACCAATCATGCTGGTGACAACATGTTCATCGGTATTGGTGCTGGTATCAACGGTGTCATTGGCCCCATCAGTAACCCTAAGCAGTGGGGGCACATCGGCCTCGCCGCTGATCTCAACTTCGGTAAGTGGTTCACTCCTACCATCGGTATCCGTCTGGGTTATCATGGTCTTTGGAACAACGCCAATGTTGATTTCGTTACTCCTCAGATAGCTAAGGGCACCGATTTCGGTTTCCACTATCTGCACGGAGACTTCATGTGGAACATCTCCCACACCATCGCCGGCTACAACGAGCTCCGCTTCTGGAACTTCGTTCCGTATGTTACCATGGGTGTTCTGGATGTTACCAGTGGTCGCAATCCCATCGCAAAGAATACCAAGCACAACTTCGAGTATGCCGCTGGTGCAGGTCTCCTCAATGTCCTTCGCCTGGGCAAGCGTATCAACCTTACAATTGACCTGAAGGCTCTTGTTGGCAAAGCACACGCTTACTCCAACAACGCTGGCCGTTTCATCCTCTATCCTTCCGCTACCCTCGGTATGCAGGTGAACCTTGGCAAGACCAACTGGGATCGTCACAGCACTATCACTCCTGTCGTAATCCCTGTTCCTTTCACCACCGAGCAGTACAATGCCCTCAAGGACAAAGTGGCCGCTCTCGAGAAAGAGAACGCTCAGCTCAAAGACAAAGTGGCTGCCCTCGAAAACGAGCTTGCTCCTTATCGCAACCTCCAGAACGGTCAGACCTACCTGTACGAGAACGGTACCTTCACCGCTGTTGACGTGAAGCCCAATGCTCCTATAACCCTCTACTTCGACTGCGGTTCCGCTAAGCTCAGCGCCCGTGAGAAGGCTCACCTGGAGTATTTCGCCCAGAACGTTGTTAACGGTGACACCAAACTCGCTGTCAACGGCTACGCCGACAAGCAGACCGGTTCCGCCAAGCGCAACCAGCAGCTCTCCGAGCAGCGTGCCAAGGCCGTTGTGGATCTCCTCAAGGCCGCCGGTGCCAACGAGGCCAACATCGAGTGCGCTGGTCACGGTGCAGATGTTCAGCTCTTCGACGGTGCTCAGAAGAACCGCGTTGTTACGATCGAGGTTAAGTAAGTTTAACTTACGTACCAATTCTAAGGGACATTCCTTCGGGGATGTCTCTTTTTTTATTACCTTTGCACCGATAAATGGACAAGATATGAGACGCAAACCCATCATCGGCTTAATCTATGACTTCGATGGCACCTTGTCTCCCGGTAACATGCAGGAGTTCGGGTTCATTCAGGCTATCGGGCAAACGCCGGAAGAATTCTGGGCCAAGAGCGACGGTATCGCCATCGGCCAGGATGCTTCCAATATTCTGGCCTATATGAAACTGATGCACGACGAAGCCAAGAAGAATCATATCCGGCTCACGCGCAGCGGCTTCCATCGTTTCGGGGCCGATATCAAGCTGTACGACGGCGTGCGGGAGTGGTTCAACAATGTGAACGAATACGGAAAGCAACACGGAGTTATTATCGAGCATTATATCAATTCTTCCGGCCTTACAGAAATCATCGAGGGCTCTCCCATCGCCAAGTATTTCAAGCACATTTTTGCCGGGAGTTATATCTACGACGAGAAAGGGGAGGCGGAATGGCCCGGCATCGCTGTGGACTACACCGCAAAAACGCAGTATCTGTTCAAAATCCAGAAGGGCATTTTCTCTTCCCGGGACGCCCAGCATGTGAATGAATCCATGGCCGACGACGCCAAACGACTGCCCTTCACCAACATGATTTATTTTGGCGATGGAGATACGGACGTGCCTTCCATGAAACTGGTGAACATGTTCGGGGGCAATGCCATCGCGGTGTTCGACCCCAGCCGTCCGGCCAAGAAAGCAACGGCGCAGAAGCTGCTCCGGCAGGGCCGCGTGAATTTCATTACACCGGCCAGCTACACCAAAGATTCCCGTACCTTCCGCCTGGTGTGCGCGATCATAGACAAGATTAAGGCCGACAGTGAATTAAGACAATTTAGCCGATACAAATAATGAGAAAACTGAAGATAGGCATGGTGCAGCAGTCCTGCACCGCCAATATCCCCGAGAATATGGCCCGTTTGCAGCAGCACATACGTGAAGCCGCTGCGCAGGGTGCCCAGTTGGTGGTGCTGCAGGAACTGCACAACAGTCTGTACTTCTGCCAGGAGGAAAACGCCAAGCTGTGCGACCTGGCGGAGCCCATCCCCGGGCCGTCCACGGAGTCCTACGGCAAGCTGGCCAAGGAACTGGGCATTGTGCTGGTGCTTTCGCTGTTTGAGCGCCGTACGGCCGGCATTTATCACAATACCGCCGTGGTCCTGGAGGCAGACGGCAGCATTGCCGGCACCTACCGCAAGATGCACATCCCGGACGATCCTCTCTTTTACGAGAAGTTCTATTTTACGCCCGGAGACCTGGGTTTCCGGCCCATCAAAACGTCGGTGGGTACGTTGGGCGTGCTGGTGTGCTGGGACCAGTGGTATCCGGAAGCGGCCCGCGCCATGGCCCTGAACGGGGCGGAACTGCTCATTTATCCTACAGCTATCGGCGGCGTGCCCACGGACCCGGACTGGGAGCAGGCGCAGCAGCGCCAGGCCTGGCAGCTGGTCCAGCGCGGCCACAGCGTGGCCAATGGCTTGCCGGTAATTACGGTGAACCGTACGGGCGTGGAGCCGGATCCCACCGGCCACTCTACCGGAATCGACTTCTGGGGGCATTCTTTTGCTACGGGTGCGCAAGGGGAACTCCTGACGGAGTTCGAAAAGGCAGAAGAAGGCGTGCGCGTCGTTGAGATAGACATGGACCAGTGCGAATATGTCCGCCGCGGCTGGCCCTTCCTCCGGGATCGCCGCATCGACGCCTACGACATTCTCCTACAACGCTACGGGAAGTAGGTTTGGGAAGGCTATGCCTTCACAACCGTCGCTTCGCGACCCCTCCCAAAAGCAACGCTCTTCGAGCGGCTGTGGGCCCCTCCCTCTTACACGGCCGAGGGTGGCCATGGGTTTTTGAAGGCATAGCCTTCCCAAACCTACCATCCAAAGGGATAGTTCATGGTGATGCAATGGAGGCCGCCGTGGCCGGAGAGAAGGGCACGGCAGTCAATGATTTCTACGGTGCGGTCCGGAAAGGCTTGTTGGAGCTGCCCGGCCGCTTTTTCGTCCAGCGGGGAACCGGCCCCCGGCATGAGCACGGCGCCGTTCACAATCAGGAAGTTGGCATAGGAAGCCGGCAGGCGGTAATCGTCCAGATACAGCGGCTCCGGAAGGGGCAGGGAAATGAGCCTGTAGGGTTTGCCGTCCAGCGTGCGGAAGGTGCGCAGCTGCTCCTCCATGGCCTTGAGGGGCGCATAATTCTCGTCGGCGGGGTCTTCGCAGGCGGTGTAGGCAATGGTGTCCGGGCTGCAGAAACGGGCCAGGATGTCCACGTGGCTGTCGGTATCGTCCCCGGCAATGCCGCCATGGTCCAGCCACAGGATGCGCTGCAGGCCAAAGGCCTGTTTGAGCTTTTGTTCAATCTCCTGGCGGCTCAGGTACTCGTTGCGGTTCAGTGAGCACAGGCACTCGCTGGTGGCCATGAGCGTACCGGCACCGTCTGTGTCGATGCTGCCGCCTTCCAGCACAAAAGGACGCATGTCCAGATAGCGGACATCGGCCGCAAAAGCGCCGGCCTTGTAGATGGTACGCGTTATCTGGTTGTCCAGGTCTGCTCCGAACTTGAGGCCCCAGCCGTTGAAAACGAAGTCCTCAATGCATTTCTCGCCGTTATTGCCCCATACGGAAATGGCGCTGTGGTCGCGTGCCCAGGTGTCGTTGAGCGGGCATTCCACAAAACGCACATTGACGGTGGGCTCCCAGCCGCGTGCGGCCATATCGGACAGGCACTCCGCTTTGTCGCGGCATACGACCAGGAGCGGTTCATAGCGTGTAATGGCTTTAGCAACAGCTACATAGCAATCGAGTACCTGGGGGAGGGCATACCAGGCAGTGTCCTCGTGCGGCCAGGTGAGCTGCACGAATCCTTGTTTTTCCCATTCGGCCGGAAGTCTCATAAGCATTATTCTTAGGGTACAAAGATACGGATTTTCTAAAAAATTAGTAACTTTGTGAGTTGTACATAACCTCTAACTTATTTTTATGATTAAAGTTTACCCCCATTATCTTCAGCGTCTGCAAGACGCCACCCGTAAATTTTGGGACAAACCCGCACTCAACACCCTGGGCGGAGAATCCTTCACCTATGCCCAGATGGCAACCGATATCGCTCGCTTCCACATTGTTTTCGAGAAAGCCGGTTTCAAGAAAGGAGACAAAATTGCCCTTTGCGCCAACAATGGTGCCAAGTGGGGCTTCGCCTATCTTGCCGTAAATACATACGAGACCGTTATCGTCCCCATCCTGGCCGACTTTACCCCGCAGGGCGTGATGGGTCTGGTGAACCACAGTGACTCGGTGGCCCTTTTCACCAACGCCGCCCGTTGGGCCAAGATGGAGCCGGAAAAGATGCCTGCCCTCAAGGTGGTATTCGACGTAGACACCTGGAAGGTGCTCTTCTGCCGTGATGCCAAGATTCAGGAGACCGTAGATAACCTGGATAACCTGTTCAAGGAAAAATATCCCAAGGGATTCGGTCCGGAAGATGTGGTGTTCCCCACAGACAACTGGGACGACCTTTCCACCATCAACTATACTTCCGGTTCCACCGGAGACCCCAAGGGCGTTATGCTCACCTACAGGAACTTTTCTGCGGTGGTAGACTTTAGCCAGCGCCATGTCCCCGCCGGTGATAAAATGGTGTCCATGCTGCCCATGGCCCATATGTACGGCCTGGTCATCGAGTTCATCTATCCGCTGTGCAACGGTACCTCCATTTACTGGTTGGGTAAGGCGCCCACACCGGCCTCGCTCATGAGGGCCTTTGCAGAGGTAAAGCCGTACCTGCTCATTACCGTTCCGCTGGTGATGGAAAAAATCTACAAGAGCAAACTCAAGCCCACGCTGGATAAGCCTGTCATGAAGGTGCTCACCAAAATTCCCATCGTCAACAACATTATCTACAAGAAGGTGAAGGACGGCCTGGTGCAGGCCTTCGGTGGCAAGGTGGAGGAATTCATCATGGGCGGTGCCGCCCTCAATCCGGAGGTGGAGCGTCTGTTCAGCCGCATCAAGTTCCCTTACCTGGTGGGCTACGGCATGACAGAAGGCTGCCCGCTGCTGGCCTATGAGCACTGGACCAAATATGTGCCCGGCTCCTGCGGCAAGGCCATCGACGTGTGCGAAATCCGTATCGATTCGGACGACCCTCAGCATGTGGTGGGCGAAATCCAGACCCGCGGTGAAAACATCACCATCGGCTATTACAAGAATCCGGAAGCAACGGCCAATGCCTTTACGGAGGACGGCTGGCTGCGCACCGGAGACCTGGGTATCATGGATGCCGATGGCAACATCTTCATCCGTGGCCGCTCCAAGAACATGATTCTGGGCCCTTCCGGCCAGAACATCTATCCGGAGGAAATTGAGGCCGTGGTGAACAACCAGCCGTACGTGATGGAAAGCGTGGTGGTAGAACGCGGTGGTAAACTGGTGGCCCTGGTATTCCTGGATGAGCAAGCTATCGCTGCATCGCTCCTGGATCATGAGGCCAAGGACAATATTCCGGAGAACATCCGCCTGGGCTCCAACCGTCAGCTGCCCAATTACAGCCAAATTGCCAAGGTGGAACTCATGGACAAGCCCTTCGAGAAAACGCCCAAGATGAGCATCCGCCGCTTCCTGTATAAGTAGCCGTAAAATATAAGTGGCTCTGTATGAGCCGATAATAAAAAATCGTCTATGCCCATTGACATAGACGATTTTTTGTTAGTTCGCCCAGCACGAACGTACTCTAACGGGTGTAAGTCCCCAAACCGCCCTGATAGTGGGAAGGTTACAGCCAAAGGCAAGGGTGTCCGCCGTGAGACG
>ONII01000016.1 GCA_900317845.1 uncultured Bacteroidales bacterium
CGTGTAATCCAACAGGCCATAGCGCAGGTGCTTGGCCCGATGTATGAACCGCAGTTCAGTGATGGGAGCTTTGGCTTCCGTCCTGGACGAGGCGCACACGATGCGTTGAGAAGGGCGCAGGAGATACTGAACGAAGGGTATGAATATGCCGTGGGTATCGACCTTGAGAAGTTCTTCGATACGGTCAACCAAAGCTATCTGATAGAACTCCTGTCACATACGGTAAAGGATGGACGGGTGATAAGCCTTATCCATAAATACCTGTATGCAGGAGTGCTGATAGACGGGATGTACCACCCGACCCCGGAAGGGACACCGCAAGGCGGCCCGCTCAGTCCGCTGTTGAGTAACATCGTACTCAGCGAGCTGGACAAGGAGCTGGAGCGGCGCGGACACCCGTTTGTGCGCTATGCGGATGACAGTCTCATCTTTTGCAGGAGCAAGCGAGGAGCGGAACGAGTGTGCGAGGGCATCACGAAGTTCATCGAGAAGAAGCTTCATTTGAAGGTGAATCGCGAGAAGACGGAAGTGGGCTATGCACGCGAGATGAAGTTCCTTGGGTACTCGTTCTACAAGACAGGCGAAGGATGAAGGCTGTGGGCGCACCCCAAGAGCATTGCAAAGCTGAAAGTGAAATTGAAACTGCTGACAAGCCGAAGCAACGGAATGGGATACGAGCGGCGCAAACAGATACTCCACGAGACGATACGCGGCTGGGTGGGCTACTTCAAGCTGGCGGATATGAAATCTGCCATTGAAGACATAGACAAATGGCTTCGCAGGCGTATCCGAATGTGTATCTGGAAGGCGTGGAAGCATCCGAAAACACGGGTAAAGAACCTAATCAAGTGTGGCATCAAGCCATACTGGGCACATATGTGGGGTAATGCCAGCAAAGGGTACTGGTCGGTAGCTGGAAGTCCGATAATGGCACAAGCGGCCTCAATCCTAAACCTTCGCATAGCAGGTTATCCCTGCCTGATGGACTACTATGTTCAATTGCACAGAATGTAAGGAACCGCCGTATGCCGAACGGCACGTACGGTGGTGTGAGAGGTCGGTAAACGAAAGTAGGAGATAAACTCCATTACTTTCGTTTACCTCCTACTCGATTATGTGGTAAAAAATGGTTATATTTGTAGGCTAGAATAAACCTGAACCATGTCTGTTGTCATCAAAACGGTTGCCAGCAAGGAGGACCTCAAAACCTTTGTGAAGTTCCCCTTGCAACTCTATAAGGATTGCCCGTATTACGTTCCCAATCTCTTTGCCGATGAGATGGCCACCCTGGATCCGCAGCGGAATGCCATGGGTAAGTATTCCCTCACCCGTTTGTTCCTGGCCTACAAAGACGGCCGGGTTGCGGGACGTATCGCGGCCATTATCAACCGGATAGCCAACACGGACTGGAACCACGCAGAGGTCCGCTTCGGCTGGGCCGATTTTATTGACGACAAGGAAGTTTCCAAGGCCCTGGTAGACGCCGTCATTGCCTTTGGCAAGGAAAACGGCATGACCACCGTAGCCGGCCCCCTGGGCTTTACGGATTTTGACAACGAAGGCTGCGTGGTAGAAGGCTTTGACGACATCTCTTCCTTCATGCTCAAGTACAACTACCCCTATTACGGGGCGCATTTTGAGGCACTGGGCATGGAAAAAATCAATGACTGGCTGGAATACCGCGTCTACGTGCCGGACCAGGTCCCGGAGAAGGTGGTAAAGGCCGCTAAAATCGTCTCTGAGCGCTACAACCTGCATGTCCGTAAGATTACCAAGCGGGAGGTCAAACAAGAGCAATACGGCCGAAAACTCTTTGAACTGGTGAACCGGACCTATTCCAAGCTGTTCGACTTCACGGTTCTTCCCTCGGAGGTGATTGACCAGTATGTAGATACCTTCCTGGGCATATTGGACATGCGATACATTACCCTGGTAGAAGATGCCGCAGGCAATCTGGTAGCCATGGCCATCAATATGCCTTCCATTGCCCATGCCGTGAAAAAGGGCAAGGGATACCTGTTCCCGCTCGGGTGGTGGCACATCTTTAAATCGATGTATCTCAAGCACGAAGATGCCGTGGAGTTTTTGCTCATCGCCGTGGATCCGGAATACCGGAACCGGGGTGTCCATGCCATGCTTTTTAACGATTTAATTCCCAAAATGATAGAGGACGGTTTTAAGTACGGTGAGTCCAATGCGGAAATGGAAAGCAACACTTCCGTACAGAACCTCTGGAACATGTACCGGAAGGAGTTTAAACGCCGCCGTCGCGTCTTTGGTAAAGCCATTTAAGTTATGAGTGCCTCCTCTACCCTCCTCCCTCCTCTTCCCGAGCGCATGCGTCCCCGCACGCTGGCCCAGTATGTAGGACAACGCCACCTGGTGGGAGAAGGCTGCATCCTGAGGAAAATGATCGAGAGCGGCAACCTGAGCTCGTTCATCCTCTGGGGGCCTCCGGGCGTAGGAAAAACCACGCTGGCCCATATCATTGCAGAAACGCTGGACCGTGATTTTTACACGCTGTCGGCGGTAACGGCGGGCGTCAAGGATGTCCGGGAGGTGTTTGACAAGGCGCGGGGAAATTCCCTCTTTCAGCAAAAGGGCGCGCCCATTCTATTCATTGACGAAATACACCGCTTCAACAAAGCGCAGCAGGACGCCCTGCTGGGGGCGGTGGAAAACGGCACCATCGTCCTGATTGGTGCCACAACGGAAAATCCTTCGTTCGAAGTCATTACCCCCCTGCTCTCCCGTTGCCAGGTATTTGTGCTTAAGTCGCTGGAAAAGACCGATTTACAGACGCTGCTGGACCGTGCGCTCAAGGAAGATGTCCTGCTCAAGGAGAAGGATATTGAGGTGCGTGAAAGCGAGGCGCTTATGCGTTACAGCGGGGGCGATGCCCGAAAACTCCTCAATGTGCTGGAACTGGTGGTGGACGCCCTGGGCGGACAGTCCCCCATCGTCATTGACAATGCCTCCGTTACGGCTTCTGTGCAGGAAAACATGGCCATCTACGACAAGGACGGCGAGATGCATTACGATATAATATCGGCCTTCATCAAGAGCATCCGCGGGAGCGACCCCAATGCGGCCATTTATTACCTGGCACGCATGATTGACGGCGGCGAGGATCCGCTGTTCATTGCCCGGAGGCTGTGCCTGAGCGCCTCGGAGGACGTGGGGCTCGCGAATCCCAATGCGCTGCTGCTGGCAAACGCCTGCTTTGAGGTGGTCAGTAAGATTGGTATGCCGGAAGGGCGGATTCCGCTGGCGGAAACCACTGTTTATCTGGCCTCGTCGCCCAAGAGCAACGGCTCGTATATGGCCATCGAAAAGGCCCTTGCCAAGGTGCGGGAAACGGGAAACCTGCCGGTTCCCCTCGCCATTCGCAACGCCCCCACCAAGCTCATGGAAGAACTGGGCTACAGCGACGGCTACAAATATGCCCACGACTATCCCGGGCATTTTGCCGATATGGAATTTATGCCGGAGGCTCTCCGCGGCACCGTGTTCTACGAGCCGCAAGCCAACAAGCACGAAAACGCCCTCCGCGCCTACCTGGAAGCCTGCTGGCCTAAATATTATCAAAACGGGTATCCAACACCAAAGTGAATCGCGTAATTCCGCGGGAACCACTCGCGGACGGGCACCCAGCGGTTGCCGGCGGCGCGGGCAGGGTCGTGCAGGCGCAGACCGCCGTCCAGACGGATAAGGAGGAACCCCAGGTTTACGCGAATCCCCAGCCCCCAGTCCAGGCCGATGGACCCTGCAAAGTTCTTGATGTCAAAAACCCCCAACTTATCGTCATCGTCTACATAATCGTAATCGGCCGGACGGGGCATGTTCCAGATGTTGCCGGCATCGGCAAAAAGCGCCCCTTCCAGCTTCCAGACGATGGGAAAACGGTATTCCACGTTGGCTTCCAGCTTCATTTCGCCAATCTGCGTGGGTATGGAGAAGACAGTAATAAGTTGGGAGTTGCCCGGCCCCAGGGTACGGGCCTGCCAGCCGCGCATGGACGATGAGCCGCCGCAATAGAACTGTTTCTCTACCGGCATGGTGGTGGAGTTGCCATAGCCGTAGCCAGCACCGGCCACCAGGTGCAGGGCAATGGCGTGCTCATTGTCTCCGCCAAAACGGAAGGTCTTGCCCAGATTGAGCTCTGCGCGTACATATTGGGCGTAAGGTGTGGACCAGATGGTGCGTTCCCCATCGTCGTTCAGGGGCATGGCCTTGTTGAACAGGCTGAGAAGGTTACCGGAAGTGTCCAAACTGAAACGCACGTAGTGATAGGGCGTTAGGGGCACTGCCGAAGCGTTGGTGGTGTAATACACGGTGCCGCTGATACCGTGGTCGAAGCGGCCCATGTAGGCGTTCATGATGAAGGGATTGGCCTTGATGATCTTGGCCAGGAAATCCTGCTGGATATTGAACAGCCGGGCAATGTTGAGGCGGAACAGCGAAAACTGGTAAAAGAAGTTTTGTCCCACGCGTCCGTTATACGTAAATGCAGTGGTGATGAGGGTGCGGCGGAATTCCGGCCGATCCTGGTAGGTAAAGGCCAGGGAAACGTCCGTTGTGGGGATGTTGGTGCCTTTGAATACGCGGTTGGGCAGGCCCAGGAACTGCGGGAAACGGATGGAGGTGGTGATACCCACTTCCGTGGAATAGGCGTTGGACCCCGGCTTGAACTGGAAGTTTCCCTTCACACCCACGTTCAGGCGCTCTCCCCCGTGGAAAATGTTCTTGTGGTAGTAGTTGATTTGTGGCGAGATGCCAAACAGGCCCGTGGAGTTGAAGGAGCCTTCCAGATCGGCCTTGATGGCCTGTAAACGGGAATTTCGCAGCGTAATGTCTGCGTCTACGGTTTTGTCCGATGTGGGTTGGATGCGCACGTTTACACCGGAAAGCATGCCCAGGTTGGCCAGGCGCGTGTACGTGGTGTTCACTTCCTGCTCGCTGTACAGCTGTCCGGGACGCAGGGTATTCATGTTCTCCAGCGTACGGCGGCGGATTTTCAGCTTTTCAGGATGGGAGATATTCACCTTCCCTAATGTGAATTTCTGATGCGGTTTGGCGGTTGAAACCGGGTCTCCCAGGGCGTAGTCGCGAAGGTTGTAGGTGAGCTTGGCCGTGCCGTCGTGCGCAAGGGTATCCGCGTCAAAGAGATAGTAGCTTTTGGTGAGGCCGTAGTACCCCTTGTTGCGGAACATCAGGGCGCTGCGCTCCGCTTCTTTCTCCAGGTCTTCCTCGGCCAGGAAGTCCCCTACTGCTACCGTGCTGTGGGGCAGGTCTTCCATGAATTCCTGTTTGATGGTGCCGTATTCCGGAAGCACGTAGTCGATGGCGCTGATGGTATAACGTTTCCCCAGCGCCACGTAGTAACTCACATATACTTTGCGGCCTTTTACCTGCACCTGGCTTTCTACCTGGGAGCCGTAATAGCCAATGTAATGGAGGTGGTTCCCGATGCTGTTGATGCTTTTTTCCACCAGGGCGGGATCGTAGACTACGGGCGCCACACCCACGCTTTGCACGAATCGGCCCATTTTGGTTTTGCCGTCCCCGCCCCAGTTGTACACGGACAGGAGCGGGTTGACGCCCAGCAGGTACGAATTGGGCTTTTGGGCAATGTAGGACATGAGGCTGGCGGCGTCGAAGGAGGGATCGTCCACCTTTACCTGGTTTTTCCGGAGGAGGTATTCTCCGTCTTTGAGCGAACGGGTGACGCTGCAGGCGCCTGCCCAAAACGCACAAATGCAAAGAAATATGACTTTCCACCGTTTCATCCTTACAAAAGTAATACTTTTTACTTATATTTGCGTGATTTTTTAATACAGTTTACAGAGGGATGAAAAACAAATACATCGACCTTATTGACCAGACCTTCGATTTCCCGCAGGACGAATTCATGGTGGTGGACGGCAACCTGATGTTCAACGACATCGACCTTATGGAAATCATCGACAAGTACGGTACTCCGCTCAAACTCACGTATTTACCCAAGATTTCCTCGCAAATCCAGCGGGCCAAGCGTCTGTTCAAGGTGGCCATGGCCAAGGCCGATTACCGGGGGCAGTACCATTACAGCTACTGCACCAAGAGTTCCCAATTCGCTTTTGTGGTGCACGAGGCCCTCAAGAACGACATTCACCTGGAAACCTCGTCGGCCTATGACCTGGACCTTATCCGGGCCCTGGAAAAGGACGGTTCCGTGAAAAAAGAGAAGCTGTACGTCATTTGCAACGGCTTCAAACGCCCGCAGTACATTGAGAACATCGCCGCCCTGCGCAAGGAGGGCTGGAAAAACATCATCCCCGTACTGGACAACAAGAACGAGTTCGAAGACCTGGCAGACCTTATCGAGGAGGATACCATGATGGGCATCCGCATTGCTTCGGAAGAGGAACCCAACTTTGACTTCTATACCTCCCGCCTGGGTATCCGCTACTCGGATATCCTCAAGTTCTACCAGAACACCGTGGCCAAATATCCCAACTTCCACCTCAAGATGCTGCATTTCTTCATCAACACGGGTATCCGGGATACGGCCTATTACTGGAACGAGCTTTCCAAGTGCGTCAAGGTGTACTGCGAACTCAAGGCCATCTGCCCGGAGCTGGACAGCCTGAACATTGGCGGCGGCCTGCCCAACAAGACTTCCCTGGCCCAGGACTTCGACTACGAGTACATGGTGGAGGAAATCATCAACCAGATTAAAGTCACCTGCAATTCTTACGGCGTGCCGGAGCCGGACATCTTTACGGAGTTCGGCAGTTTCACCGTGGGCGAAAGCGGTGCCACCATCTTTAAAATCCTGGATATCAAGCAGCAGAACGACCGCGAAAAGTGGTACATGATAGACAATTCCTTCATGACCTGCCTGCCGGACACCTGGGGCCTGAATCAGCGCTTTATCCTGCTGCCTGTGAACAAGTGGAACGACGAATACCAGCGGGTGTTCCTGGGCGGCCTCACCTGCGACAGCCAGGATTTTTATAACGCCGACTATCACGCCAACGCCATCTTCCTGCCTACCATCCGCAGCCGCCGGGAAAACCTGTACATCGGCTTTTTCCATACCGGAGCATACCAGGAGGCCATTTCCGGCTACGGCGGCATCAAGCACTGCCTCATGCCTTCGCCCAAGCACATCCTCATCGACCGCGATAAGGAAGGTAACCTGGTCACCAGCATCTTCGCAGAAGAACAGTCCGCGGAGTCCATGCTTAAAACGCTGGGGTACTAAGCCGTCATGCCCGACCTGATCGGGCATCTGAAAAGAGAATGATCACCGCCGCAGAAATAAAGTTCATCAAATCCTTGTCCCAGAAGAAATTCCGGGACGAGCATGGGCTTTTTGTGGTAGAAGGTGAAAAACTGGTTCAGGAGGCGTTAAGGTCCGGTTTCAAGGTCGAGAAAGTGTATCGGAAAGAGGAGATTGGCGAGGCCGCTATGGCCCGTATCAGTGCGCTCTCCTCCCCTTCCCCGGTGCTTGCCACTGTAGCGCGGCCCGCAGACCTGGAGTCGGCCCTGTTGCCTTCCCAAGGCCTTTTTCTGGCGCTGGACGGCATTCGGGATCCGGGGAATCTGGGCACCATCCTCCGCATTGCGGACTGGTTCGGTATCGACGCCGTGTTTGCTTCGCCGGATACGGTGGACGTCTTCAATCCAAAAGTGGTACAGGCCACTATGGGCGCCATTTTCCGGGTGAAGTTCCACTATACGGACATTCCCGCCCTGTGCCGGAGCGCCCTGCAGGCCGACGGCAACGTATACGGTACTTTCCTGGACGGAGAGAACATGTACCAAAAAAGCCTTTCCAACGGCATGGAAAGGCCTTCTGTGATTGTGATTGGCAATGAGGCCAACGGCATTTCCGCCGCCACAGCCGCCTCCGTCAGCGACCGCCTCTACATCCCTCCCTTCCCCGCCGATGACCCCGGCTCCGAATCCCTCAACGCCGCCATCGCCACCGCCATCACCGTCGCGGAATTCCGCCGGCGTATTTAGCGTCATGCCCGACTTGATCGGGCATCTAAAACTACAATTTATGGAAACAAAAGGCTACATCTACATGATGACCAACTCTTCCAACAAGGTGTTGTATATCGGCGTCACAAACAGTCTTAAACGAAGAATAACAGAGCATGCCGATGGCCGTGGCTCCTCCTTTACCAGTAAATATAATTGTCATAAACTGGTTTACTATGAGGTTTTACCGGATATTGAGCAGGCCATAGCCCGCGAGAAGCAACTCAAACACTTCCAGAGAGCCTGGAAAGAGGATTTGGTTAACCGCTTTAACCCAGAATGGGAGGACCTTGGAGTATCGCTTATTGATGATCCGAATGTGGTCTGATATGGATGCGTGTGTATGATTTAATACCCAATTCTCTTCCTGGGAGTTCGGTGCGTCGAATTAAGGTTCACGAACTTGGTTTCCAGGTAGTCACAACCATACTTCTCGTTGCTGCAGGCAAACGTAGTGTATGGATTCCCGTTCACCGCTACACCCTTCTTGACAACCATTATACGGCCGCAGTGGCATTTCGGGCAGAGTTCGGCTTCCGGAATGTCGGCTCCAGGTTTTGTTACCGGCTCCAGTGTCTGAACGAACTCCTTGACAAACGGAGACGGGTTGTTTATATCGTAGAGCACCCAGGTGTGTTTTTTTGCCCTGGTGATCCCCACGTAGAATATGCGGCGTTCCTCGCTGAACGAATAGGCGTCAGGCGCACTGAGGACGTATCTAAGAACATGACTATCACTGATTTGCGATGGAAAACCCATTGTTCCACCATTGCAGTTGAGCAGAATGATGTAGTCACACTCCAGGCCCTTGGACTGGTGAACTGTCATGAAGTTCAACTTGCGTCGGCCATAGGTAATATAAGCACTGTTTTGACCCTCGTGAATGGCTAGTTCCGTGTTCTTGAAGATGTTCACATCGAACTTATATCGGCCCAGCAGCATGATTTCTTTATCTGCAGGAATCTGGTCGGCCAGGTATTTCACGGTTTCTACGATGTCGGTCTGACCGTTGGTTGAAAGGAAGTCCAGCTTGGTCTCAGCATCCTCCCTGAAGGAATGCACATTCTTGACGGCCTGTTCAGGATTAGCCAGGATGAACTTGGAAGAATCGGCAATGGCCGGTTCCCCGAAGCGGTAGGTGGTTTCCATCAGGCATTTCTTTGTGTAGCCAAAGAACTTCTCAAAGGACTTGAAAAGGGCCATGTCACTGCCTGCAAAGCGGTAGATGGACTGCCAGTCATCTCCCACGCAGAACAGTTTTGTAAGCGGCTCTTTCCTCCTCAACGACTCCAGGAAGCGGTAGCGGTCCATTGAGATGTCCTGGAACTCATCGACAAGAATGTAATCGTAGTCGGGACGATGTCCATTGTTGCACAGCTCTGTGGCTCTGATGATGGCATCGGTGAAGTCAATTTCATTGTTCTCCTCCTCCATCCGCGCATACGCTTCAACGAAGGGAGCAACGATATCATTAATTGTGATTGCATCCGGTCCGGTGCCAACTTCGCGACGGATATCGTTCATGGATCTGCTCCTGGACTTTAGCAGGAAGTTGAATGCTGTGAGCATCCCCAGAATGTTCTCTTCCTGGCGCTGCAACTCGCGGGCAACATTCTGTTGAGTGGCTTTACTGAATACCGCACCCAGATCCTGCAGTTGCTTGCTGAGGTTTTGGAACACATCACCCCGGTGGAATCCGGCACTTGATGTCTCAAGCAGGATTGTTCCCCTATCGTGGTGGCACTTTCTCTTCCACTCAATTCCGTCCAGATACTTATATTCTTCGTCGTACGTAAACCAACCTGGACAGTGCCCAGCCTCGTTTACAGCAAAATGCTCAAGATATATCCTTTTAGTCTGGCCATTGGGCTGGTCGATATAAATGGAGAAATCCGGGTAATACTGGCGATAGTCGGCGTCGACAGTATTGAATTCATATTTTTCCTCGTAACGGAATTTGATGCCACGGAAGCCCAGGAAATCGCAGATTTTGCTCTCTTCGTCCGACTTGCAGAAAACAGGGTGACCGTCCATATCCTTGAAGAAGGCCTGGATGCCGTGTTTCTGGCGGTCCATCATGTAGTCCTGCATGGAGGAATACTCAAACTGGTCCCGCATCGTGTATCGCGAACGAATAATATAGTCGGCAATAGCAGCCCGGAATGAAGGATTCTCCTTCGAGAGTTTATGATAGACCTGGACTGAGAAGTCTTGCGGCGTGATGGTCGGCTTTTCGCCGGTTGCCTCGCCGATGATATCCAAAGCTAGCTTGTGGAAAGTGCGGCATTTCAGCTTCTTCTCTCCCAGGCGCTCCGAGAGTGATTCTGCCGCTTTTCTGGTGAAGGTGATGAGCAGGATCTTTTCGGCCGGGACATGCTGCACGTCGATGAGGTACCGGACCTTGCCGACGGTGGTCATGGTCTTGCCGCTACCTGCGCTGCTTATCACGAGTACGTTATCCTCCAGAGACACAACAGCCTCCCGCTGCTGAGCATCGAGAGGATATGCTAAGACGGTATCGAAATACTGGCGGCAACGGGAGCGCTCATTATCGATGAAGTGCTCATTGTTGGCCTTTTTATGCGTCCGTGTGTCCGTCATTGCGGTATGGAAACGCTGGAAGGACTCCTTTTCTGCTGACTCTTCTAGTTCCTTGGTGTTGAGGAGAGACTTCACCTCTCTATCCAGCGCGTCGTATTTCTCTGCCAGCATCAGGCGCTCCGTCTCAGTGATATAGTGGCTGAAGCTGTAGTATTTGCTAATATCGGTAAAGGCAAGCTTTAAATCTGGTTGAATACGAGCAATAGTTTCTAGGCGCTCTTGATGCCTCTTTGCCTTCTGTCTGGACCTGATGCAAATCATCACCCAGAGGATGACAGCAACAGTCAGCAGTATGATTAATGCATACAGCATGCAGTTTTCATGAAAAGGAGGCTCTTGTGACTACAAATTTACAAAAAATCTTCTATAGCTTCTACGTCTCAGTAGCTGTGGACAAAAAGGAGAAGGTATTGCCTTCAAGAGAATAGGGTATCCTGATGGAAAAGATGCCCGGTCGGGGCCGGGCATGACGAGGATGGGCAAGTAGGCTATGTTGACACATTGTTCCGTGAAATGGAACTAGTTGAATATTAGCTATTTATCAAAAATCACCTATGCGATTATGCATAGGTGATTTTGCGTAAGTGATTCATACTGAATTGATTGCGTTTTACGGCTAAAAAGAGATGCCCGGTCAGGGCCGGGCATGACGAGGAGGGCCGGGCTGGACTAAAAAGAGATGCCCGGTCAAGCCGGGCATGACGGGGTTATTGCACCTGGATAATGGTAAAGTCAAGGGTGCAGACCGTGAGGCTGTAGACTGTCCGGACGAGTTTAATGCCCAGATAGTCAAGGGCTTCCGGGGGGATGCGGACGGTGATGTCGGCCGTGTCGCCAAAGTTGGAGACAAGCAGGTAGGTTTCCTTGCCGTCTGAGCGGAGCCAGGCGAAATGGCGGTCCGGGTTAAAGCGGGCGGGGTCCTGGCAGTAACAAAGGTCGAAGGTGCGGCCTTCCGCAAAGGCAGGCTTGCCGGCCAATGCCAGCACCTCCCGATAGCGTTTCAGGACGCCCTGGTCCGGGGACGATAGCGCCGGAACCGTGCACCAGTCAAAGATGGAGGTGCGTCCGTCCAGGCCGCTGAAGCCTTCCTGCTGCATACCGCGCTCCCCTGCCTCCTGCCCGAAGTACAGCATGAAGGGGGCGTCATTCAGCAGGGCGCTCACTGCCAGGGCTGCATAGCCGGCCTGGGCGCTGCCGCAGAAAAAGTCGGATGCCACGCGCTGCTCGTCATGATTCTCCAGGAAGTTGAGCATATGCGGCTGTAAAGTCCCCAAAAACTGCCAGTTATGCGAGATCTCCCGGGCCGATGCACCGGAGCAAGTCACCGCCCGCAGCGTGTCGTACAGGCCGCATTTGTCGTACAGGTAGTCAAAGCCCACCTCTTCCACGTACATGCGGTACTTGGCTTTTTCGTACACTTCGGCCACAAAAATGACCTCCGGGAACTCTGCCTTGATGCTGGCGATGAGCCACTGCATGAACTGCGGGGGCACCAGCTCCACCATGTCGCAGCGGAAGCCGTCCACGCCCTTAGAGGCCCAGAAACGCACAATGTCCAGCATCTTGTCCCAGGTGCCGGTGTGGTGATCGCAGTAGTTAATCTTGACCGTTTCCCACCAGTCGTTGATGCCGGGAGCGGCGGTGAAGCAGTTTCCGGAGGCCTTGGCGGGCATTTCCTGGTAGCCTTTGGGGTTGAGCGGCAGTTGCAGGGCCTCTCCCGGGTAGTAGAAAAAGTCGTTCTCCGGTGCCCAGTGCACGGTTTTATCGTCCCCAACGCCCAGCGTCCCCTTGTATTCGCGGGCCACGTGATTGGGCACAAAGTCGATGATGCACTTGAGACCCGCCGCGTGCGTGCGCTTCACCAGGTCCTCGAATTCTTCCATCCGGCGCTCCGGGACATCGGCCATGTAAGGATTGACGTCGTAGTAGTCGGTAATGGCGTAGGGACTCCCGGCCTCCCCTTTCACCACCTTTTCTCCCGAGCTGGCGCTGGCATGCCGGATGAGGCCGGTGTACCATACATAATGAGCACCGAGCCCTTTCCAATACTGGAAGGACCCGGTGTCGATGGAAGAAAATTTACCGTTTCCCCAGAGTCTGGGAAGTACCTGGTAAATAATTCTTTTCATACTACCAATTCAGGATCTTCTTGAAGTCGTACTCCTCGGGATTGGCGACGTACTTCCCTGCGGCTTCATAGTCCGCGGGGGTGATGAAGTGGCAGATGTGGTTGAAGTAGTTCTGGGCGGTACCGCCGTCAATGGCCACGCGGCGCGGCGGGATTTTACCGTCGGCCTGCTGCAGGTCTTTCAGGTACAGCGGATGGGCGGTGCCAAAGGCGTCTACATACACCATGCAGCCGGTCTCGCCTTTTGCGAAGAGCTCATAGGCACCCATGGCCAGCTCCGTGCAGTAGGTAAGGTCAAAGCCGATGGGATCCTGGCAGCGGACATCGTAGCCAATCTCTATCGGACGGGTCTTGACCTTGAGGCCGATCTTCTTGAATTCTTTTTCCAGGATGTCGTTGAACAGCACAGCCTTGGAGATTTTTCCAAGTTCCGGATGGCCGTGTTCGTCGTAGGTCATGGACACGCCGGCGTTCTTGATTTCCTGGGGATCCAGATCATGGAACACGCCTTCTGCCACCACAACGGTACCGTAACCGATGCCCAGGAGCTTGCGCTTGATGATGGTGGACAGGGCCAGCTTCACAATCTTGTCCAGGGTGATGGTGGTCTTGTTGAACATTTCCGGGATAATGGTCATGGGGCAGTGCGTTGCCTCGCCAATACCCAGGGCCAGGTGACCGGCGCTGCGGCCCATGGCGCTGATGATGAGCCAGTTGCCGCTGGTGCGGGCATCCTCATACACGGTGCGGGCCAGGTGGGCACCCTCGTCCTTGGCGCTGTTGAAGCCAAAGGTAGGAGTGTTCTGCGGCAGCGGAAGGTCGTTGTCGATGGTCTTGGGCACGTGGATGTTCTTGATGGGATACTGCTTGGCTTCCAGGAACTTGGCAATGCGGTTGGCGGTGGAGGCGGTGTCGTCGCCGCCCACGGTGACCAGCAGCTTGATGTTGTTGTCCTGGAACAGGTTCAGGTTGAAGTTTTCTTCAAAGTCCTTGTCGGTGGGTTTGAAGCGGCTCATCTGGAGGTAGCTGCCGCCCCGGTTAAAGTAAGCGTCCGCCTTGAAGAAATCCAGTTCTTCCGTGCGCGGATTTTTGGAGAACAGGCCGCTGTAACCCTCATGCAGGCCAATCACACGATAACCATTGCTAAGGAAGGTCTTAGCCACAGACATAACCACGGTGTTCATGCCCGGAGCCGGGCCGCCACCACAAAGGATGATGATAGAATCTTTCATATTGTTTGTTAAAAATTTGGTTCCTTTAAATCATACAAAGGTAATCATTTTTTGTGGAAAAACATGATTTTTATTGGCAGGTATGGCCAATGTCCCACTGGAAGTCCCGCCACCGCTACGTTTTCCGGCCAAACTGCTCCCCTGGCGTACCAATCGCAGCATGAAATTCCGGAAAGATTCACTACATTTGTAAGAATGAATCCGCGGACCTACATAGCTATCGACCTTAAATCGTTCTACGCATCGGTAGAGTGCGTGGAACGGGGACTGGACCCGCTGCAGGCCCGTCTGGTGGTGGCCGATGACTCCCGCACGGACAAAACCATCTGCCTGGCGGTGTCTCCCGCCCTCAAGGCGTATGGCATTCCCGGGCGGCCGCGTTTGTTTGAAGTGAAGCAGCGGATTGCCCAGCTCAAACGGGAGAATCCCCGGCTGGAACTGGACTTCATTACCGCTAAGCCGCGCATGGCTAAGTACCTGGAAGTCAGCGGTCAAGTGTACAGCGTGTACCTTCGCCACATTGCCCCGGAAGACATCCATGTGTACTCCATTGACGAGGTTTTTATCGACGCCACGGAATACCTCCGGATGTATAGCGTCGATGCCCATACGCTCGCGATGCGCCTCATCCAGGAAGTGCTCCGGGAGACGGGCGTTACGGCAACGGCGGGCATCGGCCCCAATCTGTACCTGGCCAAGGTGGCGATGGACATTGAGGCCAAGCACCGGCAGGCGGACAAGGACGGCGTGCGCATTGCGGAACTTACAGAGATGAGTTACCGGGAAAAATACTGGACTCACAAGCCCCTGACGGACTTTTGGCGCATCGGCCATGGCACAGAAGCGCGGCTCGCGAGTGCCGGCATGTTTACCCTGGGCGACGTGGCGCGCATGTCGCTCCAGAACGAAGAGGTGCTCTATAAACTCTTTGGTATCAATGCAGAGCTTCTGATTGACCACGCCTGGGGCTGGGAACCCTGCACCATGGCCGATATCAAGCGCTACCGGCCCAGTGCCAGCAGCCTTTCCGGCGGCCAGGTGCTCATGGAGCCGTATTCCTTCGAGAAAGCCCGGACCATTGTGCGGGAAATGACGGATTTGCTGTCGCTGGATTTGGTCGATAAACGCCTGGTGACCACCCAGCTGGTGCTGCATGTGGGCTATGAGGCGGGCAAGGGAAACGGGCCCATGGTGAAGGACTGGTACGGCCGCCCCACCCCCAAGCCGGCGCATGGCTCCGTGAACCTTCCTTTCCCCACATCGGCCACCTCCATCCTGCTCCGGTCCATGATGGAACTGTACGATAAAATTGTAGACAAAAAGCTTTCTGTCAGACGCGTTTACGTTGTTGCATCTCAAGTAAAGCGGGAGGAGGAAGTGGACGGGCTCCAGATGAGTCTTTTTGACGATGTGGCAGACACTTCCCGGGAGCGCCGGCAGCAGGAAGCCATCCTGGAAATTAGGCGGAAATTCGGGAAAAATGCCATCCTGAAAGGGATGAATTTCGAGGAGGGCGCCACCACCCGCGACCGCAACCAGCAAATAGGAGGACACCACGAATGAGCACCCCGTACGATGATATCATCCACCTGGAGCATCCCACCTCCACCAGGCACCCCCGCATGGCCCGGCTGGACCGTGCCGCCCAGTTCGCGCCCTTCGCCGCCCTGAAAGGCTACGAGGAAGTCATTGAAGAGAACCGCGAGAAAAACGAGGAGAATTATTAGCATCTCCCGGAAACTCTGTAGGAGTCATTCCGGTCATCTTTTTGAACAGGCGGCTGAAATGGTGTGGATATTCAAACCCAAGCAAATCGGCTACTTCTCCCACACTGAGCCCTTTCATCAAGAAGGTCTTGGCCTGGTCGATAACGAAGGTATGGATATAGCCGATGGCTGTGCCGCCGGTAGCTTGGTGAATCATATCGCCGAAATAGCGGGCAGAATAAGCCAGTTCGCTGGCACACCAGGCAACTGTCGGGAGGCCCTTTTCGTGCTGAAGTCCCTTGGAGAAATAATCCACCAGCAGGCGGTGGAAGCGTTTGAGGATGTCGCTTTCGCCGCTTTCCTTTTCGGTAAGCTGGCGCAGGTAAATGCGCTGGCAGTAGTCCAGAATCAATTGAAGGTAACTGGTAAGGATTCTCCTGAGGGAAGGCGAGTCCTGGTTCTCCTGCATTTCCTTTCGCATCGTGACCAGGAGAAGCGATATCCGTTCCCATTCCTTGGGTTCCATGCGGAGCCAGTCCGTGTCGAAATAGGAGAAAAACGGGTTTTCTGGTATATACAGTTCCGGAGACCAGAGCAACGCCCATCCGTTGATGTACAGGGGCGTTCCGTTGTCTTCTCCGCCGCCAATCTGTCCGGGCGCAACGGCAATGATGGAGCTGTCACCGACCAGAATGGATTTGGTGCCGTAGGACAAATATTTAGGGAATTGCTGCTGAATGAAAAGGCCGTAAACGCCGTAATTGTTCAGGCTGTTGCGGAACGGCGACACCTCGTCATAACTGATGAGCGCCAGCTGTGGATGTAGCACCGGAGCACCTACATACGCTGCATAGACATTAGGATTATCGACCTTCAGAATCTTCTTCATAACCCTGCAAAGATAACAAAATCTGCGAAATTGGTATATAATCAGCCAATATTTGTACAAGAACTTGGAAACCTCGCCGTACCTTTGCACCATGAAACAAACCGTAACCATAGCCCTTGCAGCGATGTTGCTGCTGGGCTGCAACCAGAACAAGAATATGAACACCCTGAATCTCACCCAGGAATGGGACAAGACTTTCCCGAAATCGGAACTGGTCAATCACAGCAAAGTCACTTTCCACAATCGTTTTGGCATTGAACTGGCCGCGGATATGTATGTCCCCAAAGAGATTCCCGGTCAAGCCGGGAATGACGTCACGCCCGACATCGATCGGGCGTCTCTTCCCGCCATCGCCGTCTGCGGCCCCTTTGGCGCAGTGAAGGAGCAGACGGCCGGCATCTATGCCCAGCATATGGCCGAGAGAGGGTTCCTCGCGATCGCCTTTGATCCCTCTTTTACCGGCGAATCCGGCGGTGAACCCCGCAGGATGGCGTCACCTGACATCAATACGGAGGACTTCCTGGCGGCCGTGGATTTCCTTTCCACCAACGAATTGGTAGAGCCCGGGCGCATCGGCATCATCGGCATCTGCGGCTGGGGAGGCATGGCCATCAACGCAGCTGCGCTTGACCCCCGCATTAAGGCAACCGTCACATCCACCATGTATGACATGTCCCGCGTGGCGCGCGAGGGCTACTTTGGCAGCACCGACAATGAGGCTGCCCGCGACGCCCAGCGGCAGGCCTGGGCCGCGCAGCGCACTGAAGACTATCGCAGCGGTACCTACAAGCGTGCCGGCGGCGTGGTCGATCCGCTTCCGGACGATGCACCCTGGTTCGTCAAGGACTATCACGCCTATTACAAGACGCCCCGTGGGTACCACAAGCGCAGCGGCAACTCTAACGACGGTTGGAATGTCATCGGCACCATGTCCTTCATGAACCAGCCCCTGCTGGACATGGCCGGCGAAATCAAGACTCCCGTGCTCATTATCCATGGCGAGAAGGCCCACAGCCGCTATTTCAGCGAAGGCGCCTTCGAGAAACTGAAGGGCGACAACAAGGAACTCCTCATAATCCCGGGAGCCGTGCATACTGACCTCTATGATGACGTTGCCGGAGTCATCCCCTACGACAAGATGGAATCCTTCTTCAAAGAGAACCTGAAGTAATGAAAGCCGCTATAATCACAGTATTGTCCTGCTTCGTTTTGTCCCTGTCGGCCTGCGAAAAGCATCCTTCTCCACTGGAGCAGGAAGAGCAGCAGGAGGAACAGAAGCAGTCTGAAAACAGCAATCAACACGAGAACATGCAATCTATGACCATGAATATCACCGCCGACGGCAAAACCATCACGGCCACGCTGGCAGACAATGCCACCGCCAGGGCGTTGGCCGAAAAACTGAAATCCGGATCCATAACCGTTGAGATGAAGGCCAATGGCTTTGAGCATTACGGTTCGCTCGGATTCTCATTGGATAGACACGATGAGCAGATTACGGCCGTATCCGGAGACATTATGCTATATAACGGCAACAATATCTGCGTCTTTTACGGCAGCAACAGCTGGTCCTATACTCCGCTGGGCAAGGTGGACAGAAAGACAGCTGATGAGTTGAAAGCCTTCTTCGGCACCGGCACTATTTCAGTCACCTATTCACTGAAACAATAAAAGCCAGTGAAACGGTGTTGAGAAGATCTCCCTTCTGATCTGCGCCGAAAGATCCGCCAAGGGATGAATCTTTCCGGATTTTTTCTTATATTTGTCCTTTCGTCTGCGTATACGTGCGCACGCGAAGGGACAAATGGATTTTACAGAGGCAAAACATAGGATAGAGCAGTTAAAGGCTATTCTCCTGGAGAACAGCCGCTTGTACTACGTGGAAAACGCTCCCCTCATGAGCGACTATGAGTATGACCAGCTCATGCATGAACTGGAGGCGCTGGAGCAGCAGTTCCCGGAATATGCAACGGCAGACTCCCCCACCCGCCACGTGGGCTCGGACCTGGAAGAGGACCGGCAGGGCGGTTTTGCCAAGGTGCCCCACAAATACCCCATGCTGTCGCTGGCCAATACCTACTCCATCCAGGAGATTGAGGCGTTCGCAGAGCGCGCAGAAAAGGGGTTAAGCACCTCATTCACATATAGTTGTGAACTTAAGTTCGACGGAACGGCCATTTGCCTCACCTACAAGAACGGCAAGCTGGCAAGCGCCCTCACGCGCGGAGACGGCGTGGTTGGGGACGATGTCACCGCCAACGCCCTTCGCATCGGCAATATCCCCCACAAACTCAAGGGCAGCGGCTATCCGGAGGAATTCGAGATTCGGGGAGAGATCCTGATGCCGTACGAGTCCTTCGACAAGCTCAACCATGAGCGAGAGGTAAGCGAGGAGCCGCTGTTTGCCAATCCGCGCAATGCGGCCAGCGGGTCGCTCAAACTGCAGGACCCGGAAGAGGTGGGCCGAAGAGGCCTCTTTTGCACCCTCTACCACATCCCTACCGGGCAGGTGGACTTCCCTACCCACGACGCTGCGCTCAGTGCCGCCGCCAGCTGGGGGCTGCCCGTTTCTTCGGACCGGCGCATCTGCCACAACATCCGGGAAATCGAAGCCTTTATTGCCCATTGGGATACCGCCCGGAAGGATTTGCCCTATGCTACGGACGGTATCGTCATCAAAATCAATGAGATGGCCTACCAGCAGCAGCTGGGCTATACCGCCAAGAGCCCCCGCTGGGCCGTGGCGTATAAATTCAAGGCGGAGCAGGCCTGCACGCCCATCCTGTCCATCGACTATCAGGTGGGCCGCACCGGTGCCGTTACGCCCGTTGCCAACCTGGAGCCCGTGCTCCTGAGCGGTACCATGGTCAAGCGCGCCACGCTGGTAAACGAGGACCAGATTCGCAGCCTGGACATCCATGAAGGAGACTGGGTCTATGTAGAAAAAGGCGGCGAGATTATCCCCAAAATAACGGCTGTAGAGCCCTCCAAACGCAAACCGGGCGCTGTGCGGCCCGTTTTCCCGGCCGTTTGCCCGGACTGCGGCACGCCGCTGGAAAAGCCGGAGGGCGAAGCCCGCTGGTTCTGCCCCAACACCACCGGCTGCCCCACCCAGATGAAAGGAAAAATCCTGCATTTCCTCTCCCGCAAAGCCATGAACGTGCTGGCCGGGGAAGCCACGGTGGAACAGCTTTACAACAAGAACTGGGTCCGCACCCCTGCGGATTTATATACCCTTACACAGTATCAGCTCCTCCAGCTGGAAGGCTGGAAAGAGCGCAGTGCGCGCCGCTTCCTGCAAAGCCTGGCAGACTCCAGGAAGGTGCCGTTTGAGCGGGTCCTCTTTGCCCTGGGCATCCGTTACGTGGGAGAAACCACCGCGCGGGAAATTGCCCGTCATTTTGGCAGCATTGATGCCATCAAAAATGCCAGCCGGGAGGATTTACTCTCGGTCGCGGATGTAGGCGATGTCATTGCAGACAGCGTGCTGGCCTACTTCAAAAAGGAGGACAACCTGCAGGAGGTCAGCCGTTTGCAGGCCGCCGGCTTGCAATTCTCCACGGAAAGCGGGCAAGGCAAATTGTCGGATGCCCTGGAAGGCAAGACCATTGTCATCAGCGGCAATTTCTCCATTTCCCGGGAAGCCATGAAAGCCCTCATCGAGTCCCATGGCGGCAAGAACAGCAGCTCCGTGAGCGGCAAAACGTCGTACCTGCTGGCCGGCAGCAAACCGGGGCCGGAGAAGGTGAAAAAGGCCGCGGAACTGGGTGTGGAGGTGATTGACGAGGCTGCCTTGAGGGAGATGATAGGAGGAGATACACTCGGCCCTTCGGGCCTCGGTATGACAGGAGGGGGCCTCGGTATGACAGAGGAACCTACGTTGTTTTAGTTAATTAGGAGTTTGACGATATGAGTTTTTCGCAGTTCAACGAAAAAGATTACGAGGTCATTAACCAGGCCTATGCCAAGCTGCGCGCATCGGCAGAAAAACGCTGCGCCAATGCGGCAGAGCTGGAAGTGGTGCAACGCGCCTTCGAGTTTGCGAACAGCGCCCACAGCAATGTGCGCCGCCGCAGCGGAGAGCCTTATATGCTGCACCCCATTGCCGTAGCGCAAATTGTGGTGGACGACATTGGCCTTGGCTATAAATCCATTTCGGCCGCCCTGCTGCACGATGTTGTGGAGGACACCGACTACACCGTGGAAGACATCCGCGAGCATTTTGGAAACAAGATTGCCTCGCTGGTGGACGGCCTTACCAAGATTAAAACGGTGCTGGACAACGAGCAAAAGACGCACGGCGTGGCGGATATCAGCCAGCAGAGCATGCAGGCGGAGAACTTCAAGCGCATTCTCCTTACGCTCAATGACGATGTCCGCGTGGTGCTCATCAAACTGGCGGACCGCCTGCACAACTGCCGCACCATTGAGCACATGCCGGAACACAAGCGGGACAAGATTCTCTCGGAGACCATGTTCATCTTTATCCCGCTGGCCCACCGGCTGGGCCTGTACAGCATCAAGAGTGAACTGGAAAACATCTGGCTGCGCTACAATGAGCCGGAGGCCTACCAGGAAATCAAAGCCCGCATAGACAAGAGCGTTCAGGAAAAAGGCGCGGAGATGACCCAGTTCATCCGGCCCATCGCAGAGGCTCTCACCAAAGCCGGTTTCAGGTTCGAAATCAAGAAACGGGTGAAAACCCCCTACTCCGCCTGGCGCAAGATGCAGCAAAAGCAGATTTCCTTTGAGGAAGTGTATGACCTGTACGCCATCCGAATCATTTTTGAGGCAGACCAAAGTTCCCCGGAAAGCGAGCGAGACCAGTGCTATCACATCTTTTCCATTATTACGGGCTTGTACCGCTACATGCCGGAACGCCTGCGTGACTGGGTAAAGCATCCCAAATCAAATGGTTACGAGGCCCTGCACTGCACCTTGCTCAGCGAATCCGGCGTATGGGTGGAGGTCCAGATCCGCACCCGCCGCATGGACGATATTGCGGAAAAAGGTATCGCCGCGCACTGGATGTACAAGCGCAACGGCTATCTGGGAGAGGGCGACTATGAGATGGATGCCTGGCTGGAGCGCATCAAGGAAATCCTGGTAAATCCGGACGTAAATGCCCTGGAACTGCTGGATATCATCCATAACGACCTAACCGCCACCGAGATATACGTCTTCACCCCTAAGGGAGACCAACGCAGCATCCAGAAAGGGGCCACCGCCCTGGATTTTGCCTATCTCATCCATACGGAGGTGGGCAACAAGGCCATCGCGGCCAAGGTGAACCAGCGCCTGGTAAAGCTGAGCCATGTGCTCAAAACCGGCGACAAAGTGGAGATTATTACGGCCGAGGATGCCAAGCCGCAGCCGGAGTGGATCAAATTCCTCACCACGCGACGCGCCCGCACCCTTGTGATGGATTACTTCAAGGCCCAGCGCAAGCAAACGGTGGACTTTGGCAAAAAGACCCTGGAGAATACGCTCACCTCGCTGGGCATCGAGAACGATGAACGCAACCTCCAGCGCCTGCAGGCCGCATATGGCGTAGACTCCCGCGAAGAAATGTACTACGGAATCGGCCTTGGAAACCTGAGCCTGGACCAGGTGACGGAAAACCTCAAGAAGCAGTCGAGCGGCCGTTTGTCCTGGCTGCGCCGTGCTCTCAGGATGGACGATGAGACTGAGCAGCCGGTGGAGAACCGGCCGGAGGCAGAAACCTTTATCATTGGCAGTTCAGACCCCAACGGTCCGCGTTTCTCCATTGCCAGCTGCTGCAATCCCATCCCCGGAGACCCGGTGGTGGGCTTCAAGGCACCCGATGGCAGCGTTACCGTGCACAAGAAAGCCTGTCCGGTGGCGGAGAGCATTGCCGCCATGCACGGAGACTGGGTGGTAGTGCCCAAGTGGCTGGAACAAGCCGAGGACAATTCCTTCCTGGTACGTATCACCCTTAAGGGCATTGACCGTGTGGGCATGCTCAACGAGATTTCCCGCTACGTGTCGCTGGTGATGGGCGTGAACATGCGCCGGCTGTCGCTGCAGGCAGAAAGCGGCCTGTTCGAGGGCTATATCGACATGTACGTGCAGTCGCGCGAGATTCTGGAACAAATGATCAGGAAACTTTCTTCCATCGAAGGCATAGAATCTGTAATTAGAACGGAACTATGAGCCTGAAAAAACTGCTGCCGCTCATTCCAGCGGCTCTCATACTGGGTTCGCTCATGTTCCCGCAGGGTTGTGCCAACACCACAACCCCGCCTTCCGGTGGCCCCAAGGACACCATCCCGCCCGTGCTCACCAAGGTGACCCCTTTCCCGGGTACGGTGAACGTGGGGGTGCACAAGACCAAACTGGTGTTCACTTTCAACGAATATGTGAAAATCAAGGACGCCACCGGCATTTACCTGTCTCCCCCGCTGGAAAAACGCCCTAAGGCGGTTATCAAGGGCAAGTCGGTGGAAGTCTCGTTCGAGAGTGACCTGGATTCCAACACCACCTACACGCTGGACCTGACGGGCGCCATAGCCGACAATAACGAAGGCAACCTGTTCCCGGGCTTCACGCTGGTGTTCTCTACCGGTGCGCAGATTGACTCCATGTGCCTGACCGGCCTGGTACAGGACTGTAACACCCTGAAGCCGCTAAAAGGCATTACCGTCATGCTGTATAAGGACCAGGCCGATTCTGCCGTGTTCCTCAATCGTCCCGTTGCCGCCGCCAAAACCGACGAATGGGGCTTTTTCAGCCTTCGGAACATCCAGGACACCGTTTATCGGGTCTATGCCATCAAGGACGAGAACAACAACAACCTGTACGACCCCGAGACGGAGCGGGTGGCCTTCCTGGATTCCCTGTTCCATCCGCATACGGTCTTTAACGACAGCCTGTACGAGTTCAAGAAATTCGACATGAAAGATACGGCCCTGTGCCTGGCGCGCAAGACGGACTTTGAACTGAACCTTTTCCGCGAAAAACCTTCCAAACAGATGATTGTAAAGAAGGAACGCGTGGGGCTACGCACCGCTTATCTTACGTTTATGGCGCCGGATGCCGTGATTCACGACATGCGCATCAAGGGGCTCCCACGGGAAAAACTCATTTCCCAGTTCAACCTGCAGCGTGACTCCCTGGAGCTCTGGGTGAACGACCAGCGCAAAATGCCCGACACCCTCAAGCTGGTGGTGAATTTCGACAAAACCGATACCACCGGCAAACTGGTTCCCACGGAAGAAGAGGTGAAGCTCTCTATTGGCAAGGAACTGCGGGCCGAACTCATGAAAATGGCCAACAATCCCCGTAACCGCAAGCACGAGGATACCATCGCCGTCATGACCACCAAGGCCGATGCCACCACCATTGAGCAGTACGGCTATGAGATTGAATTCAAGTATCCGCTCATTGAAAGCGCCTGGGATTCCCTGAAATTCCGCAGTGTGAACCCGCGTCAGCAGGAGGCCAAGGGCAAAGTGAAGGTAGTGCAGGACAGCACCAACCTGCGGCATTTCAATATTTACCCGGAAGAAAAACTGCAGGTGGGCTACGACTATTACCTCAAAATTCCCCACCGCCGTTTCCGTGACGTAAACGGTTACTACAATGACAGTACGGAGCTCAAAGTTACGCTCCCCAACGACGAAAAACTCAGTTCCATTACCCTGGAACTCTCCCACGTGAAAAACAAGTACATCCTGGACCTGCTAACGGAAAAGCGGGACAAAGTGGTGCGTTCGTTCATTGTGGACAAGGATGGTACGCTGGTGTTCCCCTATCTGAAAACCGGGAATTATTGCATCCGTATCACGGAAGACCTGAACCGGAACAACCTGGTAGATACCGGCGTGCTGCTGGAGCACAAACAGCCGGAAAAGGTGCGCTTCTTTAAGGTGAACGACCAGTTCCTCATCAAGGTGCTGGAGCGGGCGGAGATGATTTGGCAGATAGACATGGAGGAAATGTTCCGATGAAGCGTCTGATTTCCATTGTGATCGGCCTGTGTGCGGCCTGTTCTCTCTCCTTTGCCCAGGTAGACCTGGACAAGGAGTTCTTCAGCCTGCCGGACACGGTCACCAACGAGTATCTGGACAGCCTCAAGCTACAGGTCCAGAAACCCAACGACTATTGGATGATCGGGGTGTACGGGGGGATGTCGGCCCAGTTTGGCTACTGGAACCCTTCGCGGCTTTCCCAGGCGCAGGTGCAATTCCCGGTGTACGGTTTTTCCGTCATCCGGCAGTTCACCATGTTTGGCCTGTTCCCTTTTCTGGGACTGGAGTTTGGCGCGCAGCAAAACTATGAGGGTTACGAGTTCAAGACCAACAAGGAAACCGGGTACCGCTCTACTGAGTCGGGTGCGTACAAGGCCATGATGCGTGTTCCGGAGGCCTATATCCTCACCCACGGCCACTTCGACCTGGGCCAGCACTTCAAATTCATGCTCAAGGTGGGTTTGTATGGCGGCTACAGGACCGGTATCAAACGTGTGCTGGACGATGCCTATGCCGGCACCTCCTATGAGAATTACCTGACCGCTTTCCGCGACTACGACCTCCGCTGGACCTACGGCCTCATGGGTGGCCTGGGTATGGGACTGGTGTTTAATCCCATAGAGATTCACCTGAACGTGAATATCAAATGGGGCTGGGGCTCGTTCTGGCAGCCGGATTATTCCAGCCCTTACTATTACCGTTTTGGCTACCCGCTGGACGGTACCGTTACCCTGGGCGTGTATTATCAGCTCACGCCCCGTTATGGCCACACGCGCGCGCAGCTGCGTAAACTGGCCCGGAAAATGATAGAAGAACAGCAGCAGAATAAGCAATGACAAAATTGATGGAAACCCGGACCGTCCGCGTGGGCGATGTCCTGATTGGCAGCGGCCACCCCATTGTGGTCCAGACTATGTGCAATACCCATACGGCGGATGTCGCCGCTACCGTGGCGCAGTGCCGCCGCCTGGCAGCGGTGGGCTCGCAGCTCATCCGTATCACCGTTCCCTCCCTGTCGGACGTGCCCGCCTTGCAACAGATCCATGATACGCTGCGGGAAGAGGGTATTCAGACGCCCCTGGTGGCCGATATTCACTTCTCGGCGGAAGTGGCCATGGCCGTAGTGCCCGTGGTGGAGAAAATCCGTATCAACCCGGGAAACTTCCATCCGGACCATGAAAAAGCCCGCCAGCTCTTTGGGCAGTTCCTGGAAAAGTGCAAACAGTACAACCGGGCCATCCGGATTGGCCTGAACCATGGTTCGCTGGGCAAATACATTGTGGAAAAGTACGGAAATACGCCGCAGGCCATGGCTCTGGCCGCCATGGAATGGGTGGAGATGTGTATGGACGCTCAATTCTTTAACGTGGTGGTATCCCTCAAGGCGTCCAATACGGTGGTGATGGTGCAGGCCTACCGTGAGCTCGCGCGCCTGATGCAGGAGAAAGGCGTGGTGTTCCCGCTGCATGTGGGGGTGACGGAAGCCGGCAACGGCGACAGCGGCCGCATCAAGTCCTGCGTAGCCATTTCCACGCTGCTCTCCGAGGGGATCGGCAATACCATCCGTGTGTCCCTCACCGAAGACCCTGCCAACGAGATTCCCGTGGCGCAGTACCTGGCCCGGCGCTACGGTCCTGTCATACCGAGCGAAGCGAGCGTATCTCTCTCCGCCCGCGAGACTGCTCTCCTCAAGGCGGCGTGCGACTGGGGCGCTCCCCTGCTCAACCACGAGGTAGACGACATTCCCCTGGAGGACGAATACCTTAAGGACGAGATTTTACAGGCCTGCAGGCGCCGTTTCTACAAACCGGAGTACATTGCCTGTCCGGGCTGCGGCCGCACGCTGTACGACCTGGAAAACACCTTTAACAAGGTAAAGGCGGCTACTGCCGGTTTCAAGGATGTGGTGATTGCCGTCATGGGCTGCATTGTCAACGGCCCCGGAGAAATGGCCGATGCCGACTACGGTTACGTGGGCGAAGGCGCCGGCAAGGTTACGCTCTACCGTAAAAAAGACCCCGTCCTGAGGCATATACCCGAGGACGAGGCTGTAGATAAGCTTGTGGAGCTGATTACTGCGGATCGGGCAGAATAGCCAGCACAGATTCTACGGCGCGGACTTTATCTCCCACCTTCACTTTTACATCGGCTTCCACAGGGACAAAGAGGTCTATGCGGGAGCCGAATTTGATGACACCGCACTGGTCTCCGCGGTATTCGATTTTGCCGGGCTCCGAATAGCAGACGATGCGGCGGGCGAACGTGCCGGCGATTTGCTTGAAGAAGACCTCTCCGTACTCGTTCTTCATGCAGGACGAGGAGTGCTCATTGAGCTCCGAAGACTTGGGATGGAAGGCCAGGAGGTATTTGCCGGGATGGTACTTGTAGTAAGTAACCTCACCCGTGATGGGCCAGAAGTTGCAGTGGACGTCAAAAAAGTCCATATATACGGAAATCTGGATGCAGTCCCGCTTGAGGTACTCTTTTTCGTAGACCTTGTCCACAATCACCACTTTGCCGTCTGCCACGGAGGTAACCAGCTGATGATTATCGACATAGGGCGTTTCCCGGTTGGGGACGCGGAAGAACCAGGTGATGAACACCATGAAAATGACCATGAAGGCACACAGGGGGATGCTCAGCCACAGCCAGGGTACATAGCGGGCCGTAAGGAAAATGAGCACGGCGCAGATGCACCAGCTGGTGAGGATGGTTCCGTAGGAGTCGCTGTCAATTTTAATCCACTTCTTCATAAATAACTCTATACAAGTTCGAATAATACCAGATATACATACGCCGTGGGGATGGCGAACAAAGCGCTGTCGAAGCGGTCCAGGAGGCCGCCGTGGCCCGGCATGATGTTGCCGGAGTCCTTTACGCCAAACTGGCGTTTCCACAGGGACTCGTAAAGATCCCCGAAAACACCGGTAATGTGCATGAGGCTGGCCATCACCAGCACATGGACCACCGGGAAGGCAATCATGCCTGTTTTCAGGAGAATATAGGCCGCCAGAAGAACGGTGAGCCAGCCGCCGAAAAAGCCCGCCCAGGATTTCTTGGGCGATATTTCCGGGCACATCTTGGCCGGCCACAGTTTTTGACCGAACAGCATGCCAAAGCAGTAGGCGCCCACATCCGAAGACCAGATGATAATGAAGAACGCCAGCATGAGAAGGCCGCTATAGCCGCTTCCCGTGCTTACCACAAACGGAGAAAGGGCCACAGGAAGGCCGATATACAGCAGCCCGGCCAGTACGTATGCGTATTCCTTGAAATCCTGATGGTTGACCACCATGTACATAAGGAGGCCGACAAACAACAGGAGGGTAATCCCCAGGTATTTAACGGGAAGGGCCGGGTCCACGGTTCCGGTAGTTACGAACACCAGGCCAAAGGAGAGAATGGCCACCGCAATGGCGGCATTCCGTACGGCCACGTGTTTGTTTCCCAGGGTAATTTGGTAGTATTCCTTCATCATCTGGGCCTGAATAAACAGGAACAGGGGTAAGAAGAAAAACTTACCCCCAAGCAGGCTGCCAATCATGACAACCAGGAATACCAGACCGGATATGCTGCGCGTTACAGTGCTGTTCATGCCTGACTTTCTTCCTCTACAATTTGATCGTCCGTGGCGGGTTCCACCTTGGGACCCAGAATTTGCTCGATATCTTCTGCAAAGATAACTTCTTTTTCCAAAAGATACGCACCCAGACGCATGAAACCTTCTTTATTGTCTTCGATGAGTTTGCGCGTGCGGTCGTGCACCTCTTTTACCAGGGCATTTACTTCCTGGTCCATGAGTTCCGCGGTTTTCTCCGAATACGGTTTTACCAGATTGTAGCCGCGGGAGCCGGTGGAATCGTAGAAGCTCAGGGCCCCCACTTTGTCGCTCATGCCATAATACTGGACCATGGCGTAGGCCATGCCGGTCATGCGCTCCAGGTCATTGAGGGCACCCGTAGAGGGCTCTCCGTTGAGGATTTCCTCTGCTACGCGGCCGCCAATGAGCTGGCACATGTGGTCCAGCATGACGCTGCGTCTCCAGTTTTTGCGCTCTTCCGGGAGGCTCCAGGTAAGGCCCAGGGCATTGCCGCGTGGGATAATGGAAACCTTGAATACAGGGTCTGCGTACGGAAGCAGCCAACCCACCAGGGCATGACCGGCCTCGTGGTACGCGATGGTGCGTTTTTCCGTGGGCGTCATGATGGTATTGGATTTGCGCTCCAGGCCGCCGATAATGCGGTCTACGGCATCCAGGAAGTCTTGCTGCATCACGACCTTGTGGTCCCGGCGGGCAGCGGTTAGGGCTGCCTCGTTGCACACATTGGCAATATCTGCACCGGAGAAGCCGGGCGTATGCTTGGCCATGAATTCCACGGAAAAGTCTTCTCCCAGTTTAATGTCCCTCAGGTGCACCTTGAAGATTTCTTCGCGCTCCTTGAGTTCCGGCAGTTCCACATGGATTTGGCGGTCGAAGCGGCCGGCACGCATGAGGGCCTGGTCCAGAATGTCGGCGCGGTTGGTGGCCGCCAGGACAATGACACCGCTGTTGGTGCCAAAGCCGTCCATCTCCGTAAGGAGCTGATTCAGCGTGTTTTCTCGCTCGTCGTTGGAAGAAAAGCCACCGTTTTTGGCACGGGCGCGGCCCACGGCGTCAATCTCGTCGATAAAGACAATGCAAGGGGCTTTTTCCTTGGCCTGGCGGAACAGGTCACGGACGCGCGAGGCGCCTACGCCCACAAACATTTCCACAAAGTCTGAGCCGGAGATGGAGAAGAACGGTACGTTGGCCTCCCCTGCCACAGCCTTGGCCAGCAGTGTTTTACCGGTTCCCGGAGGGCCTACCAGAAGGGCACCCTTGGGGATTTTTCCGCCCAGGGCGGTATATTTCTCCGGTTTTTTGAGGAAGTCCACAATTTCCATTACTTCTTCCTTGGCGCCATACAGGCCGGCAACGTCTTTAAAAGTGACTTTCACTTCATTTTTGTCCGCCTCCCGCGTGTTGGCTTTGCCCGCATTGAAGGGGTTCATGCCACCGCCAGCGCCACCGGGACCGCCCATGCCGCGGTTCATGCCGCGAAACATCCACACCCAGAACAGGATGAAGATCAGGAGCGGGAACACCATCTGGAAGATATCGCCCCAGATGTGTTCCTCGTTTTTAATGACCACCTTGAACTGCTCTACGGGCGTAAGTTCTGCGTTGAGTGCGCTAAAGGTGGTTTCAGGGTCAAATTTGGACGACACCAGGAAGTAGAAATGCGGCGCGCGGCGAGGCGGGTTGCCTCCGGGGAACTTGCTCTCATATTTGGCCAGCTTTTCCGGGCGCAGTTTAATCTCTCCTTTGTAGTCGTTGCGCACGAAGTCTATCTCTGCCACATCGCCTGCGGCAATCATGGACTGGACTTCTGCCCACTCTATCTTTTCCGGAGCCGCACTTCGCTGGTTGTTAAACAGCAAATACCCGATTCCCAGAAGAATCAGGAAATACAGCCAGGAGAAGTTGAAACTTATTTTTTTTCTTTCTGCCATGGATTATTCTTCGGTTTTGTCCGCGGAAGCCTTGGGGACCCGGCGTTCCTTGTATTCTTTGCGGGGAACATCGGCCCAGAGCTCTTCCAGGCGGTAGAATTCACGGTACTCTTTGAGGAAGATGTGCACCACAATGTTGCCATAGTCCTGGATAATCCAGAAGTTGTTGCCCTCTCCCTGGGAGCGGTAGAGGGTATGGCCTTCCTCTTTCATTTTTTCTGCGATGTTGTCTGCTATGGCGCCAACCTGCGTGGTATTGGAGCCGTCGCAGACCACAAAATAGTCTGTAATGGCACCGTCAATGGACCTCAGGTCCAGGGAAACCACATTTTCGCCCTTCTTGTCATAAATTGCATCGGCCAGTAGCCTCAAATCGTGTGTAATCATGCGTATTTGTTTTGTCCGTGTTTAAGCAAAAATAAAGCCACCTGTTTACTCTGCCATTTTGTCAGCCTGTTGCATGGCAAGGATGGCTGCGGCCGGGTCCTGAGCCTTGAAAACCGAGCTTCCGGCTACCAGGATACCCGCACCGGCTTTTACTACCTCCGGCGCATTGGCCGGGCCGATACCGCCGTCTACCTCAATGGGAACCTCCGGGCGGCCCAGCCGGTCCAGTTCCGTGCGCACGGCGTGGATGCGCTCCAGGCTTTCCGGAATGAACTTTTGCCCGCCAAAGCCTGCGAATACGCTCATGATAAGCACGTAATCCACCATGGGCAGCAGCGGGAAAATGGCCTGCACCGGGCAGTCCGGATTGATGACGATACCTGCTTTTACGCCCAGGCCCTGAATGGTTTTGAGTAGCGCGGCACTCCCCTCCTTTGCGGCCTCGTAATGGAAACTGATCATCTGTGCACCGGCCCTGGCGAAGCGCTCTACGTATTTTTCCGGATGCACAATCATCAGGTGTACGTCCAGCGGTTTTTTTGCCTGTCCGGCGATGGCTTCCACTACCGGAAAGCCAAAGGAAATGTTGGGCACAAAGGTGCCGTCCATGATGTCCAGGTGGAAAATATCGGCATGTTCATTGACGATATCCACGTCTTTTTGCAGCTGCAGGAAATGGGCAGCCAGGATGGAAGGAGCAACTTGAATCATTCGAAATTGAGGACAAGGTCGTTCAGGTGGTCTACGAATTTATCCAGCGAGGAGAGCTCCAGTTTTTCACCGGGAGCATGTACGCCCCGCAGGGTGGGGCCGAAGGAAATCATGTCCAGATCCGGGAATTTTTCCAGGAACAGGCCGCATTCCAGGCCCGCATGGATGGCTTTTACCTCCGGCTCATGGCCAAAGAGCTTTTTGTAGGAAGCCACCGTGCGCTCCAGCAGGCGGGAGTTCAGGTTGGGTTTCCAGCCGGGATACTCCCCGTGGTGCTCTACGTCAAAGGAGCCCAGGAAGAAGGCGGCTTCTACCTTTTCAGCCATGGCATGGAGCTCCGAGACCACCGAGCTGCGCTGGCTGGTAATGACCGTGAGGGTGTTTTCCTTGATATGGGCGGCGGCCAGGTTGGTGGAGGTTTCCACCAGGCCGGGAATGTCCACGGAAACCTTCTCTACGCCGTGCGGGCACGCGAGCAGCGTGGTAATGAGGTTGGCGGCATCTCCTTCCGCGATGGGTTTTTCTGCGCATTCTACGGGGCTGCAAACGGCTTTAACGCCGGCATCCGAAGACGCGAATTCCGCTTCCAGCAGTTGGCTGAAGGCTTTGACGTCTTCCTGCATCTCGTTTACCTCGTCTGCGGGAACGGCCAGGATAGCCTCTGCATGGCGGCAGATGGCGTTGGGCTTGTTGCCGCCGTCCAGGGTGATGAGCTGGAAATCGTACTGCATTTCCGTGTACAGGAAACGGACCAGCTGCTGGAGGGCGTTGCAGCGCTCTTTGTTGATATCGTCTCCGCTATGGCCGCCCTGGGCGCCTGTGACGGCGATTTTGAGGGTTTTGTAGCCTTTGCGGAGGGGCTCGCGCTCAAAGGTGAAAGTGGCGGTGGTGTCCATGCCGCCGGCGCAGCCGATGAATAGCTGGCCTTCGTCTTCCGAGTCCAGATTGATGAGGATTTTTCCGCTGAAGAAGCCTTTTTCCAAGCCAAAGGCGCCGTCCATGCCGGTTTCTTCCGAGATGGTGAACAGGCACTCCAGCTTGCCTATGGGCTCTTCCCCGGCGAGGAGGGCCAGGCAGGCGGCAACGCCAATGCCGTCATCTGCGCCCAGGGTGGTATCTTTGGCAATCATCCAGCCGTCTTCTACCACATATTGGATGGGTTGGGTTTTAAAGTCAAAGTTTACCCCCGGGTTTTTCTCGCAAACCATGTCCTGGTGGGCCTGCAGAACCAGCGTGGGCACGTTCTCCTTGCCCTTGGCCGCTTCTTTGGTGATGAGCACATTACCCGTTTTGTCCGTTTTGCAGGAGAGGTTGTGCTTGACGGCGAACTGCTGCAAGTATTCGATCATAGGACCCTCGTGCCCGGACTCACGCGGGATGCGGGTAATTTCCTTAAAGTATTCCAGTACAGTTGTTGCGTTCATATCGATAAGCTTTTTTCACTTTGTAAATATAATGAAAAATTAGGGGATATGGAAGATTCTGCGTAAATTTGCGTGCATTTTTTACAATTTTACATGGATTATCTAAGCTTAGAGCAGGCAGAGAAGGTGGTCTTCTTTGGTGAAAAGCTCGAAATCGACAAAAAAGCCCTTGCAGAGGTTGAACGATCCTACCGTTTCCTGGAACAATTCCACAAGGATAAAGTCATCTATGGCATTAATACCGGATTCGGCCCCATGGCCCAGTGGCGCGTGGATGACCGTTATCTGAAAGACTTGCAATACAACATTATTCGCAGCCATTCTACGGGCGCCGGGAAGCCGCTTGGCGATGCTTCCGTGAAGGCAGCCATGGTAGCGCGTATCGGCACGTTCCTGCAGGGGAAATCGGGCATTCATCCGGACGTGGTGCGACTGCTCACCGAATTTGTGAACCGGGGCATTTATCCTTTTATCCCCCGCCATGGCAGCGTTGGCGCCAGCGGCGACCTGGTTCAGCTGGCGCATATGGCCTTGGCCCTGATTGGCGAAGGTGAAGTGCATTATAATGGCGAATGGCGTTCAGCGGCCGATGTCCTCAAGGAATGCGGCCTCAAGCCCATGGAAATCCACATTCGCGAAGGCCTCTCCGCCACCAACGGCACGTCCGTGATGACGGGCATCTCGCTGGTGAACCAGTTCCAGAGCGATCGTTTGCTGGATTGGGCCACCCTGGCGGCCGTTTGGATGAACGAGATTGCCGGCTCTTATGACGATTTTATGGCGGAGCCGCTGAACGGCTGCCGTCGCCACGAGGGACAGCAGCAGATTGCCCGCCGCATGCGGGAGTTGGCAGCATCGTCCCGGTGTTTCTCCAAACGCGAGATTGAACTCTTTAGCGGCGAGAACAAGGAGACGTATTTTGAGAAGAAGGTGCAGGCCTATTATTCCCTGCGCTGCACGCCGCAAATCCTGGGCCCCATTTACGACACCTTTGCCCAAACCCGCCGAGTGCTGGAAGAAGAGATGAACGCTGCCTGCGACAATCCCATTGTGGATCCGGATACCGAATATGTGTACCACGGCGGCAATTTCCATGGGGATTACATCTCGCTTGAAGAAGATAAAGTAAAGATTGCACTGGTGCGCCTTACCATGTTAACAGATAGGCAGTTAAACTATCTGTTCCATGACCGGATTAACGGCATTCTGCCGCCTTTCCTCAACCTGGGAACGCTGGGGCTCAACTACGGCATGCAGGCTTGTCAGTTCACGGCTACATCCACTACGGCGGAATGCCAGACGCTGGCCATGCCCAACTACGTGCACAGCATTCCCAACAACAACGACAACCAGGACATTGTGTCCATGGGCACCAACAGCGCCCTCCTCTGCCGTCAGGTGGTGGAAAATGCCTATCAGGTGATGGCTATCCATTACATAGCGCTGGCGCAGGCTACAGACTGCCTGGGCATCCAGGACAAACTGTGTGATACGTCCCGCCGCACCTACGATGAAATTCGGAAGATACAGCCGGTAATCCGGGAAGATACCCCGTTTTACAAAGAGATTGCGCAAGTAATCACTTATTTGAAACGAAATCCCTTGAATTTGAAATAGTTACCGTTCTACAGGAACGACAATCATGTTCTCGATATCCTCTACCCACTGTCGGAAGAGTTTGTCCGTGGACATGAGGTCCTGTACCGTGCTGCAGGCGTGAAGTACCGTTGCGTGGTCTTTGCCGCCCAGTTCTGCGCCGATTGTACTGAGCGAGCAGTTCTGGATAAGGTTGCGGCACTGGTACATGGCAATTTGCCGTGCTTGGACAATCTGGCGCTTGCGCGTTTTGGAAAGCAGCATGTCCCGGGTGATGTTGAAGTACTCGCACACGGTTTTTACAACGGTGTCAATGGTGACTTCCGTGCTTTGTTCGCCGACAATGTTGCCACAGACGCTCTGGGCCAGTTCTACATCGATTTCCCGGTGCCCCAGCGTGGCATATGCCACCAGGGAGGTGAGGGTGCCTTCCAGTTCGCGGAAGTTGGTTTTGATGCGGGAGGCCAGGAACGTGAGGACGTCCTCGCTCAGGGATACCCCCTCCCGGAGCGCGCGCGAGCGCAACATTTCCAGGCGGGTGTTATAGTCAGGACGGGTGAGTTCTGCCGACAGGCCCCACTTGAAGCGGGACAGGAGGCGTTCCTCAAAGTTCTGCAGTTCCACCGGAGCGCGGTCACTGGTGAAAATGAGCTGCTTGCCGTTCTGGTGCAGGTGATTGAACACGTTGAAGAAGGTGTTCTGGGAACCCTGGCCCACCAGGTCCTGGATGTCGTCCACAATGAGGACGTCTATGCGCTGGTAGAAGGCGATGAAATCTACAATGCGGTTGCCTTTGACGGCATCCATGTACTGCGTTTTGAATTCATTGCCGCTCACATAGAGGACTTGCAGGTCCTGGAAGCGCTCTTTGATGGCAATACCGATGGCCTGGGCGATATGGGTTTTCCCAAGACCGGGACCGCCAAAGAGGAACAGCGGGTTGAACGGGGTTTTACCGGGCGCCATGGAGATGCTTTCTCCGGCGCTTACGCCCAGTTTGTTGCACTCCCCTTCCACCAGGTTGCCAAAGCTGTACACGGGGTTCAGGCGCGGGTTAATCCTGAGGCGCTGCGTGCCCGGGAACACAAAGGGACTGGGCGTGCCCGACGGCTGGTAGGTGGAGATGGACACCGGATTGTTGGTGGGTGCGGCGCCCTGGCCGGCAGGCAACACCATCCCTTCCCTGTTCTGTACGGGACGTACGAGGTAGAAAAGCTGGGCGTCTGCGCCAATGGCACGGCGGATGGTAAGGCGGAGTAAATCCCGGTAGCGCTCCTCCAGATACTCGCGGAAGAAGTCCGAGGGAACCTCTACCGTAAGACGCATGCCATCCAGGGCAACCGGGCGGATGCTCTTGAACCAGGTATTGTACTGCTGCGGATCAATGTTGTTGGCAATGATCTGCAGGCAGTTGTTCCATACCGCAATATGTCTTTCCTGGTCTGTCATTCCGGGAGTTCTTGCTTAATCCGATGTTTTGGTGTTAATGCTAGTGCAAAGATGGAGGAAAAAAATTTGATAAAAAATGAATTTTACTCTTGCTTTTAAAATTTTTTATCTTTAAATTATTTGCAGGAGGTACCAAAATTTAAATTTTATCAATAAGCTGAAATTAAGCAGGTTATGTAAGCCTACCCCCGTTCTATTTAAGGGCAACGAATGTTCTTATTTTGAATAATTACAAATAAAGAGACTGCAAAAAACAGTGCTTGAAGTAGCTTGAAACCGCAAATTATCAGCGTACTGGCGTAGTCTTTCCTTCCTCTATCTTTACAATGAAATTATCCGGAAATTTTTGCTGATATTTGGGATAATTCTTTTTCACTTCTTTGAGCGAATGTGAAGTACCTATAATATACTTGTACATTTTTCCGGCCCTTACCATCACGGGTGTGTATCCCGAGAAGAACGGGTCCTTGGGATCCATCTCTTTGGAAGTGACCAGCACCTGGACACCGTACAGGGGACCTTCCTGCTGCGCCTGTTGTTCCGGCGCAGGCCGAGGCTGTTCGGGCTCCTCCTTGGGCTCCGGCTCTGCGGGCTTGGCCTGTTCCTCGGGTTGGGCCGGGGCCGGCATTGCGTTGGGCTGGCTCTCCTCCTGGGAGGAACCATCGTACCGTACCTTGAATACGCTGAAGGCCTTCAGGAGATTGGCGGCAATGGCGTCGCGGCCTTCCGGGCTGCGCATGGCGGCCAGGTCTTCCGGGTTGGTGATGAAGCCTACTTCTACCAGCACCGATGGCATGGCTGTGCGCCAGAGCACCCAGAACGGGTCCTGCGAGACCCCGCGGCTATGGCGGATGGGCTTGCTGCCCATGGCGTTGGCAACGTCTTCCGCAAACGTGAGACTGTTACCCAGGTGGGCGTTTTGCATGAGGCTGAAGATGATGGACGACTGCGGGTCGTTGGGGTCGAAGCCCTGGTATTTGGCCTCGTAATTGTCTTCCAGCATGATAACGGCATTCTCTCGTTTGACCAGGTCCAGATTCTTGGAATAAAGGTCATTGCCTTTGCGCTGGGACTGCCCCAGGCAGTGGATGGAATAGCCGTTGGCGGTGGTTCCCTTTTCTACGGAATTAACGTGGATGGAAATGAACAGGTTGGCGTCCGCTTTATTGGCAAATACCGCCCGGTTTTCCAATTCTACAAAGACATCTTCCGTACGGGTCATGCGTACCTCCACGTCCGGATAGGCGACCGAAATTTTCTGGGCCAGGCGCTTGCCGATGTCCAGCGTGATGTTTTTCTCGTAGGTTTTGCCGTCCCGGCTTATGCAACCGGAGTCCTTGCCGCCGTGTCCCGGGTCTATCACCACGGTTTTCAGGCGAATATCGGCTCCTTTCTTTTGGGCAGGCACGGGGATTGCAAGCACAAGTGCGGCCAAAAAAGCGGTTATATAGCGACGTATGAACGGCATCATGCGATCTGGGTTTTGAAAATTGTGGAATAAGTCGTATTTTTGTACCTTATATTTATTGCACAAATATAGTAAATAATTGGTTAAATGACAAGGAAGTTCCTGCAATATCTTGTTCTGGCGGTGCTTATTTTCACCGTCGGTGCGTCGGATTTGCAGGCACGCCGTTTCCGGCAACTGCCGGATTCCAGTTTAACCGCTTTGCGGGCTGCGGGCCGTACTCCCCTGCGTGACACCTCGCTTCGTTCCACGGGCGATTCTTCACTCCGTTCCATGGCCGATTCCTCCTTCGCCGCGGTGCTGGACTCAAGTCTTATCGCCTCCCGGGATTCCCTGCACAGGGCCGATTCCATCAAAGCCGCCCGGGCCGACTCCGTGGACCTGCTTCGCAAGAGTTCACTGGAGCGTCCGGCCTTCTCTACCGCCAAGGACTCCATCATCACGGATTTCAGCGACGGCAAACGCATGATCTATTATTACGGCGGCGCCACGGTCACTTATCAGAACATGAAACTGACGGCGGATTACCTGGAATACAACATGAAAACCAACACGGTATACGCCAGGGGCCGGAAAAACCTTACCACCGGAGAAATGGAAGGCCTTCCGGAAATGACCGAGAACGGGCAAAGCTACAAGATGGACGAGCTGTATTACAACTTCAACTCCCAGAAAGCCCGTATCACCAATATGGTCACCAAGGAGGCGGACGGTTTGCTGCAGGGTAAGAAAATCAAGATGGAACCGGACAAGTCCATCAACATGCGCGACGGCGTGTACACCGTATGTGACCTGGAGGAGCCCCACTATTACCTGAAACTCAGTCTTGCCAAGGTCATTACCAAGCCTTCGCAGAAGACGGTGTTTGGTCCGGCCTGGCCGGTGGTGGCCGGCGTCCCTATCCCTATCGGCCTTCCTTTTGGTTTTGTGCCCAAAAAGCCGCAGCGCGCCACCGGTCTCCTGATGCCCACCTTCGGTGAAGAACAAGCCCGCGGATTCTTTGCCAGGGACATGGGTATTTACTTCGTCATCGGCGACTATTTTGACATTTCCCTCACGGGCAGCTACTATACGCTGGGCTCCTGGTCGGTGGAGTTAAACTCCAGGTACAAAGTGAATTACAAGTTTAACGGTACGCTGGCCTTCAACTTCTCCAACGACCAAACCGGCGAGCGGGGCAGCACGGACTTCGTCCAGTCGCAGAACTTCGGTTTCCGCTGGTCGCATTCGCAGGATTCCAAGGCCCATCCGGGTTCCACGTTCAGCGCTTCCGTGAACTTTACATCGCCCTCCAACAACCGCTACAATGCCCGTTCGGTAACGGATGCCCAGCAAAACCAGGTGGGCTCATCCATCTCCTATTCACATAACTGGAACGGCAAGTTCAGCCTGAGCGTAAACGCCATGCACAACCAGAACTCGCGTGACTCCAGCTATTCGTTCACCCTCCCCAATGTTACGTTCAACGTTACGCGTTTCTATCCGTTTAAGCGGAAGAACCGCGTGGGAAAAGAAAAAATCTACGAGAAAATTTCCTTCGGCTATTCCACCTCCCTGCAAAACCGTATTAGCTTCAAAATGCGAGATTTACAGGACTATAAGATGGTGGACGGCGACTTTGTCTACAAGACCAACAAGGCCGGTGTCAAGTATCGGGAAAAGGAGTTTGGAGATTCTTTGGGCGTGAAGGCGCTCCAGAGGCTGAACAACGGCATGTCGCACAATTTCCAAATCGGCCTGCCCAACTTTACGCTCTTCAAGTACATCAATGTTACGCCCAGCATCAGCTATGGTATGAACTGGATGTTCAATAAAGGCCGGCAATACCTGGAGACAGAACTGGACGAGAAAGGAAACCCTATCCTGGTCACGGACAAGGAGGGCAACCAGGTGATGGCCCAGAAGATGGTTTCGGATCCGGGGACGGCGTTCAACGGCTTCGGTGCCACGCACACGTATTCCGGGAGCGTATCGGCCAGTACCCGTATCTACGGCATGTTCAATTTTGGCAAGCACCGGAAAATCCAGGCCATCCGCCATGTGATTACCCCGTCCATGTCGCTGAGTTTCAGCCCGGAAAAGGGTACGTCCTTCAATGGCTGGCGCACGCTGGAGGCCTATTATGACAAGCGGGGCACCTACCACGCAGAAAGCCAGTACAACATTTACAGCGTCACCGGCCATCACAACTCGGTGTCCCCGCCCGGACGCGGGAAAAGCGCCACCATGTCCCTGAGCTTCGGCAACAACCTGGAAGCAAAGGTGCGCGACTTGAGGGACACTACCGGTACGGGTTCCAAGAAGGTGAAGCTGCTGGATCAGCTCAACATCAATACCAGCTACAACTTCCTGGCAGACTCCCTGCGCATGCAGAATGTGGGTATTTCGGCATCGACCAACCTCTTTAACAAGGTGAATATCAGCGGCAACCTGAATTTCGACCCGTATGCCATCGACGAGAAAGGTAAAAAAATCAACAAGCTCAATGTGGTGGCAACCGGCGTGCCGCTGCGTCTGACCAACGCTTCCCTGTCGGCCTCTTTCTCCCTGAACGGAAAGGGGGCCATCAACGGCAACGACGGCTCCAAGAACAATGGCGCGGAGACAGATGCCAATTCCTATCAGCGCATTTATTATCATCCTATTACCGGCGAATACATCCCGGGCGGTTACGTGTACTACATGAACCCCAACTCGCCCTGGTCGGTGAACGTGAGCTACTCGTTCAATTATTCCAAGAGTTATACTTACCAGAGCACGACCAAACAGCTGGTAGTGAACAACAAATTCACCCAGACGCTGAACCTTAGCGGTAATGTCAAACTTACCCCGCGCCTGAGCATCCAGGCCACCACGGGCTTTGATATCATGGCCTTGAAGTTCACCACAACGCAAATCAGCGCCTCCTATGACCTTCACTGCTTCAATATCGCCGTTTCCTGGGTGCCGATGGGAACGTATAAATCGTACAGTTTCCGTATTGCCGCCAATGCCGCAGCACTGGCCGATTTGCTGCGTTTCAAGAAGAGCGACAGTTACATGGACAACCTGCTTCGCTAATTGCGCACCATTTTTATTTGCAATCTGGATTTATTTGCCTATCTTTGTAGCGGCAAACCAATCGGATTGCCTTCTTTTACAGAACACATATTCTTATTTTTATGCCCTATAAATTGCAAGAGCTCAATGAGATGAGCGAGGAGCAACTCAGAGCCCTCGGTGAATCTCTAAACATCAAAGGATTCAAGAAGATGGACCAGCATACGCTGGGATTCGCCATTTTGGATGCGCAGGCCACGCTTGCTTCTCAGAATCCCATAGAAGAACCCAAGCAGAAAAAACGCGGTCGTCCGCGCAAAACGGACAAACCCGCTACAGACAAACCCGCAGAAGAGAAACCGGCAGAAGAGAAACCGGTAGCGACAAAGCCTGCCAAAAAGGCTGCAGCCGCCAAGGAGGAAGCCAAACCCGCAGAAGCCAAACCGGCTTCCAAACGGGGCCGCAAAGCCAAGCCTGCCGCTGAGAAGGTAGAGGTGGACGCAGCCGCAGCAGAGGGGAAAAAGCCGGAAGAGGCACAAGAGCAGCCCGTCGTAGATGGCAAGCAGTTCATGCACACGCTCTTTGATGACCTTAAGGAAGACGACGCCCAGAAAGAAGAGGCCGAAGAAACCGCCAAAGTGGAAGAAAAACGCCCGAGGGACAAAAAACAGCGCAATAAAGGACAGCAGCAACAGCAGGCGCAGGCACAGCCTCAGCCACAGGCGCAAGCGCAAGCGCAACAACAGCAGCAGCAAAACCAGCGCCCGCAGCGTATAGAGTTCGAAGGCTCCGTAGAGGCCACCGGCGTGCTGGAAATCATGCCGGACGGGTACGGTTTCTTACGCAGTTCAGACTACAATTACCTCAATTCCCCGGACGACATTTACGTTTCCCAGCAGCAAATCAAGCAGAATGCCCTCAAAAACGGAGACACCGTCACCGGTGAAATCCGTCCCCCGAGGGAAGGCGACAAATATTTCCCGCTGGTAAAAATCAAATTCATCAACGGCCGCACGCCGGAGTTTGTCCGGGACCGTGTCCCGTTCGACTTCCTCACTCCCCTGTTCCCCACAGAAAAATTCAACTTGCTGGGTCATGGGCACGAGAAAGACCAGAGCATCCGCATTGTGGATATGTTCACACCTATCGGCAAGGGACAGCGCGGCCTGATTGTGGCGCAGCCTAAAACGGGTAAAACCATGCTCCTGAAGGCCATCGCCAATGCCATTGCAGACAACCATCCGGAGGTATACGAGATTGTTCTCCTGATTGACGAACGTCCGGAAGAAGTGACGGATATGCAGCGTTCCGTAAAGGCAGAGGTGGTTGCATCCACCTTCGACGAACCTGCAGAGCGCCACGTCAAAGTGGCCAACATGATTCTGGACAAGGCCCGTCGCCTGGTGGAATGCGGCCACGATGTAGTAATCCTGCTGGACTCCATCACCCGCCTGGCCCGCGCCTACAATACCGTTCAGCCGGCTTCCGGCAAGGTGCTCACCGGCGGTGTAGACGCCAATGCCCTGCAAAAGCCCAAGCGCTTCTTCGGCGCTGCCCGTAACATTGAGAACGGCGGTTCGCTCACCATCCTGGCCACGGCCCTTACGGAAACCGGTTCCAAGATGGACGACGTTATCTTCGAGGAATTCAAGGGTACCGGCAACATGGAACTCCAGCTGGACCGCAACCTGGCCAACAAGCGCATCTTCCCGGCCGTGAACCTGGTGCTCTCCTCTACCCGTAGGGACGACCTCCTGTACGATCCTTACACCAACAACCGTATCTGGATTCTGCGCAAGCTCCTGGCCGATATGAACCCTGTGGAAGCCATGAACTGGATGCAGCAGCACATGGACGAATTCAAGACCAACAAGGACCTGATAGACAACATGTCCAAGTTTGGACGCTATGACTAATCTCTATCAGGACACCATCGTTGCTCCGGCCACCACCCCTGGGACCGGAGCAATTTCCATTGTACGCCTCAGCGGTCCGGACTGCTTCCGGATAGTGGACTCCGTGGTGGAACTGGCACACGGGACCGTTTCAGAGGCCGCTGCCTACACCATCCACTTCGGAAAGGTATATGTCATACCGAGCGAAGCGAGTGTATCTCCCGCCCTTCTGGACGAAGTCCTCGTTTCCGTATTCCGCGCGCCACATAGTTATACGGGAGAAGATGCCGTAGAGATCTCTACGCACGCATCGGCCTATATTGTGCAAGAGCTGGTGCGCTTGCTCATGGAGGCTGGTGCGCGCTTTGCCCAACCGGGAGAATTCACCCGCAGGGCTTTCCTAAATGGAAAAATGGATCTGGCACAGGCAGAGGCTGTTGCGGATGTCATTTCGTCCACTACGGCGGCTGGGCACCGGGTGGCCATGAACCAGCTCAAGGGCGGTTTTTCCAAGGAACTTGCCCGGTTGCGTGCAGAACTGCTGGAGATGGCATCCCTGCTGGAATTGGAACTGGATTTTTCCGAGGAAGATGTTGTATTTGCCGACCGGGAGAAACTCCTGATGCTGCTGGAAGCCACGCGCACGCATGTGGACCGGCTGGCGGCATCGTTCCATCAAGGCAATATGATTAAAAACGGCGTTCCTGTCGCTATCGTCGGCGCTGCCAACGCCGGCAAAAGCACCCTGCTCAATGCGCTGGTGGGTGAAGAACGGGCCATCGTTACGGATATTCCGGGTACTACGCGGGATACCATAGAGGAGGTAATCAATCTGGAGGGCGTCCTTTTCCGCTTTATCGACACCGCTGGAATCCGTGAGTCGCAGGACGCGGTGGAGAATCTGGGAATCGAGCGTTCCTTCCGGAAATTGTCGGAAGCGGAGGTGGTGTTGGGTATGCTGGACGTTACGTCGGACAGCGAGGATTTGGCAGCGCAACTGGCACTTTTGGGGCAGCATTGGAACGGCCGTTCCCAGAAACTAATTTTGCTCCTCAATAAGTCCGATTTGATGGAAGATCCTACATATAACAAAAATGTTTCAGTAATTAACAAGTTTGTTTCTTCACTTGATTATAAGGTTGATATACTGAATATTTCTGCAAAAAAAGGTCAAGGTCTGTATGCGCTGAAGCAGCGGCTTTTAGCACTGGAAAAAGACCTCATTCCCAATCAGGATTCCACTTTCGTGACCAATGTCCGGCACTATGACGCCCTTCGCCAGGCCTCTTCCGCCTTGCTGGATTGCCGCACTTCCCTCTCCCGCGGCATCCCCTCGGATCTGGTAGCGGAGGACCTCCGCCGCGCCCTCTCCAGCATCAATGCCATCCTGGGCACCGACCTCCTGGACCCCGAAGTCATCCTGCATTCCATCTTCCGCAATCATTGCATCGGAAAGTAGAATATACCACCTAACTAATTGATAATCAATCATAGGTGAGCAATTTAGCATAAATTTGCACAACCACTGCACAACATAATTTAGATGCAGGCTGATAAAATTTCGATAAACCATTAAAAAAGGTTGATTTCGGTTGTGCAGACGTTCAAGATTGCAGTAGTTTTCGCGAGGTTTCAATGCTATGGCGTGGCGCGTTCCGGCCACGTTCCCGGCTGTTTCGAGCATTGTTCTTGGGGCGCTCTCTGAGTTATTGCACAACGCCCCTCTCCCCCATTATGACAATGCCCGGGCAATCATCACAGAACACCCGGGCAAGAGATTACACCGATAAATCCGAATTTACCTTATTACAATATTATTCTTTGGTACCGGTTTTGCGAGTTTCATTGCATATTTGGTGCCGAAAGTTCTTCTGATGATCGTCTCTACATATTTAGTGACGAGTGTTTCATCATTAATATGGGTGAAGAGTCTCAGCACTCTTGTCTGGTT
>ONII01000017.1 GCA_900317845.1 uncultured Bacteroidales bacterium
TCTGCACCAACAAAACCACCAAGGAAAAGTTCCTCTGCGAGATGCAGCGACTCCCGGAATCGGACATGGACGACCGCCTGCTCTTCTACGGCTGCTCCCTCATCCAGAAGCAGATCAAGCGAAAGGACAAAAAGTACATTCTGAACACGGTATACGTCATTTGCGTTGCCGATTACGAACGGGCTCATCCTACGCCAGTCCCGGCCGATGACTTCTTGTTCAAGTATCGCCTCAGGGATGAGCGGTGGCCGGAGGATGTCATGACCACCAAGCTCCAATTCTACTACCTGGAACTGCCCCGCTTCCAGAAAGGATGGGAGGCGGCGCAAACAAATGCGGAACGATGGTGCTATCTTTTCAGAAATTTGTATAAATTTGCAGGTGTCCCCCACGATGCATCCGATTTTGAGCCCATCTTCGAGATTGCACGCACGGAACAATTTGAGGAGGAACAACTAAAAGTATATCTCAACGCCATGGTTACAGACTACGAAAAACTGGTCATCGGTGAATACCTGTTGCGAAGAAACTGCGCGAAATGGGAGTGGATGAACAAAGCATCCGCCAAGCGACGGGCTTGACTCCACCACAGAATGATTCATCGCAGTTGTAATGATTGATCCCGATTTTTTCCAGCCCGAGGCTCCGCCGAGTCCCGGGCTTTTTTCGCACTCGCCCCTCTCGTCCTTGTTTTGGGCCGATCTTGAGGACGAGGACAGACGCCCTGCAGCGGTGGGGCAGAGCGAGGCTGGCCGTAAGCATCTTGCCTTTTTATAGTGGGCAAGGTGGTGGCACCTTGCCCATTCGTACCCACCACCTTGCCCGTTCGCTCCTACTTATCCCACCCCACACCACCTCCCCGGCCATCCACAGTAACCACCTTGCCCACTCGCACCTACCTCCTTCCCCCATTTGGGACCACACAGGCTTTTGCCGTGTAGACGGCCAGGACACCGTGACAGCTAAAATACTGACCAACAGCAACTTACAACACAATCCTCGTTCAAAATCTGAACGAGGATTATTAGCATCTTGCTGAGAATCAGCAGCTTAGCGACCAGCGGAGCTCTCGTCCTTGTTTGGGCCCGATTTTAAGGACGAGGCGCAGACGCCCTGCAGCGGTGGGGCAGAGCGAGGCTGGCCGTAAGCACCTTGCCTTTTTACAGAATCCCCACATCTTCAGCGATGGAAGATGTGGGGATGAGTTATTGGATGTGGAGTAAAGATCCGGTGCGTGAGCTAATTCAGAATAAACATTATGCTGTTCACTCTTGACTGGTCGAGCCAGTTGTCGCTGTCAAATAGAGACACCGTACTTGCATTGCCTGTCCAGGTGACTTTATATCCAGTCATGTAATCGCCACTAACCGTCCAGTTGGTACCCAAAGTTACATAGGTCCATTGATAGCCATCATTGCCGGGGTCTATTTCTATCTTGGTGAAGTTCTTACTGAGCGAATTGGAGAATACAAAGTTACCTTCAGCGCCATAATGGCTACACACTATTGTGGCATTTCCCCAATAACTAATACCGAATACAGCATTTCCGTTCATAGTCAAAGTAATGTTGTTATTGGTATAAGGCCTTCCTTGTTGATAGCTATATTCGCTACCCCAATTGCTTTCATCCCATACAATCGCACCTTCCGGATAAACTGTAATCGAGCAGGTGGCCGTTGCACCACCGCCGTCGTTGGCGGTAGCGGTGATGGTGGCGGTGCCGCCAGCCACGGCGGTAACTTCACCCGTAGAGGCATTGACGGTGGCGACAGAGGTATTGCTACTGCTCCAGCTCACTGTCTTATCTACGGCATCTGAAGGGGAAGAGTATGAAACGGAAAGCGTTACGGTGCCTCCGATAAGCAGGTTGGCTGATGTCTTATTCAAGTTGATGTATGACAATTTCTTCGCATTCATCGGCACACGGATGTCGTAGTATTTGCCATTTTCGAAGGTAATGCCGCTCTTGCTGAAAGTATAGGTAGCACCTCCGACGGTTGCCGTCAGGGTGTATGTATCGGCGCCGGCGTTCTCGTTACGCAGAGCCACGGTGAGTTCGCTTGCAGCGGCACCGGGCGTTACGGTAATATTGCCATAAGAGGTTCCTTGACCAAAGCCGGCATACTTGAACAGCCGCATTTCCGAGAGCTGCATAGCTCCGCCATTTCCTTTGTTGTTGCTTATTTCAAGGCGGAAATAGCGGTACTCTCCGGGAGTAGCCACATCAAAGTCCGTCTCTGTATTATTTGCATTGGGCAGGTCATTGTTGTTGACTTTCGTATCGATGACAGTCCAACTGTCCCCACTGTTCTTTTTGGCTTTCAGCACCCAGTCTGTAGGATTTCGATTAGATTGCCCCCCCGTGTCATTACCGGTTCTGAGCATATATCCTTCCACCTGGATGGCGCTGGCGGTGTGGAACTCGATATACCAGCCACCATCGGGCTTGTTCTGGCACCATTTGGTGTTCAGCTTATTGTCAACCAACTTATTGTGCACCTCGTCGTCATTAAATCCTCCCGAACCTGCATCCACGGTGTAGTATCCGTCTCCGGAATAGTAGGTCTTGGGCTCCAATCCCCGGTAACTCTTATTAGTTACCAACTTGCCACTGTTAGCACTGATTGTCAAACTATTAACTGCAACGGGGCTGACGCCATCGGTCAGGCGGAACTTCACGATAGCCTGCTGGCTGGTGAAGTTGGCCGTATTGGTGGTAATGGTGGTGCCAACTACCTCACTCACCGTCACCTGGGCCGCGGCGTAGTCGTATTTCTTCTCGATGGAGTTCTCGTCGCTCAGGAGAATACCCTTCTGGCCGGTGTAGCTCCATTCGGCACGGGGGAAGAGGAAGTTCAGATTATCATCTATTTTGGCACCGGTGACGGCGCCCGTCAGGGTGGTGCTGCCGGTTTCGCTGGCGGCGGCAGTCAGGGTGCCCATCGGATCACCGCTCCAGTCTCCGGCGAAAACGCTCACCTGGTCGGTGGCGGCCCACTTCACGTTCAGGGCCTGGCCGTCCAGGGACAGCGCCTTGGTATCTTCACCCTTGGTGGCGTCCACGGTAAGGGTGTACGTTTTTGCCGACGGCTGCTCGGGAGCAGGAGCAACGACAGGAGTCATTTCTTTTTGGCAGGAGGCCAGGGCTGCGATGCTGGCAGCACTCAGGCATAACTTGTTCAGAATGCTTTTCATGATGCTTCCCTCCTTGTTACCAGTTCCAAATACCACCGTCCAGCAAGCTGGAGTCAATCCCGTCGTTGGCGTTTCCGTACGAGCCACGCAGTCCGCTCTCGCAGACAACGCCTTCAGCCTTCACCTCCACAGTCTCCGCCGTGGGGGGGGCATAAATGATTTTGTTCTTTGTTTCCATTTATTGTTGTGTATTAAGATGTTACTCCCTATGCGAATCGAGCAAATGTAATAAAAAAATACTGCTCGGACACAACTGCCCGGGCAGATTTTGACGCAGAATGTCTTTTTTGGCGTAATTTTTTACGCAGGATTACATTTTTTATACCATTCGCGGGGCGAAAGGCCTTCCTCGCGGGTGAAGACATTGGAGAAAACCGTGCGGGAAGAGAAGCCGCAGCGCGCGGCAATCTCGTCCATTTTCAGATCCGGCTGCTCCAGTTTCAGGCGCTTGGCCTCTGCCACGCGATACCGGTTCACAAACTGATAAAACGTGCAACCATATTCCGCCTTGATAAACTGGGAAAGGTAGGTCCGGTTCATGGGCAGGACCGCCCCCAGGTCCGACAGCTGGAAGGCCGGATTGACATAGGGCTTTTCCTCCTCCATCCACAGGTCCAGCTTTTGGCGAAGTTCACTGTTCTCGGGCGAGGGCGCGGGTTCCGTCATGGCCTCCGGCGCCGGTTCCTCTGCCTTTTCCCGCCCACGCACCATCTCCCAAGGGTCCTTGCGGTAAAGGATTTGTTCCGTACTGTAGGCGAACATGAAAATGGTGAACCACAGCTGGGTAAAGCCGCGCGCCGGGGCCTGGGTGACGCAGATGAAAATATAATTGACGCCCACCAGTGTTACCATCCACAGGTAGTGGACAATCCACTGGACATCAAACGCGTCCAGGGTGGAGAAATTCTCTTCACACCAGTTTTTATACGTGCGGACATGGGTAATAAGCAGCGGAATGAGCGCAAAAGGATATAACGCGATAAGGGGCCTCAGGCTTAGGGGAATCAGGTAATCCAGGCCTACCAGCACATAGATGGGAAGAAATTGCCATAGCCCGGTTTTGACCGACAGCCATCCGGGCCGAACGGCTTCCGTAGGATACATCAGCAGCACCCAGCCCAGCAGGTTGCCCAAAAACAGCTCTATGGTAGAGATATGCTGGGCGCCCATATCCATTATCTGAGAATGGGCAAATATATCGCCGGCAAGATAGATGAAGTCGATTAGACCCCAGATGAGGAGCGTCCAGCCCCATACTCTCCGGATACGCAGGCCGTCCGCATGTTTGAAAACAAGGAATGAGCCGAAAAACGCCACGGTAACCGTGATGGTAAACAGGAGCGGAGAAAGGATCTCTTCGAAGGCACCAGCAGGGATATAGCGCGAAAGCCACAGGCTAAGCGCTACGCAAACGGTGGTAATGATGAAAAAACCTTGTTTCACAATACAAATTTACAGAATCCTCTGCAAAAAGTGAAACAGACGGCCCAAAAATTTACCGAATTTCGTTGGCGTTGTAAATGTAGGTATAGTCCGGATTCCGGCTAAAAAGCCAGCGGTCTGCGGCTACGGTGGTATATGTATCCCAGCCCACAATGTTCTCCGGGCGGGCCGAGGCCTGCACCGGCATGACAAAATGCCCCTCCTCCCGGAAGACGCTGAAGGGGCGGGAGGCATAGCTGCCGTCGGAGCGGATACCACCGCTGAGCTCGATATAGGGCAGCGCACGTCCCGGGGCGTAAACCACATCCTCCACGGACTCTACACCCACGCCTCCGGCGGTGATGTAGAACGTATCGCCGGCCGTAACCCCTGCCTGATAGGTGAGCGTGGGGGTATCCCCTATCCAGCGTACCTTGAACACGCTGTTATTCTCTTCTACGCCCAGCCCGCAGGCCATCTTCACCTTCCCTTCATAGATGGGATAGCACACCCAAAGGTCGTGCCCGTCAATTTGCTCGTGGCAGACGGTGGCGACATAGCGGCCACCGCTTTCAATGTTCACCACCTGCGGAGTGTCATCGGCATCGACCCGTGTAAAGGTTTCCCAAGTGGCCGTGTCCTTTCTCCACTGGCAGGAGGCCGAAGGATAACGGATGGGGAAAGCAGCGTTAAAGAAGTTGGCGTCCCCCAGCAGCTTTTGCATGAGGGCGGCATCCTGGGTGATGGCGGCCTTGATGCGCATGGCCTGCCACTTGTCCACCACAGCGGCAAACTCCCAGATGGGAACTACCGCCATATCAATAAGTTCCACGTTGGAATTGAGCTCGTCCGCCGGATTATAGACCAGCGACCTTCTCCAGGCCGATATCCCATCCAGCGAAAACGTGCGCGTGCCGTCCGGCTTGTGCTCCCCCAGGAGGCCGGTCAGGTGGCTCTGGTCCCCTCCCCAGGCCTGGAGCTTGAGGCGGCAGTCTTTCATCCATACAAACTCTTCCTCCACACGGGACTTCTGCTTGTTTTCCACTGCCTTCAAGAATTCCTGGGTGCTCCATGCCTCTTCGCTGGCGCGGTCATTGTAACGCCACATGCTGTTCATCAGGTCCACCCGGAGACGCCCGCCCAGACTGGCGCTTACAATGACATGAGTACCCCACACTTTAATCATGGAGTCCACCGCAGCCACATTGTCGTCGGGGGTAAGCCGCAGGTGCTCCACGGCATTGCGGAAACTCTGGGTGAACACGTTCCGGTTCCGGGAATAGCGGGCCAGGACGCTGGCGTAGTTAATGTAGCTGTCCACCATAAGTTCTTTTTCCTCCAGGGTGTAGTAAAAGGATTCCTGAATGCCATTTTCCAGGAAATACTGCCGATTGCGTTTCTCGTTCTTGTACAGGCCTAAATCAATCTTCTGTTTGGTTTCTACGGCCACGTTGGCTACATAGTCCCGGAAGGAATAGCTGAACTCCGAGGCCACGGAGGATTCCCTGGCAGTGTTCTCCGCCATGAGTATCTCGCCGCTGGCCGCCTGCATATTCTCCAGGAAATAGCGGTTGAGGACCTGGCAGCGGATGTCTTTCCAGTTGCAGTAGTCCCCGCGTACGGCATTGTACGAGTACCCCAGCCCGTAGTTTCGGCGGAACAGCTCGCGGGTTTCCACATCTTCGGCCTTTACCCAGTTGTAGCCCCCTTCCGGCATCCATTCGGGGGCCTGGTTCTCTGCGGAAGAGGGGGGCATCTCCAGGCCCCGGCAGCTCCATACAAGAGCGGCCAGGCCCAGGAGGCAGGTCATATGAAGGAACCTTTTCACGCACTAAATATTGACAAGGGTAAAGCCCTGAGGCACTTTATCCGTAAAATGCACGCTGTTCATGGTATAAACAAAGCATTCGTTCAGGAAATCGTAGAGATTGCCCTTCCCACCGTTTCCGTAGTAGCCTTTATCGTCATAGGAATACCCGTTGTTATTGATGCACTGCGGAGCAATGCGGACATACTGGCAATAGCGCTTTTTGCCTTTGAGGAATTTGTACGACCCGTGCTCGGCCCCCAGTACCATGATTACCTTTTTGTATCGGTCCAACGAATAGTCGCTCCAGTGGCTATAGTCGTCTTTATTTGTTGCGAACCCATCCTTGCCCAAAGTGGGAAAATCTTGATTTTCGGCGTCCCTGGAATAGCAGGCAAAAGGGAACACCTCACCGGGGAACCGATCCACAATCTTCTGCTTCTTGCGGGCGTAGATTTTGCTGTCTGCGCACAGCAGAAGGTAGTCGCTGATGTCATTGATGCGGCAGCTTTTGTCATGGCCGCTACCATGCTTGGGATCCCACAGTTCGCTCCATCTGTTGTTGAATAACCGGCCTTTTCCGGCACCCATGTTAACCAGCGTTCCCGGACTGCTGGTACTCCGGCTTTCCTTTACGCACACCCAGTACACGCCCTCGCCAAAGTACACGTCTCCCCGGCGACAGGGGGAAGAAAAGCTGTTGGTACCCCACTGGTCTGACGTACGGTAGATGATTTTGGTAAGATGGGGGACGCAGGGAATCTCCACGCTGACATAGCCGGAGTTGTTCCCATCCCCTTGGCGGTGGAAAGTGAGTTTTCCCAGTTTGAGGTGCGTAAGGTCTATCACCAGCCCATCCGCTGTCTCCGAGACAAAGCGGTTGTCTCCTACCAGTGAACGGAAATACGATTCACTCAGAGAAGCTTCTTCTACGAATACGCTTCTCTCGGAGGGTGCATTCGCATCCAGGACTTCGCCAATGGTGGGCTCGAAGGTTTTCCCTTCGAACACAAAGTCAGTCTCCTCATCGTTGTCAAAGACCACGTCGGTCAGCGCTTCCAGCACATTCTGGATGGCTAAAGCTTCGCGTTCCTTCTGCTCTTCGGCCGCTTCCGTCTCTTCCGCATTGTCCTTCCGGCAGCCCGCGACTACGGACAGCGCCAGAGCGGCCATCAGGCAAAACAGGATGCATTTCTTACTAGTCCACATAACGTTTAATTACCTCCAACTTAGGATATTCGAACTTGTAGTTTCGCACAGGACGTACGGGATAATAGTCCTCGTGCCAGTCGCCCAATACGTCGTAACGAATGAGACGATAGTTGTTGTCCAGCACCAGCAGCTGGGGGTCGTCGCCGCCGTTATCCATCACGGAGAACAGGTGGAGCTGCCCTTTGTAGCGGAGCGCCAGGCGATTGTCCGGGAAGGTGGCACGTCCGTTCAGCACGTCGCTGATGCCCCAATAGCCATTGAAGCGGGCGTCGAAGCCGGAAAGCTGCCCCGGGAACAGGGCCTTGGGATTGAAGCCCAGGAAGGCTTCCAGGCCCCTCACCTCGTCCGATGTAGGCATGTACCAGCGCCGCTCATTGCCCCAGGTCCAGTCATTGTCTTCCATGATGATGTCGTTAATCTGGAAGTCGAAGCGGGTGTAAAGGACGCCCTCCTCCACCTGCTCGTCAAAGTACAGGTAGCCGGAATGCGGGTCTTCGCAGAAGCCCATGGGGTGGTCAATATCGGCCCGCGTCCAGAAATTGCTCCCCACTTTCACAATGGGGTGGCTGTAGGCCTTGCGCGGGTCCAGGAAGTAGAACGCATCGTCCCGCACCTCCCGGCCTTTCTGGCCGTAAGAAGGAAGGTCCACCGGACTTTCCGGCATCAGGCTGCCGTTCACATACCAGAAACGGGTGAGCACGGAGTCCGGAGCCATGTCCGGGAAGGGATTCACGTAACAGTCTCCTCCGCTAAAGGCCACAAAGGCAGGCCGATGGGTGCCGTCGCCCGGGAAAAGGCCCTGATTCAGGCGGATGCCTTGCTGGTAGATGGGATAGGCAATGGTGACGCGCTTGTCGGAGCGGATGGCGGGCACATACTCGGAGCACACCTCCAGTATGGGCATTCCTGCCATGTACAAGATGCGGCATAGGCTGCCCTTCCCTTCCTCGGGGAAAGTAAAGAGTGCCTTGTCTGCGCCCTGCGGGTCTATCGGGTAGATATCCATTCCGGTGAAGCTGTCCTCAAGGACATTGTCCGAGCGCTGACCCAGGTCAAACGTAACGCGCATAAAGTCCTCACGGACATCTTCCGTCACCAGGTCCCACAAGGGAATGAGCTCGAAATGAATCACGTCCAGCGAAGGGTCTCCCTGGAAATGCGGGCTGTAATTAATGGAGGCCAGCCAGTCCGTAATACGGGCCGGGTCGATTTGTCCGTTGGCGGACAGTTCGCTTATCTCCTTCTCCAGCGCCTGCACCTGGGCCGCACCGCCGCCGCGCACCTCAATGGCGCTTATGGCCTCCCCCTGCGAGGTAACCACAGGCGACTTGGGTGTGGACGGTTCGCGGTTCATGCCCGTACGGTCCCCGTCGGCAATCTGCCCCAGCGTGAAGTTCACCTCCTGCTCTATCTCTTCCCGGGAGTTGAAGCTGGCCGACTTACGCATGGTGAAAGAATAGTCTATCCGGCCGCCCAGGTCCACCTGCAGAATCACATGCGTGCCAAACTGCGTAAGCACGGACTCGATGAGCTGCCGGCGGGTTTCACCGCTGGCCCGACGGCAATAGAAAAGGTACGTGGAGAACTCCTCCGAATAGGGCACTCTCCCCTCCCGCTTCAGGTCCAGGAGGGCAGCCCGGTCAATGATGCGCGACGCAACGGCCTTTTCCAGGGAGCCATGGCCATAATTTTGCTGGTCCAGTCCCTCGCTGGAGGATTTCAGCAATTTCACAAGCGTGTTGCAGTTGTCCAGGCAGCCTTCAAAGATATTGTCTTTGTCTTCCGTCTGCAGCTGGCTCAGGCCCTGTCCATAGGCATGGATATTCCCGGCGTTCACGTGGTTTACATCCAGACGGCTCAGGTGGCAGTCCTGGACGAGCTGGTATTTTTCGGCCAGGTTGAGTTGCCGGGCCATGTAGGGATAGTCCAGCACGGGCATACGCACGCGCACGGCCATGGGGCTTTCCAGGGCCTTGTAGATGTCGTACCCATACCCCACATACAACTGCTCCCGGGCGGCGTCGGCATTTTGGTCCAAATCGCTGGAGGAAAGCTGCACCAGGCGCAGCTGCGCCGTACGCGTGGGATTGGCGGCATCCGTAAAAGTAAGGATGGCTTCCCGCCGCTGCTCACTCAGGTTGGCCTGGGTCTTGAGGGACACCATGCCATCCGCAGCCAAGGTTCCGGTCGATACTACCAGCCAGCGGACATTACTCCGCACATAGATTTCTCCCGTGGAGGCATCCCGGCCGCTCAGGGCCACCTTCAACGACTCATAGCTGGCCCGGAAAGGCAGGAGCGGGACGCCGTTTTCCTGAGCGGGAGAGCCGTCCAGGAAAACCACGTCCAGCTTCTTTTCCTCCTGCGCAGCAGGGGGCTCCTTCCGGCAGCACAGGCACAGGCCTGCCACCAGAAGAAGTCCTGCAAGGGCGATATGCCGGGGAGCCCGCATGGCGGATTACTCGTCCCAATACCCCTTGTAAAGGTTCATGAAATTCTCTGCACCCGGATTATCGGAACCCTCCATGATGCCAAAGTAGTTACCAATGCCACGTTCTTTGTAGGCCGCCATGAAGTAGTCTTTTACGTACTTTTGGATTTCGGCCTCGCGGATGAAGGTCCAGATGGGCGTAATGGTAAAGGAGATGGGCACGGCCTTGCTCACATTGGGCTTACCGCTGAAAGGGTTGTCGGGGCTGCCGTCGGAATACATGGACTGCACCCATTCCATCAGGATTTGCTGCCAGTTGCCCAGGGCCGTGGCATTTCCGCTGGTAATGATATCCATCATCTTGTCGGTCGTCTCATTGGCGTTGCCGCCCAGAATCTGAATGTCCGTATTGGAGTCGCGAAGCAGGCTGTAACCATCTTCCGTGTATTCCACACCGCCTTCAATACTGCCGATTCCTTCCACTTCGGCAGCAAGCTTTGTATCAAATTTAGCATGGCCTTCCAGCTTCATGGTATCAATCTCGCAGTGGAGGAACATGGCTCCGCCGTAGTCGCCGCCCGCAATGATAAACGGACCGAACTCGCTGTCCAGCGCACCCAGGATGGGCTCCAGCTCTTCCATGTTCACTTCCTTACCCTGGTTTTTGCGGCGGACAATGGCGTTGTAAAGCTCGTTGTAGCGCTCGTTGAAGGCGGTGGAATAGACGCCGGCATGGTCGTAGCGGAGGTTGATGGACGCCTCCATGTTGCTCACCTCAATCTCCTGGTCCTCGGTAAGGCCGCGGTAGTTGAGGTTGGTTTTCTTGGTGCGCTGATTGTAGCGCTGGTACCGCAGGATGGTCTCATCAATCTGGGCAAAGGCGGCATCATCGGCATCGAAATCCACCTTGTTGTAACGGGCGTCGCTTGCGAAGGCCGAAAGCTCTGCAGGAGAGAGATACACGTTGTACATGGGCGCGTGCCGGATGATGGAGTAGTCCACATGGGCGCGCGATTCATCTTTGGTGGAATCGTACTCGCCGTGTCCCTTTACGGTAAGCGGGCCGAATTCGACACTAAGGTCCAAGCTCACTTTCAGATGCTTGCTCTGCACCAGGCAGCTGTCAAGGAGCACGGCCTGCAGATTGGACACCGGGATGGGGGCCTCCACGTAGGTAGACTTTTGCATAATCCCCCTTGCCATCCAGTCCTCAATACGGGCAAAATTGAGCACGTTGTTCAGCAGATGCACCTTGGAAGCCTGGTATTCATTGGGATTCATGGTGACCATCTTCTTCACGTTCAGGGCATAGTCGTAGGCAAGGGCGGTGCCCAGACCTTTGTCGGCGAAGGCCTGGCCGCTACCGTTGGTAGGTGCCTGTCCTTCGTAATTGTAGAACTGGGTAACCGGGATGGTCTGTACCAGTTCACCCACATTGTTGGTAATCCGGAGCATGGCGCTGCGGTCCACCTTGGAGAGGTTCTCGTCAATAATGAGCGTAAGGGTGGCATTGCCCTTGTACACGACTTGCCAGCCCTCGATGCGCAGCCAGTGGGGCTTACTCTGGGTAACAGTGACATGCCACTCTCCGTCGCACTTGACGGGGACCTCTTTCACGGTGCTCTGCATATCGGTCTCTACGCCATGGGCGACGAGCTCCTTGTCCACATTCACCGTGCTGGGGGTGTCCTCCTTCTGGCAGGAGAACAGGGCCGCGGCAGCCAGAAGCATGGCTGCGGCAGCAAGTGTTTGGTTAAAAAGTTTCATATCTATTCTGTTTTAGTTAATTTATCGGGTAATCCATACACTCATCCAAGACGGATACGAACTTGGCTGTCCATCCACATGAATGTTGGCTCTATCTAGCCAAATAGTTGCCTTGAAGTCATAAAGACTGCTCACAGTTTGCGCTATCACCTCCTTCCGTCTATACGCACTGGCGGTCTCGGGCACAGCGTAGTCCAAGGGGAATTCCTTCACCAGCGTGAGTGTATGACCATTCACCGTTTTAGTGGCATACTCATCCCCACGGTCATAAACGGCATCGGCACGGAACATCAATACGGGCTCGTTCCACATATCCGTGGGGAACCTGTAGTCCTGCCATGCATTGAAATTGTAGAAATATTTTTCAGGGTACTCCGCGCTCGGGTCCGGCTGGGTGCGGTAGGGCCTGTCGGCTTCCGATCCCTGCGCGGGATGGAACCCTCTGGTAGCATACAGGTCTTTACCGTACTTCGCCACCTTATCTGCATCGGCTACGTCCTGAAGGAAGATCGTCTCCCCACTAAAGGAGGAATAGGACTCGGCCGTCGCACTGGGACTGCTTGGATAATGCTTCCAGAAAAAACGCGGCGGGCTTAAATTACTGATGTCATTCACATACAGGAAACGTCCTACAGGCTGACCGACAGCATTGCCGGCCGGATCGCTATAGGCAAAACCGGTCATGCTCGTGTAGTTACGATCGACCAGGCCGTAGGGACGAACAAACTGGAAAAAGCGAGAGGTATTGACCAATGCATTTTCTGTCAGGAAACGGACGATAGCGGACGAGAGACCCAGATTCTGCATTTCTCCGTCGGCCTGGAATATTTGAGGGACATCATTCACAAGAAGATTGTGCATGGCAAGAATGGCTCGCAGCGCCTGTCCATACGTAGGCAGGTCTTCCACATAGCGGGCACTCAGCAGGCGGTGCAATCCACGGAAGGAGACCAGTTCCGAGTATGGCGAGGATTCACACCAATCGCTACTATTATTATTTGTACCCGACATGTTCACGACAAACCAGAGTTCTTTATTTTCATCCGCGTAAATATCACCTGTCTTGTAGTGGGCGCTCCCCGTGAAACTGGACGGGTTCTGATGCGTGTAGTCGTTAACAATTTTGGTATCAGTAATTTCCGGCTCATGGTCCGCCATGTTTTCCACAGGCACCACATCCCGGTAATAGCGGTACACATCCCAGACGCCGGGAATGGCGTGGTGCACATCGGTATACTTTCCGGTATCGGAAAGCTCGGCGCCGGTGGCATAACGGACGATGTAGCGGGGACTGGAGTCTCCAAAGAAAGCCGGGTTCACCACATACTTCTTATTGCGCACGTCAAACTCCACGTCCTTTTGCGGGTCATCATTGACCATTAGCGCCTTGGGTTCCGTGTAAGGACTTTTTGTCTGCATGTTGGCGTTAACGCCACCCGGCGTATTCACAAACCGGGCCTGATACACCTTGGCATAGTTGGTCCACGACGTCACCCAGGAATACCCCTTGTACAGGAAATGAAGGCCGGCACCCTCTATCTCACGGGAAATCTCATCCAGACTACGTCCCATGATTAGCCTGTCAATATCATTTTCACGCCAGGCATCAGCCACATTGTTCCAGAATTTGGCATTATGGTACGTGGCGTTGTTCGGGCTGAAATCGTGGAAGATGGGAAGGCCGGAAGGGCCAAAAACGCCCACTTTGCTATAATTGAAAACGTTATCCGCCCACTTGTCCGGGAAACAGATGGCAAACAGCATCTCTGCCAGGTTTTGCATGTGTTCCTTGCTATACTTGAGCTCCGTGGGGAAACAATACTCTTTTCCGTGACTGCTCGTGTAGAGCCACCAGTTATAAGGCGGCAAATAATCCATGCTCATCCAGTGCGTCTCCCCCTTCCCCTCCGGGTTAAAGGCCGGACGCACGCACACCCAATATTCCGGTATCTGACCATCCTCACCCGTAAGAGCGATTACATCGCCAAAACGATAGTAGGCGCTGCCGGCAAAGGAGGCGTTGGTGTCCCCTTGCTCCGCACTGCGGTAGATGAGTTTGGAAAGGTGCGGGACGGAAGGGATATCTACCTTTACCTCTGCCCACGCAGTGCCACTCATTTTGGTATAAGTGAGCGTACCTACTTCCGGATTACTCCAGGTATAACCGGGCGTATTCTCGTCAATGGAGTCCACGCCAACCAGGTTGGCAAAACTCCGGGCAGCGGCTGCAGCGGAGTTGGTGGGCACAATGCGCGCCTGCGGGTCCGACGCATCCGCAACACCTATCACCGGCTCAAAAGTTTTTCCCTTGTAGTCCGGAGTGATGTCCGAGCCCGCGACCAGCTGCCCCACCACATCCCAGAACTGGTCCGTTTTTTCGGTCTTTTCCTGCTCCTGCTGCGCCTTCTGCTCCTCCGGGCCCGGTCCCTTCTCGCAAGAGGACAGGGCGGCGGCAGCCACAAGAATGGCTGCAGCAGCGGGCAATAGGTTCAATAGAAATCTGTTCATCCTGATTTTTTGTCTAACGTCGTCCCCAGACTCTCATCCAATCCGGATACTGATACTTTTCCCCATCCTCGGTAATGACGTCCCGAGAGAATACTTGTAGGGCATAAAATGCTTGCAGGACTGTCTTTTCTTCCTTTATTCGCGCCGCCTCATCGGCGGGATCGGGCAGCCCATAGCCCAAGGGGAATTCTTTCACCGGGGTGAGTTTGTGCCCATTCACCGTGATGGTGGAGTACTCTTCACCACGGTCATAGACGGCATCTGCGCGGAACATCAGGACGGGCTCGTTCCACATATCGCCGGGATACGCATATTTCTCCCACTGGTCGAAACGGTACAGATAGGATTCAGGAAACTGCGCTAAAGACTCCGGCTGGGTACGGAAGGGTCTTTTTGCCGTCGTCCTTCCATCAGTGGCCTGATCGGGATGGAATCCCATGGTAGCGTATAAGTCGGGACCGTATTTCTTCACTTTTTCCCCATCCGCCACATCCTGAAGGAACATGGTCTCGTTACTAAAATCGTTGTATAATGTGGCCGTCACATTGGGATTGCGGGGATAATGCTTCCAGAGGAAGTGCGGCAGGTCTGCGTTACTGATTTCGGTCGGGAACAAGTACCTGCCCACAGGCTGACCGGTAGTGTTGACTGACGGGTCACTATAGGCAAACCCCGCCATGTGCGTGAAGTTTTTATCACCCCCTGAGAGGGGTTGCACCACCTGGAACAAACGCAGAATATTGACGCGGGCATTCTCTGAGATAAAACGTATCACAGCGGTTGAAGGATGGAGATCCTCCCAATCATAGTTCCATTCGTTTATATATGCAAAGCCGTTAACAAAGATAGAATGGAGGGCGATGACGGCTCGTACGGCCTGTTCATAGGTGGGCAGGCCGGCAAGATAATGGGAACCCTCCATGCGCGACAGTCCACTGAAGGAGACCAGTTCCGAGTAAGGTGAGGGCTCACACAGCCCTTCCACGTTATTGGAACCTGCCATGCTTACCACAAACCACAGATCGTCCTTTTCATCTTTGTAGATATTCCCGGTCTTGTAGTAGGCAACACCGTTAAAATTGGACAGCGTCTGCTTGTTACGATCGTCCACAATTTTAGTCAACGTAATCTCCGGCGCATGTTCTTCCAGATCTTCCACCGGCACCACATCCCTGTAATAGCGGTAAACATCTTTCGTCCCGGGAATGGCATTGTGCACATCGGAATACTTACCGGTATTGGAAAGCTCGGCGCCGGTGGCATAACGCAGAATGTAACGGGGACTGGTGTCTCCAAAGAACGGCATATTCTCCACATACCTTTTATTGCGCACGTCAAACTCCACATCCTTTTGCGGCTGATTCTTGTAAATCATCTGCACTTTTTGGTCTGTGTAAGGTTTTTTTGTCTGCATGTTGGCGTTTACGCCGTCAGGACTATTCACAAATTTGGCCTGGTACACTGTGGCATAATTGGATGTTGATGTCCACCAGGAGTAGCCTTTGTACAGGAAGTGAAGGCCATTATTTGCTATCTCTTCGGAAATGGCATCCAGAGTACGTCCCATGATTAGCTGGTCAATGCCCTTTTCACGCCAGGCAACGGCTACATTGTTCCAGAAACTGGCATTGTGGTACTTGACATTGCTCCGGTGAAAATCGTGGAAGATGGGAAGGCCGGAGGGACCAAACAAGCCTTCTTCGCTATAATACAGAATGTTCTGTTCCCACTGTGTAGGATAGCACATGGCATAGAGCATTTCCGCCAGATTCTGCATGTGCTCCTTGCTGAACTTGAGCTCTGTAGGGAAATAATACTCTTTTTTATTACTGCCAGTGTAGTGCCACAAGTTCTCGCTGGGCAAACATCCAACGCTCATCCAGTGCGTCTCCCCCTTCCCCTCCGGGTCGAAGGCCGGACGCACGCACACCCAGTATTCTGTTTTATCGTCTGAGTTTGTACGACTGATGACATCGCCAAAACGGTAGTAGGCACTGCCTGCAAAGGAGGCGTTGGTATCTCCCTGCTGTGCGCTGCGGTAGATGATTTTTGAAAGGTGAGGAACGGACGGTATCTTCACCTCTACCTCTGCCCATGCGGCATCGCTCACTTTGGTATAGGTGAGCGTGCCTATCTCCGGGTTACTCCAGGTGTAGGTTGGGGTGTTCTCGTCAATGGTGTCCACGCCAACCAGATTGGCAAAACTCCTGGCTGCGGCTGCAGCGGAGTTGGTGGGCACAATGCGCGCCTGCGGGTCCGACGCATCCGCAATGCCAATCACCGGCTCAAAGGTCTTTCCCTTATAATCCGTAGTGAAGTCAGAGGCCGCTACCAGTTGCCCAACCACGTCCCAGAACTGGTCCGCTTTTTCGGTCTTTTCCTGCTCCTGCTGCGCCTGCTGCTCTTCCGGACCGGGCCCCTTCTGGCAAGCGCCCATGACCACGGCCACGGTTGCCAGCAAAACAATGTGTAATACTATCTTTCTCATCATTCTATGTCAGTTATTAATTCCAGTTTACATTCCAGGCCTCCCGCCAAGTCGGAACTCTATAGGTTTTGCCATCCAGTTTCATGTGACCATCGCGCCATTCCTTGTCGTTGGCATTTTTAAACGAATAAACTTCTATTAAATCGCCTTTTAGCGCATCCGCGTTCAAAGGACTGGCAAAACATTTTAATTCTGCCACAAGGGTTAGCCTGTGACCGTCGAATGTGGTGGTGGCATACTCTGTCCCACGGTCGTATACCGCATCTACGCGGTACATCAGGATGGGCTCGTTCCACATATCCAAATGGTTTTTCCAATCGGCCGAACCATAAAGAAAGGCCCCGACGTTGTTGACGGCCGCATCATCCGTCTGGGTGCGGATATTTCTATCCGTATCCGTATTCTCGAGCGGCTGCGTGGCATAAAAATCCGTCGCATAGTAACCAACCAATTGCGAATTGGCAAGATCCTGAAGCGTAATGAGGTCGGAGGAAAAGACATCGTAAGACTTTGCCGTCAGGTCCGGAGAGACAGGGTAATGTTGCCAGAAGAAGTAAGGTGTATGTGCGTTATCCAGACTGATGGGATACAGGAAACGGAAGAGAGGCTGCTTTCCTTTGTAATATTGCTCAGGCTCAGGCTCGTAATAGGCGACACTGAACGCCTGGGTCAAATTGCGAGCATCGCCCCATCCCTTGGTTGCCTGAACCATATCCAGAAGATTCCAGCCTGTATGGTCCTTCACGTGTTTTACCACCTTCTCGGCAATCTTCCTGTCATCTTCATCTATTTGCGCAAAAGCATTTCGGCCGTTTCCATAATAGTTGCGAATATAAGTAGCGGCACGGATGGCCTGGTCAAAAGTAGACAGTCCGTACACTTGTTTCCCATCAGGACTTAATCCATCAAAGGATACCAGTTCCGCTATCGGGGCGGCTTCACAATCGTAATCCATATTAAGTCCATTTCCCTGGCCCGCCACATTCATGACAACCCAAAGCTTTTCTTTCTCATCTTTTAAAATGCTTCCTATGGAATAATGGCCAATACCCCCGAAGTTCCTGAGATCCTGGCTCTGACGGTCGTTGACAATCATCCCCTCCGTAATTTCCGGCTGGTGTTCTTTTACATTGGCAATCGGAAGCAAGTCGCTATAGTAACGATACACCTCCTCGGTACCGGGAATGGGCTGGTCCACTGCCGGCGTTTTCCCGTCTCTGGCAAGGTCTGAAGCAATGGCGTAACGCACAATGTAACGGGGGCTGCTGTCTCCAAAGAAGTCTTGATAGATGACGGATTTCTTGTTTCTCACATCAAACTCCTGGATGTCCTTGGCCGGCTGATTCTTGTAAATCATCTGCACTTTTTGGTCTGTGTAAGGAGTTTTTGTCTGCATGTTGGCGTTTACGCCGCCAGGATTATTCACAAATTTGGCCTGGTACACAGTGGCATAATTGGATGTTGATGTCCACCAGGAGTAGCCTTTGTACAGGAAATGGATACCGGCGCCGTTAATCTGCTGGGCAATATTGTCCAGGGAAGTACCTAACACCAGGTTATCGATGCCCTTTTCTTTCCATACCACCGCCACATTGTTCCAGAAACTGGCATTGTTATACTTGACATTGCTCTGGTGAAAATCGTGGAAGATGGGAAGGCCGGAGGGACCGAACAAGCCTTCTTCGCTATAATACAGAATGTTCTGTTCCCACTGCTTGGGATAGCACATGGCATAAAGCATTTCCGCAAAATTCTGCATGTGCTCTTTGCTGTTCTTAAGCCCGGTAGGGAAAGCATACTCCTTCTTGTTGCTTCCGGTGTATGTCCATATGTTCTTCTGGGGAAGCGAGCCCACGCACATCCAGTGGGAATCCTCCTTACCCTCGGGACCAAATGCGGGGCGTACGCATACCCAGTATTCCTCGATGCCGCCGTCGTTGGTACGCTTGACCACATCACCAAAACGATAATAGGCGGCATGCGAGAAAGAGCCGTTCTCTCCGCTCTGTTCCACAGAACGGTAGATAATCTTGGAAAGGTGCGGGATGGTAGGAATCTTCACCGTTACCTCCGCCCAAGACGAGGTGCCATCCGTCTTGGTATAGGTAAGCGTACCCACCTCCGAGTTACTCCAGGTGTAGGTTGGGGTGTCCTCATCAATGGTGTCCACGCCAACCAGATTGGCAAAGCTTTGGGCGGCCGCAGCGGCGGAGTTGCTCTTCACGATACGGGCCTGGGCGTCGGATGCGTCCGCAATGCCAATCACCGGCTCAAAGGTTTTGCCTTCGTAGTCCTGACCGATATCCGAGGCCGCTACCAGCTGCCCCACCACGTCCCAGAACTGCTCTGTCTTCTGGGCTTGCTCCTGTTCCTTCTTCGCCTGCTCCTCAGGGCTCAATGTCTCCTTTTTGCAGGAGAGCGCAAACAGTCCCGTGGCGCATACCAGCGCTGCCAGGAACAAATACTTACATACGGTTTTCATATAGCGTTGTATTAAAATTGACAAAAATAAGGTAAATAAACCCCCATATCCAATACCCCCGGGGTAAAAATTGACGCAGAGTTACAAAAATGCCCCAATTTTTTACTCAAAGTGTCTTTTTTGACGGAATTACTCGTCGGGCGTGGTAATTTCGGGCTCTGCATCCAAGTTTACGGGGCCATAGAAAGCGTTGTACCTGTACACCTCCGTAAAGCCGCTAATGGCGTACTTGACATGGAAGCGGTGGTCGGAGGCAAGATCGGCCCCGGAGGAGTGGCGAATCACCCAGCGGTATGCGCCGTCGTTGTTGAAAAAGCGCATGTAATTGCCCGTATTGCCGCTCATGGAACGGCAATCCAGCACCATGTTACTGACCTCCTGCTCCCGGGTAGGATACTCGGCAAGGTGCATATTGTGCTCCTTGTCACCGGTTCCTTCTTTATACACGGCTTCAAACAAGGTACAGTTATAGGTAGAAGCATACCACCGGTTCCCCCGGAACAGCAGGTGAAGGCCGTCGGCATCCAGGCGGCGAAGGAAGTCTGCTTCATCTACCCCGAAGACTGTCCGGAAAATGCCCCTCTCTGTCCAGGCCCTGTGCACCCTTTCCCAGAAATAGCGGTTGTGGTAGTCAAGATTGGTTTTTTTGAAATCCGTAAAGAACGGCATACCTACATTATACCACGCCTGCGAATCATCATGATATGTATTGACGTTTTCTTCCCACTGGTCAGGATGTGCAATAGCGTATAACATTTCCGCCAGGTTCTGCATGTTCTCGTTATCCCGGCTGATGCCGCTGTTGGGGACGTACCATTCCCGGCCCGAACCAGAAAGATTGGTAACAAACTTGTCCGGAACCGTGTTGACGCATATCCAGCGCGAGATTTGCTTATTCTCGGGGCCGAAAGCCGGTCGTACGCACACCCAGTACTCCGTTTTTCCTTCCGGCAGGGTGCGGGAGATGACATCGCCAAAGCGATAATAGGCGGCGCCACGGAACGCAGGGGCGTTATAGCCCATTTGCTTGGCTGTCCTATATATAATATTGGTCAAATGGGGCATTTGCTTGATACTCACTTTTACCGATGCCAGGGAGCTTCCGTCTTTGCTTTGGGTATAAGTGAGGGTGCCCACCGCCGGGTGCGAAAAGGTATAAGTGGCGGTTTGGGGATCAAAATTCTCCAGGCCCACAAGATTGGCGAAACGCAAGGCTGCAGAGGCCTGGTCATTGGTTTCCACTTCACGGTCGTAGGAACCCTCCACGGCCGTACCTAAAGTGGGCTCAAAGGTTTTGTCCAGGTAATCCGGCGTGTAGTTGTCCGGATTGGTGAGCTGCCCCACAATGCCCCAGAAAACTTGTTCGTCATCGGTTTCCTGCCCGGATACAGGAGTGGGATCGGGGGTCTTTTTGCAGGAGACGGCAAGCAGGGTCGCCGTCATCACCAGGATGCTGATTGCAAGATTGTGTATTTTCATATCGCTCTAGTTTTTTATTCTCGCCACAGGAAGTAGTCTTCCATATTCTCCGTGTACACGGAGCCGTATTGAGCATGGTTATAGATAGATACATGGGAGCCGTTGGTGGTACTGGCCAGCTCCTTATATAAGTCGTATATCGTGATTCGGTTGTCTGCCACGATGCAGTCGCGGAACGTTCGCGCAAAAGCGTTGGAAAGGTACACGCCCAGCTCCCGGCTGTGGACATCGGCCTTGCTGCTCTCGTAGGGATTGGCGGCCGTGAGCACCAGCACATCCGGAATCCCCCTCAGGGCCTCTCCCCAGCGTCCGCTGTAGCAGGTCTCGATGGCAAAAAACATCCGGCGGTACTTGTTCTGCTCGTGCAGAGCAGTGACGATATCCTTGATTCGCTGCTTGCCAAAATATTCCCGAGCGTCTTCATCGCCCCAAAGCGGACCCTCTTTATCTCCTCCATGGCCGCTCCAGAAGAAGAAGATATTGGAGCCTTCGTCCGGGTAAATGACCTGCGGCAAGCGCTCGCTGACTTGTCCTGTCATGATGCCGGCCACGTCTTCCGGCCTAAGGTCTGTAAAATGATAGTCCACCACCGCGCCTTTGCGGACATCCTCTCCCATGATGCCGGCATCCCCGTCCGCGCCACCGCCCCGTTCCACGAAGATCTGGCCGGGATAAATGTTCCGCGGATTGTCATACAGGTTGTCTTCCACGATAAGGACGATGTGGTCGTCTTCATAGCCGCTGCGGCGCAGCAGCTGGTACATGGCAAAAGCATCGGCCTGGTGCCGATAATTGCTCCAAGTGGTGGAAGGACTCAGCACCACCGCCCAGCGGCTGGTGATGGGCCCCAGGTCGTGATCTACAGGGGTATCGCTGAACACCTGCTCCCACTGTTTGTCCCGCTCCCACATGGCGGTAACGGACGCCTCCGTATTGCTGCCCGCTGCGGAAAGGTAGCAGACGGGTTCCACTTTGTCCGCACCATCGCCCATGGACCAGAGCATGTAGGTGGTGTTCAGGATGCTGGTATAGTTGCCCTGGGCGAATGTAAGGTGGCCGGTGGCGCCGCTCAGGGACACCGGTTTACCGGCTCGGATTTGCGTAAATGCCGTGGTGAGACCGGCGGCATCCCACTGGGTAGCCTCCCCTTCAGTAGAAGCCACCAGGGAGCGCATATGGTCCGTGAGGCCAATGGTATAGGGACTCTGCAGATACTCCACTTGCTTGCCATCGATTATGCAGCGATCCCCGTTCACCATCTGGTGCGTCTTGCCCAGCGCCAGCAGGCAAAGGGCATCGTACACCTGCGCCTCCCCCCTGTAGGGCAGGCGGCCATAGAGTTCCTTATAGCTTTGCGGATATCCCAGGTTCATGGAGCCCACAGGCGTTACGCCCAGGTAGAAAGTATGCCTGTCGTCCCAGGAATTGATGAAGCGGGACTCATAGCAGTCATCGGCACAGATGGGGTAAATGTGGGGGAAATCCACCAGCTGGCGGCATACTTCCTCATACAGGCTGGCATCCGACAGGGCGATAAGCAAAAACACCTTCTCCCCCTGGGCGGCTTCGCTGGCCTCCTGCAGGAAAGGACGCAAATCCTGTCCTTTGGCATAGGTTAAGGGCGCCTCTACGGCCATGTGGATTTCCTGCTCGGTGGCATAGAACGCGAACCAGTCCTTGAACGACTGCCCGTAGGTATCGTTGCTGTATACCATGGCCACGTCCGTAGCGCCCACTGCACGGGCAGCCCCAATCATAATCTCGCACTGGGTAATGTCACTTTCCGTGAAGAACCACGCATAGGTTTCCTGGGCGTAAATGCGCTGCAATTCCACACTGGTGCAGGTGGGCATCAGAACCGGCAGACGGTCCTCGCGCGCGTAGCGAAGAATGTGCTGCGCGTTGTAGGAATAGTACGGGCCCACCACGGCATGGCAGGTGTCTGCGCCCTCCTCCGGATGGGTGAGCGCGTAGCCCAGGGCGTCCAGGTCTTCCGTTTCCTCATTGTGATAACGAAGGTTCAGCCTTACAGGGTTATCCACGCGGTTCTGCGCCAGCGCAATGGCCTTCTGCGCCAGCCCTATACTCTCTGTCCACTGTTCTTTAATTGCCTGGGGAGCAATCACGTCCACATTCAGGACTACCTCTTTCCCCGCCGGCTCCACGGGAAGCGGATCCGGCGTCTTGCTGCAGGAGAGGACGCCAAGGCTCACGATTAAAAAAAGCAATATGACAATCTTCGTCCGTTTCATACATCACTGGTTTCTAGGGATGTTATCTGTGCAGTACCCGTCCCAAGCACCGTGTTCCTCCATCAGGGGCATCTGCTCTCCCCGGGCCCAGCGGACGCACCACCCGCACAAGGCTTTGCCAAAGTCGCGTGTGATGAAAAACCGGCTGGCCAGGGACATCTGACGGGCATCCATCAAAAGGGAGGTGAAGGTTTTTTCGGGCGCGTCCAGCAGGAAATAGTCCCACCCCGCATTCGCGGCCCCCAAGTCCACCACCGCAAAGGAATTCAGCGCATAATTGAATGCATTCTGCATCATATTGGCCCACTGGAAGGCCGACTCCAGCGCCGTGGTTTCAAAGGTAGTGGAGAAAATCCCTTCGCTGGCATCCGTGGAAAGAGGGGTAAGATAAATGGCATCTTCCCCGCCCAGCTCCCGGGAGAAAACTTCATAGAGGCTATCCCGGTAGGTGACAATGTCCTCCGAGTACAGCCGGAAGAAAGGAAGGGTGTGCTCGTCCGGCTTTTCCGCCTTCATATACCGGCAGAAAGCCCGGGCCGATGCGGCGGCCGATATATTGAGCCCGTGGATTCTCTCTCCAAGGACGTAGTCCTCGGCGGCTATCCGGACATCATCTTCGTTCATCTTCAGGACCAGGACCTCATCGGTATCTCCCAGCTGCGCGTACAATTCGTCGAACCACTCCAGCATGTAAGGCTCCGTAATCACCACCAGCCGGCGCTTATAGGGTTTTCCATAGAACGGGTTGCTGCTGTTTTTGAGCCAGGAGGCCAATTGGTTATTGGTCTCCGTATAGGTATCGGCTGATATGAAACGTACATCCAGGGAATCTGCATCCGGAAGCGTGCCCTCCCTCTTAAGGGAATACAAGCCGCTCATCACGGAGTCTGCGTAGCCATTGTCTCCCAGTTGTCCGGGGCCGAACAGCGCCATCACCTGCATAGGGGCACCGGTGGCTTCCGCGGCCGGCTGTTCCGGCTGCTGCGGCTGCGCGGGTTGCTTGCTGCAGGAAAGGACCATCAGAAGCATGGCGGCGATATAAAGGGTCTTTCTCACTGCTGTTCAGTTTTAAAATACTCCGCAAGAGTATTGTCGGTTACGCTTCCGTACCAGTCGTAATTGTACATCATGGCATGGGAGGCGGTGGTGTGCCGGGCCAGTTCCGTGTATAAATCGTAAATGGAGATATCCGGATTCTTCTCTATCTCTTCCCGGAATACGCGGGTGAAGGCGTTGGAAAGGTAAGTGGGGCCCTCCAGGACGTCTGCGTGCGACTTCTCGCCCGGGGAACAAGCCGTGAGGGTGAGCAGGCCGGGGAATCCGCAACAGAACTCCCCTACGGACCCGCTGTAGCAGGCCTCCATGACAAACAGGAGCTTACGGAAATTATCCTGGGCGCCCTCCAGCATGGAACGGATTTGGCCCGATGTGACACTGTCATCGGCCCAGGCCATGAGGTTGTCGTCCAGCCCATGGCCGCTCCAGAAGAAGAGCACGTTGGTGTTTTTGCTGCCATGGACCACCTCCGGGGTGCGCTCCGTGACGGTACCGGAAAGAATATTCCCCAGGTCCGCCGGGGTAAGCTGGCTTATTTTGTAGTCGTTCACCACTCCCTGGTACAGATTTTCGCCGTCCGGAAGCACGTGTACCACGCCCGGATGCGGGTTTTCAGGGTTCCGGGCCAGGTCGTCTTCCGTAATGAGGACTATATGGTCGTCCGGGTAGCCCGCCTTCTTGAGCATACGGTAGATGTCCAGGGCATCCGCCTGGTGGCGGTAGTTGTCCCAGCCCGTAGAGGTGGCCATCACCACGGCGTAGCGGTCCTGAAGGGGTTCATACTGAACATGTTTGTCCTTTTGCAAATCAATTATGCCTATGACGGGTATCTCCTGGTTCCACAACTGGTCCATGGACGCTTTCTTGGCGTGGTCGCTGCGGGTAAGGTACTCCACAAAATGGAAGGCACCGTCATAGAAACGCCAATGGCCATACCAGGTACCCAGCTGGCTGATGTGCGTATTCCGGTCAAAGACCCAACTGCCGGAAGCGCCCGCCATATTGGGGAGCTCACCGGAGCGGATGCTGCGGAAGCCGCCGGCAAGGCCCTCCGCCGTCCAGGACAGGTCGTTCGCCTCTCCGTCACAGGCATCCATCACCGCCACAATGGCCTCCCGGACCGTCTCCAGGCCGGCTTTCTCCTTATGCGCCAAGGCAAGGGCCAACAGGGTAAAACTATCGTACAGTTGGGCGGAGCCGCTGTGAATCTCCCTGCCGGTGAGGCCCTTTTGAACCGCCGGGAAACCGCTTTCCGGACTGCCGGAAAGGGCAACGCCCTCATATTCGTTCTGCAGCACACCCTCCAAGGAGGCATCACAAGCCATTTCCGTACAGTAAATGCGCGGGAAGAGGGCGTATCTCCCAACATCCTTAATCGTAAAGCCTTGCGTATCTATCCCTTCTTCCGTAAGAATCTGATCCAGCCACAGTATATCTTCAATAGAGGAAGGGACAAAGAAGACACTGCTGAAGAAATTGTAGACGGGATCGTCGCTATCAATTGTGAGGATTTGCTCCCGCATGCTTTCTTTGTCCGTATAGGGGAAGAAGGACACGCTCCCGATCTTGAACTCCGTGGCCAGGAAAGGCAGATAGCCGTTGAACGTGCTTGCGTAGTCGTCGGAATCGTCGCGGCGCGAAAGGACATAGACGTAGGTAATCCCCAATTTCCGGGACATAGTGGTAAGGAGAGCCTGACACTGGGAAAGGTCACTCTCCGACATAAAGAAAATGTTGGGATCCGTTTTGTTGCTGCCCGAATAAATGCGCTGGACCTCTGCCGATGTAACACTGGGCATGATGACGGGCATGCGCAGGGCCAGGCTTTCCTTGGCTACCAGACGGGCGTGGCGGCTAAATTTGGGCCCCACCACGGCTGCATAACTCGCATCGTGCGTAACCCGGCGTACTTCTTCCTCCAAATTGGGGATGTCCTCGTCTATCCACTCCAGTTCCAGTTTGACGCGTTCCCCAAGCCCCTCCTGGGCCTTTTCCAGATTCTGCAGGGCCTGCTGGGCGATGGGCTTTTCAGTGGCCCAAATGCGCTGGGGCATAATCACCGCCACTTTGTAGGTGGTGGTGCGTGCCTCCTGCGGCAGAACTTCTTTTCCGCTGCAGGAACACAGCAGGAGGGCGGCCGCCAGCGATATGAGCACATTTCTAATACGCATGGCTGGCCTCCTGTTCTAAAGCAATGGGTCTATACCGGGCTTCCCATTCCATGTACTGCTCCTGCGTGAACATGTAGGGGAGCTCCTCCATCCAAAGTAGAAGCTGCTTAGGGCTCAGTTCAAAATAACGTGCATTGTACTGGATGTACACATGGCCCGTTGACAGGCCAAAATCCTGATGGGCCGGCCAGGGTTCCCCTTCCAGCCACTGGCCAATGTAGTCTTTGACAATGCTTCCCAGGTCATACACCAGCGAGAAGGGCAGGATGTCGGAAAAGGGACTGCAGTCTTCTCCGACGCCGATGGAGAAATAATAGCAGTTGTTCGAGAACATGTAGGCGCCCGTCCGGGATGCGCCGCACACCGGCACCAGCATATCGGCACGTTCCGGCCCCATCTCACCTTCCGCATGAGTGTACAGATAAGTGAAAAGCTCGTCCGGCATATTGACTCCCTTGTAGCTGTCCGAGAGGACCAGTTTCCCGGCTTCCACGTTGGCGGTGTCTTCAAAGCCTGCCTGGATGCCGTCCGCTACGGTATCCATCATGCGGTCTCCGTCCAGGGCCTTGATGATATACACATTAGGAAAGCCCCCACACAGGGCCCCCGCAAGGTAAGCGCCGCCATAGCGCTTGAGTTGTAAGGTGGCAACGCCGTTTTCCAGGGTTTGACGGCTGTCCAGCAGCAGGACACGGCCCTTGCCCGGAGAAAGGGATGGGGCCAGGGCCTCATACTGGACGCCACAAAGCAGCAGCATGCTGCGCTCCCCTGCACTTTCCTGCCACTGCTGGGCCATGCCGCGGGCCTGGTCCAGGGTTTCCGGCCGAAGCAGGGAATGGTTTACCTGAGGATGCTCCGCCATGCTCTCCACCACAGCCTTGAGGATGGCATCATCGTAGCCGGCGCCGCTAAAGCTGACACCGGGCGAAAACAGCACGGTAAGTTCCCGCTTGGGCTGCGCCTGTTCCCCGGAAGGGTTTTCCTTGCCGCAAGCACAGAGGACAAGGGCCACAAAAAGCCCGGATATGATGGTTGACTTACCCATGCTGCTCCCTGTACTGCGACGGCGTAAGGCCGTACTTGTTTTTGAAATCTACGGTGAAAGTGGTGGCATGCAGGAAGCCGGAGGCATCGGCAATCTCTGCAAAAGTAAGGTCCGGACGCGCTGCAATGAGGTTTTTGGCATATTCCAGGCGACAGTCCCGGATGAACTCCGGAACGGAGGTGCCGGCCTCGGAGAACAGGGCGCCAATCTGCCGGTTGGTAAGCCCGAAGCGCTGCACCAGCTCCTTCCGGCCCAGCCCGGGGGTGAGGAAGAGTTTTTCCTCACGGATGATGCGCGTAATCCGGTCAAAAGGTTCTTCCGTCCTCGTGGACTCCACGTTTGCCGCAGCAGGGGAAGCAAGTAAGGCCGGTTCCTGCTGCGACCCGTACCTGCGCCTGTCAAAGGCCCTGACGACAAAGAATGTCACCACGGCTGTAAGTGCACAGGGCAGTATGGTTGTCAGAAGCAGCAAATCATCGGGCTTTTAATTCATGCTAAATTAATCCAAAAGCCTCGCGTGCACAATAGGCGCACACGATGCAAAAAGACTTTTGGCACGTTTCCAAAAGAAAAACACGAATCCGAAAGGACCCGTGTCACAAAACCCAAAAAAGGGTGTACCCTTTATTTCCCCGCCTGCAATTTCCTGAATTCGGAAGGGGTCATGGTGTATTTGCTCTTGAAATCCGTGCTGTAGGTGCTGGCATACTGGAAGCCGGATTTGGCGGCCACCTCCTTGATGGACAGCTCCGGGTGTTCCGTGAGCAGGCGGCAGGAGTATTCCAGGCGGCAGTCCCGGATAAAATCCGACAGGCTGCAGAACTCACTTCCCTGCGAGAAGGCGGCCCCCACCTGCCGGTTGGAAAGGTGGAACAGTTCCGTGAGTTTTTGCCGGTCAAAGGCCGGATCCAGAAACAGACGGTCCCGCTTGATGGCCAGGCGCAGCTGCTCAAAAAGGTCGGTGGGTTCTTCCGGCAGCTGAAGCTGCTCCTTGTATTTGAGGGTGTCGGCAATCTGGGCGGCCAGGGCGCAGTTTTTCCGCTCCAACTCGCGTTTTTGCCAGAGAAACAGCACAGTCGCGGCCAGGTCGACAATCAGCAGAAGGGCAATCAGCAGAAGGATGATTCCCCTCACCCGGCTTTTGTCCTGTGCACTCTGGATGGCCAGTTCCTGCTCCTTGGCACGATAACGGGCGGCGTATTCCTGCGCCTCGCACGCCTGCAAATTGTCTGAGAGCTCACGGGTGAGCGCCGCATAACGCCACATGTAGCCATAGGCCTCTTCGGGCCTTCCGAGTGCCTTGGCGGCAATGGCGCGGTCTCGCAGCAGGAGGGCATAGTCGGAGTGGAGGGTATCGGCCCCCATCTGCTTTTCCACCTGCGCGTAAGTGGCCAGCGCCTCCTTGTACATGCCCAGTTCCATCTGGGCGGGAACAATGAGCTTTCTGGCGCCAAGGGACTGGCCGTAATGGGTTTGCGACAGTTTCTGAAGATAGAAAAGGGCCGAATCCCTGCGCCGGGGGGCATAGGCGACGGCCAGGTTGGCATAGGCCTGGCCCCGGGTGAAGTCCAGGTAACGCTCCCTGTCGGCCGGACGCTTGCTCCAGGAGAGGCGGTAGCTGTCTTCGGCATAGGCGCCCGGATGTTTCTGGTAGTGGTCCAGGCGGGCCAGGACGCGCCGGGCCACGGAGGCCGCCTCTTCCTGCCGTCCTTCCTGCTTCAAGACGTATATCTTGCGTTTGGCGGCTATGCTCAGGGCATCCATCCGGTTGATGCTTCCGGGCTTGTCCAGTTCCCGGATGACACCGTCCAGCAGGGCCAGCGCCTCGTCCCTCTGCCCCAGCGCGGCCATGGCGGCGCCAATTTCCGCCCGGGTGCGAAGGGCCTCCACCTCGTCGCCCATTTCACGGCACAATTCGGCCTTTTGCGAGGCCCAGCGGATGTAGGCCTCGTTGTCGTCCTTCATGTTGCTGGTATAAATCAGGAGGTCCAGCACAGCCGATTGGCGCTGCGGCACGCCCACCACGGAATCGTGCTGCAAGAGGCTCCGGCAGAGGGTTTCGGCCTGGTCCAGGCGGCGGCTCTCCGGCGAACGGCTGTAAATGGTGGCCCGGGCAAGGAGGGCATGATACGGATCTATATTCCCCAGCAGGATGGCCGAATCCAAGAGCGCCAGCGCCCGCTCCGGGTTGCGTGCATAGGTCATCCGGATGGTGTCTTCCTGATAAGGCGTGCCGCCCAGGTTTTTGATTTGATGCACCCGGGGTGTCCGGTTGCAGGCCGCAAGAAGGAGCAAGCCGGCAAGGATAATGGTCTGTTTTTTCATGGCGATACAAGATTATGAAAAAACTCTGACATTACAAAAAATTTCTGACCGCCGGAATATTTGCGGGTGTCCCGTATTTTGCGTAATTTTGTGGAGTATGAAAAACTCCATTTCCGGTCTGTCTTTATTGAAGACTGTGGCAACCGCTCTCCTGGCCGCCGCGCTTTTGTTTTCCTGCACTTCCCAAACGCCCTTATACAAAGACGCTTCTAAGCCCGCTTCCAAGAGGGCGGACGACCTCATCGCCCGGATGAGCGTAGAGGAAAAAATCGGGCAGCTGCTGTGTCCGCTGGGCTGGCCCATGTACGAAAAAGTGACCCCCGATCAGGTCGGGGGTGACGTCATGCCCGGCACCGACCGGGCATCTGTCCGTATCTCGGACAATTACCGCAAATTCATCCAAGAGCAGCACGGAGGCATGTTGTGGGCCACGTTCCGGGCCGATCCCTGGACCCGCAAGACCTTGGAAACCGGCCTGAATCCCCAGCTCTCCGCCCGGGCCTACAACGCCCTCCAGCACTATGCCATGGACTCCACCCGCCTGGGTATTCCCATCCTCCTGGCGGAGGAAGCCCCTCACGGGCACATGGCCATCGGCACCACCGTATTCCCTACCTCCATCGGCCTCAGCGCCAGCTGGGACACTGAACTGCTGGAAGAGGTGGGACAGGTTATCGGGGCGGAACTGACGGCCCAGGGCGCCACCATCGGCTACGGACCGGTCATTGACCTTTCCCGCGAGCCCCGCTGGTCCCGCGTGGAAGAAACGTATGGAGAAGATGTTTATCTGACCTCGCAGCTGGCATCGGCCATGGTGAGGGGAACGTCCTCGAAGGGCGTTATCTCCACCCTCAAGCATTTTGTCGCGTACGGCATTCCCGAGGGCGGGCACAATGGCAGCCCTTCCCATATCGGCCCCAGGGACCTGGAAGAGAATATGCTTCCTGCCTTCAAGGCGGCCATCGACGACGGCGCCCTGTCGGTCATGACCAGCTACAACACCATTGACGGCATTCCCTCCACCAGCAACGGGGCCCTGCTCACCGGCGTGCTGCACAATCGCTGGAACTTCCAGGGCTTTGTGGTAAGCGACCTGGAGAGCATTGACGGCATCTATGCCAGCCACCATGTAGCCTCCAGCCTGCAGGAAGCCGCAGAAATGGCCCTGAACGCAGGCGTGGACGTAGATTTGGGCGCCCACTGCTATCCCCTCCTCAAAGAATCGGTGGAAGCCGGGCGCATTTCCATGGCCACCCTGGACCGTGCCGTCAAACGCGTCCTTCTCCGGAAATTCGAGGCCGGTCTCTTTGACCATCCCTACCTTCCGGAAGGCTCGGCCAACGAAGTCCGTTCCCCCGGGCATGTCGCTCTCGCAGCTCAGGCCGCCCGTGAAAGTGTAACGCTGCTGAAAAACAACGGGGTCCTGCCTCTGCGCGCTGGAACGCGCATTGCCCTGGTGGGGCCCAACGCAGACAACCTGTATAACCAGCTGGGAGACTATACCGCCCCGCAGGCACCGGAGCACGTGGTCACCATGCTTCGCGGGCTCAAGGAAGCCGGCGCCGAGGTTACCTACGTAAAAGGCTGTGCTATCCGCGACACCCGCACTTCCTCCATTCCCGAAGCCGTCCAGGCCGCCCGCCGCGCCGACGTGGTGGTGGCCGTGGTGGGCGGTTCATCGGCCCGGGATTTCCGTACCAGATACATCGACACCGGTGCCGCCGTAGTGGACCAGACCGCCGTTTCCGACATGGAGGCGGGCGAAGGATTCGACCGCAGCACCCTGGACCTGCTGGGCCTGCAGCTGCCTCTTCTCAAGGAGCTCAAGGCCACCGGCAAACCGCTGGTGGTGGTCTATATAGAAGGCCGTCCGCTGGACAAGCAATGGGCCGATGAAAACGCCGACGCCCTCCTCACCCTCTGGTATCCCGGTGGGGAAGGCGGTACGGCCCTGGCCGATGTCCTTTTGGGACGCTATAACCCCGCCGGGCGCCTGAGCGTGAGCGTACCCCGCAGCGTGGGGCAGCTCCCCGTCTATTACAACAGGAAGGTGCCCTACAGCCATGACTATGTGGAAGAGAGCGCCGCGCCGCTGTACCCGTTTGGCTACGGACTCAGCTACTCCCCCTTTGCCTATGGCGACCTCCGCATAGAAGGGACCGTGCCGGATGAAGTGTGCGTAAAAGTGGACGTGACCAACACCGGCAGCATGGCCGGAGACGAGGTAGTACAGGTGTACATCCGGGACCTGACGGCCTCCACCGCCCGCCCCCGCAAGCAGCTCTGCGCCTTCCGCCGCGTCAAGGCCATCGGCCCGGGAGAAACCGTCACCGTGAGCCTGCCGCTGCAGCGCAGTGCCTTCGAGCTGGTGAATCCAGCCATGGAACGGGTTGTGGAGCCCGGTGACTTCGAAATCCAGGTGGGCGCCTCCTCGGAAGACATCCGCCTCAAAACTACCCTTCAATATCAGCAATAATACCTTACTTATATATGAAAACTTTGAAGTTCCTGTCCTGTTGGGCTATGGGCATTGCCCTCAGCTGCACCTGCACGCCCAAAGCAGCCCCCGACACAACCAAAGACACCATTCCCGTCAGCGGCGTAACCATCAGCCGCACGGAGATCTCGGTCCGGGCCGGTGATGCCTTCACCCTGGCCGCCAAGGTCCAGCCGTACAATGCCGACAACCAGACCGTAAGCTGGAGCACCGCCAACCCGGAACTGGTGAGCATCAACGCCCAAAGCGGAGCCGCCAAAGCCCTCGCGGAAGGCAATACAACCGTCACCGTCACCACCCAGGAGGGGGCCTTCACGGCGTCCTGCGCCGTCACCATTTCGTCCTCCACACAGCAGACCGAGCCCGGTCCCGGGCCGGACGGACCGGACCAGCCCGGCGATCCCGGTGCCCCTGCCGCCTACGGCGCCGTGCCTACGGCCGGACAGCTGGCCTGGCAGCGGCAGGAACTGCTGATGTTCTACCACTACGGACAGGCCACCTTCTCCGGCTGGGACGGGGAGAACGCGAACTGCAACGGCAAGCCGTGGAGCGAAAGCCTGCTGCTGCAGAACTACGTTCCTTCCACCATCGACGCCGACCAGTGGGTGAAAAACGCAGCGGACAACGGCTTCAAGGAAGTCATCCTCACCGCCAAGCACCACGACGGTTTTTGCCTCTGGGACAACCCGGAAAGCACGACGGACGTAGCCAACGACGCCTGCAAGAACCACACGGACGTGGTAAAAGCCGTTCGTGACGCCTGCAACAAGTACGGGGTGAACATGGGCATTTATCTCTCCCCCTGGGACCGTATGATTGAAGTGAGCGGCAAGAGCACCGCCCAGTACGAGACCATGTACAAGAACGCCCTCAAGGACCTCATGACCCGGTATGCCCCCGTGGTGGAAATGTGGTTCGACGGCAACCACGCCGGGAATTTCGATTGGGAAAGCGTGAACCGGGTGGTGTTTGACGCCAATCCGGACTGCGTGATTTTCTCCAACGGCGGCCCCGGCTGCCGCTGGGTGGGCAACGAGAACGGCGATGCCGGACAGACCAACTGGGGTACCATCAACCTCCGGGGCCGCGGGCTCTCCCCGAGCAACCTGCCTGGCAATTACGAGGACTACCTGGCCCACGGTGACCGGAACGGCGACAGTTGGTGCCCGGCCGAATGCGATTTCTCCATCCAGCAGATCGGAGACCACAACGGCTGGTTCTACGGCGCCGCCGATTCCCGGAAAACCGCCCGGGAACTCATGCAGCTCTATTACGAGAGCGTGGGCCGCAACGGCGTGTTCCTGATGAACGTACCGCCGTCCGACCAGGGCGTCATCGACAGCAAGGAAGTGAAGATTATCGAGGAATTCACGACCATGCGGAATGCCGTCTTCGCCACGAACCTGGCCGACGGCGCCACCGCCTCCAGTACGGCCGTGCGCGGTGGTTACACCCAGGGTTACGGGGCGCAGCACCTTCTCGACAACAAGTATGACACCTATTTTGCCACCGACGACAACGTGACGACGGCCGATATCGACATTGTCCTTGACGGCAGCAAGACCTTCAACCGCGTGCTGCTGCAGGAGTATATTCCGCTTGGGCAGCGCGTGGAATCCTTCACCATCCAGTACCGGAAAAACGGGAGCTGGACGGACTGGAAGAGCGGCACCACCATCGGCCACAAGCGCATCCTCCTGGGGAACAGCGTCACCGCCGATGCCGTCCGCATCCGCATCACCTCCTCCCTCGCCTGTCCCGTGCTGAACGGCTTCGGTTTGTATAACGATACGGTTTCCGGCTTATGAGAAAAACGCTTGTGACGATGGCAGGGTGCCTCCTTCTTCTGGCATCCTGCGCCCCCAAAGACGGTATTCGGACCATCCGGGCCACCACGGATACGGAAGCCGATCTGGGACGCATCAAGGAAATAGACGGTCCGGTGACGGTCCGGCTGCTGGTCAGGAACGACTATCCGGACACCCTGCATCCGGTAGAGCTCTATACGCCCTGCCGCTGTACGAAGGTCCACTTCAGCCACGACCCCGTACCTCCGGGAGCGGACGAAGTGCTGGAAGTTACGTACAACCCTGCTTATCGGCCCGGTCCCATGATGGAGCAAATCAGCATTTATTACCTGCATTCTCCGGTGAAGGTAAGAAGCCTGGTCATTAAGGGAGAAGTGATAGGCTACAACCATCCGATCGAGGAAGACCGGCCTTACGACTTTGGGGAAGGCCTTTTCATGAGCCACAAAGTCCTGGGGTTCGGAGCCCTGGCTCCCGGGCAGACGCGGGATGTCTTTTTCCGCCACGGAAACGGCAACAAACGGAAAGCCGATATCCGCTTCGAGGTCCCTCAAGAATGGGAGCCGTTCCTGAGGCTGCGACAGCCCGGGAAGATGAAGGCCGACGAAAGGGACACCCTCCATGTCCGGTTCACCATGCCGGAAGGAGTTGATACTGTGGACTTCTGGGTACAGCCCCGCGTGAACGGAAAACCCACCCGTGAAAAAATTCGGATTAAAGCTTCTAAAAAGTAATTTTTTTTCACTAACTTTGCCGTCCAAAAACTTAAAATATGAAAGATAAACAACCTAAACAGCTAATAATCCGTAAGTATAGAAGCCTAAAGGCTAACAATCTTAAAGAATTGTAAATCAATTCAATACACTACTAACCACCAATTTTCAACAACCTATGAGTTATCATCTTAACAACGTTCTGACAAGAGCGTTAGCCGCCCTTGTCGGACTGTTTGTCGCAGGAGGACTCGCCATGGCCCAGAACCGGACCGTCACGGGAACTGTCCTGGATGACTACGGTGAACCGCTCATCGGCGCCAGCGTAACCGCTGAAGGTGTCACTCCTCCTCTGGGTGTAATCACCGACCTCGACGGACACTATGAAATCTCCGTACCGGCCGGCGTTGCCCAGCTGAGGTTCTCCTTCATCGGCCAGGAAGACGCCCTTGAAACGATTGGGAACCGTTCTGTCATCAATGTAACCCTGGCCAGCGCCAACATTGCGCTCAACGCAACCGTCGTTACGGCCATGGGTATCAAAAAAGAGGAAAAATCCCTCTCCTACAATGTACAGCAGACCAAGCTGGAGAGCGTCTCTCCGGTGGGTTCGTTCGTCAACAGCCTGAACGGCAAGGTGGCGGGCGTTTCCATTAATCAGTCCTCTACCGGCGTGGGCGGTGCCTCGCGTATCGTGATGCGCGGCTCCAAGTCCATCTCCAACAACAACAACGCCTTGTACGTCATTGACGGTATTCCCATGCAGTCGCTGCGCGGGACCCAGCCGGAAGGCGTATTCGCCGGTGCCGGACAAACGGGTGACGTACTGGGTTCCCTGAACCAGGAGGACATCGAGAGCATTTCCGTGCTTTCCGGCCCTTCCGCCGCCGCCCTGTATGGTGCCAATGCCGCCAACGGTGTCATCATCATCACCACCAAGAAGGGAGGAAAAGACCGTCTGGACATTGACTACAGCAACAGCACCATGTTCTCCCGCGCATACATCATGCCGGAATTCCAGAACACCTATGGCGCCACCAGCCCGGGTTCCTACTACAGCTGGGGACAGAAACTGGCCACGCCTTCCAAGTATAACCCGCGCGACTTTTTCCAGACCGGATTCAACGAAGTGAACTCCCTGGGAATCTCCACCGGAACGGAACGCAGCCAGACTTATCTGTCGGCCGCCATCGCCAACGCCCGCGGCATTGTCCACAACAACAACCTGGGCCGCTACAACCTCAGTTTCCGCAACACCACGGACATCCTCAAGGACATCCTGACCCTGGACGTGAACATCACCTACGGTCGCGTGAACGAGCAAAACATGATTGCCCAGGGTGAATACGGCAACCCCATTGTTCCGGTTTACCTGTTTCCGGCCGGCGAAGACTGGTCCAAAGTGGAAGTATACGAACGCTACGACACCGGTCGTGGCATCAAGACCCAGTTCTGGCCCTATGATTTCGAGCATTCCATGCAGAACCCCTACTGGATTACGGAACACCAAAAGTGGCAGAATACCAAGAGCCGCCTGATGGGCAGCGCCCAAATCTCCTACAAACCGCTCAAATGGCTCACGCTCAGTGCCCGTGCCAAATATGACCGCACCGACGAAGTGCAGGAGCAGAAATTCGACGCCGGCACCAACACCCTCTTTACGGAAGGCTCCAAGCATGGTAAATACAGCCGCAACAACCAGTACACCGAGCAGGCGTTCGGAGAGGTTCTGGCCACCTTCAATAAATACTTCGGAGACAATGTGGTGAACCTGTCCGGCGTGGTGGGTGCCAATATTGACAATGTGGTATTCCGCACGGACTTTGCCGGCGGCCCCCTCATCCAGGTAAACAACAAATTCGACCTGAACAACATTGACCGGGCCAGTTCCAACGCCGCCATCGGCTCGGACGGGTACCGCTATCAGAACCAGTCGGTCTTTGCCAATGCCCAGGCGGGCTACCGCAGCAAGGTCTATCTGGACCTGACCTTCCGCGCCGACTGGAACTCCGCCCTCTGGACAGCTGGTGCCATCACCTATCCTACCGTGGGTCTGTCCGGTATCATGACGGAACTCATTCCCGGCATGAAAACTCGCTTCTTCCCGTATTGGAAAATCCGCGCATCCTACTCCGAGGTAGGTAACGCGCCCAATCCGGCCCTGTACCTGCTGGATCCCCGCGGCACCCAAATCAACGGCACCATCGCCCGTAACACGCGCCGCGCCAACAAGGACCTCAAACCGGAACGCACCAAGTCCTGGGAAGTAGGTACCAATATCCATTTCTTTGACAGCAAACTCCAGTTGGACGCCACTTACTACAAGGCCAGCACGTACAACCAGTTTTACAACCCGCGCCTGTCCTCCACTTCCACCAACAGCAACATTTACCTCAATGGCGGCCAGGTGGACAACTGGGGCGTGGAAATGGCCCTGCGTTACGACGACAGCGCCGGCAAGTTCAACTGGGGCACGTACGTCACATGGACCTGGAACCAGAACAAGATTGTGGACCTGCACTTCAAGGATCCCGTCACCGGGGAAGTGTACGACGGCAACGGCCTGCCGATGGGCGGCTTTGGCGGCGTCAACACCTTCCTGCACGAAGGCGGCACCCTGGGCGATGTGTACGTAACCACCATCGCCACCGACGAAAAAGGCTTCTACAAACTCAATGCGGCCGGCATGATCCAGGCCAATTACAACGAAAGCGACATGATTTTCGCCGGCACCACCGATGCCAAGCATCGCCTGAGCTGGGGCGGTCACTTCGGTTACGCCGGTTTCAAGGCCAGCTTCCTCATCACAGCCCGTCTGGGCGGTGTAGCCATTTCCAAGACCCAGCCCATCCTGGACTACTACGGTGTGTCCAAGGATTCGGCCGATGCCCGCGACAAAGGCTACTTTGACTTCAACGGCATGCGCACCTACGATGTCCAGGGGTACTACCAGACCCTGGGCGTGCGCGACGGCATCATGAGCCAGTATGTTTACGACGCCACCAACGTCCGCCTGGCGGAAGTGTCCCTGGGATACGACTTCCCCGTAGAAAAATGGGGCAAGTGGATCAAGGGCCTGAATGTATCCGTCGTGGGCAACAACCTGGCGATGCTCTTCCTCAGAGCACCCTTCGACCCTGAAATGACCTCCAACGTGGGCACCTACAACCAGGGCGTAGACTACTTCATGCAGCCCTCCACCCGCAGCCTGGGCTTCTCCGTAAAGGTAAAATTCGGCGGCAGCACCGCTTCCAAGGCTCCCGCTTCCGTCCCCAACTACGTAGAACCTTACGTCCCCGAAAAAGTGGTGGAGAAGGTGGTTGAGAAAGAAGTGATCAAGGAAGTGCCCGTAGAGGTAATCAAGGAAGTGAAAGTGCCCGCCAAGCTGGAAGGCACCTACGAGGATGACCTCTACTTCATCATCGGCAAAACCGAAATTCGTCCCGAACAGGCGTTCAAACTGGGACAGATTGCCCAGATCCTGAAGGAGAATCCGGACGCCACCATTACCATCAGCGGTTATGCAGACAGCGCCACCGGCAATGCCTCCATTAACCAGACCCTCTCCGAGCAGCGCGCTGCCAAGGTGAAGGAAATGCTCATGGCGGCAGGCATTAGCGAAAGCCGCATCAGCATCCACGCTACCGGCTCTGACCGCAATGCCTCCCAGAGTCCCGAATCCAACCGTGTTGCCGTGTGCATCGTAAAATAATAAGGAGGACACGAGTATGAAAAAGATATGCAAAGCAATGGTTCTCGCGGCCGTTTCGGCATTCCTTCTTGCGGGATGCACCAAAGGTTTCGAGAATATGAACAAGAACGTGTACGGCGTTAGCGACGAGCAAATGGCCCAGGACGGTCTGGCCCTGGGTGGTATGCTCCAGCAGCTGGAACGCTCCGTGATTGTCTTCCGCGACGGAACCTATCTGGACTCCGACTACCAGATTATGTACAACCTTTGTGCAGAAACCTGGTGCGGGTACATGGCTCCTACCCTGTCCGACGGGCACAATGCCGGCTGGGACGTAAACGACGGATGGCACCGCCGCATGTTTACCGTCAAATACGAGTACGGCATGGGCGGTTACATGGATTTTGAGAAAGCGGCCGTAGAACTGGGCATGAACAACGAACTGGCGCTGGCCCGCGTACTCAAAGTGGCCACCATGCACCAGGTAGCGGACTATTACGGTCCCATCGCCTATTCCCACTACGGAGAGCTCACCAACCTGTACGACCCGCTGGACGAGGTTTATGCCCAATTCTTCAAAGAACTGGACGGCGCCATTGAGACGCTGGAAAAAGTTGCCGCTTCCGGCTCCAAACTGCTGGAAGACTACGACCTGGTTTACGGCGGCGACGTCACCCGCTGGGTCAAGTTCGCCAACTCCCTGCGGCTGCGCCTTGCCATGCGCGTCCGTTTTGCCAACGCCGAGCTGGCCCGCACCGAGGCGGAGAAGTCGTTCGCAAGCCCCTTCGGCCTCATTGACAGCAACAACGACAATGCCGTCATGAGCGGCGTGGATCACCACCCCATTTACGAAATCAACGTAAACTTCAACGATGCCGATACCCAGGTGGGCGCCTCCCTGGATTCCTACCTCAACGGCTACAACGACCCTCGTCGCTTCCTGTATGCCAAGCCGGCCGGTGACGGTAACCTCCACGGCGTGCGTCCGGGCATCGCCCCTGCCGCATGGACCAGTTACAAAAACGCGGCTGCCAAAGTATCGGCCCCCAATGCCGGCCTGTACAAGATTTGCTGGCTCAACGCAGCGGAAGTGGCCTTCCTAAAAGCGGAAGCCGCGCTCGTTGGCTGGAACGCCGGCGGAACCGCCCAGGATTTCTACGAGCAGGGCATCCGGCTCTCCTTCGAGGAATGGGGAGCAGAAGGTGCCGCCAACTACCTGGCCAACAGCAGCGCCCAACCGGCCGCCTTCAAGGATAATGTGGGCCGCGCCAACGCCGCCGCCCCTTCCGATGTCACCATCGCCTGGAGCGAGGCCGACAACCTGGAGCGCAAGCTCGAGAAGATTGGCACCCAGAAATGGCTGGCCCTGTTCCCCAACAGCTGCGAAGCCTGGGCAGAGTACCGCCGTCTGCACTATCCCGTGCTCATTGCGCCGGCGACCAACTTCTCTAACGGAGTGGTCAATACGGCTCAAGGCATCCGCCGTGTTCCCTACCCCGTGTCCGAACAGACCGACAATGCGGAAGGATATGCTTCCGGCGTAACGGCCCTGGGTGGCAGCGACAATGCCGGCGTAAGACTCTGGTGGGACCAGAAACCGTTTAACAATTAAAGACGGCAGAGATGAAAACAATCAACTATATCCTATCTGTTGCACTTGCTGCAGCCTGCTTGTCGGCCTGTGACACCCAGGTTCAGAAACTTCAGCTGCAGCACTTCAAAAATTACTCGCTGGACGAGAACAACCTCTCGGCCGAAGACCAGGCTTACTATAAGAACCTCCGGGAATGGAAGGCCTCCAAGCACACCATTTCCTATGTCTATTTTGCCGCCTGGGCACCGCCGGAAGGCTCTACCAGCCTCTTTATCGAGTACAAGAACATGAAGCCCCGTTTCATGTCCCTGCCGGATTCCCTGGACATTGTGAACCTGTGGATGGGTACGCCCATGAAGGAGGAGTACACCGACGCCTGCTTCTACGGCAATGTCAAGAACGAGGAGACCGGCGAGATTGAGCGCGCCCCCATGCACACCTACGACTACTCTCCCAACGCCTACTTCGACCTGGAGTACTGCCAGAAGTTCAAGGGCACCCGCTTTGTGATGCACGCCGATGCCTCCCACTACGGCCAGGAGTTCGAACTGGACGGTCAGTACTACAAGGTGAGCGGCGATGACGAAGCCTCCATCCGCGCCTACGGCCGTCTGGTGGTGGATATCGTCAATACCCACGGCCTGGACGGTGTGGACTTTGACTACGAAGGCTGGGGCGCCCAGCAGCTTTTCTGGGTGATTGACGAAGTGGGCAAATCCTTCGGCCCCAAAGGAACCAACCCCGAAAAACTCCTGATTGTGGACTACTTCGGCGGTTATCCCGACGGCAACGTGGAGCCCTACATTGACTACCTGGTGAAGCAGGCCTATGCTGCACAGGGCGCCGGCGTGGGCGGTCCCTCCTGGTGCCCCGCGGAGAAGATGGTGTACTGCGACCAGTACGAGCAGTCTTCCTCCGAAGGTCCCAACTACCTCAACGGCGGCTACCCCACCAACATGACCAATCCGGAAGGCGAAAAGATGTATATGCTGGAATACTATGCCCGCTATGCATCCGAAGCGGCGGAAGGCCAGGGCGGCGGTTTTGGCGCCTACTACATTGACAATGATTATGACAACGGTGTCACGGCCCTGCAGAACAAAGGCTACGCCAACTGCAACTACGAAACGTATGGCTTCCTGCGCCGCGCCATCCAAATTATCAACCCCCACAAATAGACCCCGATCATGAAAAAATACATTTTCCTCACTATTGTGGCGGCGCTGAGCCTTGTGGCTTGCAACAAGGCGGACAAGTTCCAATACGGCAAGGAGATTGCCCTGATTACCGGCACGGACTTTTCGCCCATCACCAAAGACCAGATTCTGGCCGACCAGATTCCCATCAGTTACAACTATTCGGTCTCTATCACCGGACCGGCCAAGGAAGACATGAAGGTGCACATCCAGTATGACTCCCTGGCCCTGGTAAAGTACAACGAGGCCAATAAGACCAGCTATGTGAATGTTCCCCGGAACGTAGTGGTGGTCAACGACGAGTTTGTGACCATCTCCAAAGGCAGCGCCACTTCTTCCATGACTTCTGTCACCATGCTGGACAACAGCTTCATCCAGGAAGGTGTCATTTACGTGATTCCCCTGTCGGTAGCGTATCTGGACAACGGTGGCAACACCAGCATTCTAGAAGCCTCCAAGAGCCTGTTCATCAAGGTGGGCAAGACCATGGAGAGTTTCTCGCTGGATATTCCGAACACCGGCGTATACAGCACCTACGACCTGGGCGCCGGCAAGTACAACCTGGACACCTGGACCCTGGAAATCAAGGCCCATCCCTACAACATGAAGTCCCGCGGAGCGGATCAGCTGTGCCGACTGGCCTGCTGGAACGAAGACGGCGGCGGACAGGTGCTCCTCCGTTTCAATGAAAACGGTAAACCCTGGAAAACGCTGGACATCGTCTCCGTGAACGGCCGTTATGTAACGGGCGCCACCGGCGAGGGCGACAGCGCAACGGGCGCTTTTGAGCCCAACGCCTGGTACATGATTTCCATCGTGTGGAACGGCAACGACCTGTCCGTGTATATCAACGGTGAGAAAGATACGCCCTGGCAGAACACCATTTCCGGCAGCCAGGCGTTCAACCTGAACCGTTTCGAGATTGGCATGTCCTGGGGTGGTTACGGCGGCTCCCAGAGCTACACCGGCCGCATGGCCGAGATGCGCATCTGGAACATTGCCCGCAGCCAGAGCGACATTGCTTCTACCCTCTGTTCCGTAGACGCTTCCTCCGAAGGTCTCCTGGGATACTGGAAGATGAACGAAGGCGAAGGCCACATCTTCCACGATTCGGTGGCCGGCAACGACATGGACTGGGACAAGTCCCAGCGCCAGAAAGACGAGGCCAACTATACCCCCACCCCGGAAGCCGGCGATGCTATTGTCTGGGTAAAGGACGAGAAAAACAAGTGTGCACAATAATAACAACTAAATACTAATAAAAAATGAAAAAGTTACTCACTGCTTTTGCCATGGCCCTGCTCCTGGTGGGCTGTGCCAAAGAGTACGATGACACTGAACTCAAGAACCGGGTCACCACGCTCGAAACCAAGATGGACAACCTGGTTGCTCAGATGCAAGTCGTCCAAAAGGTTGCCCTGGGCCAGTTTGTCCAGAAGGTAGAAGAAACCACCGACGGACTTACCATTACCTACGGAGACGGAACCGTCCTCACGGTCCATGTGTCCACCGGCAGCGGTGCGGGCACCCTGTCCGTTGTGAAAAACGCCGCCGGCGACCTCTGCTGGGCCATTGACGGAGTCATTCTTCAGTACGAAGGAAAGGACCTGCTTGTGGGTGCCGTTTCCAACATCTACGTAGAAAACGGGAAACTCTACGCCGTCATTAACGGCCAGGCCAAGGAACTGGGCGGCTTCAGCGGCGGCTCCGAACTCAAGGACGGCATTTTCACCGCCATTGCCGTAACCGACGAGGCCGTTGTGCTTACCCTTTCCGACAATTCCACCATCAAGCTTCCCCTGGCCAATGCCTTCAAGCTGGTGATTGCCAAGACCAAGTATGCCGTAACCACCACCGACCCGTTCGACGTGCCCTACACCGTGCAGGCCAAGACCAACAACACGGTGGTTGACATCTTTACGGACGGCAACTTTAGCGCCACGGTAGAGGCCGACAAATTTGTCATCACCCCCAAGGCCGTAGTGGAAGGTTCCGCCCTGGCCTATGCGGATTCCCAGGTGGGTCTCACCTCCATTGTGAAACTCAACTTTGGTGCAGAAGGCGAACAGGACTATGCCACCATTACCGACGAACCCTATTCCGAGGAAATTGACTACTTGGGAGAAGCCGCCAACGGCACCGTCGAGGCCCACGTGGTTTCCAACGCATCCATTGATGTAAAGTCCGAAACCTCCTGGATCAGCGTGGTTAGCGTGAAGGCCACCACCTACACCGTCACCCTCAAGCTGGAAGACAACACCACCGACGAAATCCGTACCGGCGAAGTGAAGGTTTATGCCGCCGGCACCGAGACCGTCCTGCAAACCATCAAGGTTGCCCAGAAAGCCTCCGAGATTAAGTACGAGCACTACAACCCCGCCGGCTGGAACAAGGTGTTCAACATGGCCGACTACAACACCAACAGCACCTTCATCTGGAGCCAGGGCATGTCCCTGAACCCTTCCGCCGTCACCCTCCAGTGGAAATTCTACGCCAACAAGTGGAACAACCACAAGTTCACCGACAAGGACGAGAAAGGAAACACCCTCTACTCCAACCGTCTGGGCGAATTCGCCAATGCCGATGAAAGCAAGTCCGTGCTCTTCCGTTTCTCCAACGACGGCGACGTGGACGGACAGCTCTGCCTCAACGCCGGTGCCCTGGGCCTGAGCCAGGTACAGGTGGGCAAGGATGGCAAGCCCTACGCATGGCCCGCGCAGGAATGGGTGGTAATGACCATCGTCAGCGACGGTTCCAAGGTGCATGTGTACCAGGACAACACCCTCCTGGGCTCCTATGACGCCAATCCCGGCGCATCCTGGGATCTGGAGCGCGTAGACCTCTCCATGACCTGGGACGACGGTTCCAACTGGCCGCGGAGCGCGTAGACCTCTCCATGACCTGGGACGACGGTTCCAACTGGCCGCTCGCACAGGCCTTCAACGGCTACACCGCCTACATCCGCGTGTGGAGCAAAGCCCTGGCTGCTTCCGAGATTGCCGCCACCCTGTGCGAAGTCCCGGCCCAGTACCAGGACGGCCTGGAAGCCTGCTGGAACTTTGACGGTTCCACCGACAAGTGGGTGGAGAACAGCGTGGACAAGGACATCGACTATGCCCTTGACTTCACCTCCTGCTTCGACGGTAACGGCAATGCCAAGGACAAAGGCGATGCCGCCGCAGCCGCTTGGGTGACCCTTTCCGGTTCCGAACTGCCCGGTATCTGCTACAATGTTGAGTAGCTACCCGCATCGTGCAAAAAAAGAGATCCTTCGGGGTCTCTTTTTTTGCTCTTTTGCCGGATTTTAGCGAACTTTGAAAAAACAAGCAAGCCCCTCTTATGAGCCATCTAATCATTCAAGGAACACCCCTGCCCAACCTTCCCTGGGAAGAGCGTCCCGCGGGCAGTAAAGCGCCCCTGTGGAGATACTGCGCCAATCCCGTGATTCCCCGGGACCTGCTCCCGGACTCCAATAGCATCTTCAACAGTGCCGTCGTCCCTTTCCGAGACGGATTCGCCGGCGTATTCCGCTGCGACGACACCAACCGCCGCATGACCCTCCATGCCGGATTCTCCAAGGACGGCATCCACTGGGACATTGAACCGGAGACCATCCGTTTCCAGGATGGCGGCCCCGAGGTCGGTCAGTGGGTCTACGGCTATGACCCGCGCGTAGCCTTCATCGACGGAAAATACTGGGTGACCTGGTGCAACGGCTATCACGGCCCCACCATCGGCGTGGCCTGGACCGAGGATTTCAAGATTTTCCACCAAAAGGAAAACGCCTTCCTGCCCTACAACCGGAACGGCGTACTCTTCCCCCGCAAAATCAGTGGCCGATATGCCATGCTCTCCCGCCCCTCCGACACCGGTCATACCGCCTTCGGAGACATCTTTTACAGCGAATCCCCGGACATGGAATTCTGGGGACACCATCGTCACGTGATGGCGCCCGCCCCCTTCGAGGTAAGCGCCTGGCAGTGCATGAAAATTGGCGCCGGCCCCGTTCCCATCGAAACCTCGGAAGGCTGGCTGCTGCTGTACCACGGGGTGCTCCGCTCCTGCAACGGCTATGTCTATGCCTTCGGAAGCGCCCTCCTGGACCTGGAGCAGCCCTGGAAAGTGCTTGCCCGCAGCGGACAGTATCTGATCAGCCCCAGAGAAATCTATGAACTCACCGGCGACGTTCCCAATGTCACCTTTCCCTGCGCGGCGCTGCACGATTCCGCTACCGGCCGCATGGCCGTATATTACGGCTGCGCCGACACCGTGACCGGCATGGCCTTCGGGTATATTCCGGAAATTATCGACTTCACCAAAAAGACCAGCATCGTATGAGATTCTCCGCACTTGTTGCCGTCATTGCCGGCCTTACCGGCAATCTGTTCACCGCATGCACGTCAAAGCCTGCGGAAGACCTTGTTTCCTGCGTGGACACGCGCATCGGGACCGGAGGACACGGACACGTGTTCGTGGGGGCCGATGTCCCCTTCGGAATGGTACAGCTGGGTCCCACCAGCATCCCGCAAACGTGGGACTGGTGCTCGGGCTACCACGCCTCGGACTCTACCGTGATCGGATTCAGCCACACGCACCTTTCCGGGACGGGCATAGGCGACCTGTTCGACGTTACCGTCATGCCGGTAGTCGGTGAGGTAGCTTACGCCCGGGACGGGATGTGGTCCTATGCAGACCGCACAAAGGAAGTCACCGAGCCCGGCTATTACAGCGTTCCGCTGCTTCGCTACGGCATTACGGCGGAGCTCAGCGCTACGGAACGCGTGGGCATCCACCGCTACACCTTCCCCGCATCGGAAGAAGCGGCCCTCGTCTTTGACCTGGAGAACGGCGGCTGCTGGGACAAGGCCACGGATACGCACGTTGAGGTGCTGGACGCGTGCACCCTCCAGGGCTGGCGACATTCCACCGGCTGGGCCAAAGACCAGAAGCAGTTCTTCTATGCCGTCTTTTCCAAACCCGTGAGCGTGAAAGAGGAAGGGATGTATGCCCGCTGCTCCTTCACGGCCGCGGAAGGAGAAAAAGTGCTGCTGAAAGTGGCTTTATCGGCCCATAGCTGCGCCGCCGCCCGGGAAGCCATGCAAGCGGAGCTCCCGGGATGGAACTTTGACGCCGTCCGGAAAGAGGCCCGCGTCAAGTGGAACAACGCCTTGTCCAAGGTGCACATCGACACGGACGATGCCGCCGCCCGGAAAGTGTTCTACACGGCCCTCTACCATACGATGATTGCGCCGTCGCTGTTCTCGGACATCGGAGAGAAGCCTTCCTATACCACCTATTCGCTCTGGGACACCTACCGCGCCGCCATGCCGTTATACTACATCCTTCACCCGGAGCTCCGGGCCGACGTAGTGAACACCATGCTGGACATCTTCGACGCGCAGGGAAAACTCCCCGTCTGGCATCTGGTGGGGAACGAGACCGACTGCATGGTGGGAAATCCCGGCGTCATTTCCGTGGCCGACGCCATCGTCAAACAGCTTCCCGGCATTGACTATGAGCGGGCCTACGCCGCCTGCAAGGCCTCCGTCATGCTGGACGAGCGCGGCCAGGGGCTTCGCAAGCAGTATGGCTACATCCCCTGCGACCTTTACGGCGAAGCCTGCGGCAACGACATGGAATATGCCATTGCCGATGCCGCTGTAGCCCATGCCGCAGCAGTGCTTGGCTATACCCAGGACGCTGCTTTCTTTACCGAAAGGAGCCACAGCTGGAGACATTACTTTGACCCGTCGACGGGATTTGTGCGCGGACGTACGGCCTCCGGCGGCTGGCGCACGCCCTTCGATCCTTTCACTACCGGCCACCTGGGCAAGGACTACACGGAAGGGAATGCCTGGCAATACACCTGGCTGGTTCCGCAGGATCTGAAAGGCCTGATGGACTGCTTCGGCGGGCGGAATGCCACGCTGGCGCAGCTGGATTCGCTCTTCACTGCGCCCGAAAAGGTAGGACCCGAGGCCCCGCCGGACATTACCGGTCTCATCGGCCAATATGTCCACGGCAACGAGCCCAGCCACCACATTGCCTATTTCTATACCATGCTGGGGCAGCCCTGGAAGACCGCAGATCTGGTACGGAAAATCCTTTCCGAGCAGTATGGTACCGGCTATGACGGGCTTGCCGGCAACGAAGATGTAGGGCAGATGAGCGCCTGGTACGTCCTTTCTTCGCTGGGCTTCTATCAGGTGGAACCGGCCTGCCAACGCTTCTGGTTTGGCTCGCCCCTCTTCCGGAAAGCGGAAATTGCCGTGTCCGGCGGCACCTTCACCATCGAGGCCCCTGCCACCAGCGAAACCAACCGCTACATCCAGCGCATCTTCCTGAACGGGAAGCTGTACACCAAACCTTATATCGACTTTGCCGATATTGATGCGGGCGGCACGCTCCGCTTCGAAATGGGCGCCAAGCCCGTTGTCTGGTATGCCTGGGAAGACTATTTCAACGGGACGCCGGACCGCAGGCCCGCCCCCGAAAAGCGCCTGTTCACCTCAGACGCCGTGGAAAAAACCCTTACGGAAACGGCCGCGCTGCTGGAGAATCCCAAACTTCGGCAGATGTTTATCAACTGCTTCCCCAATACCCTGGACACCACGGTCCACTTTGACCGGGATGAGGATGGGAACCCCGACACCTTTGTGTGGACCGGCGACATTCCGGCCATGTGGCTGCGGGACTCCGGGGCACAAGTGTGGCACTACGTGCAGCTCGCTTCGCAGGACGCCCACCTGGCAGACATGATCAAGGGCACCCTCCTCCGCCAGTTCAAATGCCTGGTGATAGACCCGTATGCCAATGCCTTCAATCCGGGGCCCACGAATGATGGCTGGCACGAGGACAACACCTACATGGTCCCGGACGTGTTCGAACGCAAGTGGGAGCTGGACTCTGAATGCTACCCTATCCGGCTGGCCTATGCCTACTGGAAAGAAACCGGAGACACTTCGGTGTTCGGCGACCTCTGGATTGCGGCCATGCGGACGGTCCTTGGCGTCATGCGGGAGCAGCAGAAATACGATGGCCTGGGCAAGTACTGCTTCTCCCGGCAGACAGACCGCCAGTTCGACACCAAGGGCTGGGACGGCTACGGCGCGCCCCTGAAGCCCTGCGGGCTCATTGCATCGGCCTTCCGTCCCTCCGACGACAGCACTGTCCTGGATTTCCTGATTCCGTCCAACTTTATGGCTGTGAGCAGCTTACGCAAGGCGGCCGAAATCCTTTCAACGGTCAATGGGGAAAGCGGCCTTGCCGCCGAATGCACCGCCCTGGCAGACCAGGTAGAGGCCGCCCTCAAGGCGAATGCCATTGTGAATCACCCGGTCTTCGGCCCCATCTATGCCTATGAAGCGGACGGCTTTGGGAACACCCTCCTGCAGGACGATTCCAACGTCCCCAGCCTGTTGTCGCTGGCCTATCTCATTCCCGAGATGGCGTCCGACCCGGTGTGGCAGAATACCCGCCGCTTTGTCCTGAGCGAGTACAATCCCTGCTTTTTCAGCGGCGCTGCCGGGGAGGGCGTGGGCGGCCCGCATATCGGCTACGACATGGTCTGGCCCATGTCCATCATGATGCGCGCCTTCACCGCCACGGACGACGAAGAGCTCCGGGACTGCATTGCCATGCTCCTTGCCACCGACGCCGGCACCGGCTTCATCCACGAGTCCTTCCACAAGGACAACGCGTCCTATTTTACCCGCGAATGGTTTGCCTGGCAGAACAGCCTGTTTGGCGAACTCATCCTCAAGCTGGTGAATGACGGTAAACTGGAACTGTTAAACTCCATCCGATAACGCGCCCTTAGCGGGCAAGGTGGTCCCCCTAAACGGGCAAGGTGGGAAACCGCCCCCACCACCTTGCCCACGTAATCACAGCCACAATACCCTCTAACCCATTTTCCCCGGGCAAGGTGGTCCCCCTCAAATCCCACCTTGCCCACTTCTACACTCTGATGCCCTCAAAGTAACGATTTTTGGGATACGATTTGGGATATAAAAGAAGAAAACCGCCTCTGAACATATTCAGAAGCGGTTTTTTGTGGAGGTAGTCGGATTCGAACCGGCGACCCCATGCTTGCAAAGCATGTGCTCTACCAGCTGAGCTATACCCCCGAAGAGCGGGTGCAAAGGTAGATAAAAAAATCAATATTCCAAATCCCGAACCGCCGGAAATACGTATATTTGTGCTATGAATCTCAAGTCATTGGCGAAAGATACGGCCATCTACGGCCTCAGCAGCATAGTAGGGCGCTTCCTGAATTACCTGCTCGTCCCGCTGTACACGACGAAGATCGCGGCGGAAAGCGGAGGCTACGGCATCGTCACAAACCTCTATGCCTACACCGCATTCTTCCTTGCCCTGCTGACTTTCGGGATGGAAACGACCCTCTCGGCGCGCGCGGCGCATTCCGCCACAAACGGCGAATCCTCGTAGAGCCGCAGGTTTTCGTCGAAGCGGATCGTGTACCGCTCCAGGAAGTCGCGGCGGAACACGCACCGCCACACCCCGCCCTGCTCGCGGCGCTCATGAAGGTCTCCGCCGGCGTTCCAGCGCCGCACGTCGTCGAAAGAGTAGCCGAAGAACGCCGGCAGCATCGCCTCGCGTATGGCCTCGTTGCCGGATATGTCGTAGTCGCGCTTGAGCGGGGCGTAGTCGAACGACGAGAGAGCGAAGTCGGCATGCCCCCCTTCCAGCGCCGAGACGAGCCTGCGGAAGAAATCCGGCTTCACGGTGTCGTCCGCGTCTACGAAGAAGATCG
>ONII01000019.1 GCA_900317845.1 uncultured Bacteroidales bacterium
TCCTTCTGCTCTCCCTTCTGCTTTCCCCTTTTCCATACCATCGATGAAGCCGTCCTCGTAATAGGCGGTACCTATGTCCAGTCTTTCTTCTTCGGTAATCATGTTGCGGAAATATTTGGTCAGTTCTTCTTCCTCCGGAAAGCCGGGCATGCGCGCCTCCTGTACAATGGCAGCGTACCGCTTCCCCATATCTTCCGGTTTTCCTGCAAATATACGCATATTTGCGAGAATATAAAACCAACTCTGCACCGGATCGAGACCCTCAATTCCGGATGCTTGCAGGCGGGGCAGTTCACAGAAATAGATGGACAGCAGGTTGTTGTAGCGTTCGCCGGTGTCCTGTTCACAAAGTGAATACCGATAGACTAACTGGTCCGTCTCGTGGTGCATCTCAAAGTCCATAAAGCAAATCACATAGACCGGTTTCAGGGCCGAATACGGCTCCCGCGGCTTCAACTGCGCGTGCAGCATAGAGGCGCCATAGTACAACATCCGATTCTTGAACGTCGTTTTCTTCTTCCGCTGCATCTCCACAATGAATTCTGTACCGTCCACGGTGTGGCACAGGACATCCATGATTACGTTTTTATCGTCCGGGCGCATCTTGTCAATCTCGTTAGGGAGAGGTTCCACCGACTCAATCTCTTCCGGCAGGAAGTCGTTCAGCAGCATCTTTAGGATGTCTGTATTCTTCATTACGTGCTTAAAGGCCCAGTCACAACGAAGGTCCATGTACGGATGGTCCAGGATGGATAGGACAATCTGCTCCTTCTCCTTTTCAGAGAGGTCCCGGTATCGTTCCACCTCATTGACGATGGCAACGAATTTGCGCATTTGCGCAGGCGTCAATTTTTTGTTCATAAGGCTGATTGTTAGTGCCGGACGGAATTATCCGGCACCAGCAAACATAGAACATGCTTTCCACAAAACCTACGTTCGGTTGAAAAGTTCTGTTGTTTCACATGATTTTTCTCGTGTTTCAACCGATTTTGCGCTATTTCAACCGATTGGGGAAAGGCATGAAAAAAAGGGTGGCCGAATGAACGGTCACCCCTATAAGCATACTAAGCAGGTTAGCGACTGGGTTGTGTGAAAGAAATCCAGGCTTGTCCCTCGGTACTATTCCCCAAATTAAGCCACCCCTCCCGGCTTCTTCCTGAATCATTCTCATCAACTTGGATGATGAAACTTGACGCACCACCGGTAGGTGAATACGGAGGAATAATAATGGTCAGCCAATCATTGGCCTCAATGACCAGCGTTTCGGGAGTAATAAATCCCTCGCGGTATATTTCGTTTCCATACCGTCTGCTCGCAAAATCACCAAAATCCACCCACCACTCCACCGATGTTTTGTCCGATGAACAAAGGGAGACCTGTTCAATAGGATCTTTAGCCTCAATGCGAACCTCCCCTCCTTCCTTCTCCATGGTAATACTGCTGACATTGACTTCAATCTTGCGGGTTCCGCCCTTTGTGCAAGAGCAGATTCCCAAAACAGCAAGCGCTATTACCCACGCACCTATAATGTGTAAGTTACGTCCCATATATGCGTAAGATTTAAAATACCGTTCAAAGATAGTTTTTTCATGAAAATAGGGCCAGGGCAATCCGATAGCCGGCCTCCAGCCCCACATGACATGCCGGCCCCCTGAGTACACTTGCCACTCCCAGTTCATACTCAATAAAAGGCGAGGACATCGTATCCATAAAGTCATACGTATGTGTCAAGAACACATTCGCCATACTGGAACGGATGTTATACTGTATAGTCATTCCAACCGTGTTTCGGGGATTTATCCGATAGCCAAAACCCAGTTCCGGAATAACATCTACCGACTCCACACGCGCTTCACAATAGTCAACTCCTACACCTATGCGGTGAACGAACCCGGGCTTCAAGCCCTCTTTTTCCTGTGCTGTGGCCGACAAAGCCATCAGCAGTACCAATGTAACGAAATATACTTTTTTCATACCTTACATAGTTAAAATATCGGTACAAAGGTATGGCGAAGATATATAAATCCGAAAAAAACGATATAACAATTTATCAAAACACGCCTGATAATCAATAATTTACAAACGGACCTTATAACATCTTAAAGTCACCCTAACTTTTCGAGAAAATAGGTACGGTCCGGTTCTGGGAAAGAATCAAAACGACGCTTGTACCTCGTCTTTCGCATCCGCAATGATGCTTCTGACATGCGGAGAAGATAACTGATACTTTTTATTGAGAAACCGGAAAACAGCAGTGTTAATATAGTGAAATCCAATTCATTTTCAGTATCTAATAAAGAACGCGCCTTTTTCATTATTCCATGCTCTGTCATATCCAACATATCCTCTAACGCCTGAATAAATGATTGATTCTTTCTTAACTCGCTCAACTGATTACGGAAAGCGTGTATAACATCATCCTTCATCATCTTCCCCTCTCGCTTTTCCTTTCTTTTTATAGCGTCATCATCCCATGCAAAATAGGACTCCGATAAAGACTGTAACGATTGAACCTTATCTGAGATTAAGCGCTCTATGACTTGATATGTTAGCACATCATTGTCTTTTAGTCGACTTAATTCATTCCCAAACTCCTGAAAACAAGCCATATCTTCAAGTAGTTTTTGGTCTTTTTTATGCAATAACCATATTAGTAGAATAATAATAGCGAGCAAAAAAACACCTATGATTCCTACCATCCAATGACGATTACGCGTACGAAGCTGTTCCCATTTAAGCCTATCTTTATAAAAACATTCAAGAGCATGCGTTGTGGATTGAGCAAGCAGTTTTTTAACAATCCTGTCTTGAATATCAGCTCTCTTGGCAAGAGATAGTGAGGCCTTTTCCCAATCCTTTCGCCTCTCATATACGTTATAGGAGTCATTGAAAAAGCCAAGGCTGTCGATGGCATTGGAGAGGAGACAAGACTCTTCGAATAAATAATCGTCCGCCTGAGCATGTTTGCCCTCGACCTCTTCCAAGAAAGCCATCGTTCCATACTCTGAAGCCGTATACGGAACGTCCTTTATTTCTTTTTTTCTATCATACAATTCTCTCGCCAACTTATAATCATACGGTTTTTTATAAATTTGTGTTCTCGCTTTAAGACTTAATATCTCTGAATATAACATCGGAGGCAACGATGACCTCTCCAGTAGATTATTGAGAACGACTTCCGCTTCTCCATAACGCCACTCCGAGATAAGTTGAAAAGCCACATCGTATTTGCAATAAGCGACCATAATAGAATCATTGGCGTTTTCTGCCGCTATTAACGATTTTTGAGCGAACTCCAATGCCATTACATAATCATAACCACATGAATAAATTTCACTCAAATGCTGCTCAATCAAGCTCAACTGTCGATAATCCTCCAGCGACTCTGCCAATGGTTCCGCTTCCCGGAAGGCCAGAACGGCCTCAATATTGTCCCCGGCCTGCTCCCTGACAACACCCTGATAGTAAGTGGCAAGCATACGTTCCCGCCTGCTGCCATGATGCTGATACCAATTGTAGGATTCCTGAATGACCGTGTCCTGTGCCACATCCATATAGCACTTGTCTTTGGCCATGGTCCGCAGCAGGACATACCTTGCCCGTGAGCCCTTGGTATACAACGCCTCTTCATTGATGTTGTTCAACAATGCCAGGGAACTGTCCGGCACCGTCATCATCAGAGACTCCGCCTCATTCATCACAGACCGTACTTCCCTGTACTCCCCGCACGAAATCAAGAGGAAAAGCACATTTACAATCAGACAAAACTTCTTCATACAAAGCATTTCTATTGATTAGTAAATATACGAATCTTTCAAGAAAAAAGCTGCCGGAGACTGATAAGATTTGTTATAGTAATCATGTTGCGGAAATATTTGGTCAGTTCTTCTTCCTCCGGAAAGCCGGGCATGACGAGATAGTCGGGGCCGGAAAAGGCACGAAAAAAGGGTGGCCGAATGAACGGTCACCCCTTTGACAGGTTGTGCTAGAGCTTAGCGACGTTCGCCGCCACGGCCGCCTTCACGGCGACCACCGCGGCCACCACGACGCTCACCGCGCTCCGGACGACCGCCTTCGCGGCGACCGGCACCTGCGGCTGCAGCGTTGCTGGATGCGAAGCCGGCATTCGGGGAAAGATCCTGCTTGCCATACTTCTCACCGTTGCAAATCCACACCTTGATACCCATGGTACCCATCTGGGTGTTGGCCACTGCGAGTGCGTAGTCGATGTCTGCGCGGAAGGTATGCAGCGGGGTGCGGCCTTCCTTGAACATCTCACTGCGGGCGATTTCCGCACCGCCTACACGACCGCTGATCTGCACCTTGATGCCTTCTGCACCCACGCGCATGGCGGTGGCGATGGCCATCTTGATGGCGCGACGATAGCTCACGCGGCCCTCGATCTGACGGGCGATGCTGTCTGCCACGATGGTGGCATCCACCTCCGGACGCTTTACCTCGAAGATGTTGATCTGAACATCCTTCTTGGTAACCTTCTTGAGCTCTTCCTTGAGTTTGTCCACCTCCTGGCCACCTTTACCGATGATCACACCCGGACGGGCGGCATGGATGGTGACAGTGATGAGCTTAAGGGTGCGCTCAATGATGATGCGGGAGAGGCTGGCTTTTGCCAGACGGCTGCCCAGGTATTTGCGAATCTCGTAGTCTTCGGCGATTTTCTCGGCGTAGTTGCCGCCTACCCAGTTGGAGTCCCAACCACGGGTGATACCGATACGGTTGCTGATAGGATTAGTTTTCTGACCCATAGTTTATTCCTCCACTGCTTTTTTTACGTCCAGTACGATGGTAACGTGGTTGGAACGCTTGCGGATGCGACCGGCACGGCCCTGCGGGCACGGGCGGATGCGCTTGAGGGTGCGACCCTCGTCCACCATGATGGTTTTTACAATCACGTTGCCGCTTTCCAGTTCCTTGGTCTGCTCCGGGTTCTTGGCTTCCCAGTTGGCGATAGCGCTCTTGAGGAGTTTCTCCAGACGCACGGAAGCGTCACGCTTGGAATAGTGGAGAAGATCCAGGGCATGGTTTACCTCAACGCCACGGATGGTGTCGCAAACGAGGCGCATCTTCCGGGGAGAAGTGGGGACATCGTTAAGTTTAGCGATAGCGGTCTGCTTCTTGGTCTCTTTCAGGCGCTCGGCCATCAGTCTTTTTCTTTTTCCCATAATGCTTTTCCTTTAAACATTATTTCTTATTGTTGCCTGCGTGGCCGCGGAAAGTGCGGGTGGGAGCAAATTCGCCCAGCTTGTGACCGACCATGTTCTCCGTAACATATACCGGAATGAACTTGTTGCCGTTGTGCACGGCGATGGTGTGGCCCACGAAGTCAGGGGAAATCATGCTGGCGCGGGACCAAGTCTTGACAACCTCTTTCTTTTTGATGCCGTCATTCATAGCGAGAATACGGTTCTCCAGTGCTTCCTGAATGTACGGTCCTTTTTTAAGTGAACGACTCATAATCTGTTAGTTTATTCCGTTATTTCTTACGTCTTTCAATGATGAACTTGTTGGACACAGCCTTCGGGTTGCGGGTCTTGTAGCCCTTTGCAGGCAGACCCTTACGGGAACGCGGATGTCCACCGGAAGCACGGCCTTCACCACCACCCATCGGGTGATCGTGCGGGTTCATGACAACACCACGGTTGTGCGGGCGGCGACCCTGATGACGGGTGCGGCCGGCCTTACCGTCGGATTCCAGATTATGGTCCGGGTTGGAAACGGTGCCCACGGTAGCGCGGCAGGCAACGGGAACCATGCGGGTCTCGCCCGAGGGCAGACGGAGGATGGCGTAGTTGCCTTCACGGGCGGCGAGCTGGGCGTACGTACCGGCGGAACGGGCCATAGCGGCACCCTGACCGGGACGGAGCTCGATAGCGTGAACAAGCGTACCAACAGGAATGTTAGCGAGCGGGAGGCAGTTACCCATATCCGGGGAAGCCTGAGGGCCACTCTCCACCACCTGACCGACCTGGAGGCCGTTGGGGGCGATGATGTAGCTCTTCATGCCATCCTCATACTGGATGAGGGCGATGCGGGCGCTGCGGTTGGGATCGTACTCGATGGTGAGCACAGTTGCTTTGAATTCGTCGCGATTGCGGACGAAGTCTACCAGGCGGTACATTCTCTTGTGACCGCCGCCACGGTAACGCACGGTCATCTGACCGGTGTTGTTGCGTCCGCCCGTGGACTTAAGGGGAGCAAGGAGCTTCTTGTAAGGCTTCTTCGCGGTAATCTCGTCGAAGGAGCTGATAGCCTTGTTGCGCTGGCCGGGAGTTACCGGCTTGTACTTTTTGATTGCCATAGTTTATTCTCCTTCTTAGATGTTAGCGTAGAAATCAATCTTGTCTTCACCTGCAAGCGTGACATAGGCCTTCTTGAAGTGATTCATTCTGCCGCGGAGGAGGCCGGCCTTGGTGTAGCGCTGCTTGCGCTTGCCATGGTAGTTCAGGGTGTTCACGTCTGCGACGGAAACGCCGTACATCTGCTCAACAGCAGCCTTGATCTGAAGTTTATTGGCCTTGCGGTCCACGATGAAACCGTAACGGTTGAGCTTTTCGCCCTCAGCCGTCATTTTCTCGGTTACGATTGGCTTAATTAAAATACCCATTTTTCTTCTCTCCTTTACTTAACTCTTGCTGCGAGGATATCCTGCACGCCGTCTACAAGCACCAGGGAGTGGGCATTCATGATAGCGTAGGTATTGATCTCGTCAACGGTGATAACCTGCACGGAAGGCAGATTGCGGGATGACAGGAAAATATTGTTGGAGTTCTCCGGAAGCACAACCAGGACATTGCGGTCACCGGCTTTGATAGCGGACAGGATGTTCTTGAACTCCTTGGTCTTGGGAGCGTCCATGGCGAAAGGTTCCACCAGAACGATTTTGTTCTCCTGGGCCTTGTAAGAAAGGGCGCTCACGCGGGCGAGCTGCTTGACTTTCTTGTTGAGCTTGAAGCGATAGTCGCGCGGCTTGGGGCCGAACACGTTGCCACCACCTACGAAGATACCAGCCTTCAGGGAGCCGTGACGAGCACCGCCGCCGCCCTTCTGACGACCGAGTTTCTTGGTGGAATAGGCAACCTCGCTGCGGTCTTTGGTGCGGGCAGTGCCCTGACGCTGAGCGGCGAGATATTGGAGGACATCCAGGTAGATGACGTGGTCGTTGGGCTGTACGCCGAACACTTTCTCGTCAAGAACCACTTTCTTTCCGGACTGAGTGCCGTCAATCTTCAAAACATTCAATTCCATAATTAGTCCTCCAGAATTAAGTAAGAACCTTTGGCTCCGGGTACGGAACCCTTTACGATAACGAGATTGTTCTCAGGGATGACTTTGAGGACCTCGAGGTTGAACACTTTCACACGCTCGTTGCCCATGTGACCAGCCATGCGCATTCCCGGGAAAACGCGGGAAGGCCAGGAGGATGCACCCATGGAACCAGGGTGACGGAGACGGTTGTGCTGACCATGGGTCACACCACCTACACCGGCGAATCCGTGACGCTTTACAACGCCCTGGAAACCCTTACCTTTAGAAGTACCCACCACGTCGATGAACTTGACACCCTCGGTGAAGATGTCTGCGACGGTGATGGTGTCACCCAGCTTGAGCTCTCCGGCGAAGTCTGCGGGGAATTCCACGAGCTTCTTCTTGGGAGTAGTTCCAGCCTTTTCAAAATGGCCCTTCAGGGCCGCGCTGGTGCGTTTTTCTTTTTTTTCGTCATAGGCAAGCTGCACGGCGGCGTAACCGTCGGTTTCCACGGTGCGAACCTGCGTGACAACACACGGACCAGCCTCAATGACGGTGCACGGGATATTCTTCCCGTCGGCACCGAAGACGGAAATCATTCCGACTTTCTTTCCAATTAAACCAGGCATTGGTGTTTGTTAATTAATTGTTACTTAATAATTTAGCCCGCAATTGGAGGCCCTAAGGCACAATTGCGGACCGCAAAGATACGGATAATATTTTGATTTACCAAAAGTTATCAACAGGTTTTTTCACAACCTATCGATATCCGCCCAGCCAAATCTCGCGGGATAGAGCCACGCGCGGGAGGTGTGCTCCATGACGCCGTAGTCCAGGGAAACCTTGGGGCATTCTACGTAGGCCTGCTCCACAAAAACAGGGTCTCCGATGCGGGTTTCCCAGCCCTTGAACATTTCCGTGACCTCCGGGATGTATTTTCCCATTTCCGAGACGATGGTAGCCGCCTTCCAGACAAAGATACCGCTGTTCCAGAAGAACTCGCCGGTGCGCACAAATACGTCGGCAAGCTCCGGCGAAGGCTTCTCCGTGAAGGTTTTCACCTGCAGCGGCCCGGCCATCAGGTGGGCATTGCGGCCCTCACGCACCTGGATGTAGCCAAAGTTCACATCCGGCGTTTTGGGGACAATCCCGAGGGTCATCAGGACGTCGTTTTCCTCTACATAATTAAAGGCCTCCCCCAGCGTGTGGGCAAAGAGGCTCTCATCGCGAATCACCAGGTCCCACGGGGTGGCCACAATGACGGCTTCCGGGTTCCGGGAAAGGAGGGTATAGGCGGCATAGGCCATGCAGGGCGCAGTTTTTCGGGCCATGGGCTCCTGCAGCAGATTTTCCGGCAGCAGCTCCGGAAGCACTTTCCGGGCCTCGCCGGCAAATCGGGCGGGGGTTACCACCAAGATGTGGTCCTGAGGGACCACCTTGAGAAAACGGTCGAAGGTGATGCGGAGCTGATAAGGCGATCCGCTACCATCGGCCATGATAACGCAATATCGGTTGTTGGTATTCATTTAGTGTGTGGTTAGTCTATAAAAACATGGGGATCCAGGCCTGCGGGAAATACCGCACCACGGACGTTTGGCCGTCGAACAGCACGGTAACAACGTCAAAATAGACCTCTTTTCCGGCCATGTGCTTTTTATTAAGGTATTGGGAGGCCGCCGCAGTGATGCGCTTTTGCTTGACAACGTTCACCTGGTCCAGCACCGTGGACGTGACCGGCGCCGTGCGGGCCTTCACCTCCACAAAATGCAGCCCGTCCGGGCCTTCGGAAACAATGTCCAGTTCCAGGTGGCCGCTATGCCAGTTGCGGTCCAGGATTTGATGCCCGCGCGTTTGTAAAAAATCGCAGGCCAGCTGTTCTCCCGTCTCCCCTATCTTACTCGTCCTCAGAACATTCATTGGTATTAGGTTTTAGTCAAATTTCACAACAGTTACGCCGGAACCGCCAAATTGGACGTGTTCATCTGCGACGGACTGTACGCCGGGCACGGTGCGCACGTACTTCTGGATTTCCTCACGCAGCGCGCCAGTTCCTTTCCCATGCAAAATTCGCACCGAAGGAACGCCCAGCATGATGGCATCGTCAATATATCGCATAACAATGTCGATGGCGTCTGCCACGCGCTCCCCGCGGACGTCCAGTTCCAGCTTGAAGGAAGCCTTGCGCTCGCTGATGGCGTTGTCAAATACCTGGCGCGGGCGCTCCGCCGGAGCTTTCACCACGGCCTTGTACTCGTTTGCCGTAATGCGTTCTACGCGGTCCAGCGGCAACTTGGTGGTAATGTTGCCCACAATCACGCTCACCGCCTTGGTGCTCACGGTGGCTACCTCGCCCACCATGCCGTTGTCCTTGATGCGCACCTTCTCCCCCACCTTCAGCGGGGCGCTGCGGAAGGCGGCCATCTTGCGGTCCTGGGCCTCCGCCTGCTCCAGCTGCTGCAGCGTCTCTCCGTCGGCACGCCGCTTTTTGCGCACTTTCTCGCGCTCCTTGCGCTCCTTGACGGTCTGCAGTTTCTGGTCTATGTATGCGTCCCGCTTGTTCCGGCTGTCCACCAGCGCGCCCAGGAAGCCTTGCAGTTCCGCGCGCGCCCCCTGCGTCTCTTCCTTCCGGGCCTGCGACTCCTTAATGGTACGGATGGTGTTCTCCACCTGCTTGTTGGCCCCGCGGATAATCTTTTCCGCTTCCTCGCGGGCCTCGTCCAGGATGCGGCGGCGCATCTCCTTAATGTCTTCCAGCTCTTTCTCGTAGCGGTCCGTAAGGCCTTCCAGCGTTTTGTCCGTAGCGCGAATCTTGGTGAGTTTCTCGTCCAGGGCGCGGCGGCTGCGGGCAATCTTGCGGAGGTTCCGTTCAATGCCCACGAACTGTTCGCCGGCGCGCACCTCTGCATCGTGCACAATGGCCTCCGGCAGGCCCATCTTCCGGGCCAGCTCAAAGGCGAACGAAGAGCCCGGCAGCCCTACTTCCAGCTGGAAGAGCGGTGCCACGGTGGCGGCATCGAACTGCATGGCGCCGTTCACCACGCCCGTCTGGGCCGATGAGGCATATAATTTAAGGTTGGTGTAGTGCGTTGTGATGACCCCGTACGCCCCGCGGCTGTCCAGCTCATGCAGGATGGCTTCCGCAATGGCGCCGCCGGCAGCGGGTTCCGTCCCGGAGCCGAATTCGTCGATAAGCACCAGCGTACGACTATCGGCCACGGCAAGCATGGCGTTCATATCGGCAAGGAAACTGCTGTAGGTGGAAAGGTCGTTTTCCAGGGATTGGTCGTCCCCGATAGACACCATAATACGGTCGAACACAGGCAGTTCCGAGCTTTCCGAGGTGGGGATGAGCATGCCCCACTGGAACATGTACTGCAGCAGGCCCACGGTTTTGAGGCAGACGCTCTTGCCGCCGGCGTTGGGGCCGGAGATAAGGAGGATGCGCTTTTCCGGGGTAAGTTCTACGGTGAGCGGGACAATGGCTTTTTTCTCCTTCCTGAGGCTTCTTTCCAGCAGCGGATGCCGGGCCTTGCGGAGGCTGAGCCGGCCGTCCTCCGACACTACCGGCATGCCGGCAATGTAGTCCAGGGCCACATAGGCCTTGGCCATGTTGAAGTCCAGTTCTCCCACAAACGTGGCTCCGGCAATGAGCTCCGGGACAAACGGCCGGAGGAATTCCGCAAACTCGTAAAGAATTTTGGCAATTTCGCGCGTCTGGGCAAAATGCAGCTCCGCAATTTCGTTTTGAAGCGCCACAATCTCTGCCGGCTCCATGAAGGTGGTTTTTCCGGTGGCGCTTTCGTCGTACACAAAGCCCTGGAAGGCCCTTTTCTTGGCCGATGTCACCGGAATGAGCATTTTGCCGTCGCGGATGGCTACGGAAGCCTCGGCGTCGGCGAGGCCCGCCTGCTGCGCCTCCCGCAGGATAGCGTTCATCCGCTTGGACATGTTGAGTTCCTTGTCCTTGATGCTGCGCCGGATTTTGTACAGGTCGTCCGAGGCGGTGTCTTTGATGTCCCCGTGGCGGTCCAGGATGGCGTCGATGCGGCGCATCACCTCCACGGGGGCCTGTATGCCCGCCGCCAGGTGCTGCAAATTGGGGTAAATGCCCTCCTTCACCGTATGGAAAAAGTGCAGCGCCTTGCGGAGCGTATCCAGCAGGGTGCGCAGCTTGCCAAGGGACAGCAGGTCTATGGAGGCGCTTTTGCCGATAGGCTCCAGGAAGGCGATGGCGTCTATGTAGCCGGCCGTAGGGAAACTGTCCTCGAACATGAGGATAAGGCGCATTTCGTCGGCAAGCAGGTGCCGGCGGTGAATCTGAGCCGCATCCGTGCAGAAATCCTCCTCCGCCACGCGGGCGGCGGCATATTCCGTCGAGCAGCGCGCCTCAATGGCGGCCCGTACTTTGTCGAATCCCAGTTTGGCTTCTACTCTTGCGTCCATCTATTCCTCCTCGTTCATCACGCTGTTCAGCAGCTCCCTGAGTTCCTTCATGCTGGCTACCGTATGGATTTCGCCGCCCCGGACAAAACTCACGTCGCCGGTTTCCTCAGACACCACCAGGATGTCCGCATCCGTGTCTTCGCTAAGGCCGATGGCCGCGCGGTGCCGCATGCCGTAATGGGCGGGAATGTCCGTCCGGTTGGTCATGGGCAGCTGGCAGCGGGCGGCGGCAATGTGGTCTCCCACAATGATCATGGCACCGTCGTGCAGCGGAGAATTCTTGAAAAAGATGTTCATGATGAGCCGCCGGTTGATATCGGCCTCAAAGCGGTCGCCGGTGTTCATGTACTCTTCCATGGAGCTTTTGTGCTGCAGGACAATGAGGGCGCCGGTTTTCTCGGCCGACATGGCCCGCACGGCCTCTCCCAGCTCCACTACGCTCTGGCGGTCCATTTTTTCTTCCTTGACACCCAGCAGCCGGTTGAAGATTTGGCCGCTGCGGCGGGCGATGCCGGAACGAACGGCCAGGCGGTTGAGCGCATGGCGGATTTCCGGCTGGAACAGGATGATGACGGCCAGGATACCCACATCCAGGAGGGCATTCATCAGGACGGTCATCATGCGCATGTTCAGGGCGCTCACCACGGCCTGGACTACCAGCATGATGACCAGCACCAGCACAATATTGAGTACGGTGGAGTCCCCCTTGATGCTACGGATGAGCAAAAAGATGATAATGGCCACCATGGCGATGTCCAGGACATCGGCCCAGCCAAAACTGAGAAAACCCCATATGCCGGTAGCTTGCAGTAACATAGCCTACAAAGTTACGAATAATTCTTGTACTAAAAAAACCGGCCCTGCCTCATGCGTGCAGCGCCGGTTATAGGAAAGGGAGGTTGCCCGATTAGTCCTCGTGATGGTCATTCAGCCAGAAGAGCTCCCAGGAGGTGTCGTTTCCGGGGTTGGTCAGATTGGGATGATCCTGGTCGGAAGAAACACGGAACTCATTGATGTCCATCCATTTGCTCCAGCCCACAGCCTTGTCAAAAGCGGAAGCCTTGTAGTTGGCGCTGCTACTGGCGTACTGCCAGTCGTCACTGACTTTGCCGGCATAGAGGGAAATACCCAGGCTGAAGCCGCCTTCCTTGGTGGTAACAGGCTTCTTATCAGCCGATTGAATGTTCACGCAATTGATACGATAGACATTGGCGTCGGCAATGGCCTTCTTCAAATCGGCGGCGATGGTCTGGGCCTCAGCCTTGAGGGCCTGGTCCGAAATGGCATCGGCCACTTTCTGGGCGTAGTCAAGGACATCGGCATAGCCATAGCTCATCTCATAAAGGTACACCCAGCTGGTAGCGTTGTCCACATTGGACTTCTCGGATTCGGGTTTATAGACCTTCACCAGGAATGCGCCCAGCTTCTTCACCTGCTCATTGATGGCGGAGAGCTTGGCAGAGCGCCAGCAACCGAAGTCACCGTTCACTTTTTCTTCCTTTTTGGTCTTTTGATTGTAGGAGTGCAGGTAAGAATACAGGAAGCTGGATTCGTCCGTTTCGCCTTTGCCGATCATCAATTGCTTGTGCGCAAGGGCAGCCTTCTCGAAATCGTCCGGCTCCGCATTGATGGCGTTGACAAAACTGACGACGTGGTTGTTGTCCGTATAGGCCACGTGGCTGCTGGAGAACTGATAGTCGCAGTAGGGAGCCACCTCGGTGAGCACCTCCAATTGGCCCATCATGCAGCCGTTCCAATAGATGGCCTTCAAGTGAATGCCGGCATTTTTCAGGACCTCGGCGATGGTGCAAAGGGCGATACCCTTGCCATCGCCCTGGGCATCCTTATGGTTGTCATCGTAGGCAATACCCTTGGTGAACACTTCGGTTTCCAGGTCGAATCCGCCGCCGTGGTTCACGAACTCGATGATGTAATTCTCGGCCGGAGCGGTTTTCATGGACCACTGGATGAAATCGGCCAGGGTGGAAGCCTTGTAAAGCTCTACCTCAGAGGCGTTTTTGTAGAAGTATTTCCGGCGATAACCGGCCTGGGTAAGGTCCGTGTCCTTGGAAAGCTCGTAACGGTAGGTTTTTCCAAGCTCACCGCGGTAGGTGTCCTTGAAATCCTTGTTGACTGCGGACATGCTGTACATGACCGTGTAGCGCACCTGGTTCTTCTCTATGCCCAGACCCTTCACCAGACCTTCAAGGGCGTCCTCCAGCTGCATATCTATATCACCGCCGCCGCAGCCGTACAGCATGATGGTGTATTTGGCCTTGGGCGTGTTTCCCGGGTCCTCGGTGTTGTCCTTCTTGCAAGACACAACGCCCATTGCCAGGGCAACGGCGGTGGCAACAAGCACAATGTTCAGTAACTTCTTCATTTTAAGTGTAATTTTTGACGCGCAAAGTTACTATTTTTTTCAGACATATCCCATATTGGACGTATTTCCAAGTTTTCGTACCTTTGCACAGATAAACCATCGTATATGTACAGAGTCCTGAAATTCGGCGGATCGTCCGTCGCCTCCGCTACCAACATATCCCGCGTACTGGACATCGTGGAGAAAGAAGCCGCCAAGGGCAAGGTCGTCCTGGTCAGTTCGGCCATCAGCGGCTGCACGGATGCCCTGCTGAGCGGAGATGAAACGCAGTTTCAGGAGATGGAACGGCGGCACCGGGACATCATAAAAAGACTGTTCACCGGCGAGGACCGCGATACCCTGCAGCAACGGCTGGACGCCCTTTTCCAGGAGATGCGGCAGTCCCCGGTAGAAGAGCAGGTAACCTTTGGCGAGATTTTCTCCACAACCATCCTTTCCGCCAAACTGGTCACCGAGGGGTACAAGACCGTGTGGCTGGACTCCCGGGAACTGGTAATCAAAGACAACGAGCCGCTCACCTATCGGAATATCCGGGAATCCCTACAGGCCACCGAGGCCGATATCTTCGTGGCGCCGGGCTTTATTTGCCGCAACGCGGCGGGCAAGGTGGACACCTTGGGGCGCGGTGGATCGGACTATAGCGCAGCGATTTATGCGGCTGCCGTAAACGCAGACAGTCTCCAGATCTGGACAGATGTTCCCGGCATCATGACGGCCAATCCCAAACAGGTTCCGGCCGCCCGCACCATCCCCCGGATGTCCTACGAGGCCGCCCTGGATATGGCCAGTCACGGCGCCAAGGTACTGTATGCTCCTACCGTAGCGCCTGCGATGGCAGCCGGAATAGATATCGAAATCCACAACACTTTTGCCCCGGACGGCAAATTCACGCTCATCGGCGCTTTCCCGGATGCCAGCCGGTGGATAGGCGTTGCGTCGGATGGTCCGGTCATCCGCCTGGTGGGCGCCAACATGCCCGGCATGGATGGACAGGATGCCGCCGAAACTGCCGCTAGGGCGCTCCGGGAAGTAGGTATCGCCGCCCGGAAAATGACGGCCGACGGCCCCAGTCTGGCCATTGAAGTAAAAGTGGCCGTGCTGGACCAGGCGCTCCGTACGCTGCACCGCACTTTCTTCCAGGAAATGCCCGTGAAGGAGGTGAACCTCTTTGTCGCCGGCCATGGCGCCGTAGCCCGCGCCCTCCTCCAGATGGTCCACGAAAGTGCCCAGGCCGTTCTTGAACGAACGGGCAAGCAGCTGCGCATCGTAGGACTGGCTAACAGTCGGCAGTATGGCATAGACCTGGGCGGGGAGCCCGTCATCAATCGGAAAGGAGACTATATCCAGGCTGTCCTGGAGGAAGCCCCCAAGGGTTCTATCTTCGTAGATGCCACCGACAGCGAAACCCTCTATCTGCGCTATCCGGAGCTGCTGGAAGCCGGTGTCGGCATCGTTTCTTCCAACAGGCGGTCCTTCGCCGGCAGCTATGCGGACTTTGCCGCCATCCACCTCTCTGCACGCGAGAACGGCGTTCCGCTACGCTATGAGACCACTGTGGGCGCCGCCCTGCCCATCCTGGAATCCATCGCCCGCGGAGCAAACAGCTGCGACGAAGTCCTTTCCATCGAAGCCATCGTTTCCTGCACCTTAAACCAAATCCTGAGCGATTATCGGCCCGGAGGTGCTTCCTTTGCCACCTTGGTGCGTCAGGCTCAGGAGAGAGGCCTCACCGAACCGGATCCGCGCCTGGACCTGGGCGGCCGCGACGCCCTGCGAAAGCTCCTGATCCTCTCCCGCGAGGCAGGCATCCCGCTGGAAGAAAGCGAGGTGGAAGTACAACCTATCGTGCCCGCAAACCTGTTGCAGGGCAGCCTAGCCTCCTTCTATGACGGCCTGGAGGCCTATGAGTCAGAGTGGGCCCGCCAGGCTTTGGAGGCCGAACAGCAAGGCTTCCGCCGCCGCTTTGTGGCGTCGCTGGAAAAGACCGGGAACGGTTACCGGGCCGGGATCGGACTCAAAAAAGTCCCGCCCGTACATCCCGCATATTATCTTCGCGGCACGGAGAACGCCATCATCGTCAGGAGTGCTTTCCATCCGTATCCTCTGGTTATCCAAGGTCCCGGCGAAGGCGCCCGCGAGGCCGCATCCAGCATTCTGAACGATATTTTACGATAATGCCCTATGAGACGAATCTTACTCCTTCTGGCTCTTTGTTCCCTGTCTGTAGTCTCCTGCAAAAAGGGGTCCAATATTCTCTATACGGTTGCTGCAGAGGACATTACTCCCTGCACAGTAAGATTTGTCACAAGGATAAGCAATCCGGAAGCATTTTCCAAGCCCCTGCTGGTGGTGTGGCTCTCCAAAAACCCAGATATTAAGCCCTCCACCAAACTGACATCCAGCGAAATAACGGATGGAACGATGTCCATTCCCTTTTATTATTTGCAACCGGAAACCACCTATTATTTCAAGACGCGCATCATTCAGGATGGCATCAATTACGACTCTCCTGATTTTGTTTTCATTACGCCGGATCTCCCCACCGGTGTCATTGATATGGGCGTCAGCGTAAAATGGGCCTCCACCAATCTGGGGGCCAACGCATTGAATGAAACCGGCGATTTGTTTGCCTGGGGAGAGGTCCAGCCCAAAACAGAATTTTCCTGGGAATCTTACCAATGGTGCGACGGAAGCAAGGATGGCCTTACCAAATACAACGAGGCCGACGGAAAACGGCAACTGGAAACGGAAGATGACGCGGCGCATGTCATTTTGGGCGGAAAATGGCGTATGCCCACGCCCAAAGAATACCGGGAATTGTTGAATAACTGCATCCAAACCTCACACCTAACCTATAAAGGGACTGAAGGCATAACTTTCACCAGCAAAATCAACGGAAATACGCTGTTCTTTCCCATGCGCCCCGAAACCACGTTCACTGGGGCAACGTCCATGACGGGCAACTGCTGGACCTCTTCTTTGGATGGCAATACGGGCGGATACAATGATCCATACTTCCCCATTGTCCTGCAAAGAGGCATCGCAATGGAGATCAGGAATATGTATCCTCTATATTTAATCCACCCGGAGCGTTACGAGGCGGCGTTTATTCGGCCCGTTTTACCAGAGTAAGTGTGGCATGCGCCTCATAGTAATGGTCTGAGACATCTCCAGAGGTGGGCGGAAAGTGGTATTTGTTGTAGTAAGTATCGCACTTCACCTCCATGATTTCCGGAGTAAGACGCACCACCTGCCATTCTTCTACCACATCGACGGGCACTCTGTCGAAAATCCTTCTAAAATCCTTGCAGATCAGCCGATTGCCTTCAATTGTTAGGGGATATTCATTGCCATAACGCCCGCCGCTTGTAGTACAGAAGGTATATCCATCGCCGCTTTTCTGAATACGGATGCCATCAGTATAAGGCTCTTCAAAGGTTTTCTCCCACACTGTTTTGCTGGGGTCTCCGTCTATTTTGACATCATGGACATTGTAGTACTGGTAATACCACTCCCCTTCCAGATAATTCAGGGGAAGGCTCTCTTTTTTGCAGGCCGACACCACCAACAACAAAGGAAGGATTAACTTCAGAATTTTGTACATACAAGTCTGTTTGGAGAGTTTACAGAAGTTCGCTAAATTCATGCACCCCTTGGAGGGTTTCGGTTTTGAGGGCGGCCACCACGGCGCCTTTGGCAAAGCCTTCGCGGGAGAACGCCTCATGCCTGAGGGTGAGTTTGTCACAGGCCGATGTGAGGGTAAGCGTGTGTATTCCAGGCACTTCTCCCTCGCGGATGGAGCTGATTTCCGGGGTTTCGCCCAAACAGGCCTTCACGAGCTCGGCCATGGATTTGGCCGTTCCGGAGGGGGCGTCCAGCTTGTGGATGTGGTGGATTTCCTCAATCTCGGGCGTGTAGCCGGCATCCTTCAAGAGGGCCGAGGCCTTTTCGATGGCCTTGAAGAGGGCATTCACGCCCAGCGAGAAGTTGGAGGCGTAAATCATGGGGGTATCGGCCTTTAGGAAGGTGTCGATGACCTGGTCCTTGATGTCGTTCCAGCCGGTGGTGCCCACGACCGCCGCCTTGAAGTGGGTGGCGATGAAAGGATAGTTTTTCCGGAAGGCCTCCGGGGTGGTGAAGTCTATGCACACACACTCCTTGGCCGTGGCCGGGTCCGTGGCCGCGATGTCCTCGCTGGCCTCTACCAGCTCGATGCCTCTTCGTTTGAGCTCTGTTTCTATCATGTGGCCCATCTTTCCGTAGCCACTCAGGATGACTTTAATCATAGTGCGTGATACATTTTTACATACTGCGCCACGGCGGTTTCCAGGTCGCGCACCAGGACGTGCTCGTCCGGGCGGTGCGCCACGCGGATGGTGCCGGGGCCGCAGATGATTTTGTGGCCGAAACCGGTAAGGTGCGGCGCGTCGCTACCAAAGGCCACGGGCGCGCTCGGGAAGCCGGGCAGCGTGACGTACCGCGCCGGCGCGTCCCCTCCGCGGGGCACTACCGTGACAGAAGGCATAGGCCTTTCTTCCACGTCGCTTCGCGACCCTGTACGGGCAAATGTTCCAGAAAGGCCCATGCCTTCTGCCACTTGGCCCATCCAGTCCTGGACGGCCTGGTCGCTCACAAAGGTGGTGCGGAAGTACAGGCGGCAGGTAAGCTCCGGGGACAGGATGTTCTGCGGATTGTCACTGTGCAACAGACCCACATTCCAGGTGGTAGCGCCGAGTATTGGGTCCTTCCCGAAGTCCTTGGCCTTCAGCTGGTTGTAAAAGGCGTTGAACAGGTCCACGGCGCTCACGCCATACTGCGGATAGCCGGAGTGGAAGGCCTCCCCGCGGAAGGTAAGGTCGTAGGACTTGGTGCCCTTGGAAGCACTCACCATCTTGTTCTCCGTGGGTTCCCCCACAATGAGGAACGGTGCCTGGAACCCGGTTTTGGAAAACGCCTTGGCCCCCCAGGACCCGGTCTCCTCCCCGGCCAGGAGCAGAAGCCCAAAGTCCGTGCACCCGCCGGCCTCCAGTTCCTTACACGCCGTGTACATGGCAAAGAGCTGCCCCTTTGCGTCGCAGCTTCCCCGACCAGTAATCCGGAGGAGATGCTCTCCCGAGGACATGTGCACCCCCGCACATGGGTAGGGGGAGGGGCCCGCCGCGCTAGCGGTGGGAGGGGCCGGAGAGAGCGAAGCGAACGGAGTTCCTCGGGAGAGCATCTCCTTCGGAAAACCAGGCTCGATATAAGGAGGGACCGTATCCATGTGGGTGCAGAACACCACCTTGGGGGTGCCCCACTTCAGAAAGAGGTTCAGGGTGCCGTCGCCCACTTCCATGGGCTCCACTACCGGGGCCTCCAGCTGCGTCAGCAGCCACTGAGCCACCTCCCGCTCCTTGCCGGAAGTGGAATCGATGCACAATAGTTCTTTGAAAAAAGTCCAGTTCATCACCCCAGCCAGCCTTTGGCCAGGAGCACCTGGGCGATTTGTACGGCGTTGGTGGCGGCGCCCTTGCGGATGTTGTCGCTCACGCACCACAGGTTGAGACCGCTCTCCACCGAAGGGTCCCGGCGGATGCGGCCCACGAAGACCTCGTCCTTGTCCCAGGCATTGATGGGCATGGGATAGATGTTGTTGGCGGTATCGTCCTCAATGACGACGCCGGGCATATCGGCCATCAGCTGACGGGCCTCCGCGAGGTCATAGGGCTTGTTGAATTCCAGGTTGACGCTTTCCGAATGGCCGCCTTTTACGGGCACGCGCACGGTGGTGGCGCTCACAGCGATGGTGCTGTCCCTCAGGATTTTACGGGTTTCGTTCACCATCTTCATCTCCTCCTTGGTATAGCCGTCCGGGAGGAAGGAGTCTATGTGCGGCAGAACGTTCAGGTCTATCCGGTGCGGAAATTTGGTGCCGGAGCCGCCGGCGCGTTCCGCTTCCAGCTGCTCGATGCCCCGCTGACCGGCGCCCGTGACGCTCTGGTAGGTGCTCACCACAATACGCTTGATGCCATAGGCCTTATGCAGCGGCGCAAGCGGCAGCACCATCTGGATGGTGGAGCAGTTGGGGTTGGCGATGATGTGGTTGTCCTGCGTGAGGACATCGGCATTGATTTCCGGGACCACCAGCGGGACGGAAGGGTCCATGCGCCAATAGGAGGAGTTGTCCACCACGTAGCAGCCAATTTTTGCGAACTGCGGTGCCAACTCTGCCGATGCCGCTCCGCCGGCGCTGAAAATGGCCAGCACGGGCTTGCGGGCAATGGCTTCGGAGGCACTCATTACCGTCCATTCCTTGCCCTGGAAGGTCACTTTTTTGCCCCAGGAACGTTCCGAAGCAACTGGCAACAGCTCCGTTACCGGGAAGTTCCTCTCCTGAAGAACCTGCAACATTTTCGAGCCCACCAGGCCCGTGGCACCTACTACGGCTACTATCATTTTATGATAAATTAAATGTTTAACCTCCCGCCCCCTAGGAAGGGACTCATCTTAATAACCTACAAATATACGTATCTTTTTGGAAAAACGATAGATTCCGGCGGTGTAAAGGGTTGGTCCCGATGCCGCCACGTTTTGGCCCCAAAATGCGCCGCTGGCGGGCCAAAAGGTCCGCCAGTGCTACGTTTTTCCGTAAAAGCGCGCCCGTGGAGGGCCCAGGCCAAGGTGCCCTAACGCAGTGCGGGCAGGCCAGGGTGCCCTACCGCAGCAGGTCCTCCAGGTGGACGCTGCCGGCGGTTTTCTCGTCCCGATACTTCACAATCACGGGGCAGTACAGGTGCACGCCGCTCTCCAGGGGCTTGCCGTCCCGGATGATGGGCTTGGAGCCGCTCACTACCACAGCGTTACGCGGCACCACAATGCGGCCGTCCGCGTTGCGTTTGATAAAGTTGCCGGTGGTGGCGTCGAAAATGGCTGTGGAGGAGGTGATGATAACGCCGGAGGCAATCACGGCGCCTTCCTGAACGATGGTGCCTTCATAGATGCCGCAGTTACCGCCCACGAACGCGCCATCCTCAATGATGGTGGGCAGGGCGCCGGCGGGTTCCAGCACGCCGCCAATCTGCGTAGAAGCCGATATATGGATGTTTTTGCCCACCTGGGCACAGGAGCCGATGGTAACGTGACTATCGACCATTGTACCTTCTCCCACGTACGCACCCACATTCACATAGGCCGGAGGCATGACGATGCTGCCGGGAGCCAGGTACGCGCCGCGCCGGATGCTGGTGCCGCCGGGGACGATGCGTACGCCGTCGGAGGCATTGAATTGCCGCACCGGGAAGGTGTTTTTGTCAAAGAAGGGGAATTGCCCTTCGCTCATGTCCGTAATGGCGCCCAGCTTGAAGCCGGCCAGGATAACTTCTTTTACGTGCCGATTCACCACCCACTCGCCGTCCACTTTCCGGGCAACGCGGAGCTCGCCTTTTTCCAGGGCGGCGATAACTTCATTGAACTCTTGCAGGGTAATTTCCATTAAAACAGGTCTTTAAGGGTTTGTTTGAGCAGTTCTTCCGTAGTGGCGGTAGCGGGAACCAGCGGCAGGCGCAGGCTGTTTTCCATGAGTCCGAGCTGAGCCATGGCCGCCTTGGCCGGGATGGGGTTGGGTTCCACGAAGAGGGCCTTGAACAGGGGGCTCAGCCGGGCATCCATCTTTTCCGCCTCCGGGAACTTGCCCGCCTGCAGCGCATGCACAAAATCCACCATGGCGCTGGGGAACACGTTGGAGGCCACGGAGACCACGCCATCGGCCCCCAGTTTCATGAGTTCCAAGGTTTGGTCGTCGTTGCCGCTGAGCACGCTGAAGCCCTCCGGACGGCCCTTGAGGATGGCCTCAATTTGGCCGATGTTGCCGGAAGCCTCCTTGACACCCACAATGTTGGGAATGTCCCGCGCCAGAGCCAGGGTGGTTTCTGCTTCTATATTGCAGCCCGTACGGCCGGGCACATTGTACAGGACGATGGGCTTGTCCGTGCGCTCTGCGAGGGCTTTGAAGTATGCGTAGAGGCCCCGCTGCGGCGGCTTGTTGTAGAAGGGTGCCACAATCAGATAGGCGTTGGCGTCCTGCAGGAGGCGCATATTGGCGAGGGTGCCCGCGAGGCTGTTGGTGCCCACGCCGGCCATCACCGGTTTCCCGGCGGCGTGTTGCAGGGTGACCTCCAGCACCTGGAGTTTTTCCGATTCTGTGAGCGTGGGTGTTTCCCCGGTGGTGCCCAGCGGGACCAGGAAGTCCACGCCGGTAGTCACCTGCCAGTCCACCGTGGCGGCAAATGCCTCATAATCCACTTCTTCCCCTTTGAAAGGGGTCAAAAGTGCCGTTCCTAAACCATGTAAAATCATTTCATTCATAAGTATCTACAAAATTACGAATATTTTGAGAAATAGTGTGTATCTCTGCGCAACCAATAAAAACAAATTTACATGCTCGATTACACCAACCATCTCCGTTAGCCGCGCCGGCGGTGTGGCCAGCATCGATAATACGACAAGCGGAAAGGGTGCAAAACTCCTATTTAGTAAATGCCACCTGCAGCCAGTCGCCTCCGCGACACTGCAGGTGGTAATTTTTTTACGCCCGCATCAGAAGGCCATGTTCCAGGCAGCTTGCTGGGCGCGCTGACTATGGGCGGCGTTCATCTTGCCAAAGTTCCATTTTACACCAAAGAGGATGTATCGGCCCAACACCAGGCGGTAGGAATCCTCCTCATAGTTGGCGGTGACCGTGTGGTTGCGGCCGCGGGTCTGGTTCAGGATGTCATGCGCCTTCAGGCTGAGCGTAAAGGCGCCAATATTCTTGGAGATTTCCGCATTCCATTGCCACTCCGGCTGGTTGAAACCCTCTTTGTAGCCGGTGTAGAAATGGTAGCCCACATCTGTGGAAAGCTCGAATTCGTGCGGGGTGATATAGCTGCCCTCCAGGCTTACCGAGTTATGGGTGGTATTCATGTTGAGCGAGGGTGCCAGCGAATAACGGGCCAGCGTGGCCGATGTAGACAGCCGCAGCCCAAGGGAGAAGCGCTCCGGATTGAACTTGAGGCTCAGGTTGCCGGCAGGGGTAAACGTGGTGGTCAGGCTTTCCTTGAACCCGCTTTGCCCGCTGTAGAAACGGGAGCCGGCAGCATCGCCCCAGAATTCGATCATGAACGACGTATAGTCAAAGCGGTCTTTGTCCAGTCCAGGCACGGTTCCCGCCGCCTGGTAGCTGGTTTGGGCGTTAAAGGAGAGGTTGGTTCCCAGGGACAAGGACCACAGTTTCTTGCTGTCCAGCGGGAAGGTATAGTTTGCGTAAAGCCGGGTGTCAAAGGAGGGTCTGCGGGAATTTACCGGTACGGAATACAGTACCCCGGAGGCGTCGTACCAGCGGGCGTACCCCACCGGCGACACGCCCAGTGAAGCGGTCCAGAAGAGATTCACGAAGGAAAAGCGCTTCCGGTTATTTCTGTACCAGTTTGTGTACAGGTTGATGTTGCCATAGGGCTTCAGGTAGATATTACCCAGCGTCAGGCGGGAAGGATCGGCAATATTCAGGACGGGAAGGCGAAGCTGGGCTCCCGGCTGCCGCGCGTAACCGGAGGCCGATACATCCACCTGGTCACTGTCCTTGTTGTAGCGGAAACGCACATTGGGCGCGACAAACCAGTGCCACTCGTTTTTGCCGGTCGTTTCCGAAACGCCAAAACTCCGGGAAAAAGTCTCGTCCAAAAGGCCGGACACGCGTGCGCCCACGGATACATATCGGCCTTGTGCCCAATTATACTGCGCGGTGAGCCGGTATTCCTGCAAGATGTTGCGGTTTTGGCTCAGGGACGAATAGTAGTCGTTGGCGCCGCCGGCATCGGAGGCATCCCTGACACGCTCGCTACGGGATGCGCGGATGCTGGCCATCGCCGACAACAGCCATTTCTCCCCAAACGGCTCCGTGTAGCGGACTGTTCCCCCGACGGAGTACTGCTTGTTCCGATTGTCGTACCGCAGGTTGCGAAGCTCGGTGCCGGACTGGGTCTCCAGCCGGGAGGACTCTTCGTTGTTCCCTTTATCGGCCTGCAAACTGCCTTCGGCAGACAATACGAGCGTACGGTCTTTTTTTCCGCCCAGCTCACGGAAGAACACATCGCCGGAAAGCTCCCCTTCATTGGTCCGGTTCAACAAGTGGGTGGAAGACGTTGCACTGTTGATCCAGGTCCCTTCCCGGGTAACTTGTGAATTTCCGTTTGTAAACCCCTCCGTGCGCCCATGGGTAAAATTGGGCCGGACGTGGAACCAGATTTTCCCCGTCTCTTTCTTCAATTCCGCATTGGCGGTCACGGAACTGCCGTATTGCTTGCCTTTGTTTTCGTTTTTGGAAAGGAGGTCGCCGTCGGCCTGGAAAGTGGTGCGCGAAGCCTGGGTGCCGGAGTCGGTGTCCGTGTATTTGCCGTTGACGCCCACCGTGGTTTCCACGTCCTTGATGCGCGAGGTGTTGGCGTTCACCGCCGCCTGGGCCGATGTGGACAGGCCCTGCGCGCTGGAAATCCAATTATTATCCCCGTCGGCAACAATGAATACCATACCCGAATCGTCCACGTTTTGCCCGTTGGCGATTACGGTCACCTGGTCTTTTTCGTTATAGGCCGATAGCAGGGCGTTAGCGCCGAACAGGAAGCCGCGGTTGTCCCGGAGGGGTTCATCGGCCTTGGCAGCAGCTACCGTGGCGCCACCCTTGGCCGCCACGTTGCCGAACCAGCCTTTCTCGTACTCTTTTTTGAGCCCCACGTCCAGGATTTTTTCCTTTTGGCCATCCTGGAGGCCGGTGGCGCGGGCCTGTTCGCTGTCGCGGTCTATCACCCGCACCTTGTCCACCACCGAGGCGGGCAGGTTGTTCAGCGCCGTGCTTTGGTCGTTGAAAAAGAAGGTGCGGCCGCCTACGGTGATTTTGTCAATTTCCTCTCCGTTGAACTTCACCTTGCCATCGTCCGTTATCTCCATGCCCGGCATGCGTTTAAGGAGGTCCTTGAGCATAGCGTTGGCGCCCACCCGGAAGGAGGAGGCGTTGAATTCCACGGTGTCTTTTTTGACGATGATGGGATTGCCCACCTCGTTAATCACGGCAGCCTGCAAGTATTGCTCGTCCTGCTGCAGTTTCACCGTACCCAGCTCCGTGACCCGTTCCCGAAAATAGCGGCTTTTCACAAAGGGCTTGAAGCCCATCATCTCTATGTGGAGGGTGTACTGACCAAACGGGACCTCCTCCAGCTTGGCCTCTCCCTTGTCGTTGGTAAGGGTAAAGTTGGTGATGGTGGTATCCTTGGCCGGAATCACATACACGGAAGCAAAGGCGACGGGCTCGTTGGTGAGTGAGTCCACCACCGAGGCCCGGATTTCCGTCATACGGTCTTGAAACATGCTCTCGTTCAGGATAATCACCTGAGCGTGAGCATTTATGCCTATGAGTAGCAAAAGAATGGGGAGGAGTTTTTTCATCGGCATTCTTTTGCTGCAAATATTGCGCCGCGGGTCAGGCTACGATGGCCACCAACTCTGCCGGGCCGGTGAGGTACACGTCGGTGAAGGTGTCGGGGGCAGAGGGGGCGCTTGGAGCGCTGGGGCGGAAGTCCACCTGGAGCCAGTCGCCGCGCCGGCATTGCAGGCGGTAGGAGTTATCGGAGGGAACCCCGGCCTTGTAGGCGGCCAGGGCGCAGGCAGTGAGGCCGGTGCCACAAGCGAGCGTCTCCCCTTCCACGCCCTTCTCGAAGGTGCGGACGTGGAGACCATCGGCCCGGACTTCCACAAAATTCACATTGGTGCCTTCCGGTTGGAACGCCGCGTCCCACCGGATGGGTTTGGCTGTTTTTTCCATGTCGATGCTGTCCACCTGGTCCACGAACTGCACATAGTGCCGCGTGCCGGTGTTCAGGAACAGGCCGTCTTTGATTGGTGTAATTCCCTGCACGTCAATCATTTTCAGCCGCACGGTCCACTTTTCTCCGGGAATCTCCTGCGACAAAATTTCGGCCGTATGCTCCCCGTCCGGAGCGAGGAAATGATAGATGTGACCATCGGCAGGGTTGATTCCCAAGTAGTTGGCGAAGGCAACAATGCATCGGCCCCCGTTGCCGCACATCATGCCGCCGGAGCCGTCCGGGTTGTAAAACTCCATGACAAAGTCGTAGTGAGACGGCTGGTCGGTACGCGTCAGGATCATGAGACCATCTGTGTGGTACTCCTGACACAGTTCGCCAATCCGTCCCGGCTGCCGGAAGGGTTCCATCCCGCCCTGGCGCCCGTCCAGCACCACAAAGTCATTCCCCGCTCCGGAGAACTTAAAAAGCCGTGACACGTAACTATCTATCATACAATCGTTTTCAACACATTCCTCGTTCGATTTTTGAACGAGGATTATACTATAACTCACTGTGTATCAGATTATTAAGCGTCACATGTCTTGGTCAGCTACCAGTTTTACGTCTAAGACTGGTGACACTTAACTCTCTGTATTTCAATATCTTTCAACACATTCCTCGTTCAGAATTCGAACGAGGACTATTCGGTAACTCACTGCGTACCAAACACTTATCAATCACCCTCTTTTCGAGCGCCACACCGACCTGCGCCACTCACCCAAACTACTCCGCGGCGTCCCGGATGAGCGAAGCCAGGAGCTTGATTCCCGGCTCCATCTTGGCCTCGTTCACGAAGGAGAAGTTCAGGCGCATGGTGTTGCGGTGGCTGCCGTCCGTGTAGAAGAAGGAACCGGCCACATAGGCAACCCCTGCGGCCAGGGCCTTATCGTACAGCGCTACAGTATCCACGGCCGGCGGCAGGGTGAGCCACAAAAACAGTCCGCCTTCCGGGTAGGTCCAGGACACGCCGGAAGGCATATATTTCTCCAGCAGGGACACCATAAGGTCCCTTCTGCGCCGATACTCGGCAACACTCTTCTTCAAATTGGCATCCAGCAAACCGGAGCCCAAAAACTCCGCCGCCAGGTATTGGTCCAGCACCGGCGGGCACAGGTCCAGGCACTGTTTGCACACATAGATCTGTTCCAGCAGTTCTTCCGGGCCGATAATCCACCCCAGCCGGAACCCCGGTGCAAAAATCTTGGAGAAGGAGCCCAGCTGCAAGGTGCGCTCCGGCGCCAGCTCACGGATAGAGGTCACGGCCTCCCCGGAGTAGCGCAGCTCCCGGTACGGGCTGTCCTCCACTATAAGACAGTCCAACTCCCGAGCCAGGGCCACCAGCTGCTCCCGCTCCGCCAGGCTCAATGTTTTCCCGGTAGGATTATTAAAGTCCGGAATGACATAGATAAATTTGATTGCGGGAGAGGGTGTTGTTTCGCAAACCGCCTCCGCTTCGCTCCGGCCCCTCCCATCGCGCAACGTGCCTGTCGGCACGACTGTGGGCCCCTCCCGTTCCGGGAGAGATTTTCCCCCTATAATCCCCGAGGGGATATCTGCCCTGGTGGGGCACGGCCACGGGTGGCCATGGGTTTGCGAAGCAACACCCTCTCCCGCTAAAAAATCACTCAGCTCTACCACCTCCGCCCGATAGGCCTTGAAGCTTTGCAGGGCGCCCAGGTACACGGGGTTGGAGGCGAGGACTACGTCCCCGGGGTCCAGGAACACGCGGGCACAGACATCGATCCCCTGCTGGGACGATGTAGTAATCTGCACCTGCGAAACCGGCACCCCATACCGCGAAGCAATCAGTTCCCGCAGCTCCGGCACGCCTTGTGTGGCGCCATACTGCAGGGCCTTGGTGCCGTACTTGGAGAGCACGCGCTCCATGAGGCCGGGGATATCGGCCAGGGGGAACGTGCACGCCGCCGGGTAGCCACCCGCGAAGGAGCAGATGGCCGAAAGGTCCACCTTACGGAAAATTTCCCGCACGGGAGACCGCAGGAAAGAAGGCACGTCGGCGGAAAAGAATTTGCTGTAGTCCATTACGCTCTGGTAATATGCGCACCGAGGGCGTTCAGGCGGCCTTCGATGTCCTCGTAGCCGCGGTCGATCTGCTCAATGTTGTCGATGGTGGAAGTGCCTTTGGCGCTCATGGCGGCCAGCAGCATGGCAATACCCGCACGGATATCCGGCGACACCAGCCGTGCGGCCTTGAGGGTGATGCGGTGGTCGTGGCCGATCACCACCGCGCGGTGCGGATCGCAGAGGATAATCTGCGCGCCCATGTCAATGAGGCGGTCCACAAAGAACAGGCGGCTCTCGAACATCTTCTGGTGAATGAGCACGCTGCCTTTGCACTGGGTGGCCACCACCAGCATCACGGACAAGAGGTCCGGGGTGAGGCCCGGCCAGGGGGCGTCCGCAAGGGTCATGATGGACCCGTCCAGGAACGACTCAATCTCGTAGCTCTCCTGCGCGGGAACGTAAATATCGTCCCCCTGCTGCTCCAGCTTGATGCCCAGGCGGCGGAAGGCGTCCGGAATAATGCCCAGGTCATAGTAGGACACGTCCTTGATGGTGAGGCTGCTCTGGCAGATGGCGGCCATGCCAATGAACGAGCCCACCTCGATCATGTCCGGCAGGATCTTATGCAAGGTGCCGTGCAACGACTCTACGCCATGGATGCGCAGAAGGTTAGAGCCTACGCCGTCGATGTACGCGCCCATGCGGTTGAGCATTTTGCACAGTTGCTGGAGGTAGGGTTCGCAGGCGGCGTTGTAGATGGTGGTGGTGCCTTTGGCCAGCACAGCGGCCATGACAATGTTGGCCGTACCGGTCACGGAGGCCTCGTCCAGGAGCATGTATCGGCCCACCAATCGGCCTTCCTGCGTAAGGTGGAACGCGCGCCGCGAAGGGTCGTAGTCCATTTGGGCGCCCAGCTTCACCATGCCGTCCAGGTGGGTATCCACCCTTCTACGGCCGATTTTGTCGCCGCCGGGCTTGGCGAACCACGCATGGCCGAACCGGCTCAAAAGCGGGCCCACAACCATCACCGAACCGCGCAGCTTGGCGCATTTTTGCACGAATTCCTCCGTCTCGATGTAGGCGGTGTCCACGGCATCGGCCTGGAAGGTGTACATACCCTTGGCCAGGCGCGTCACTTTTACGCCCATCTGCTGGAGCAGGTCGATCAGGTTTTTCACATCCAGGATTTCCGGAATGTTGGAAATGGTGACCGGCTCGCTGGTGAGCAGCACGGCGCTGATTACTTCCAGGGCCTCGTTCTTGGCGCCCTGCGGGGTAATGGTGCCGGACAACTTGTGTCCGCCTTCGATGATAAATTTAGACATGCTCTACCTCGGGATGAAGGGTGATACCGTATTTTTGTTCTATGGTTTTGATAATTTGCTGTTCCAGGCCGATGATATCCTCCGGAGAAGCTGTACCTGAGGCATTTACAATCACCAGCGGCTGCTTTTGGTACACTTGGGCGCCGCCGCTGCGTGCGCCTTTGAACCCGCACTGCTCGATCATCCAGGCGGCGGGAACCTTGATGCTGTCCCCTACCTCGTAATGAGGCACCTGATAGTCAGGGCCGTTGTCTTCCCGGGCGATGGCCACAATGCGCTGGAAGTGCTCGCGGGAGATGACGGGGTTGCAGAAGAAGCTGCCCGCACTCCCCAGTTCCTCCACCGCCGGCAGTTTCTGCTGCCGAATGCCGATGATAGCGTTGCGGATATCAGCAGGGCGAAGCGTAGTGGAGTTCCCCGGAACAGGCGCTTTCCCGCTTTCCTCCAATGCTTTACGGACGCCGCCATAGTCCAGGCGGGGCTGGGGGGTGCGGCTGAGGCGGTAGGTGACGGCGGTGATGACGTAGCGGCCTTTCCACTCGGTCTTGAACTTGGAGGTGCGGTAGCCGTACGCGCAGGTGGCCGGGTCGATGGTGACAAACTGCCCCGTGGTGCGGTCATAGGCCCGGATGGAGGCGATGATATCCTTGGCCTCCACGCCGTAGGCGCCAATGTTCTGCACGGCACTGGCCCCCACCTCCCCGGGAATGAGCGAGAGGTTTTCCGGGCCCCAGAGGCCCTCCTCCGCCGCCCAGGCGCAGAATTCGTCAAAGACCACCCCGGCACCAAGGGTGACCAGGGTTGGAGATACGCTCGCTTCGCTCGGTATGACAGAGGAGACAACCAGCTGGGCATCCTCGTCATTCCGAGGCCCGGAGGGCCGAGTGAATCTCATGCCGCAATGCAGCACGGTGCCGGGGAAATCCCGGGTGAAGAGGAGGTTGGAGCCGCCGCCCATCACCAGAACGGGCTGGGGCAGGGAGTCCCAGTCCAGGGCCGGGAGATCCGCCTCTTCCGTCACCTCCACATACAGGGCGCAGTGCACCTGCATCCGGAAGGTGTTCCGGGCGGAGAGGTCGTAGTTTGCAGTCTTCGTTACCATAGGCTCAGGGGCACTTGGAACTATTATTGCCCCGCACTGGGGCTTATTGGGTGCCTTCTGGGGCAAAAAAGGTCGATTTTGCCCCGCAACGCTTATTCTGCGGCGGGACGCAGGTCTATCTGGAGTTCGTCCAGCTGGGCCTGGTCGATCTCCGACGGGCTGTCAATCATCACATCCCTGCCCTGGTTGTTCTTGGGGAAGGCGATGTAGTCGCGGATGGTGTCCTGACCGCCCATGAGGGCGCACACGCGGTCGAAGCCGAAGGCCAGACCTCCGTGCGGCGGAGCACCGAACTTGAAGGCGTTGATGATGAAACCGAACTTGTACTCGGCCTCTTCCGGGCCGATGCCCAGGACCTCGAACATGCGCTTTTGCATATCGGCATTATGGATACGGATGCTGCCGCCACCCAGCTCGTTGCCGTTGAGCACGAAGTCGTAGGCGTTGGCGCATACGCGCTCCAGGTCTTCTTTCTTGTCGCTGTAGAACCAGGCCTCGTGCTCCGGCTTGGGTGCCGTGAAGGGATGGTGCATGGCGTAGAAGCGCTGGGTTTCGTCGTCCCATTCCAGGAGCGGGAAGTCCACAATCCACAGCGGAGCGAACTCCTTGGGGTTGCGGAGGCCCAGGCGGCCACCCATTTCCAGGCGCAGGACGCCCAGCATGGTTTGCACTTTGCGCTTGTTGGCGCCGCTCATCACCAGCATGAGGTCCCCGGGCTTGGCTTCGGCCTTGGCGGCCAGCAGGGCCAGGTCATCGGCCCCGTAAAACTTGTCGATGGAGCTTTTGAAGGTGCCGTCAGCGTTGACTTTCACGTAGATGAGGCCCTTGGCGCCCACCTGCGGACGCTTGACCCATTCGGTGAGCTCGTCCAGCTGCTTGCGGGTATATTCCGCGGCACCGGGCACGCAGATGGCGCCAATATAGGCGGCATCGTCCAGGACGCTGAAGCCTTTGCCCTTGGCGGCCTCCGTGAGCTCATGAATGGTCATGCCAAAACGGACATCCGGTTTGTCCGAACCGTAGTTGTCCATGGCATCGTACCAGCTCATGCGGGGCATGGGGTTGGGGATGTCCACGCCCAGGACGTTCTTGAAGATGGTGCGCATCATGCCCTCGAACATGTTCAGGACATCTTCCTGCTCCACGAAGGACATTTCGCAGTCTATCTGGGTGAATTCCGGCTGGCGGTCTGCGCGGAGGTCTTCGTCGCGGAAGCAGCGGACAATCTGGAAGTAGCGGTCATAGCCGGCCACCATCAGGAGCTGCTTGAAGGTCTGGGGGCTCTGCGGCAGGGCGTAGAACTGGCCGGGGTTCATGCGGGAAGGAACCACAAAGTCGCGGGCGCCTTCCGGGGTGCTCTTGATGAGGTACGGGGTTTCAATTTCCATGAAACCGTTGGCGTCCAGGTAGTTGCGAACCTCATGTGCCACCCGGTGACGAAGGGCCAGGGCGCGCTGCAGCGGGCCGCGGCGGAGGTCCAGGTAGCGGTATTTGGCGCGAAGGTCTTCGCCGCCGTCGCTCTCTTCCTCAATGGTGAAGGGCGGCGTAACGCTCTTGTTCAGGATGGTGATGGCTTCCAGTTTGATCTCAATGTCGCCGGTGGGCATCTTGGGGTTTTTGGCCTGACGCTCTACCACCTCACCCTTAGCTTGAATCACGAATTCGCGGCCCAGGGAGGTAGCCACCTCCACCAGCGCTGCGGGGGCGTCCGCCTCCACTACCAGCTGGGTAATCCCATAACGGTCCCTGAGGTCGATAAAGGTCATGCCGCCCAGTTTACGGGCTTTCTGGACCCATCCAGCCAGGGTCACCTGCTGTCCTTTGTTCTCAATGCGGAGTTCCCCGCATGTGTGTGTTCTGTACATATAGTTTACTTGATTTCTTTCAAACTACAAATTTACAAAAACTATTTGGATTATATGCCTCGACTCTTCTGAAGCGTAAATAAGTTGTATATTTATTAAACTTTGTTTATCTTTGCAAAAAACAGAAGTATGGTTGCACCCAACATCAAACGCATGCGCCTTGCCAGAGGGATGACCCAGGAACAAGTTGGGATTCTCGCTGGCATGACTAAATCGCAAATCTCCCGCATGGAAAACGGGAAACTGGGAAGTGCGGAAACGTTCTCCAGGGTCTTGGATGCGCTTGGCTACCGTTCCGTGGTCACCTATATAGATGAGCGCCCCAGTACAAAACTGGATAAAGAAACGGTTTTAAGCCTGCTAAAAGTTTACTATTTATACAACCGGGCGCATTTGGGCATTGAGCGTATTGGCCTGTTTGGCAGTTTTGCCCGGGACGAGGCCGGACCGCAGAGCGATATTGACATCCTGGTGTCTCTGAAAAGGCCCTCCTTGTTTTTATACCAGACCATCACCGAGCAACTGGGAACGGTCTTGGGACGCAAAATAGACCTTGTTTCGGCCAAATCCCGTTTCCGGGAAGGTTTTCTTGAAAACATCCAAAAAGACATCGTCTATGTTACAGACTGAAGAACGCATAGCAACGCTCCTGGATGCCGCCATTCAGGAAATGGAACTCCTGGCTCAAATGAGTGCCGATATTACCCGCCCGGATGATTTTGTCTCCAGCCTTTACGGAATGACGGTTTACAGGGCTTACAGATAGTAACATGGAAGTACGTGCAAAAAAAGCCCTCGGGCAGCATTTTCTCACCGACCAAAAGGTCGCCAGGGCCATTGTGGATGCCCTGTCATGCCCGGCCCCGACCGGGCATCTCTTCCCCGTGCTGGAGGTTGGGCCAGGGATGGGTGTGTTGACCCAGTACCTGCTGGAGCGGGAAGACATCGACCTTAAACTCATTGAGATTGACTCGGAGAGCGTAGAGTACCTGCTCACCCACTTTGCGGGCATGCAGGGGCGGCTCATGGAGGGCGATTTCCTCACCCTCAAACTGGAGAAGCTGTTCCCGGAGCAGTTTGCCATTATCGGCAATTTTCCGTACAACATTTCCTCGCAGATTTTCTTTAAGGTGCTGGACTACAAGGACCAGATTCCGCAGGTGGTGGGCATGGTGCAGAAGGAAGTGGCGGAGCGCATTGCGGAAAAACCCGGCTCCAAGACGTACGGCATCCTGAGCGTGCTGCTGCAGGCCTGGTACGACATTGAATACCTGTTCACCGTGGGCTCCGGCTGCTTTGCGCCCCCGCCCAAGGTGGAGAGCGCCGTCATCCGCCTCACCCGCAATAGCCGCACGGACCTCGGTTGCGACGAGGCCTTATTCAAAACCGTGGTAAAAACCGCTTTCGGACAGCGCCGCAAGATGATGCGCAATCCTCTAAAGCCGCTGGCCCGCGCCAAGGCGGAACGCAGCGGCTGGTCCGAGGAACAGTTAGCGGATTTCCTGGCTCAGGAGGTCTTTTCCCTCCGCCCGGAACGCTTATCCGTAGAAGATTTCGTGGCGCTTACCAACTTACTGGCATAACGCAAGCCTCATGGGTGGCGGCGTTGTACTGGCATTCCAGCGTGAGTCCGTTGAGCGTAGCCTGCGGACAGCGGGAAGCTCCGCCCAGTACCAGCGAGAGTTTGCGACTTACGGGTTTCCCTGCATAAGAGCCCTCTGAAGGGCCGATTTCTACCGTCACGCCTGCAGCGTTGGCGGTTTTTTCGATGCGCGTGGAGGCATACTGCGTGGGATAGGCCTGGGAAACGCCATCGTCCTCATAGTGCACATAGCTGCTATGTCCTTTGCCGGGGGCGATGTAGATGCGCAGCTCGTCGGAGATGGACTGCAGGTGCTGGATGCCCTCGCCGGCCAGCGGCAGGATGGCGCCGGCCTTCACGAACCAGCAGTTCTGGTCGATGGAATAGGTCAGTTTCTGAACCGTGCCGCCTTTCAGGATCTTGTGATGGGCCATATCGTACCAGTCGGTGCCGGCGGGGAGCCACACATCGCGGTGGGCCAGGCCATCGGCCCCAACGGGTTCGCATACCGTTGCGGCCAGGATATTATCGCCAAAGAAGTATTCCTGCTTCCAGGTATAAGCCTCGGCCTTTTCCGGATATTCATAATAGAGCGGACGGCACAGGGAAATACCCTTCTCGTAGGCCTGGCGGGCCATATCATAGATATAAGGCGTAAGGGCGTAGCGTAGTTCCAGGGCCTCCTTCATGTACTGATAGTGCTCCGGGAACATCCAGATGCGGCGTTCCAGGATGGCCGATGACGTGCTGTGTGTCTTGAAAATCGGGGAAAATACGCCGTACTGCAGCCAGCGGGTGAAGAGTTCGGGATCCGTGGGATTGTCTTCCCGCTGCATGTGGCCGCCCAGGTCGTGGCCCCAGTAGCCGTAGAGCACGTTGGAAGCCGTGGCGGTGAATTCCGGCAGATAGCCCAGTACTTCCCACTTGATGAAGGTGTCACCGGAGAAGCCCAGCTGATAGCGATGGCTGCCCAGGCCGCCCCAGCGGTGGTAGATGAGCGGACGCTCGGCCTGTTCGGGGGCCAGGCCGCGGGAACGGCGGATCTTGTCGTGGAAGAAGGTATGGTTCAGCCAGAAGGTGTTGCTCAGCCCCGGCACATACTTGCTTTCCTTCCACTGCTGCCAGTCCAGCCACCAGAAATCCACGCCCTGCTTCTCCAGGGGATGCAGCACGGAGTTGAAATAGGCATCGGCCCAGGCACGCTGGTCCATGCGGAAGGGCACGCTGGCATGATAGCCGTCGCGCTTCACATAGCCGCGGGGACCGTCATAGTCGTCGGTACGCGACAGGTAGTCCTTCACGAAAGCCGGATACACCTGCTCCCGCACCACGATGCCGGAAGCCGGGTGCAGGTTGAGGGAGGTCTTCAGGTTCATGCTATGCACCTGGTTCAAGAAGCCTTCGGGATCTTCGATGAGGTCCCGGTTCCAAGTGTAGCCGGTCCAGCCGATGCTCTGGCCGAACTCGTCCCTACGCTGGCGCCGGGCGGCACCCCGCCACGTCTCGTGCCAGTCCATGTCGATCACCATCACGTCGATAGGCAGCTCCCGCTGACGGAATTCCTGGCCTAGGGCGATGAATTCCTTGTCAGTATAGGCCCAGTAGCGGCTCCACCAGTAACCGAAGACGAACTTGGGAGGCATGGGGATGTTGCCGGCCACTTTGGCGTAATCGGCCAGGGCGGCCTTGTAGTCGTGACCATAGGCGAACAGGTACAGGTCCTGACGCTCCCCTTCCGGCCGGGCGGCCACCCAGGAGCCCCAGTCGCTGTCATCGTCCACAAACAGGTGACGCTGGCTCTCGTCCACAACGGCCCAGCCGTCGCGGGACAGGATGCCCTTCTCCATGGGGTCGTTGAAGTTGATCTTTTCCGGACCCTGGCAGCCGTCCAGCGTACGGGCGGTGCCCATCAGGTTGCCTTTGTCCTCCATGCCGGGATGCCACTTGACGGCCTTTCCGTTCAGTTTGAAGGACACGGACAGGTTGTCGGCCGACAAAGGACCTTCCCCGCCCTTGTACACGAGGGTAAGGGACTTCGTTTTCAGGGTCAGGGCTCCGCCCGTGCGGGAAACGCTGAAGGCCGGCACCGGCAGGTCGCGGTTCACAATAGCGAGGGAGGCGTGGTCTTCGAACTGGCCGTCGGCCGCCCATTCCAGGCGCAGCAGACGGTCCGTGAGCACGGTGAAACGGGCTTTTCCTTCCACCACCTGGGCCTTGGGATTGGCCACGGGATTCTGTGCGAAGGCGGAGATACTTGCCAGCAGGAGGCAAAGGACAAATAATCGGGCTTTCATATCAGTTATTTTTCTACAAATTTAATAAAAAAGGGGATGTTATGCAAACACCCCCTCGCTCCAATGGTACAAACTACACACTAATGAACATTGGATTCACGCCGCCTCACGACGGTGTTTTATCGCTGGAACTCCACCACCAATGTGCTTAAAGCGGGTACGGTGGTTTCGTCCGTAAGGGTCATATTCTCTCCGGTGAGGACATTGCGTCCTGCGCCCAGCCTGGCAGAAATCTCCTTGAAGCGCGTCCAAGGCACTTTCTGCTCCTGCTGGGAATTGTTGATGAACACAAAGACCACTTCCTTGTCATTGTAACGGAAATAGCCGTAAGTGTTGTCCTGGGGAATGAAATGCAGGGTTTTTCCGGAATGGATCACCTCCTTGCCCTTGCGCCACTGGAACAGCGTACGGGCATAGTCGTGCAGGTCTTTTGCATGGGCCCATTCCTCGGTGGCCGATGCCTTCACGCGCCCCTCCTCGGTAAACAGGTTCACCTTGTCACCAGCCCAGCCTCCCGGGAAGTCCATCCGCAGGCGTCCGTCGTCGCGGCGGGGGTTGCCGATGGTGAACATCATCTCGTCCCCGTAGAAAAACTGGGGAATGCCCCGGAGGGTAGCCAGTAACGTGAAAGCGATCTTCATGCGGCGAGGGTCCTGTCCGTAAGTGTCGCCAATGCGGGCGATGTCGTGATTGGACAGGAAGATGAGCATGTGGCTCAGGTCATGGTAAATTCCGTCATGTGACAAGGCGGTGTACACGGCCGATATGTCGGCCCTGCGGCGGCTGCGTCCCTGGGCAGGGGCGCTTTCCTCGGGAATGGGGGCCGACAGGGCCTGCGAGATGGCACCCTGCAGCGGGAAATCCATGATGCTGGGCAGGTGGGAATTAAATCCATCCGTATTGGGGTTGTCTTTTTGCCAATAGGCGCAGAAGTCCGGGCTGGCGTGCCAGTTTTCACCCACGATGTTAAAGTTGGGATACTCGTCGGTCACGGCCTTGGCCCACTGGGACATCGGCACTTTTTCGTTGTAGAACCAGGTGTCCACCCGGAAGCCGTCCAGGCCGGAATATTCGATCCACCAAACGGCCCACTGCTGGAAGTACTTGAGCATGTAGGGGTTATCCAGGTTCATATCCGGCATTCCGCGGGAGAACCAGCCCTCCTCCATCACGGCCAGGTCGGCCTTGGAAGCGTTGGGATCCAGGGCCAGGGACATGGTGTGGTTGGAGTTCACGTAAGGCTCGTTCATGTGCACCCAGTCCTTGAACGGGAGGTCCTTCATCCACCAGTGTTCCGTGCTGGCGTGGTTGGTGACCACATCCATGACAATCTTAATGCCCTTGGCATGGGCCGCCTCCACCAACTCCTTATACTTCTCATTGGTTCCGTAACGGGGGTCGATGTGATAATAGTCGGAGCAGGCATAGCCGTGATAGGAGCCGTGACGGGCGTTGTCCCCCAGCAGCGGCGTGCTCCAGAGGGCCGTAGCGCCCAGGTCGGCAATGTAATCCAGATGGTCGATGATACCCTGCACGTCGCCGCCGTGGCGGCCCATGGGTTGCTGCCGGTTGGCCTTTTCGTCCGTATCGGGCGTAGAGTCGATGGAAGGGTCTCCATCGGCAAAACGGTCGGGGACGATGAGGTAGATCAGGTCAGCGGTAGTGAAGCTCCCCCGCTGGGCGCTTCCTTTGGCCCGCTCGTAAATCTGGTATGGATAGCGTACGGTGATGCCGTCTTTCTTGAAAACGAAGGTATAGGTGTCCGGCTGGGCCTTGGCATCAATCTGCAGGTCGATGAAGAGGTAATTGGGACTGTCGGCCTTGTGCAGGGCCTTGATGGACACGCCGGCGGCTCCTTCCAGGGAGACATCAGCCTGGCTGATGTCCTGTCCGTGCACCAGCAGCTGCAGCTCGGTGTTCATTCCGGTCCACCAGCAAAGAGGTTCTACCTGCTGGATTACCTTCTGGGCGTTCAGGGCCGTAACGGAACAAAGGATGCCGCAAACCAGCGCCAGGTATTTTTTAGCAATGCTTTTCATGGCTTATTTCCAGATTTGGAACTGATAGGCACTGAATTTCTGGGAGGTGGGGACACCGTTCTTGCCGGAAACGGGTTCCGGGAAGTACGCATCCACTTCGCTTCCGCTTACGTTGACAGCCACCAGGCCGCCGTTTTCATAGAGGACAAACAAGACGCGGCCGCTTTCGTACAGCTTGCAAGCGCCTTTCCGGTTCAGTTTGGAAACCGCCTGCATGGCCGCCTGGTATTTCTGGGTGAACTCAGGCATGGCGTTCCAGTTGAACGTTTGCGTGTTGAAGAAGTTGATGGTCTTGTTGTTACCAGCTTCCTGGCAACCGTAAATCATGGAGGAGCCATTGAGGCTGGCCATCAGGACATAGGCGGCCAGGCTGCCGTCCAGGCTCTTGAACTGCCCGGCGGGCGTGGCCTCTGTGGCGTCATCGTGGTTGGTGATGAAATAAAGCTTGGTCTTGGGGGCGGGCGCTTTGTCCTGATCTCCCTTGTACCAAGTGGCGAAATTACTCAGGGATCCGCCACCCACCAAACTAATAACCTGGCGCTTCATGGCACGGTCGAAGATAATGTCAAAGCCATTGTCGAACATACGGTCGAAGTCGCTTTCGGCCAGCATCACAAAGCCCGGTTTCAGTTCCTTGAGTTTGCCGATCGCCTCCTTCCAGAAGTCGTCCCGCACGCCGTGGGCATAGTCGCAGCGATAACCGTCGATACCCACTTCCGTCACCCAATATTCCAGGGCGTCTTCCATGGCGGCCCACAGTTCCTTCTTACCGTAGTCCAGCTGGGCCACGTCTTTCCATTCCCCGTCCTTGGTGGGCCAGGCGATGCTGCCATCGGCCTTATGCTCATACCACTCCGGGTGTTCCGTAATCCAGACGTTGTCCCAGGAAGTATGATTGGCCACCCAGTCGAACATCACCTTCATGCCTTTTGCATGGGCGGCGTTCACCAGGGCCTTAAGCTCGTCCAGAGTACCGTAACTGCTGTTCACCTCCTTGAAATTCTTGATGCAGTAAGGAGAGCCTATAGCCTTCTCCTTGCCTTCCGCATAGATGGGCATCAGGTAGAAGAAGTCCGTTCCCAGGGCTTTGATGTCGTCCAGACGCTCCTGGATTTTGCCAAAAGCGCCGCTGTTGCCATACAGTTTGGGATTGACCTGGTAAATCTGCCAATGGTCACGTGCAGTGGCGGGCAGGGAAAGGATTTCCTTGGCGTAATTGCCGACAACGGGAAGGGTTTCTTCCCCACCGCCGGAACCGCCGGAGGGAATGATTTTGGCTTCCATGGGCTTGCTACAAGCACAGGCAGTGGCCAGCACAATGATAGAAGCAAGAATGGCGAATCTATTCTGTTTCATAAGCAAAAGGTTTGGCAGGCCGGCGTCCGGTCAGGGGCGCCGACCCGAAAAGTTAACTAGAAGACATTGACACCGGTAGCCGTCACCTTCAGGTAGTAAGCATTCCGCTCATACTTGAGGGCATAGTCGGGCAACTGGGTGCCGCCGCCGTTGTTGTTGAAGATGAGATTCTCGGAGTTGCCGATAGCGTCCATCACTACAAACGCCTTGGTATTGATCTCGTTGACAGTGGCGGTGCCGCTCACCGGTATGCCGGGCCAGCCGCCGCCCAGGTTGTTCACATCGCCCCACATATACAGGGTGATGGCTTCCCAGCCGGTCTGGTCATCGACAAATACCACGGAAGCGGTAGGATTGTCGATAGGAGTCACCCCTGTATCGGTAACAGTCAGGAAATACTCATTCTGTTCGAACTTGAGGGCATAGTCGGCCAACTGGGTGCCGCCGCCGTTGTTGTTGAAAATGAGGCTTTGGGAGAGTCCAAGGGCATCCTCATAGAAGAACACCTTGTAATCGGTTTCGCCGATAGTAATGATGCCGCCGGGCTGTGCACCGGGCCAGCCGCCACCCAGGTTGTTCACGTTACCCCACTGGTACAGGGCGATGGCGTCCCAACTGGTCTGGTCATCCACGAAGATGGCTATACGCTTCTTGTCAGCGCCGCGGGGGTTACCATCCACGGGGCCAAGCGAGTAGCTGGCGTTGATGGTCAGGAAGATTTCATCCTCCGGAACGGTGATGGCAAAGTCCTCCAGCTGCTTTCCGCCACCATTGTTGTTCACAATGAGGTTGATTACCTTGCCAGCCATATCGGCCGTGAGGCCGAAGACCAGGTATTCTACATCACCGACGGTTTCCACGTTGATGGGCGTGGCACCGGGCCAGCTACCGAAGGCTTCTGCGTCACCATAAGCATACAGAGCAATCTCTTCCCAGTCGGTCTTGTTCTGGATATAAATCCGGATGTCCGCCTGGGTAGGATCGATAACGGTTGCGACAATATTTCCCGCACCGTCATCGGCCAGCTGGACGAATTGGACCTCTTCCAAGATGAGGGCCAGGTCGCCCGTCTGGGAGCCAGCACCATTGTTGTTGAAGATGAGGTTCTCGGAGCGTCCCAGGGCGTCCTTGAGCTCGAACACCTTATAGACTACCGTACCCACCTTCTGGGTTCCGGCCGGGGCAATGCCGGGCCAGCCACCACAGAGGTCTTCACCGGCGACGTTCTTGTCACCCCAGGTATACAGGGCCAGTTCATCCCATCCGCTCAGATCCTGGACAAAGACAACCACGTCCTCCTTAGGTTGCTCGGGTTGGGGTTCGGGACCGGGGCCGGGATCTACACTGCCACCGCCGCCGCCAGGGCCATCCAGCAGCGTAGCGCCATCGGCCGTCACCTGGAAGAAGTAGTCCTTGACGCCTTCCTCGAAGGTAATGTTGTAGTCGGCCAGCTGGGTGCCACCGCCGTTGTTGTTGAAGATGAGGTTCTGGGCGAGGCCGAAAATGTCGTCTCCATACTCGAAGTACTTGTACTCGATGCCGGCGAGGGTCTCGCTGCCAGCCACCTGTGCGCCGGGCCAGTCGCCGCCGAAGTTGTTCACGTCACCCCACTGGTACAGGGCAATCTCGTCCCAACCGGTCTGGTCGTCCACCCACACGCGTACGCCGTCGTGGTCGGGGATGACCACAGCGCCACCTTCTGCCGGGTTCGGGGCTTCGGACACGCCGTCGGCCGTCACCAGGAAGAAATAATCCTGGACACCCTCTGCGAAGGTGACGTTGTAGTCGGCCAGCTGCGTACCGCCGTTGTTGTTGTTGAAGATGAGGTTCTGGGAAAGGCCGAAAATTTCGTCGCCGTACTCGAAGTACTTGTACTCCTGACCGTCAGCGGTCCAGGTGCCGGCCACTGCTGCGCCGGGCCAGTCGCCGCCCAGGTTGTTCACGTCACCCCACTGGTACAGGGCGATGGCGTCCCAACCGGTCTGGTCGATGATGTAGATACGTACACCATCGTGCTCAGGCAGCACAATCTTGCCTTCGTCGGGATCGACAGGCAGGAAGTATTTCTCCCACTTGTCGGCATAGACGTTAGCCCATTGGCCGGCGCCGATGGTGAGGGTGTGTGAAACGGCCTCGTTGCGCGAGGAACGCTCATAACCCTGCTCTACATTATAAAAGGTAAAGCCGTCGGCCAGGGTTTTTCCGCCCTGGAACTGAGCGGGATCCAGATAGATACCCCACTTAGAGGTAATGGTCTCGGAGTGAGTCATCAGGTAAGAGGCGTTGCCGATGGCCGCTTCGCCGCCATTGAAGGCGCCTACGATGTAGATTTCATCCGTGGAGGCACTCGCCTGCGGCATGATAACCTCCAGCAGGATCTTATCACTTAGGGTCTTGAAGGCCTGCTGCTCGTGCGCGAAGTCAACGGGCTCCGTCTTTGCGCAGGAGGCGGCAAGGGCCAGGACCGGAAGTATCAGGTATGTAAAAAATCTTTTCATGACTATTTGGCTACATAGTTAGGATTCTGTACAAGGCCCGGATTCACGGTAAGCGCAGCTTCCGGGAGCGGGAACCATTCATATTTGCGGTCGCGCTTGGCGGGATAGGAGTCATCACCCTCGCCACGGCCGAAGAACCACCACTGGCCCTGGGTGAACTTGTCGAAGCGACGGAGGTCGGTGCGGCGACGGCGTCCCTCGCAAAGGAACTCCTTGCCCCACTCGTTCAGCATCCAGTCTTCGTCGAAGGCGGTGAAACCGGGACCGGGTTCATCCTTCTTGGTGTTCCAGTCGGCGGCGCTGAAATAACGCTTGCGCACCTGGTTCACCAGATCCTTGGCACCGGCGCTGTCACCGGCGCGGAGCTTGCACTCGGCCAGCATGTAGTAAACCTCTGCCAGGCGGAATTCCACCTCGTCGATGTCGCGGAAGTCTACGCCGCAGACGTCAGGAAGCACGGGATAACGTACCAGGCGGTAGCCCGAGTTGGTTTCACCCCAGTGCGGGGACATCACGGGAGCCAGGTCGCGGCCCTTGTTCTGGAAGGTACCCACCTGGTCCACATAGACCAGATCCTGGCCCTCGCGGTCGGCGTCGGCAGGAAGGGCGGCACCAGTGTAGTAGTCCACCTGGGGACCCAGGAGGAAGAGGCCTTCCCAATTGCCGTCGGTATCGGCATGATAAGCCTTCTTACGGATATCCTTGTCGTCAAACCTATCCCAAACGGCACCCAGTTTGTCGCCGTAGTCGAAGATGAAGGACTTGCCGCCGGTGTCGGTACCGCCGGTAGGAAGCACCGTACCGGTATTGTCGTGGGACGGGGCAATAATCACGCAGTTCCATCGACCCTGGTCGTTGTTGGAGCCAAAGATGGACTCCGGATCACCGAAGGCGTTGTAGGGGAAGAAGGTGACGTCGCGGCAGTTGTAAGCGTTGCCATGGGACTTGCCATATTCTGAAGCCAGTGCGAACACAACCTCGGGGCAGCTGACATTGGTAATGTTGTAGATGTCCCGGAAGTCGCCGGCCAGGCTGTAGTTGCCAAAATCGCCGTTCAGGATGCTCTGGCACAGGGTGGCAGCCTCGGCATAGTGGTTTTCCTTGATGAAAACCTCGGCGTTGAACAGCAGACGGGCCTTGAGCATACGGTTGGCGGCCTGGTTCATGCGGTTCACGTTCTGTACGGGAAGGTTCTCCAGGCTGGCATCCAGCTCGTCAATCATGAACTGCCAGATTTTCTTGCAGGAAGTGTCGAAGTCGGGATCCCGGGGAGGTCACCTCCGTGTTCAGCGGCAAGGCGCCGCCCCATACTTCGAAGAGGTTGTAGTAGCACCAGGCGCGCAGGGTCTTCATCTCGTCGATGTACCGGGCCGCCTTCTCCTGGGTGACGCCGATGGCGGCAAGGTCAATGGTCTGCAGGTCGTGGATGATGCTGTTGCATTCGCCGATAGCGCCCCAGGTGTTGTTCCAGGCGTTCCTGATAATGACTGATTCCGAAGTCCAGGTGTGCGATGACAGCACGAACTTTTCGGCATTGTCCCAGCCCCACTGGCCGCCGTTCCAGACGCGCCAGGCAATCTGGTCGGCCGAGAACTCGTTCAGGTAGAAGAAATACTCGCCGAAGGAACCTTCCGCCGTGTAATACACAGAGGCGATAGCACCTTTCACACTGCCTTCGTTCTGGTAGAAATTTTCTTTCTCAATGCGGTTGAAGGCTTGCTCGGTGAGGTCGAAGCAGGCGGTAAGGCTAACAGCGGCAACCGCCATAATAAGGGTATTGAATATCTTTTTCATAAGGCAGTCCGATTAGAAGGTGACGGTGGCACCCAGGGTGACCACGCGAGTTTCAGGATAGCCGGTGCCATTGTCCACGCCCGGAGTGAGACCGTTGGTGCTCAGCAGGGCCGGGTCTGTGCCGGTGTAGCCGGTGAAGGTGTACAAATCCGATGCGGTGAGGAATACGCGCAGGCTCTGCAGGATGTCTTTCTGCCGGGGGACGAAGGTGTAGCCCAGCGTGACATTCTGGATTTTCATGAAGTCACCCTTCTCCAGGAAATAGGACGTAACCACACCGCCGTATTCACGGACATTCTTGTCGGTGGTGTATGCACTGCGGAAGACGTTGGCATTACCGGAACTCTGCAGGTTGCCGGCGCGGCGGTTGTTGTAAATCATATGGCCGAAGGCGCCGTTCATGAAGATGTTCAAATCCCAGTTCTTGTAACGGATGGTGTTGTTCCAGGAGAGGAAGAGCTTGGGAATGGTGTTGCCGATATAACGCTTGAAAGCGGCATTGGCCGATGCAGCGGTAATGGTGTTGCCTTCATTGTCATACACCATCATATCGCCGTACTCGTTCACGCCGGCGGCCTGGTAACCATACAACTGGCCGATACGGCTGCCTTCCGTATAGCGATAATAGTAAGAGGTCTGTCCCAGGCCGCCGGTTCCCAGCATGTCAATGTAGGAAGCGCCGTAGATCTGGTTGGACAGGGTCACGATGCGGGAATAACCCACAGAGGCATTGATACCGGAAGTCCACTTTACAGCGGTCTTGGCAAAGATGTCTCCTTCAATGGAAAGTTCGGCGCCCAGGTTCTGGGTCTTACCTACGTTTACCAGGATGGAACTGTGGATGAACGGAGGCTGGGGGGCCGTGTAGTTGTACAGCAGGTCCGGGCTCTCGCGGTCGTACAGGTCCAAACTACCGCGCAGGCGGTTGTTGAAGAAGGCGAAGTCCACACCGAAGTTGAGGGCCATCAGCTTCTCCCAGCGCAGTTCAGGGTTCTCGTTGGAGGCGGGACGATAACCGATGATCCATTCGCCGTCCATATAATACTGACCGTGGCTGCCGTAAGTAGGACGGGAGACGTTGGAACCGCCGCGACGGCCGGTGATACCGAAGGAGAAGCGGGGCTTGAGGCTGTTCACCCAATGCGCGCCGCTCATAAAGCCCATGTTGGCGATTTCCCAAGCGATGGAAGCGGCAGGAAAATTACCCCACTTGTTCTTTTCACCAAAGTTGGTGGCGCCTTCCCGGCGGATGGAGGCCTGGACGAAAATCAAATTGTTCCAGTTATAGTTGACACGGGCCAGGAGGGCGATGACCTTGGAGAGGGACTTGCCGGAGCTCATGCCGGCCTGGGCGGGATTTTCGGTACGGGCCGTACCGGAGCCGATATCGTTCCAGAGGATGGAGTCATAGGCGAAACCGCGGTTGGTCATGCCCATGTTCTCCGAATTGAAATCCTGATAGGAATAGCCAGCCACAGCATTGATGTGGTGGGCATCCTTGTGGAAGGAGTAGTTGAACAGCCATTCCAACTGGTTGCGCCAGTTCTTGGAATAGTTGAGCGAAGCGGTTCCTTCATAGCCGTTCCAATACTTGTCGTGGGACTCGATGGGCGTGTAATTGTTGCTCTTGTAGTCGTTATAATCCAGCGAGTACGTGATCGTGGAATTGAAATTATGGACGTCGTTCTTGATGAAGTTCGCCTTGAGGGATACGGCGCCGGTGGCAAACAGGCGCTGGCCGTTTGCGGTCTTGTTCAGCATGGCTTCCACCGGGTTGGTCGCGTTGGTGGGAGCGGTGGGCTGGTAATAGGAGCCATCCTCATTATAAATAGGGAAGGTGGGGTTGATGGTGAGGGCTGTACCGAAGGAACCGTCGTTACCATATTCCTCGTTCACGCGGCGTACGTTCAAGGAAACGTTGATCTGGAAGATGTCCTTGATGAGGCGCTGCTCCAAAGCGGCGCGGGCGCCGAATTCTTCACGGGCGTCCACCAGGTCCACACCCAGGGAGTTCTTGTAGTTGACAGAGGCGTTGTAGGAGCCCTTCTTGGTGCTTCCGTCCACGGACACATAGTGGCTGTGGCCATAGGAGAACTTGCGCAGCAGGGCTTTGTACCAGTCGGTGCGGTAACCGTAGTCCGTACCGCGGCGGGATCGTACCCACTCATCGGCCGTAAGTACAGGGATGGGATCCTTGGCGAAGTTCACGTTGAAAGCGCCGTCGTAGGTGACATGTGCAGTGCCGGGTTCATCCTTGGAGCCCTTTCTGGTGGTGATGAGAATCACACCGTTAGCACCGCTGGTGCCGTAGATGGAGGCCGATGCCGCGTCCTTCAGGACGGTCATGGACTCGATGTCCTGGGGAGACAGGCTGCGGAGTTCACCGCCGGGAATGCCGTCGATCACCACCAGAGGTCCGTTGCCGGCGTTCAGGGAAGTGGCGCCACGGATCTGAAAGTCAGAGCCGGAGTTCGGGTTGGAACCCTGGCTGGTAACGACGTTGAGACCGGCCACTTTACCCGTGAGCATGGTCATGGGGTTGTTGGTGGTGCCCCGGAAGAAATCTTTGCTGTCGACCTGTACGACGGAGGCCGACAATTCCTTCTTGGACAGGGTGCCGTAGCCAATCACGACTACGTCATCCAAAAATTCGCTGTCTTCTTCCAACCGGATGGTCGCAGGGACCTCCTTGGCAGGGAAAACCTGTGTTGCATAGCCGATGCAACTGATTTCCACCAGTGCTTCGGGGGAAGAGACGCGCAGGATGTAGTCGCCGTCCAGCCCGGTAGCCGTGCCATTGGACGTGCCCTGTTCCATGACAGTGGCGCCAATGACGGGTCCTTGGCTGTCTAAGACCACACCCTTCACCTGGTATCCGCCCTGGGCGAACACCATGACCGTCAGGCTGAGCCAGAGGGTCAAAGCGGAAATAATCCTTTTCATAGGGTTGCGTGTGTTGGTTATAGTTTTGGAGTTGTGTTCCAATGTGTTGTGTACCAATGTGGTTTCGCAAAAGTACCCCCTTTCACGGGCGCGTCCTATTTAAATAAAGGAATTATAATGCCTAAACGCATAATATTTTTGCCAACACACTGAATATCAGCGTATTGGCAAAATGAAAAAAAGAGAAAAATATAACGGGATTATTTCCCTATTTGCATGATTTCCGCCTCAAAACGTTCGTTTTCCACCCAGGATTTGTTCTTTACACGTGTTTTGTACGTATTGATGGTGTGTACAGAGTAGTCCAGGAAGCGGGCGATGCGTTCGGGTTCCTGGATGCCCAGACGGATAAGGGCGAAGATGCGCATCTCGGGATTCAGCCCATGTGTGGGAAAAATCTGCTCCGTTTCAGGGAACAAGGCGTTGTAGTCGTTGACGAATGTGGGGAATATCTTGAGGAAGGTGTTGTCGAAGGACTCATACATGCTGTCCCTTTCCTTGTCCAACGTAGATTCTTTGAGGGAACGCCGAAGTTCATCGTACTGGCGCGTAACCAGCATGCGATCCACCAGCTTGTATAGCTGGGACATCTTTTCAATGAATTCGGAATTGATATAGAACGAGTTGCCGATGTATTCCGCCTTGATGGCATTGGCTTCCGCCAGGCGGGCGTTGGCGTCCTCCAGCCGTCGGTTGCGCTCTTCAATGCCGGCCCGGGCCTCGTGCAGGCGGCGGTTCTGCCGGCGGAAAAACCAAAGGGATACCACGGCCGCCACGGCAATGATGACGGTGAGGATAATGCTGATTCCCATGAGCTTATGCTGCCGGCTCAGGCTGTCGTAGTGGTTTTTCTCTACCAGGGGGAGCACTGCCCCCACCTCCAGTTTACGCAGGCGGGCATTGTAGAAATTAGCATCGTCGAAAGAAGCCCTCACGTAGCGGGTGGGCCGTTCTACCTCTCCGCGGCGGGAGAGGTATTCGGCCAGCATGCGCAGTGCAGTGGTTTCCTTGGTGGACGATTTGATATCGCAGATGGCCGATTCACAAATGGCCAGAAGCGCCTCATCTTCCCGTCCCAGGAGTTGGAGCATCCAGCCCATGGACGAGGCATAGATGGCGCGGGTGTGCAAATCCAGTCCCGGGCTTTCCAGCAGGGCGGCAAATTCTTCCACGCCTTCCTCAAACTGCCTGTTTTCCATCAGGAAATTGGCGTTATACTCATGCCAGATACGGGAATTTTCCGGAACGGTCTCCAGGACTTTTCGGCTGTAGTATTCTCCGGCCTGCGAGTACTGGTCCCAGTACGGCTCGGTTTGGGCGTATCCTCTGGCTGAGTAGTTGAGCCGCACCATCGTCCTGTAATAACTGAGCCGGGCGCGGGAAGAGAGCCGGTCTTCCGAGATTGTCGATGCCGTGTCGAAGGCTTCCTTGAACAGACCGGCGTTGATGAGGCAGATGACCTTGGCCAATTCGGCCTCGGCTACCAAGTCCTGAATTGGTGAATTGGCCGCCATCTCGCCCAGGGCCAGCGCATAGTTGTAGGCCGAATCGTACTTATAACTGGCATATTCCTCGTACAGGTGGAACGTGGCTTCCCAGCGGCTGCTTTCGTCCACGGCGTCGCGAAGGTCTCCCCTGAGCCGGTTGATCCTTTCCTCCTTACTGGCGTCATAATTAGCCTTTTCCTCCAGGGTAGCATCCACCTCCCGGAGTTTTTGCTCGATTTCGTGGTTGTGTCCCCATGCCGTACCCATCGACAGGCACAGGAAAAGCATAAGAAAAACAGGTCTGTTCATGAGGTAAAGTTACTGATTTTCTTGCAAATACAAAAATAGTATTACTTTTACGCGAGTATATTATTGGATTCCGATGCCGTCATTGCCGGCTCTAACCCTCCTCATCCCGGGCTTGACACTCCTCATCCTGGGCTTGATCCGGGATCTCCTTGCGCGAAGGTCCATCCCCTAGACCTTCAGTACACTTTTCCTACACTTTTTTTGCGCGAAGGTCCACGCCTTAAGGACGAGACTAGGTTCTGATCCATCTCTCCTCCCATCACCGTTAAAGCACACATACCCCGTCCTGGACTACCTCCAATGCATCACCCCGTGCTTTAACCACCCTTTAAACACCCCGTTAAAGCACACCTACCCCGTCCTGAGCCGCGTCCAGGGGCTCACCCCGTGCTTTAACAACCCTTTCCACCCCCGCCTAAAGCATACTTTCGGCCCCCTAGGATGCCGAGTGCGCTTTAATGCCGGAAGGAAAGCGGAACCCTCTTGGGCCCTATAACGGAGCCCGAGAGGGTTTTCGCTAGCCGCCTTGCCGCGTATTGCAAGGCGGTGGTTCCGTGTCCTGTCAGCCGCCGCACCTGGTTGCGTGCGGCGGCCACTCACCGGGCTGGTCGGTATCATGTTGACAATCAACACTTTACTCACTTTCCTCGGCTCTTTTTGCGCCGAGGATTATCCGTAAGTAACTGACAATCTGCGCGTTATCGACCAGTTGGATTTTCGATTATGCGTCCCTGGAACAGATTAGTTGCCGCCGGAACAGATTATGTGGCCTCTTGAATAGAGTGTGTGGACACCCGTCTGGTAAACCTTTTCAAGACAACACATTTTGTAATGATTCATAAAGTATTAATACACAGCAAGATACGCATAATCCTCGTTCGTTTTTTAACGAGGATTATATAGTAACTGATTGATAGCCAATATTTTAGCCGTCACCCCTGACATCCTGGGCGTGTGACACTTAAGTAACTGATTGTCTGCAACTTACACAACAATCCTCGTTCGAAAAGTGAACGAGGATTATATTGGAAGTTACTGTGGCTCAACGAGTTAGCGATCAGGCGCGACGAGAGGCCTAGAACTGGAAGTAGATGAAGGTCTGGAGGTCGGCGGTGATGAACTGGTAGAAGAAGACGATGATGAGCACCACCACCAGGGCCATGACGGGCAGCGGGAGGCGGGCGAAAACAATCCGGTAACGGCGTTTGAAGCGCTCCGGCAGCCAGTGGATGAGCATGCCCAGCAGAAAGACCAACAGCACGGCCCGGTGCTGCCAGGCCATCGCGGGCACCAGCGACAAATCCCACGCACCGCCAATCTGGTTCACCATGTTCTTGGCGGTGTTCCAGGCCTGCTCATTGGCCAGGGCCGGGTCCAGGTTGGAGCCGCTGCGGAAGAACAGGCGGGTGAAGGTGATGAACACGAAGGTCTGGAAGATGTCCCACGCGCGGGAGAGCCAGCGGAGAGATGCCCGGTCGGAGTCGGGCATGACAGAGGCGGAGCCGGGCATGACGGCCGCTCCTTCTGTCATTGCCGGCTTGACCGGCAATCTCCGGATAAGCGCTTTTACGACCGTACCGGCCAGGATAATCAGGGTCCAGACAAAGAACATGTTCCACACGGGATAGTGCAGGGTGAAGGAGAGGGTGCCGCACAAGGCGGTGACCAGGCCGATGATCCCCAGCTTCTGTGTCATGGTCCGTTTGGTCCAGACCTTATAAATCACCATGCCCAGGCCGTTGAGGCCGCCCCAAATCATGAAATTCCAGCTGGCGCCGTGCCACAGGCCGCCCAGCAGCATGGTGTTCATGGAGTTGATGTTGGTGGTGATAAGTTTGCGGTCCCCCGGCCGCAGCCACGCCCAGAGGCCAATGCCGGCCGCCACCACAAAAACGCCAAAGGCCACCCACCAGGAGCCGCTGAGGAAACTGCCGAATACCGCCACCGCCAGGATAATCACAAAGGTGGCCGGCGTGGCGTTGCGGTTACCGCCGAGGGGAATGTACAGGTAGTCCCGGAGCCAGCGGCTAAGCGACATGTGCCAGCGGCGCCAGAACTGCTGCGTGTTCACGGCCTTGTACGGCGAATCGAAGTTCTTGGGCAGGTAGAAGCCCATGAGCATGGCAACGCCCGTAGCGATGTCCGTGTAGCCGGAAAAATCGGCATAGACCTGCAGCGAATAGCAGAACAGGGCACTTAAATTCTCGAAGCCGCTGTACAGCAGCGGGTTCTCGAACACGCGGTCGCAGAAGTTCACCGCCAGATAGTCCGCCAGAATGAGCTTCTTGAGGAGGCCGTTCATGATCCAGAAAACGGCAATGCCGAACCAGCGACGGCTCAGGTTATACGGCTTATGCAGCTGTTCCACGAACTCCACGGCACGGACGATAGGACCCGCTACCAGTTGCGGGAAAAAGCTCAGGTAGAAGCCAAAGTCCAGGAAGTTCCCCACCGGGGCAATCTTCCGCCGCTTGACGTCCACCACATAGCTCACCGCCTGGAAGGTAAAGAAAGAGATGCCTACCGGGAGAATGATGGCATCGACCCGGAAAACTTCCGCGCCAACAAGCATATTCAGCCATTCGCCCAGGACGTCGTGCACCTGCAGGTGCAGCCCCAACAGGTTATTCACAAAATCCGTAAGGAAGTACGCGTATTTGAAATAGGCCAGGATGCCCAGGTCCACCACCACGCTCAGCGCCGTTACGGCCGAACGTCCCCTCTCGGATTTGAGACGATGCAACCACTTGGCTGCAAAGAAGTTATAGACAATAACAAAGAGCAGGAGCGCCAGGAACACGCCACTGGTCTTGTAGTAGAAGAACAGCGACACGGCAAACAGATAGCCGTTGCGCAGCAGCACCTTGGAGTGGAAGAGCGAGAACACCGCAAATACCAGCGCAAAGAACGCCCAGAAGTAGAACTGGGTGAACAGCAGCGGATGGGCCTGGTCAAAGGAGAGCAGGCTCTGGAAAAAGTCCCGTATGATGTCCCACAGTGTCATCGCAGATAATAGGCCTCCATGATGGCGTCGAAGAGCAGGTCTCCCACCAGTTTATAGCCATTGGGGGTGAAGTGAATCTTGTCCGACTGGGCCAGCCCGGCCTCTTCCCACTGGGCCATAGAACCGTAGCCGCCCATCACCTGGTACCAGTCCCAGAACACGCCGCCGCATTCCTCCGCCAGTTCGCGGAAAGCGGTTTCTGCGGCCTCGGTGTGGGGATTCACGCCCCGCTTGCGCATCCAGCTGTCGTTGATGCCGCTCATCAGGATGGCACAGTTCGGGTTCACGCGGTGCACCTGGGCAATGAGCTGGCGGTAGTTGGACTTGAAGCGGCGGACGTCAAAATCGGCCCCTTGGATGTCGTTAATGCCGATGGAGAAAATGACCAGGTCCGGCATTACGCGGCGAAGCTCGCTTTCCCAGAGGTCGCAGCGGAGCCAGGCCTGCGTGGAGGCACCGTTCACCCCGGCCTCGCTGAGTGAAAAACCGCCGCCCGACTTGTCCAGGTACAGGCCCCGGAGGGCGTACTGGCCCTGCCCGCTGAAACAAAGCTGGATCCAGTCCGTGTAATGCGGCAGGTCAAAGTGGCGGAAGCCTTGTGCGCCCACCCCGTGCAGCGTATCGCGCCCATTGACCAGCAGGAGGGGCTCCAGCGTGCCGTCGCCCAGGATATCGACCCGGTTGAAGGTGTATCGCTGCTGAAGGGTTGTGCGCTCGCGCGGTGCCAGGTCAATGATGACCCGGGCCGATGTATCCCGCGCCAGGGCCGCCATGCCGGTAAGGCCCAGGGGCTCGTCGGCAGGCTTGAGGCAGTTCGCGCTTTCCCAATGGCCAATGTAGGAGCTGTTGTAGCTGACGGGCGTATTGGTGCCTGCCGTGGCGAAGGGGAACACCAGACCCCGGCCGCCCTCAATGCCGTATCGGAGGCTCAGGAAGCGGCGGCGGAGACGGTCACTGAAGGTGCCGCCCTGCACATGGGAGCCGCCTACGTGGAGGACACGGACATCGCCACCGCCGGTGACGAGCAGGGTGTCCAGCTTCCGGCAAAAGCGCTGGAAATCGGCCGATTCTCCCTGCAGCACGTTTTTATCCGTGCGGATGAAGGGATAACGCGGCAGACGGCGGCCCTCCAGCGGGAGCAGCGTCAATAGCAGAAGGATGGCTAGTAATGCCCGCTTCATGGCCGCATGGCGTTTTGCACCCGCTGGGCCGGAAGGGTTTTCCGGAGGGTGTAGAAGTCATAATAGGTAAGGAAGGAGCGCGACAGGGCGTCGCCCACCTTCTGGGCACCGGCGGGGGTGAAGTGAATGTAGTCCGGACCGGCATAGGGCGGATTGTGGCGCACCCACTGGGCCATGGAGTTTTCTCCGCCCATCATGCGGTAGAGGTCCCAGTAGGCGGCATCGTTCCGTAAGGCGGTGGCTTTCAGGGAGTCCACCAGTTCCGGCAGGTGCGGCCAGGTGACCACGCGGCCATTCACGCTTTTGCCCATGTCGGACGGGCCGATAAAGAGGATTTTGGCCTGGGGTGCTACCTCGTGGAAATAGGCGATTTGTTTGGCGATTTGCTCCTGGTAGGGTTCAATCTGTTTGGCGCCGCGGATCATGGGCATCATGTTGCCGCCAAACTGCAGGATAATGAGGCGGGTGTCCGTTAGGGCGAAACTGTCTGTCATTAGCGGCTTGCTGATGCGGGTAAAAATGGTGCCCGAGCAGCCTCTGAGGGGCACATTGTCCACCGCTACGCCGGCGTTGCCATCGGCCCCGATTCCATAGAGTTCTGCATTGCCCTGGAAGGTAAGGGTGGCTTTTTCCACCGGCTGGCTAAAGCGCCAGGTGAGGAGCGTTGTGCCATTGTCTCCTTTCCGGACCTCCGGCTCGGGTTTGTCGGTGCCGGATGCCGCTTTTACCACCAAATTTTCCCCCTTGCCGTATAAAACGGAAACGCTTTCAAACGTTTTTACGCCTTCGCGTGCATTTTTGTTCTTGCTGCCGCGAAGGGTAAGGGTGCCGCTGCCCGTGAGCTGCACCACCTGCGCCAGGATGCCGTAGCGGTTGTGTCCGGCCCGCTGGGTGGTGGAATCGCCATACATGGTATACTGGGTGAAACTGCCGCTAGCCGCCTTGGAAATACTGGCCGAAGGAACGTTGCCCAGCGCCGGGAAAAGGCCCGTGCCGCTGCCGCCAAAGCGCTCCTGAAGGGCCTCCCGGAGGTCCTGGCTGATGCGGTCCAGCTCAATCTGGGAGTCTCCGTAGTGCACTACGCGCACCAGGTGGTCCGTGGCCCCTTCCATCTGCCGGAAAACAGGGTCGAAGAAGCGGTAATCGTCACCGGGGAGGAAAATACGGTCCGGATTCTCGTAGAAGAAACGACGGTAATAGCTGAGGGTATCGGCCTCCATCTTGAAACGGCTCTCTACGGCCATCAGGACGGAATCCACGTCCACTTTTTGCTCATGGGCGTCCCGCAGCGTGCGCTGGTAGGAAGCGAAACGCAGGTTCAGCGGTCCCAGATTAACACCGTCGGCCGGGGTTACCAACCACAGCAACCCCAGCAGCGCCATCACGCCCGCAATAAACGCCAGTACTTCCTTTGCCTTCATAGAAGTGCAAAGGTACGGAAATTAATTGTAGCTACCAAAGGTGATGCGCTGGTTGCGGATGGTGTAGGGTACCGGCTTGCCGTCTTTCATGGCTGGGTGAGGACGCGGATGAGTTCCTTGGAAAAGTCCTCGTCCGTGGAGGAGAGGATGTGGATGTCCCGCAGCTTGCCGTCCTCCCCTACCGTGAACTCGTACTCCACCGTGGCTATTTTGTCTGCCATGGACTCCGAGTAGCGGAAGTTGGGGTGGATATAGACCTGGAAGAAGGAGGCGCCCTTGCCAAAAGTGGCCGGGGTATCGTAGGCGCCGTAGCCCAGGCTTTGCAGGAAGGCTTCGTCCTCCGCGGTTAGCGGCAAGGCGGGTTTCTGCGGCCGGGTGAGCTTGGCGGCATCGGCACTTTTGTAGGTTTTGCCCTGCTTGGTGGCTCCGCCGTTTTGCATAACGCCGATAAACACTTTACCGTCAGGATAATACAGCGTGTCCAGGCCATTGGCGCGGCCGCTGGAGAACTCTCCGCAAATGACAGCGCCTGTTGCCATGAACAGCCGGCCATAGCCCCGATACGCTCCCCGGACAAAGTTGCCCGTGTACACGCTGCCGTCGGCCTGGATGTGGATGCCCTTCCCGGAAGGGACCACTTTGTCGAATGTGCCCATGAACAGGCCCCGCTCCTTGTGGTACAGCTTCCCTTGCCCGGCGGGAAGTTCCCCTATATAGGTTCCCCAGTCCAAGCGCAAGGTATCCTGTGCGGGTGCGGGCTGTACCTCCTCCTGTAGCGGGGCCGCCTGCGCCGGGGTGGCGAGGACTGTGCAAACCAGCAGAATGACGAGCAGTGACATAAGCGTTTCGTTTTTGCAAACTTACAACTATTCTTCTACATTTCCAACCCGGCATCTCCTTACGCATTTTGCCCCCATTTCGCGTAATGCCATGCGGTTACCGCAACGGAGGACCGCTGTGGGCACGGTTTGGGGGTTAAACGCGCCGCTGGCGGGCCTAAAGGTCCGCCAGTGCTACGATTTGCCAGGGAAATGCGCCCGCAGCGGGCCTGTCCCGGGGAGATACACTCGGCCTTTGGCCTCGGTATGACAAGGGTCATGCCCCGTCGGAGCGAAGCGACAAACGTGAGCACCTCGGGCACAAAAGCCCCTTCCCCGAGGGAAGGGGTTGGGGATGGGGTAACGTGAACGAAGTTGCGAAGCGAGGGGTTGTGCGATAGCGCAACTTAGTGCAGCATGACGGTGAGGCCGGCCATCACGATGCTCACCATGCTCATGAGCTTGATGAGGATGTTCAGGGAAGGGCCGGAGGTGTCTTTGAAGGGGTCGCCCACGGTGTCGCCCACAATGGTGGCTTTATGGGCCGGGGAGTTTTTACCGCCATGGTGGCCTTCTTCCACGTACTTCTTGGCATTGTCCCAGGCACCGCCGGAGTTGGCCAGGAAGATGGCCAGCACAAAGCCTGCACCCAGGCCGCCGGCCAGAAGGCCGATTACGCCCGCAGGACCCAGCAGCAAGCCCACAATCATGGGAACCACGATGGCCAACAGGGACGGGAAGATCATCTCGTGCTGGGCCGCCTTGGTGGAGATGCGCACGCAGGAAGTGTAGTCCGGGCGCTGCTTGCCTTCCAGGATACCCGCTATCTCGCGGAACTGCCGGCGCACCTCAATCACCATTTTGGCAGCGGCGCGGCCCACGGCCTGCATGGTGAGGCCGCAGAACAGGAAGGCCATCATGGAGCCCACAAATATGCCCACCAGCACCTTGGGGTTCATCAGGGAGATGTCGTACATCTCTACAATGTCCGTAATGCTGGCGTTCATGGTGTCTACCGTGCGTCCGCCAATTTCCAGGACATGGCGTCCCACATGCTGCAGGCCAATCTTGAGTTCCTCGATGTAGGAAGCCAAGAGGGCCAGGGCGGTAAGTGCTGCGGAACCGATGGCAAAGCCCTTGCCGGTAGCGGCCGTGGTATTGCCCAGGGCATCCAGCACGTCGGTCTTTTCGCGCACGGAAGGATCCAGTTCGCTCATCTGGGCGTTGCCGCCGGCATTGTCTGCAATGGGACCGTAAGCGTCTGTGGCCAAGGTGATTCCCAGCGTGGAGAGCATGCCCACCGCCGCGATGGAGATGCCGTACAGACCCAGGCTCAGGGTCTCTGTGGAGAACACGAAGTCCGTAGCAAAGCCATAGGCCAGGAGGATGGCGGCGCAGATGGTGATTACGGGAATGGCCGTTGAGCGCATGCCCAGGCCCACGCCGTTGATTACCACGGTAGCGGAGCCCGTCTGTGCAGCCTCTGCCAGCTTTTGCGTGGGTTTATAGGAATGGGAGGTATAGAATTCCGTGATTTTGCCGATGATAACGCCTGACAGCAGGCCGCTCACTACGCTCAGGGAGAGTTTCCACCAGTTGGGGAAGCCCAGCATGTAGAACACGCCGAACGAGAGCACGGCGATGAGCACGGCCGCCAGGTTGGTGCCCACGGACAGAGACTTGAGGAGGTCCATCAGGCCGGCGCCTTCCTTGGTGCGTACCACGTAAATACCGATGATAGAGAGCACTACGCCGATGGCAGCAATCACCATCGGAGCCAGAATGGCCCGCATCTGCACATCCGTACCCTCCGTAAAGAAGGCCGATGCGCCCAGCGCCATGGTGGCCAGGATGGAGCCGCAGTAGCTCTCGTACAGGTCTGCGCCCATACCGGCTACATCGCCCACGTTGTCGCCCACATTATCGGCAATGGTGGCGGGGTTGCGAGGGTCGTCCTCCGGGATGTCCTGTTCCACTTTACCCACAATGTCGGCCCCTACGTCGGCCGCTTTGGTATAGATGCCGCCGCCCACGCGGGCAAAGAGCGCCTGCGTGGAAGCGCCCATCCCGAAGGTGAGCATGGTGGTGGTGATGATGACCAGGTTCTGCGCATCCGTAGGGTCGTAGAAAATCTGGAGCACGCTCCACCAGATGGCAATGTCCAGCAGGCCCAGGCCCACCACGGTGAGGCCCATGACGGCACCGCTGCGGAAGGCAATCTTAAGGCCGGCATTGAGGCTGCGCATGGTGGCATTGGCCGTGCGGGCCGATGCATACGTAGCGGTTTTCATGCCCACGAAGCCGGCCAGGCCGCTGAAGAAGCCGCCCGTAAGGAAGGCAAACGGCACCCAGGGGTTCTGTACGCCAAAGCCATAGGCCAGCACGGCAAAAAGCGCCGCCAGGACAACGAAAACAATGATGACAACTTTGTACTGCTGCTTGAGGTACGCCATGGCGCCCTCGCGCACGTACTGCGCGATTTCTTTCATGGTGGGCGTGCCTTCGCTTTCCTTCATCATCTGACGGAAGAAAATCCAGGCAAAAAGCAGCGCTATTACCGCTGCCACCGGCACCAGATAAAACAATGTGGTCATAGTTATAGGTTATTAGTTGGTTTGTGCTATTTGTTCGCAGGCACCTTGATTACATCGCCGTGCTCCTGCGCCACGGTATTTTTCCACAGTTCCGTGTAGCCGGGCCATTCCACGTGCGCCGGGATGCCCTCCGAGTATTCCGAGTGCTTGAAGGAACCGTCCTCGTTCTGCGGCTTCACATTACCGTCCATGAACTTCACCAGCAGCTCCGTTTCCAGGTTACGCCAGGCCACAAACTGCTCCTGGGCTGTTTTGATGCTGTAATCGCTCACATACTTAATCACCTTGGCGAAAGGCTGGCGGGACACCATTACATTGCCCTTAGCAGAGAGTTTCTTCTGCATCTTCACCGCCACCTGGTTGTACATGACCACGGCCATGCTGTCTACCGAATGCACGCGGCGCTCCATCTGGTCGTACTCGAAGGCATCGGCCTTGGCGCGCACGTACGGCGCCATGATATTGTACATCTTGTAGCAGGCGTTGGAGATGCGGTTGTTAATCCAGAAAGAGGCGTCGGCCGAATAATGCAGCAGGTCTCCGTTGCCCACGCGGAAACAGTCCGGAACCTCCTGGATGGTGGTGTAGATGGGGGTGAGGTACGAGGTGGCGGCGTCGTCCGTGCCGAACCACAGGATGCCGCCCACCACGTCCGGGACGTAGTTGCGGGCCTGTCCCACCATCCAGAAACCGGTTTGCTGGGTGGCGATGGCGCGCTCATTGACGTAGGTGTTGCCTTCCGGATCCTGGAATTCCATGGGACGCCAGCGGTACGGAAGGGCGTTGCCGCCGGCACCGATGTCCTGGGTCATGTCCATGGGGGTGCCCTCGAAGTGGTCGCGCATGACATCGGCCACTTCCTTTACGCCCACCTTCTTGCGCGGGTACACGAACAGCGGGAAGTCGCCCTCCAAGTTGTTGCCCATCACGTAGTCCAGATACGCAAAGGCATCCCGCGTGACGGCGTTGCCGTTCTCGTCGTAGAAGGAGAACCAGCCCTGCGTGAGAATGTTGAAAGCGCTCCAGGCGCGGGCGTCGCAGCCGCGGACCGTGCCAAAATCGGCCGGATTATAGGCCTTCTTGAAGCTGAACTCGCTGTCCAGGCCGTCGAAGTAGCCCTTGCGGCGGGCAAACGTGATCACATCCGGGGCGTAGAGGCAGTTGTCGGGATCGTCCATGGGGAACTTGCCGATACGGGCCTGGTTGGCATGCGCGCAAATGGCGCCGTCCGGCACGCGGCGGGCCACCCAGACGATGCCCTTGTTCATGTTGATGCCGTTGCGCATGCTCATGCCTTTGCCGATGAGTTCCATGATCCAGGCCTCGTTCTTATCGGCAATGGAGAAGGTTTCCCCCTCCGAGGCGTAGCCGTATTCATTGGCCAGCGCAACAATGATGTCGATGGCTTCGCGGGCCGTCTTGGCGCGCTGCAGGGTGATGTAGATGAGCGAACCGTAGTCGATACCGCCGTTTTTATCCATCAGTTCCTCGCGGCCGCCCCAGGTGGTTTCCGTGATGATGAGCTGGAACTCGTTCATGTTGCCCACCGTCTGGTAGGTGTGCGGAACCTGCTCAATTTCACCCAGATAGCGGTTGGTGTCCCACTCATAGACGGGGAGCATGGAACCAGCCTTCCAGTCTGCCGCGGGTTTGTAATAGAGTTCCCCGAACAGGTAATGGGAGTCTGCCGCGTAAGAGACCAGCACGGAGCCGTCCTTGCTGGCGCCGCGGCTCACGATTACGTTGGTGCAGGTGCTGCCTTCCACGGTGCCAAGGACCACGGCCAGGGCGGAAACGAACAATTTCAGGAGCGATTTTCTCATCGTATTTTGGACTTTTTCTGTTTATTGCGTAATTTTGTCACTTGACATTAGACTACAAAGGTATGAAATTTTATCATTTATTGAGCGCTGTGCTTGCTTTATGCCTGTCGGTTTTGTCGGCAAAGGCCCAAAATGCCGGCCCCCAGACCCCTGAACAACAGGAAAAGCAAATGCTGGAGTTTGTGGACAAGGAGGTGCAGCGCCTGAGCACAATGCTGGAATTGGAGTACTGGCAGGAGTTCTATGTGGATTCCACCCTCACCCATGACCTCAAAGCCATGTCGGCAGAGCTGGAAAGCATGCAAAAAGCCAAAGTGGAAAACCGGGACCTGTACGTAACGGTGCAGGACAAGTGGATGCAGCAGATAGACAACAGCTACAAACGCTTTTTCACTCCGGAGCAGTGGGCCAAGTACTGGAAGAGCGGCGGCAAACGCGCCCAGGAAGCAAGAGACAAAAGAAACAACAAGAATACCAAGAAGAAAAAATAGGCATGAAAGAAGCGATTGAACAAATTTTCAAAGAGCTGGAAGAGCTCAAAGCGTCCTCCGCCAAGGAAGTGGAAGAAGCCCGTATCCGTTTTCTGGGCAAGAAGGGCGAAATTACCGCCCTTATGGATGAGTTCCGCACCGTAGCGCCGGAGCTCAAACGCGAGTATGGCCAGCGCCTGAACGAACTCAAAAAAACGGCAGCGGCCCGCATCGAGGAGCTCAAGGCCGCCGCGGAGGAAGCGGTGGTATCGGCCCTCCCCAAAGAGGACCTGAGTATGCCCGGCGACGCCCTTCCGCTGGGGTCCCGTCATCCGGTATCCATTGTGCGTCAGCAGATTGTGGACATTTTCCGCAAATTCGGCTACGACGTAGCGGAGGGTCCCGAGATTGAGGACGACTATCACGTATTCGAGGCCCTGAACTTCCCGCCCAACCATCCGGCCCGCGAGATGCAGGATACCTTCTTTGTGAGCACCGGCCACCTCAATCCCCTGCTCCTGCGCACGCACACCTCTTCCGTGCAGGTGCGCACCATGGAGTCCCAGTCCCTGCCCATCCGCGTGGTGTGCCCGGGACGCGTGTTCCGCAACGAGGCCATATCGGCCCGTGCCCACTGCATCTTCCACCAGGTGGAGGGCCTCTACATTGACAAGGACGTTACCTTTGCCGATCTCAAGCAGGCCATCCTGCTCTTTGCGCGGGAGATGTTCGGCCCGGACACCCAGATTCGCATGCGCCCCTCCTACTTCCCCTTCACGGAGCCGTCGGCAGAGGTAGACGTGAGCTGCAACATTTGCAAGGGCAAGGGCTGCAACATTTGCAAGGGTACCGGCTGGCTGGAGATTATGGGCTGCGGCATGGTAGACCCTAATGTGCTCAAAGCCAGCGGGATAGACCCGTCGCAGTATAGCGGCTTTGCCTTTGGGATGGGCGTGGAGCGCATTGCCATGCTCAAGTGGCAGGTGAACGACCTCAGGCACTACTTCGAGAACGACATGCGCTTCCTCTCCGAGTTCGCCACCGCAACGGAAGTGTAAGGATGAAAAAACTTTTCCTTCTTTTACTGGCTGGGCTGGCAGGTGTTACTGCGTTTGCCCAGCCTTTTTCCGCTTATCAGGAGGTGATGGCGGATGTGGAGCGCGCCGGCGGCGTGCACCGGATGTATCCCACGGACCAGCCCAGGCCTACGGCGGCCCCCAATGGATATAAACCATTCTATGTGAGCCATTTGGGCCGGCATGGCGCCCGCTTTGCGCTGGGACATACCGTGTACGAGGACATCCTGGCCGTGTGGGAGAATGCCCGTGAAAAGGGTTGGCTCACCCCGGAAGGAGAACAGTTTTATAAGGAGTATGTGAGCATCTATCCCCTCCTGGCCAAGCGCGAGGGGCAGCTCACCTTGAAAGGCCAGGCACAGCATCGTTTTATTGCAGACCAACTGTACCGGAACTACCCGGCGGTGTTCAAAGGGAAAACCCGCGCCAGCGCCGTGTCTACGGTGAGTCACCGGGTCATCGTGAGCATGTTCTCCTTCCTGAGCGAGGTGTCGGAACTGGACAAGGATGTAACCTTTGAGGCCGACTACAGCTACCCCTACCAGACGTACCTGCTGCCGGAACTGATTGACTCGCCGGAAGGCCGGGGCGGCGAGGCCCTCACCAAGTACCAGCACTTCCGCGACAGCCTGGTGGACTCGAAGGCCATCCTGCACCACTGGTTCACCCATCCGTCCAAACTGGTGAAGGACCCGTACGGCTTTGTCTTTGACATGCACACCATGGTGAGCACGCTGGACAACATGGACTTCCCCGTTCCGGAGCATCTGTACAGCCTGTTTACGGCAGAGGAACGGTATGCGCTCTGGCGGGTGAACAACTTCCGGGACTACCAGCTGCTGGGCCGTTCACCGGACACGGGCGGCATCCGCGTAGAGGTCATGAAGGCGCTGTATCAGGACTTTGTGGACAAGGCCGATGCCGACTGGAAGGACGGGGTGCAGCTGCGCCTGCGCTTCTCCCATGACTCCTGCCTCATGCCCTTCCTGTCCTATCTGGGCGTGAATGGCATGGATGCCCGCGTGGAGAACCCGCTGGAGGTGGAGAAGGTGTGGCGCAACTACCATGTGCCCATGGCCTGCAACCTGCAGCTGGTATTCTTCCGCAGCAAGCGCAACACGGACATCCTGTTCCAGCTGCTCCTGAACGGCCGCGAGGCCACCCTGCCGCTGCCCATGGCCGCCCCCGGCTCCTTCTACCGCTGGGAAGACTTCAAGACCCTGGTACACTAGCAGCCGTCCACCGTCGTCGAAGGTCCACCCGCTGGCCCCTAAGCGATAGCCTCACTGAATCATGGGCAACCCCGAGTGGCGGCTAAGTGCTTGATTCATAGGCGATAACACAATAATCCTCGTTCAAAATCTGAACGAGGATTATATTATAACTCACTCTGGAGCAGCGAGTTAGCTGTCACGCGAGATTACCGCACCACCACTTCGCCACCGGCGGCGTCCACGGTGATCACCGAGTCCTTGTGCACGGTGCCGTCCAGGATGCTCTTGGCGAGGAGGTTCACCAGTTCCCGCTGCATCACGCGCTTCACCGGGCGGGCGCCGTAGGCCGGGTCGTAGCCGTGCTCCACCATGTGGTCCTCGAAGGCCGGGGTGAACTGCACGGTAATGCCGCTGTCCGCCAGCTTGTGCTGCAGGTCCGCCTCCTGGATGTGCAGGATGTCGCGGATATCGGCCTTGGTAAGCGGGTCGAACATGATGATCTCGTCAATGCGGTTTAGGAACTCCGGCCGAACGGTCATCTTGAGCACGTCCAGCACCTTGCGGGAGCATTCGTCCAGGAGGGAGCGGCGCGTGGCGATGGCCTGCATGTCCACGCCGTTCACTTCCGGGAGCTTCTCCATGTAGGACTGGATGATATCGGCCCCGGCATTGGAGGTCATGATGAGGATGGTGTTCTTGAAGTCCACCGTCCGGCCTTTGTTGTCCGTGAGGCGGCCGTCGTCCAGTACCTGCAGCAGCACGTTGAACACGTCCGGGTGGGCCTTTTCGATTTCGTCCAGCAGCACCACGGAGTAGGGCTTGCGCCGCACAGCCTCGGTGAGCTGACCACCTTCGTCGTAGCCTACGTATCCCGGAGGCGCGCCCACCAGGCGGGAAACGGTGTGCCGCTCCTGGTATTCGCTCATGTCGATTCGGGTCATCATGTTCTCGTCGTTGAACAGGAACGCCGCCAGCGCCTTGGCCAGCTCCGTCTTGCCCACGCCGGTGGTTCCCATGAACAGGAAACTGCCGATGGGCCGCTTCTCGCTGGAAAGGCCCGCGCGATTCCGGCGGACGGCATCGGCCACGGCACGGATGGCCTCGTCCTGGCCGACAACCCGTTTGTGGAGTTCCGCCTCCATGCGCAGGAGCTTGTCCTTCTCGCTTTCCAGCATCCGCTTCACGGGGATGCCAGTCCACTTGGCCACTACCTCGGCAATGTCTTCTGGTGTAACTGCCTCAGTGACAAGCGGCTCCTTGATGGACTCCGCCTTGGCGGTGAGTTCGTCAATCCGCTTTTGCAGGGCAGCCATGCGGCCGTAACGGATCTCCGCCACCTTGGCATAGTCGCCGTTACGCTCGGCGGTCTTGGCCTGGAGGTTCAGGTCTTCCATCTCCTGGCGGGCCGTCTGCAGGCCGCCCAGGGTGTCTTTTTCCTCGTTCCAGCGCTTCATGAGGCCTTCACGCTTGCCTTGCAGCTCCTTGAGCTCGGCCTCCAGCTTCTCCAGTTTCACGGATACGCCTTCGCGCTTAATCGCCTCACGCTCAATCTCTTTCTGCCGAATGGCGGAGTTGAGCTCGTCGATGGGCTCCGGCACGGAATTCATCTCCAGGCGCAGTTTGGAGGCAGCTTCGTCCACCAGGTCGATGGCCTTGTCCGGCAGGAATCGGCTTGTGATGTAACGGTGACTCAGGTTTACGGCGGCGATAAGGGCGTCGTCCTCGATGCGCACCTTGTGGTGGTTCTCGTAGCGTTCCTTCAGGCCGCGCAGGATGGCGATGCTCTCTGCCGGCGACGGCTCGTCCACCATCACCATCTGGAATCGGCGCTCCAGGGCTTTATCGGCCTCAAAGTACTTCTGGTACTCGTCCAGGGTAGTTGAGCCGATGGTGCGGAGCTCGCCGCGGGCCAGGGCCGGCTTGAGGATGTTGGAGGCATCCATGGCACCGGAACTGCGGCCGGCGCCCACCAGCGTATGGATTTCGTCGATGAACAGGATAATCTCACCGGCGCTGTCCACCACTTCCTTTACTACGCCCTTGAGGCGTTCCTCGAACTCACCTTGATATTTCGCGCCCGCGATCAGGGCACCCATGTCCAGGGAGTAGACTTTTTTCGATTTTAGATTTTCCGGCACCTGCCCGTTCACAATGTTCTGGGCGATGCCCTCAGAGATGGCGGTCTTGCCCACGCCGGGCTCGCCCACCAGGATAGGGTTGTTCTTGGTTCTGCGGGAAAGAATTTGCAGAACACGGCGGATTTCATCGTCCCGGCCAATCACGGGGTCCAGTTTGCCCTGGGCCGCGCGCTCGTTCAGGTTGATGGCAAAGCGCTCCAAAAAGCTGTTGTTGTTATTGTTTTCTGCCATAGTTCATTTCTCCTTTTGCATGAGCTATGGCAATCTCCGTTCCGTTCCCGTTTTCCTGCCATTTTGGCAGAAGCGGGGTCGCTCGGCCGAACCGAGGACGCCGCCGGTGGCGAAGTGGTGGTGCGGTAAACGCGTGACAGCTAACTCGCTGCTCCAGAGTGAGTTATAATATAATCCTCGTTCAGATTTTGAACGAGGATTATATTGTTATACGCTGTATATCAGGCATTTAGCTGCCACCCTGCCAGAACGCGACAAAGCCGCCTGCGGAGGGCAAGCGGCTGAAAGGTCGATGAAGGGGGTGCCTGGCCGGGCCAGGCATGACAGAGGATTACTCTGCGACTTCCGGGTTTTCCTGGGAGATAGGGAAAGCGGGGGCCTCTTCGGGGGCCTGCTCTGCCTGGTTCAGGATTTCCGTGCTGATGGCCTCGTTGGAACCACTGCGGGTGTTGCCGCGGCCCACGAACACGGTGATAACGGAAACAACCAGGATGAAGGCCACAAGATACCAGGTGGCTTTTTCCAGGATGGTGGCCGTCTGGCGCACACCCAGGGTCTGGTTGGCGGAAGTGAAGTTGGTTGCCAGGCCGCCGTCCTTGCCGTTCTGGAGGAGGACAACCGCAATCAGGAGAATGGCCGCGATGATGATGAGAACGACCAAAACTGTAAACGCTGCGTTCATATATTTTACCTTATTAATTATCTAACTTGTCGATAAGGGTTGCAAAGTAAGCACTTTTTTCCGGGATTTCCAAAATCAGACGCGAATAAATGCGTCGGGCTTCCTCTATCCGGCCCTGTTCCTGGAAGATGCGCGCAAGGGTTTCGGTGGCGAAACGGTCGGCCATTTGGGCACCGGCCTGATCCTCTGAGGCACTCTCCGGCCGGGCTTGTGCCGCAAAACGGGAGAAGATATTGTCTCCGCTCTGGCGCACGTTGTCGTACTGGGCCTGCGAAAAATAATCGCCCCCCACAGCACGCACCTGGTGCTCCTGTACCTCTTCCGGGGCCGATGGTTCCATATAGGACGACAGCAGCGCACTCAAGTCCTTATCTGAGCAGTCCGTCTGGCGCCCCTGGCGCAGCAGGACGGCCACTTTGCCGCGATCCGGGACAAACAGCGCCTCCGCCGCATACTGGTCCTCCCCCCAGTCTTCCCCCATGAGGGCCATGCGCCGGCACAGTTCCACGCGGGCGGCCCCGTACCAGGGGTACAGGTTCACCACCCCCGCCAGTTCGTCCAGCGTGAGCGTATGGATGTTGATATAAGAGGAGCCTACCACTGTGCTACGGTTGCGTTGAAGATGTCTTCTACAATTTTATCCACGATGGTTTCGCAGAGGGTGCCCTCCACGGAATCCAGCGTAAGGGTGGCGTCAAAGTCCTCGTAGGCGCTGAAGGACTTGTTTTCCACGTTGTCTTCCGGGTATTTCTTGTTGGTGAAATCCACCTTCACGGTAACGGTGAGACGGCTCTGGGAAGCCATTTCGTCGGCCGTAACGGCCGTGGCTTTTACATCGTAGCCGGTGATTTCGCACACCAGTTCCAGGTCTCCGTCCGTTTCTACCTGCTCCAGGCTGGTGAGTTTGCGGAATTTCTCCTGCAGGGCCTCCGTGAGCTGGCCGGACAGGGCCGGGTTTACGCGCAGGGCTTTGTACTCCACGTACGGGATGGTGATACTCTTCACGTCCGGCTGGATGGAGGTGCCGGAGAAAGAGTAGATGCCGCAGGCGGCCACCAGACAGCCGGTCAGGACAGCGAATATAAGAGCCTTCAGTTTCATTTCTTGCGGTATTCTGCGGGTAATTTACGATACAGGGTGCGTTCGCTCATGCCCAGTTCCTCTGCGGCCTTTTTGCGGTTGCCGTGGTACTTTTCCAGCGCCTGGCGAATGAGGTCTTCCTCGTTGCGCCGTACGCTCAGCGTCTCCTCGTGGGCGGGAATATCCTCGTGCACAAAATGCTGATTTTCAGGTTCTTCCTCCTGCTCCTGCCATTCTGCCTCCTCCTGCACAGCCGCTGCAGGACCGGGGCCCGGCAGCTCCCGGCGGTCCAGACGGGCCTTCAGGGCATCCACCTCCTGCTTCAGGTCAAAAATAGCCTTGAAAATGGCCTGCCGCTCCTCCGTATTAAAGGCCGATGACGGCTGCGGGCCGTCGTAGAGCGCAGGCAGCGGCTCCCCTTCCTCCCGCGGCATATACGGTTCCAGCTCCTGGGCGCTGAGTTCTATGCGCTGCACAGCGGGCGTCACCTTTACCGACACCAGGGCCGACAGTGACTGCGTAAAGCCCTGTAACTGACGGATATTGCCCGGCCAGCGGTAGCTCTCCAAGAGGCGGATGGCGTCTGGCCGGAGGGAGATTTTGCACATGCCGTTTACCTCCGAGAAGTCCGAGGTGAACTTACGGAACAGCAGGTAAATGTCCGATTTGCGGTCCCTCAAGGGCGGAATGCGGATTTGGGCGGCGCTGAGGCGGAAGTACAGGTCCTCGCGGAACTTGCCCCGCTTGACAGCCTCATACAAGTGGACATTGGTAGCAGCGACAACGCGTACGTCCGTGTGTTCCACCTTGTTGGAGCCCACCTTGCGGTATTCCCCGCTTTGCAGTACGCGAAGAAGCAGTGCCTGTGACTCCAGGGGAAGTTCTGCAATCTCGTCCAGGAACAGGGTGCCGCCGTCCGCTTCCTCGAAATAGCCCTTACGGTTATCCGAAGCGCCTGTAAAAGAGCCCTTTACGTGGCCGAACAGTTCCGAATTCACCAGTTCCCGGGGCAGCGCGCCGCAGTTCACGGCAAAAAACGATCCTTGCCGGCGGGCGCTGTACTGATGGATGATGCGCGCAAAACTTTCCTTACCCACGCCGCTCTCCCCCTGGATGAGGACGCTAAGGCCGGTGGGCGCAAACTTCACCGCCGTTTCCAGCGCTTCATTGAGCGCGGGATCGTTGCCGATGATATCGTATTTGTTTTTTAACGCCTGTAAATCCATAGTTCTGCAAAGATACTCATTTTTTCAATAAAAATGTGTATATTTGTCCTCTAGCGGTTAGCTATTAAACCTTATTCTATAACATGAAGAAGACTCTTAAATTCTTTGCAGTTGCTGCCCTGGCCATCGCGGCCGCAGCCTGCGCCTCTCCGGAGAAAATGGCCAAGATGGCCGAGAATGTAAAGGTGGAATGCGTCACCCCGGTGCTGGAAGTGGTGAACGGCACCATCGACGCCACCGTTTCCGTCACCTACCCTAAGGGATATTTCAATCCCAAGGTTATCCTGGAAGCCACCCCTGTCATTGTTTACCAGGGCGGTGAGGCTGCCATGAAGCCCTTCAAGTATCAGGGCGAAGACGTCCGCGACAACTACAAAGTAGTGTCGGCAGACGGCCAGAAAGTCACCGAAAAAATCCACTTCGACTATGTGCCCGGCATGGAGCAGTGCTACCTGGAGCTCCGCGGCAAAGTATCGGCCGGCAAAAAGAGCGTGAACCTGCCCGTGAAAAAAGTGGCGGACGGCGCCAACACCACCTACATGCTGGTCAAGAAAGCCGGTGCGGTGTCCTTCAAGGCCGATAACTACCAGGAGGTCATCTCCAGCACCACCGAAGGCCAGATCAAGTACCTGGTGAACAGTTCGGAGGTGCGCGGCTCGGAACTCAAAGGCGAATCCGTGAAGGAATTCCTGGCCCGCCTGGACGAGATTTCCGCCAACGAGCGCACCAAGGTCACCAGCACGGAAATCGTGGCCTATGCCTCTCCGGAAGGAGACACCGGCAAGAACGAAAAACTCTCGGACAACCGTTCGGAGAGCGCCAATAAGGCCTGGAAGCAGGTCACCAAGGGCCACGAGGCCACGGATCCTACCGTCCGCAGCGTAGGCGAGGACTGGGACGGCTTCCAGCAGCTGGTTGCCCAGAGCAACCTGGAAGACAAAGAGCTCATCCTCCGCGTCCTGTCCATGTACAGCGACCCTGCCGTGCGTGAGAACGAGATTCGCAACATGTCCCAGGTATACACCGCCCTTAAGGGCGAAGTACTCCCGGAACTGCGCCGTGCCCGCCTCATCGCCAACGTGGAATTCAAGAACTACAGCAACGAGGAACTCCTGGACCTGCTGGAGAACAACGCCAATCTCCTGGACGAGGAAGCCCTTCTGAGAGTAGCCTCCCTGGTACGTAAACCCGCCCAGAAGGAAGAAATCTACAAGCGTGCCATCGGCCGTTTCAACAGTGCCCGCGCCATGTTCAACCTGGCCGCCCTGTACCTGATGCAGGGCCAGGACGCCAAGGCCGAAGCCGGCCTGGCAGAACTGGACGCCAAAGACCCGGATGTGGTTAACGCCAAGGGCGTGCTTGCCCTCCACAAAGAGGACTACAAAACCGCAGAAACCGCTTTCCGCACCGCCGGAACGGAGGATGCCAAAGCCAATCTGGGCGTAGTGCTCATCCTTACCGGCCGCTATGAAGAGGCCGCCCAGGCCCTCAAGGACGTCAAGGGCTGCTGCCACAACACCACCCTGGCCTACATCCTTACGGACCAGCTGGACAAAGCCGCCAAAAGCGCCAAGTGCAAAGACCCCAAGGTCTCTTACCTGAAGGCCATCATCGCCGCCCGTCAGGGCAACGCAGACGGCGTCAAATCCAACCTGGAGGCTGCTTTCAAGAACGAAAGCCTGAAGGAGCGTGCCGCCCGCGACATTGAGTTCGCCGGTTATCAATTTTAAGTTTCGACCGTGAAAACCGGTCTCATCCTGGACATCATCTTCGGCGCGCTTATGCTGCCGGGGATGATGTTTCTTTTCCCGGTTGCCGAATGGCTGCAGTGGCATCCGGGCTATGTGCTTGCATACGGCATCTGGCTCTATGCGGTGTGGCTGCTGTGCCGCCGCTTCCTGGGGCCGCAGTTGTACCTGGGCTGGCGTGGCATCATCTCTGTGGGCTCCGTCCTTTTCCTGATAGCCGCCGTCACGTTCCTGATGACCCTCACGCCGGTGGAGTTCCCGGGCGTAACCACGGAAATGGGCACCATGGGTCTTCACCAGCGCGCCATGTGGATCCTTCTCATCGCCGTAGTAGCCAACGGCATCCCCGTGGGTTACTGGCGGGCACAGGCAAAAGACCTGCAGGAGACCCGGGAGGTAGCCCGGGCCGTGGACAACGCCCGCGAGGCGCTGGAAACCCGCCGGGCAGAGGCCGAGACCGGCGAGGAAATCCAGGTGAAAGCCGGGTACAAGACCCAGCACATCCCCGTATCGGCCATCCAATTCATTGAAGGGCGGAACAATTACGCCTGTTTCCACCTGGACCACCGCGAGGATATTGTCTCAAAAATTCCGCTCAAGGATGTGCTGCCCCTGCTGCCGGAGGGTGCGTTTGTACGCATCCACCGCTCGTATATTGTCCCGCTGTGGCGCATCGAGAAACGCTCTTCCGCAGCCGTAAAACTCATGGGAATGGACGAGGCCCTTCCGGTGGGACGCGCCTACAAAGACGTACTGAAGAACAATGGCTAAAGACTTTTATGCAACCCGGTCCACCGCCTGGTGGAAGGTGGCTATCGCCATGATTGGCAGCTGCCTGTCCGGCGTCACCTTTGTGTCGGTGCCCGGCATGGTGGGCAGCGTGGGATTCGGCTACCTGCAAATGTGCGTGGGCTTTTTCCTGGGCTATCTGGTGATAGCCTTCGTGCTCACGCCGCTGTATTTCCGCCTCAACGTGGTGTCTGTGTACCAATACCTGGAACAGCGCTTTGGGGTATCGGCCCACAAAACGGGCGCCTGGTTTTTCTTTCTCTCCAAGATGCTGGGCGCGGCGGTGCGGCTGTTCCTGATGATTGCTACGCTGCAGCTGCTGGTGGCCAGCCCGGCGGGCATCCCCTTCTGGGTAACGGTGCTGGTGGTGATGCTGCTGGAATGGCTGTACACCGTGCGCGGGGGCGTAAAAGCCGTTATCGGCCTGGACATGGTAAAAACCCTGTCCATGGTGGTGGCGGTGGCGCTGTGCCTGGTGCTCATCGCCCGGGAAGTGGGCGCGCCGGACACCTCGCTCATGCGGGTTTTCTATTTTGACGATGTGAACCACCCGCAGTTCTTCTGGAAACAGCTGGTGGGCGGCCTGTTCACCGTGGTGGCCACCACCGGCATGGACCAGGACATGATGCAGCGCACCCTGGCCTGCAAAAGCGTCCGGGACTCGCAGAAGAACCTCATCGTGAGCGTGTGCCTGCAAATTGTCACCATCGCCCTGTTCCTGTTCCTGGGCGTGTACTTGTATCAGTTTGCGGCCCTTCATGGCCTGGAAGCCAAGGGAGACACCCTCTTCCCGGCCGTTGCCTGGAGCGGGCTCCTGCCGGCCTCGGGGCTGGTAGCAACGCTGTTCATCGTGGGGCTGGTGATGGCGGGCTTTCCGGCCGGCGGAAGCGCGTTAACCTCCTTAACTACGTCGTTTACCATCGACATTCTGGGTGGGAAAGACAGCAAACGCAGCTGGATTCATACCGGAATGGCGATCCTGATGGCCGTGTGCATCCTGGTGTTCAACGCCCTTAACAGCACCTCCGTGATAGACGCCGTGTACCGGCTGGCCAGCTATACGTACGGCCCCATTCTGGGCCTGTTCAGCTTTGGTCTTTGCTGCAAGGCGCGGGTGCGGGACAAGTGGGTGCCGGCGGTGGCCGTGGCCGCTCCCCTGCTGTGCCTGGTGCTGGATATGAACTCCGTACGCTGGTTCGGCGGCTACCACTTCAGTTACGAGCTTCTGCTGATGAACGCCGTCTTCACCATGCTGGGGCTTTGCCTTCTGATTCGCAAAAAACAATAGGTCGATATGAAAAAAACGCTCTCTCTCCTTCTTCTTCTCGCCCTCTGCCTGGGTGCGCAGGCCCAAATTCCGCAAAAGGAAGCGTTGCTGCAGGACTTCCACGAGCGCCTGTACCGCGTGGGCATGAACATGGACCCGTACGAGTACCTTCCGGGGCCGCAAACGCCCGCTCCCAAGGGCTATAAACCCTTCTATATCAGCCATTACGGCCGGCACGGCTCCCGCAGCAACTGGGCGGGCGACCTTTATGCCCAAATTCAGGCCAAGTACCAGCGGGCCGCAGACGCCGGGCTCCTCACGGAGGAAGGCCTGCGGACCAAGGAGACTATCGACCGGCTCATTGCCCTCCACGACAACATGGACGGCCGACTGACGCCGCTTGGGGCAGAGGAGCATCGGCAAATTGCCGGACGCATGTATGCGAACTACGCGCGCGTATTCAAGAAGGGAAGCAAAAAAGTGACGGCCCGCTCCAGCGTTGTGCCCCGCGTACTGGTGAGTATGACCGCCTTCACGGGAGAGCTCCTGAGCCGCCAAAGCGACCTGGAGATTAGCTGGGACACCGGCGAGGAAATCATGAAGCTGGTGAGCACGGATTCCCCCCGCCCCGTCACCAAGGCCGTTTGGGACATCATCCATCGGCATCAGGACAAGCATACGCCGGACACGCTGGATTTTCAGCGCCGGGTATTCCTGCGCACAGACCCGTCCGTCACGGGCAGCACCAAAACCTTTATGTCACAGACCTTTGACATGGCTGTAGGCTGCGCCGCCTTTGAACTGGGGGACCGCATCTTCCGTCTGTTCACGGACGAGGACCTGCTGGCCTACAACCAGATTCACGTCCTGAGCTTCTACCTTCGCCAGTGCAACTCCGTGGAGTACGGCGACGACCGCATGCCGTCCGTGAATCCCACCATCGAGGATATCATTGAACGGGCCGATGCCGCCATCGCCACAGGCGAAACCGCCGCCGACCTCCGCTTTGGCCACGACTACCACGTGCTGGCGCTGGGCTCCCGCCTGGGGCTGAAGGGGATTGCGGAGCGCATGACGGCCGAGGAATGCCTGTACTGGCCCGGCTGGCGCTATACCCCTTTTGCCGCCAACATCCAGCTCATTTTCTACAAGAACAAGCAGGGTGACGTCCTGGTGAAGCCCCTCCTGAACGAGCGGGAGACGCCCGTCCTGGGCCTGGAAGGCGGCCCGTACTACTCCTGGGAAGCCTACAAGGCCTGGCTCTATGCCCACTGGCCCAAGCCCACGCAAATGGAAACCGTGAATACGTTTTAACACAAAAAAAGACCGGCAAGTCCGGTCTTTTTGATGTTGTGCGACATTTGCGCAATAGAATTCACACGACAGTACTATCGTTTGTATTCCTTTACTGTTGTCTTGGGAGCCTTACTGGAATCTTCTGCGGCAGCCTGGAAATAGAGGATATAGTCATATTTCGAGCTGGCTTTCCATTTCTCCCACACGGCGTCGCATGCAGCAATGGCCTTTTGGTCGTTCGTGGCATTCCTGTAGACAATACCGTCGCCAAAAGCTTCCCGCAAAGCAGCGTTAAACTGCAAATTAATGGTTGCGTCGTACGTCTCTGTGGTGTTGGCCCTGACATAGTAACCGCCGGCGTTTGCGCCGGTGTCGGTCTTGGAGCAGGATGCGGCCAGAAGGGCCACGGCTGCGACTGCGATAGCAGCGAAAATAGCTTTGATCTTCATAATTAAAAAAATTTAAAAGTTAACGTTCTTCTTTCGTGGTCGCAAACTTACGGTTTTTATTTTACAATTACAAACCCTTGGACCATAAGTTTTTTTGCTATCTTTGTAGGTTATGAGAACAATAAAGAACTTTTGGCTACTTGCAGCCGTCCTGTTTTTGGGCTGCAACACAGCCCTTTGGGGCCAAAACGCAAAGGCATACATCCCCGTAGAACAATTGCCGGACCTTATCCAGTGCATCCCGCCGCCCCCGGCCAAGGACTCCCCGGCATTCCAGTATGACAAACAGCGCTACAAGTGGGGCAAGCAGCAGCGGAAAAACGCGGAGCGGGCCGCCATTGCCAAGCGAGATGCCGTATGGACCGACGAAGCCCTGATGACGGAATTCTCCGTGCCGTTCGGGATGGAACTATCGGCCCGGGAAACGCCGGCCATCTGGAACGTGGTGGTGCGCGGATACCGCACCGTGAACCAGATGCGGGTGGCGCCCAAGGCTCATTATCAGCGCATCCGTCCGTTTGTTTACTTTAAGGAACCTACGCTTACCGGCGAGGACGATGCCCTCCGCGGAGAAGGCAGTTACCCCTCCGGACACACGCTGCGCGCCACTGCTGCGGCACTCATCCTGGCGCAAATCAACCCGGCGGCGGCCAACGCCATCTTCGCCCGCGCCTGGGAGGCCGGGGAAAGCCGTGTCATTGCCGGCTGCCACTGGCAGAGCGACGTGGATGCCACCCGCGTAGGGGCCGGTTTCGGGGTGTCGGTCCTGCAGACCTGCCCGGAATTCCAGGCCGATCTTGCCAAGGCCCGGGAGGAGTTCCAGCGCCTTTCCATCGGCAGGGATTATTTTGTGTCCGTGACGGATGTGGTGCCGGACGTAATTCTGGAAATCCGCTATTTTGGCACCTATAATTTTGTGGGAGAACGCATCGACGGGTACAAGGCCCCGACAGCCCTTCTCACCAAAGAGGCTGCCGCTGCGTTGAAGGCGGTCAGTGACGATGTAAAAGCGCAAGGCTACAGGCTCAAGATTTACGACGCCTACCGTCCGCAGTGCGCCGTGGACCATTTTGTGCGCTGGGCCGCCAGCCTTCCCGACACCCGCATGAAGCCGTACTTCTATCCGGATCTGGACAAGAGCGTCCTCTTCGACCAGGAGTACATCATGGCCAAAAGCGGCCACACACGTGGTTCTACGGTGGATTTGACGCTCTTTGACATGCGCACGGAGAAGGAAGTGGACATGGGCGGCACCTTTGACTGGTTTGGCCCGGAGAGCCATCCGGACTACAAAGAAGGCCTTACCCCGGAGCAATACGCCAACCGCATGATCCTCCGGGAAGCCATGCTCCGCCACGGCTTTAAGCCGCTGGAGACCGAATGGTGGCACTTCACCCTGGGCGAAGAACCTTTCCCGGACCGTTATTTCAACTTCCCGGTAGAATAAACTACTTCCACTTCTTGGAGAAGAGGGTGGGAGAAACCACCAGCGAGAACCAGCCCCAGTGGGCGTGCTGGCCCACACCTTCCTGCTTGAGCCGGGCCATGGTCTCGGTGCCCATCATGTAGGTGTAGCCCACCGACAGGGAGATGAAGCTGTTGAAGGTGTAGCCCAGCTGCACATCTACGCTGTGACCCAGCGTGCTGCCCAGGTCCTTGAGCTGGGTGGCCACGGCCAGGTAGTGGTAGGTGATACCGCAGTCCAGCCCCTTCCAGGGCTTGCCGGATGCGCCGATGAAGGCGTTCTGCAGACCGGGCGTGAAGCCGTTGATATAGGCACTCTCATAAAAATAGTCCAGCAGGCCATAGAACTTGGTGCGGGAACCGGTGATGGGGGAAAAACCGCGAATGACATCGTGGTGCACCATCCCGAGCTTTCCGCCGTAAATCACCGGGACATAGTCGTCGCCGCTCAGGTAGTCATAGCCCAGCACAAAGCCATAGCGGCTTGAGGGGTTGATGGAGGCCTTGGCGCTGGCCATCCAGGCCTGAATGGGAATGGCGCCCATACCTTCACCTACCCACCTGCCTGACTGCCGGTAATAGGCGCCCTCTACGGTCACATATTTGGGATGGTAGTTCAGGTAGCCGCCGTACATTTGCTGGTACACCGTGCGGGGAGGGTTGTACACACTCCCCTCTTCCCCGGCCTGCAGGCCCATATTCATGAAAAGAAGCGATACGCCCAGCGGGAACACAGGGATATCATAGTGATACCAAAGCGTTTGCATGCTTTTATAGGGCTGTGCGCCGCCCACGTAATAAGTGCCATAATACACGTTGCCGCCGTTCTGGTTAAAGGACAGGATGGCGTGCACCTTGTGCCCGTACCCTTCATAGCCCACGCGGAGGGCGTCGTGCGAACGGGACGCATTGGCAAAGTCGTTGGTGCCGATGATACGTTCATCGTCATAGGAAAGGGCAATGCGGCCCACCTGCGCAAACAGGCCGAAGGGCGCCGTTGCCTTTACCCAGCCCTCGTACAAGCCCACGGACAGGTTGCCGTTCATGCCCCAGACAGCGTTGTTCTGGAGGGTCAGGTGCGTCTGGAACCACTGTTTGTACTGGTAGTCTGCAAGAACACGGACGCGGCCCATGATAAAGGCAGAGCGGCCCTCCGTGGACAGGCTGGCGCGGGGCAGGCCGCCGGCGCAAATTTCACCGTGTGTAAGGAAGTGAAGGCCCACGTTGAGGCTATGCTTCACTGAGTCTGCCTGGGTGCCTGTCTGGGCGAACGCCATGCTGCCCGCCAGCAGCAGCGCTATGGCACTGATTATTAGTTTTTTCATGCGACACGTGTTTAGCTAAATGCAAATATACGTATTATGCGGAATTATTTGTACATTTGCCTCAACGAAAACAATTTGCCATGAAAGCACTCAAATCCATTCTTGCATTTGCGCTTGGGCTGGTTTGCACCGTAGCGCTGGCCCAAGACTCCCTGAAAGAAGTGGTAGCCTCCGGAAACAAGGTCTATGTCCGGATTGTGAACGACCAGGAGCATCCCATCCCGGCCGATGAAATTGAGGACGTCACCCGGGAATTTGCCGCCGCCGGCGCCTGGGAGCGCGTAGAAGAGGCCTCCGAGGCCGATTTCATCCTCAACGTGGAGGCCAAAAAGAAGATGGTCTTCAACAGCCCCCGTACCTGGCTCACTCCTTCCGTAGTGGACAAGGACGGCAACGTGCTCTGGAAAGGCGACACCTACAAGGCCGATGCCACCATGTTCAACGGCTACCGCGCCACCAACACCTGCATCAAGAAGGTCATCGAAAAGGGGTTCCAGGGGAACCTGTTCAAGAAGGCCGGGAGGTAATCCGGCTGCTTGCCCGCTTGCCGGGCCCGGCCGTGGAGTCCCCCACTGTTTAGGTGCTGAAGGCCCATCCTCTGGACCCTCAGCCCCCCTGGGCCGCAAAAGGTTGGCGGCCATTTTGTCAAAGGTTGGGCGAAACGGGCGTCTCGTCCTCAAAAACGGGGCAAAACAAGAACGAGATACCGCTTCGCGGCATCTGTGTCGTCTCGGAGGGCCCGCTCCCTCGGCATCCCCCCCCCAGTGTAGTCATGAAATGGACCGGCCATAGCGACTACAAAGCCATGAAACCCTACATTGACATAGTGGATTCCATCAAAGCTGAGTCTATGACCAAATTCAACAATTTATTTTAGGTTTTGGGCAAAGAATCGCTATCTTAGCGAAAATGTTTGAACCTATGGCAAAGAAGGAAATAATTGTGAAGGAGTCCTCTGAGGTTATCGCAAATTGCGACAACCTACCGCAGGGCGTCGTGGAAAGCCGTATTTTTACAATCAGGGGTGTTGAAGTTATCCTGGACCGAGACCTTGCAGAGTTCTACTCTGTTCCGACATCCAGATTGAACGAACAGGCCAAACGCAATCAGCGGCGCTTCCCAACTAGATTTCGTTTCCAGTTGACCCCTCAGGAAACCGCAGAGGTTATCGCAAACTGCGATAGGCTGGCTCCACTGAAATTTAGTCCGACGCAACCTTATGCATATACCGAGCAAGGGGTTGCCATGCTATCAGCTGTTTTACACAGCAAGGACGCTGAGGACATCAGCGTGAGAATTATGGATGGCTTCGTGGCAATGCGGCGCTTCCTTGCGTCTAACGCCCAAGTGTTTCAGCGATTAGAACAGATAGAGTATAAATTACTGGAAGACGACCATAAATTTGAACAGATTTTTTCAAAGCTTGAGGAAAAATCTTTGGAGCCCAAACAGGGCATCTTCTATGATGGCCAAATATACGACTCCTACACATTTGTTAACTCTCTCATCAAAGCTGCCACAAAGAGCATCGTTTTGATAGACAACTACGTCGATGAAACCGTACTGACCATGCTGGACAAACGGGAAACCGGGGTTGATGCGACCATCTATACTTTCAAGATTTCCAACCAGTTCAAATTAGATATTGCCAAGCATGATGCGCAGTACCCCGCCATTCCGGTAAAGGTATTCACAAAAGCACATGACCGTTTCCTTGTTATTGATGATAAAGTGTATCACATTGGTGCCTCGCTCAAAGACCTGGGAAAGAAATGGTTCGCGTTTTCTTTGATGGAGAACCTGTCTCCGAGTGACTTGATCAGCCGCCTTATTTAGCGAATTTGTCAGCATACTGACAAATCACCATTCCCCTTTCTTTTTCACGCCAATAGCCGAATGCCTTATGGCTTTCGGCCTTTTGTTGGGGGCGTTTGAGTTGATAAAACGCTGATTCTGGAAAATGAACTAAGATGCGTCAAAATCGGCCTTCCATGGGCCTGTAGTGCATTTCGTTTTGGTACTTTTTGAGGGGGAATTTTGGCCAAAAGCGCCTTCCGAAATTTGGAGTTCAAAAATTATGCATTGAGCCAAAAAAATAATTTTTGGGATAACATTTGGGGTAACATTTATGAAAAATGCCCCCTACACTACTGTAGAAGGCATTTTGGCGGAGGGGACGAGATTCGAACTCGTGGTACAGAATAACCCGTACGGCAGTTTAGCAAACTGCTGGTTTCAGCCACTCACCCACCCCTCCGGGCTTAAAGCGAAAGAAACGCACCGGGACTAGCCCGGGCTCCGTCACAAAGGACGGGACTGCAAAGATACGGATTTTTTGACAATTCACAAGACTTTTCTTATATTTGTGTGAGTAATCCAGCATATTATGAAAGCAAATCGTTCCTTCTGGACCATCCCTGCCGTATTTTTCCTGGTAGCAGCAGGGCTGAATGTGTATGGTAAGCTGCATGGCCTGGGCATCGCCAGCACCGTGAAACCCGCCCTGATGCCGCTTCTGGCCGTGGCCACCCTGGCGGCGGCCGGCAGCCCGGACTCCCGTGGCATCAAATTGCTTATCCTGGCCCAGCTGCTGGGCTGCGTGGGCGATACCCTCCTTTTGTTCACAGGATTTAAGCCGTTCCTCGGCGGCATGGTGGCCTTCCTGCTGGGACACCTTTGCTACATCTCACTCTTTGGACGCCAGTCCTGGAAGGGGATGGGCCTGAGGACCTGGCTTCCGGCCCTCCTGGTCATGGGCGGCCTGGTAGCCGGACTCGTATATGGAATTGGTGTAGAAGGGGACTTCCTCATCCCCATGTGCGTGTACGGGATGGTGCTGATGCTCCTGATTTTCAGCGGCCTTGCCGGGCTCTTCCGCTGCCGGGAAAACGCCTGGTGGCTCATCCTTGCGGGTGCCCTCCTCTTCACCTTCTCGGACAGCCTCATCGCCCTGGAAACCTTCTCCGAAGAGCCCATAAGCTGGGCTCCCGCCACCATCATGGCCACGTACCTGACAGCCCAAAGCCTCCTGGCTATAGGCGCCCTGCACATCAAGTCCTCCAAATAGGCGCCGCCTGCGCTTATTGGGTGTATATTCACGCAAAAAGCGAAAACAAGTATCTGTTCCTCCGCTTACTTTGTAAACATGAAACAGATCCTAACCACCCTCTTTTGCTTTGTTTCCGTTATGCTCTCCTGCGAGAAGCCCGCTGACGGAATCGTCATAAACCCGCCCACAAAGCCTACAACCCCCACGACGCCAACCACGCCGGAAACCCCGGAGACGCCGGAAAACCCCGAACAGCCTCAAGACCCGGGAACACCCGTCGTGGCCCCAGACGGCTATGTCATTGTGGGCTATGTCACTTCCTGGGGAAACCGGATGCCGGATCCCACGTACCTCACGCATATCAACTATGCCTTTGGCAAGGTGGACTCCGATTTCGAGACCCTCAAAATCAGCGGGGAATCCCGCCTGAAGAAGATTGTCGCGCTCAAATCCAGCCATCCCAACCTGAAGGTGGTGCTTTCCATCGGCGGCTGGGGCGCCGGCAACTTCAGCGAAATGGCGGCCGATGAAGCCCATCGCAAGAAATTCTGCCAAAACTGCCTGAACGCCGTCAAGAAGTTCAACCTGGACGGTATTGACCTGGACTGGGAGTATCCCACCAGCAGCAGCGCCGGCATATCGTCCTCCCCTGCCGATAAACAGAACTTCACCCTCCTGGTGAAGGACCTGCGGGCGGTGCTGGGCAGCGACAAACTGCTCACCATGGCTTCGTCGTCCAGCGCCAAGTACGTGAATTTCAAGGACTTCATTGAGTACATGAACTTCGTGAACCTCATGACCTACGACATGGGCGACCCGCCGTATCACAACGCAGGCCTGTACAAGAGCGGCAAAACCCGGCGCAGCTGCGACGAGTCGGTCACCCTGCACTATCAGGCCGGCGTTCCCTACGACAAAATAGTCCTGGGCATGCCCTTCTACGGCCGTGACGACGAGAAAACCAAGCCCTTCACCGCCGGAGACGACGACAACTTCGTCTATTACTGCGACATTGCCAAAGGCGACTACACGGAATGCTGGGACGCCACGGCCATGGTTCCGTACCTGACCGACGCGGCCGGCACCATGATGCTCAGCTACGACAACGAGACTTCCATAGGCCTCAAGGCCGATTATGTAAAGCAGAAGGGTCTCAAGGGCGCCATGTACTGGGCCATCGAGGGCGACGACAGCAACTGGACCCTCTCCAAGGCCATTGCCGGCCGCCTGATTGGCTGGACGGACCCCAATCCTCCGCAGCAGCAGGAGGCCTTCCTGGCCACCAACCCGTACGTAGAAAAGTTCCTGGAAGAGGTGAACTACCCCTGCACCAACAATCCGGATACGGACAAAGAATACTCCTACTCCAGCGTCATCGGCTACCCCGGCGGCGGCCCCAGCGAGAACAATATTGAGATTCCCCCCACCTACACCATCACCTGGACGGCGGCAGAAAGCAGCCAGAAACTCCGCGTATGGGAAGGCAGCTGGAGCCGTGAGTACTCCCTTTCCGGCGGCGTAGGCAGCCAGGACATCACCAACCTGGTTCCCGGCACCACCTACAACTGGCAGGTAACCGCCTCCGGCAACGCCGTCGTCGCATCTGGCACGTTCGACACCCGCGGCCTCCTGCATCAGGTGTACTTTACCCCCAATGTGCGCAACGGCCGCGACCTGGGCGGCTACAAAGGCTTTGGCGGAAAAACGACCGTGTACCACAAGCTCTACCGCGGCGGCCGCATCGACAAGAAATACTGCAACGAGGAAGGCCGGAAGGAGATGCTGGCCGAAGGCATCCGGGCCGAGGTAGACCTCCGCGAGGCCTCCGACGTTCCTTCCAGCTCACCCCTGGGCAGCAGCGTGGCCTTCTATGCCCCCGGCTTTGACAGCGGCTACAACCACATGGTCCGGGACAATCCGGAAAAGGTGAAAAATACCTTCTGCTGGGTGGTGGCCCGCCTCAGGGAAAACAAGCCCGTCTATTTCCACTGCGCCGCCGGCCGTGACCGCACCGCCACCCTGGCCGTCCTGCTGGAAGGCGCCCTGGGTGTGAGCGAAAACGACATGGCCAAGGACTACGAGCTCACCTACTTCTCGCCCGCAGACTGGGGCATGTCCACCGACGACAACGGGAACCCGTACTACGGTCATGTGCGCACCACCTACAGCTACAAGTCCATCCGCAAGACCATCTTTAACCAGACGGACAGCGGCACCTACCAGGAGCGCATCGTCAAGTACCTCCTGAAAATAGGTGTTCCGCAGAAGGATATTGACGATCTGCGGAACATCATGCTCAAATAATAGCAGCTGGCTATTCCAGCCCTACGTTGGCTTCCTTTAATTTGGTCCGATAGTACTTCTTAACATCGGACCAGTGATAGTACGGATAACAGTCCGTGCCAAGCGGAATGGCGGTCTCGTTCTCGTTCATGAGGAACTTCACCAGGATGTCCTTGGATTTGGGCTTCCGGAAGAAAATGAGCTGAATGTTCGCCCCCATGGGGATGAGGCGGAAGATGGAGAATTGCAGGTGCAGGTTCTCCATGTCGTCCGTGGCGTTTACGGCCTCCGGGAAGCCCAGGACATAGGAGAAGGGCAGCACCACGCTGTCGTGGCCAAAACGCAGCCGGACGCCACGTCCGCCGGCGGCGATGACGGAATCGGCCTCGTCCACCACATTCTTCAGCAGCGGAAGCACGCGCAGCCAGCTTTGCCGGGCACCGGGCATCAGGCCCTCCCAAAGGCACCAACTGGCATTATAGGCCCGGAAACCGTCTATCATACCCTCTTCCCCGAAAAGGTCCGTAAAATCCAGTTTCAGCTCCGGCAGGCAGTACATGTCGGAGGTCATGTGGTACAGGTCGTCGGCCAACTCATACGGGTCGATAAACGCCTTGGCCCGCTCCACATCCGTGAACAGCGCCGCCATCTGCGGCTCGCCGCTCAGCATCTTGTGTTTGAACTTCTTGAGCTTCCTGTACAGGGCATCGTCCGTCTCCGACTCCGGCACCGGGATGCTCTTGTCCGGCTTCACAATGCGCTGCTCCGCCTCCGTGGCCGTCATCGTGATGTCCAGGGACGGGTTCAGTTCCTTCAGCTCCGCGCAGAAATTCTCCATGCTGCGCATCACGCGGCCGGTGGTAGATGACATGGCCCGCACCGTAAGCGGCTCACTGAGGAGCGCCTCATAGTTCCCGTACATTCTCCGGGCAATGGCCTTGTGCTGTTTGGCACCCAGCTCCGTCAGTTTTCCGGCCCGGCCCCGGGCATCGGCCGCCGCCAGCATCACGCGATGGCGCACGTCCTTGCCGTATTCGGTCAGAATGCCCAGTTTTAAGGCCGAATCCAGCTGTTTGCACAGCCGGCGGTACTGTTTGTCACCCGTCATGTACCGCGCGCCGTGGCGGCCGTAATGGCTGATGTAAAAGGGCTCATAACCCTTGGGAGCCGGCGTGAGGCGGCCGGTGGGCAGCGGGTAATTGACATAGTTCCCCGCCGTAAGCTCCAGGTGCGAGAGTAACTCCTCCCGCGAGGTCTGTGCCGCTGCAGGAAGCGCCAGCAGGAGGCACACATAGAAAAGTACGCGTTTCATGACTATAGATTGCTGAATTCTACTTTGTGGAGCCAGGACGGGTTGCCGCTGTCGCAGTCGTCGCCAATCCAGATGCAGTTATTCTTGTGGTCCACGCAAACGGCCTCGGGGTTCCAGTTGGCGAAGTCGCCAATGTAGTAGGTATTGAGAAGCTTGGAGCCGTCCCCGTTGAACAGGTACAGGGTATAGGGCAGGTACTCTGGTCGGTCCTTGTTGGAGTTGGAGTCTATCACCCACAGGTAGTCGCTCACCGGGTCGTAGCACAGGTCACCTACCTCGGAGATGGTGGACGTCACGTCGCGGAGGCTCCGCTTCCACAGCTGCGTGCCATCCAGCGTATACTCAAACAGGCGGGCGCCCGTCTGCGTGCCAAAGTACAGGTTCCCCTTGTGCCAGGCAATGCCCTCCACGCCGGAGTTGCCCATGCTCTCTGCGCCCTCCACCACAAAGCCAATGGACTCGTGGCTGTTGTAATTCGGGGCGGCAATCTTGTAGGCCGACTTGGAAGAGCTCTCCAGGCCCACATACAGGTTACCCGTAGCCGGGTCGATGGTGATGCCCTCGAAATCGGCTTCATGATAGTACTGCTGCTCGAAGGTTCCGTCGAAGTTGATCCGGAACAGAGTGCCCTTGTCGTGGATACCCCAGAGGAAGTCTTCGTCCTTGGACAGGCACAGGCCCGACAGTTCCTGAACCATCGGCCCGCCCTTGGCGCCCAGGACGAACTTGGTCACCTTACCCATCACAGGAAGCTCGCGCGGCTTATCAGGGTCGATATTCTCGTCCGGACGCTCGTATCGGCCCGGTGCATCCGGGTTGCCGTCCATGGCGTGCTTCACAGCGTGGCGCAGGGTACCGGCGTCGTTATCGTGCCGATATTCCCAAATCATGACGCCCAGCATGTTGCGGCTCTTGGCATATTCCACCTTGGCGTTCAGGGACTCGATGTCCTCATAAGAGGCGTACATGCGGCCCAGCGCGTCACCCAAGTAAGGAACCTTGGCGACATCGTCCCAAATGCGGTAGTTTACGCCCTTGACGTCGTAGCCGTCGCAGGTGCCTTTGAAGAAGATGTCTTCCAGCTTGCTGTAGTCCACGGAAGAGGGGTAGCGGTTGCCCACCGTCTGCTTGTAGCCGTCGCCGTGCCCGTAGAAGGCCAGGCCGAAGTTCATCATCTGGTACGGGATGCCCTGCTTGCCATGGAAAATGTCGTCGATGGCCTCTGCGCAGCACCGGCTGCCGGTCACCTTGCTGCGGTACAGCGAGGAGTTGTGGTAGGGCGGATTGCCCTGGTCGTAGGTCATCACGTTGATGTAGTCAATGTACGGCAGCACGCCAAAGTTATCCGTGTACTTGCCGCTGTCGGAGGCCGCGTAGGAGAGGACCTTGTCCGGCATGGCTTCGCGCATTTCCTTGAACAGCGTGACAAAGTTCTCCCAGTCGGCCGGGGAGGCACCGTTCACGTGGTCGCCATCCTTGGCGGCATAGGTGGGATACTCCCAGTCAATGTCGAAGCCGTCTACGCCGTACTGCTCGCAAATTTGCACGCACTCGTCCACGAAGGCCTTGCGCTTCTGAGGGTCGCGGGCCATCTGGGACCAGCCGTCGGCATTCTTGCCCCAGCCGCCCATCTGGAGTTTCACCTTGAGCTCCGGGTACTGGGCCTTGTAGGCCACAAATTTCTGCACCAGCGGAATGGTCTTGGCATCAATCTCAATCCCTTCGCCGGTGTCCTTGTTCACAAAGCGCACGTGGCCCACGTTGATGTGGGTGAAGTTGCGCACCTCTTCCAGGGACGGGAAGAGGTCCGTACGGGTGTACTCGGTGTAGTATATCTCAATGATGGGGGTAATGCCCAGGCGCGCGAGGCGTTCAGGGTTGTTGACGATGGCGTCCATGGGGTCGCCGGGGTCCGGCACGTCGGGACCCACGGGGGCATCCGGATTGAAGGGATCGCCTCCGGGGATGGTGCCGGTTGTGGGCTTGGTATTGGGATTCGGGACCACCATGCCCATCACTTTGTCGGGCGAGCAGGCCCCTGCAAGGCCTATGCCGGCGCTCAGCAGCGCAACTAACAGGATTCTCGATGTTTTCATATCGATACGTTTTAGTGTTTTCTATCTTGGCACCCGGGGTCCGGGTCAGCGGGCCCTGGATGAAAAATGTTATTCGGCAATGCCTACGCAGCGAACATTTGCACCGCTTGCCTTAACAGGTTGCTCGTTCTTTGTTGTGCCGTCCGATTTTAAGCGAAGTGCATATGCGATAGTATCACTTCCCTTGTGAGCAGTCCAGATATAGGCTTCAGTTCCAGACTGATCATATCCACCGCTCTTATAAATATAACCGGCTATCGGGAACACAACAGGGTTCGGAGTTCCAACCTTAAACCAATAATGAGTTGCGTCAAGGCCCCAAGACGCCTCTCCGACAAGCGATGTGCCGCTCCATAATCTCAACGATGTTTTACGCTGAGGAACTCTGTATCCGGGAGGGCAGGGATCAGATATAGACTTAGCTTTATCATCAGAGTCGGCCCAAATGTCATTATTGACAACAGTTGACCAGTCACCATTATATGCAATAAAGACGGTGGGGTTCTGAATGGTCCATGCTTCTGTCTTCTGCTCTGTGACATTTGTCTTGGCCGTTCCGTTCACTGTTGCGGCTGAGTTGGTACCAAAAGCACTGGGGCCCATAAATGGATCTTTGCGTCCCCACTGATACATTAAACCTGCAGATTGAATACTGGCATCAGCAGCAGAAGGACTTGTAACGACCAATGCTCCCAGATTTCGATCCAATATTCCAGCTTGCGCCATTCCCCCAACGCCAGTAGCATCTGCCGTTACCGAGGTCTCCGGCACCCAAATGTGCCAGCTCCAAAGGATGTTGCCACCGGCATCCTTGGCGGCGATGAGGGCATTACCGGCATGGAGCGTGGCGGGCATCTTGAAGACCATGGTGTAGTAGTCATTGGCCTCCTGCTTGTCGAAATCAACGGCTGCAATCACAGAATTGGCCGTAACGGTCTCTGCGTTGTTATAGGTTTCCCAGAGGATTGCAGTAGATGCAATAGTGCCTACACCTACGGCGCTATTGCCCTTGTAGGCCTTAAAGGTGAAGACCTTCTCCGCATTGGCAGCCACGCTGCCGTCAACAATATAGCAGTTGGCATTGCCGCTGCCATCCAGGGCCGTAGCGCCCGCCATGTCAATGCTGGAATCATGTGTCGAAGGGGCTACATAATCGGCTATATAGGACTCGGGAAGGAGGCCCAGGTTAACACCATGGCCATGGACCAGGTGAAGCGGGGCATTGGAAGAGATAATTTTCTTGATCTCTCCGCCCTGCTTGAACTGGATGGTAAAACCATTCGTAAAATTAACCTCGTTCTGGAAATAAACGGCGTGTAACGTAGTACCGTCGGCCGTAACAGGGCCGGACAGACTTGTGACAGGATCCAGCGTACCATAAGTTTCCGCGCCAAGTTTTGCCAGGAAATTCGGTATGGCATTGTTTATTTCCACGAGATACTTGTCATATCCCAGGACCTCTTCGTTTTTGCCAATGATCGTATACGAATCGACAAGCCCGTCAAGGCTGGCCGGGACTTTGAAAAACAATACGGCCGTCACATGCACCAGTTCGATGGCGCTCCCGTTAATATAGCCGGCCATCAACAGACGGTTAGTGGCGCCGGTAAAACGGCTGCGGCCATACGTGTGGCTGGAGGAATAGGAAGACCAGACGCCGGCAGGATAGGCGACATTGATCTCATAAGGCGTGCTTTCATCCTTTACAAGAGATGACAAATCTACCGTGATGACCGCGGTCTTGGGATCGGTAATCTCAGAGGCTGTTAAGGTGTGGACCACCGGCGCAACGGATGCGCCTCCATCCTTCGGGCAACCTTGGAAAACAAGTTGGTCTCCTTCTTCCCAACCGACGGTACCCAGATTGTTGCTGACCTTTGTGGCAGCACCGTCCATTTCGGGGAAAGACAGGGTAAAGGTTTGGAGTCTTTGCTCCTGTGCAGGGTTGACTACCTCGGGGGCTTTCTGACAAGAGAATACAGTCGCCATCATGCAGAGGATGGCAGAAGAATAAATCAAAATCTTTTTCATAACGCGTCCCTCCTTACAAAATACTCTCCCAACCAGGAACATAACCATCCATTTCATAATCCGGCACTCCCCCGGATAGAGCCAGGCACACAGGCTCGGCGTAGTTCAACTCCAGTACTTCCGACTGGGGTGAAGAATAGAGTTCTTTTTTCGTCATGGCTTCGTTTTTAATGTTATAATTTGGTTCAGTGGCACCCAGGGGCAGGGTCAGCCACCCCCGGATGAAAAAAAGGTTATTCCGCTACGCAGCGGACGGAGCCCGCCTTGGCCTTGTGGAACTTCTGGGAGTAGTACTTGTTCTCCTTGTCCCCACGATAATACAGGCAGTTACTGCGCTCACTATCATACTTCTTGGCCGCCCAGATATGGGTTCTTTCACCCACCTTGGCATAGCCGGGGGTCCAGCAGTCAATGTAGCCGCAAACCGGGAAGACAATGGCTCCATAGCTGAAACGCTTGGCATCCACATCGATGGTCCAGCTGTCGTCGAAGCTGCCCTTCCACATGGGCAGGGAGCTGTCGTACAGCGGCACCCTGTAGCCCACCGGGCAGGGGTCGTAGATGGTCTTGAGGTCGCCTTCTGCATTCCACAGATCGGCAGGATCGTCCTTGTTCCAAACACCTTCATCCACGTTGGGAACGTGGATATACTCCGTGGGGTGTGCGACAGCATACGCCGTGTCTTCCGTGGTGCCATGCGCCGTCCAGGCCGTTCCAGCCACGGCTGCACCGGTATTGGAAGACATCGAAGCCATGCCCGGGAACGGGTCTTTGCGGCCCCACTGGTAGTAAAGGCCGATGGACAGCGGATCTACATCGCCGGTAGCGGCGGTAGCAACCAGGGCACCCAGGTTGCGGTCCATGATAGCGGCTCCGCAGAGGGCGGCGCCGTCCTGAATGGCAATCTCCGACGCCGGAATCCAGATGTGCCAGCTCCAGAGAATGGTTCCTTCGGCGTCCTTTACGGCAATGAGGGCATTACCGGCCTTCAGGGTCTCGGGCGTGGAGAAGGTCACATACCCTTCTTCGTAGGAGACGGAAGCAATGATGCTGCCAGCCTCGGGAGCGGTTTCCGTGTTTTCGGTTTCCCAAAGAATCTCGGCAGAGGCGACTGTGCCCACGGATTCCTCGGAGTTGCCCTTCACCGTCTTGAACGTATAGTTACCGGCGGCGGTCACAATATAGTTGTTGGCTGTGCCTTGGGCGCTCAGGTCAATGGCGGAGGATACAACCTCACCACCACCCTCTGTGGGCGTAGGCGGAACAATGGCAGCCTCGTTGACCACAACGCAGCGGACAGAGGCGCCACGGGACTTACCGGCGCTGCCCAGCTTGTGCGCATTGCCGCCGGAGGTGGTTTCGCGGACATTCATGCCATAGGCCGTTTCGTCGTCGTTCTTGTGCGCCGTCCAGTACAGTGCACGAAGGCCATTCTTAGCCACGCCGCTTGCGGGATCGTAGTCGTCCAGGTAACCGGCGAACGGGAACACGGCCACCGGGTCACCCATACCGAAGATGTGGAAATCCTTGCTCTCCGTCCAACCGGTCACGGCCGTATAATCACTCCCGTGGAGAGGCTGTTCGGCATCTCTTGCAGGGACACGGTAGCCCGGAGGGCAGGGGTCGTAGATGGTCTTGGATTCGTCCAGCCAGAGTTCATTGTTGGCCGGGGTAATCCAGCCCTTGTTGTTCATGCGGCCCATCAGGAGCGGATTCTGGATAGACTGTTCCAGCGTAATCTTACAGGCCTCGGTTGCACCGTCTCCGGAAAGCTGGGACGGAGCGGGACCGGACGTCTTGGCAAATGCGCTGCCGGACACGGCTGCAGGGCCCGGGAACGGGTCTTTACGGCCCCACTGGTACAGGAAGCCGTAGGACTCTACCGGAGCCTCGGCCGTGGCCGTGGCTGCCACCAGGGCGCCCAGGTTGCGATCCATCATGGGCAGACTGTAAAGGCTATAGGTGTTGTTGACAATTTCCGTGGCGGGCACCCAGATGTGCCAGCTCCAGAGGATGATGTCATTGGCATCCTTGGCGGCGATAACGGCGTTACCGGGCAGGAGGGTTTCCGGGGTGGCAAAGACGATGAAACCGTCGGCATATGCGACCGAAGCAATTACGCTGCCAACTACCACTTCCTGATCGTTGTTGTAGGTTTCCCACAGAACTTCGGCCTTGGCAACCTCACCTACGCTCTCTTCGCTGTTACCCTTCACAGCCTTGAACTTGTATTCGCCGGGGGCATAGACAAGGTAGCTGTTGGCGCTTTCCTTCTTGCTCAGGTTGGCCGGGCCTTCCTCTTTTTCGGCAGCCAGCTGGCCGATGATAATGGTCTGGAGCACCTCCTCGGTTCCCTTCTTGAGGATATTCACCATACCGGTACGGACCTCGCCGGTGGTATTGTCGTCCAGGGACAGGGTTACGGTATAGGCCGTAGCCTTCACATCTACCAGGTGAATCCACTCGTCAACGGGCTTCACCTCGGGATTTACGTTGGAAACAATGTGCGCAGTAACAGTACCGCCTTCGCCCTCGGCCATGTAGTCAACCGTCTCGCTGAAGGGTGTATCCACCACCTTCAAGCCTTCCGGCTCTACCAGGAGGGTGGCGGTGGAAACCAGGCCGATACCGGAATCGGCCACAATGAGCAGCTGGGTGGCAGCGCCCGGGGTCAGGGGCGTAATCTCAATGATTTTATCCTCGTTGTTGACCACGATGGAGAACTCGAACGGATTGTAGCCGCCTACGCGGACTACAGTACCGGCAGTTGCAGCTGTAAGCGCGTAGTGTACGGGGATGGGCTCCGCAGCGGTATATACGCAGCTGTCCAGCATGAGCTCAATCTTGAAGGCCTCGGCGAAGGGGATGTTCACCACGGTGTTGTCGGACAGGGTGAGGACCACTTTGTCCTGCTCCACCTTGATATTGGTGAAGATGCCGTCTACCAGGGTGGCGCCTTCGTTCTGCACCTGGCCCAGTTTGGTCTTCTTGCCATCCACCTCTACCCAGAGGTTGCCGTCGTCGTCAATGGTGAAGACGGGGGTCTGATACACGGGAACTTCTTCGCCGTCGATCAGGATAGCGACACCGTCGATGGCCCATACCAGCGCACCGGAGCCGCTCTGGATAACACCCAGCACAGGAGCGTCAACATCGTCCTTGGGACTAATCTGGAAGTACTTCACGTCACCGTTGGTGTAGGTGACGGTGACACCGATGGTTTTACCGGTGTCCGGGTCCGCGTATTCCTGGACCTTGGCCACGAACACACCCTCGCCAATGGCGGACTGCAGCGCCTGCACATTGGACTCCAGCGCCGTGACACGGGTTTCCAGGGCACTGACGCGCTCCTTCAGGCCGGAGTCGTCATACTCCTTGGCGCAGCCAACCAGGAGCAGCGCCATAGCAACACTTGTCAATAACTTTTTCATAAGAGGTTATATTTTTAGTTTATCCTTTATTCTACTACGCAACGTACAGAGCCCAGACGGGCCTTGGGAGCCGAGCCAAAGGTATAGGCTTTGTCGGAACGGAGGTCTGCGCCGGCCGCCTTGGCATCGTCCGTGGCGCGGGCGAACCAGTACAGGGTACGGACACCCACCTTGGCCATGCCGCCCACGCTGTAGTCGTCGCGGTAACCGGCAATGGGGAATACGGCGGACGGGGAGCCCAGTTTGAGCCAGCCGGCGGCCACATTCACGCCCCATCCGGTTTGGGCGGTGAGGTCGCTCGTCCAGAAATCGCCGGTGCGGTTGGGCACGCGGTATCCGGGCGGGCAGGGGTCGTAGATGGTCTTTTCCAGCTCGTTCCAATACTCGTTATTGGGAATATCGGCCCAGTCACCATTGTTGATATGACCCAGCAGGCGGGGATGGGCGATGGACTCTTCCAGGCTGATCTGCATGGCGGCCACTTCCTCGGGCTCACCGGCGTAGGTAGCCTGCGTGCTGGAGTTGAAGGAGCCGGCGGCCGTGAACGGGTCTTTGCGGCCCCACTGGTATACCATGCCGTAGGAGAGAATATCTATCTGGCTGTCCGTGGCGGCGGTAGCCACCAGGGCGCCCAGGTTACGGTCCATCAGGTCTGCGCCCATGATGCCGCCGTATGCGGCTGTCTCAATGGGCGTCGCGGGAATCCAGATGTGCCAGCTCCAGAGAATGTCCCCATCCTCATTCAGAACGGCGACCACGGCGTTTCCGGGGTGGAGCGTCTCCGGGGTATGGATGATGACAAAGTCCTCTGCATAGGACGCGCTTGCGAGCACGCTGCCCGGAGTAACTTCAGAGTCATCGTTCCAGGTTTCCCAGAGCACTTGGGCGTCTGCGGGCTCTTCCACAAACAGCAGCGGGTTGTTTCCCTTGACGGCCTTGAACTTGTAGCCACCGGCCTCGGTGACGATATAGCAGTTGGCGCTTCCCTCCGTATCCAAATCCAGGATATCCGCGCTGAACGGGTTGTCGTATTGCTGCAGCTCGGCGGTAATGTCGCCAATCTCCTCCAGGGTGCCGCGGCCGATATCGACCGGTTCGGTGTGCTTGTAAATCTTGGTATAGTCGCCGTCTTCCATGAGTTTGAGGGTAAAACCGCCCGCAAGCGTGGTTCCGTCGGGCACATACACCAGAATTTCGGAGCCGGTAAGTTCCTCTTCTATCTGCAGGACGGGGTCTCCTTTATACTGGGTATAGAGCTGCTCCTTGTCCGTGAGTTTCACCTGCAGGAATTCGTAGCCCAGCGCCTCCTTCTTGGGGGTGGACAGCAGGTAGCCTTCGTAGTCCCCCTCCACGGAAATGGACAGGATGCCGCACAGGCGGTGGAACTGGAAGGTATCTCCACTGTTACTGGCCGCCATGATGTCGGCGTTGGTGGTGGAAAACTTGCTGTAGAAGAAGCAGTGCTTGAGGTTGTCGGACAGGGACGCCGGGTAAGAGGCATACAGCGTGCTGCTGCAGTCTTCCCGCTTGTAAGGGTAAAGGTTGTCCACGGTAACGGTGGCCGATTTGCCGTCGGCGGAAATGTCTCCGGCCGCGAGGGTCACGGTTACCTGGTTTTTGGCATATTCGCCGTGCACCACAATCTGGTCGCCGGCCACCCAGGCGGTCTTCATGGCCGCAGGGGCTTCTTCGCCCTCCTCCAGAACAATTTCGGGGAGGACGAAGGTGAGCGTGCGGGTTTCCGGCTTGACCTCGGGAGTCACGGGCTCCGGAGTAACAGGCTTCTGGCTGCAGGACGCCGCCAGGGCCAGGATGCAAAGGATCGCTATTTTATCGATTGTCTTCATAATCAGATGCGTTTAAAGGTCCTTTGTGTTATTCGTCCCAGTTCATCGGGGCCGTGTACTCGTACCATTCGCAGATGGCGCTGCCGCCCACGTCTACGCCGAAGTACATGTTGATGCCGGCGTTCCA
>ONII01000021.1 GCA_900317845.1 uncultured Bacteroidales bacterium
AACAATGAAACTGAGGTCATGTGGACAAAAAGTAGGATGATTTGATTTACATTTTTTTATAGTCGGATTCCGCTTCGCGGCATCCGATGACCGCTCGCCGCGGGGGCACTGAAACAACGGACCACCGGGCAGCAAGCTGCCCTTTTGGTTTTCCCGCATTCATCAGCTTTCGAGCAAGCTCAACGCTGACGAATACGAAAAAACCACCAGACTTTCGTCTGGCGGTCCTTTTGTTTGTGGAGGTAGTCGGATTCGAATTAAAAGTACAAAGTCCTCCAGAAACCCTTGTTATAATGGTTTATATTGCGTATTTTTGCAGGTGAGCCCTTAAAACACAATTATTCCCTGATTTCTTATCTTCAGGATTCTGCAAATAAGCCTGATTGGATCATAGTTTTACCCATCCTCATACTCGTCATTCGGACAATAGTCACACTCTATCTTCACGGCAATACGGTGCACGTCGCTGGATCGCCAAGTCAGCTTCTCGGCAACTTTACCTGCCATATTGATGGCGCTGCACATCCTCTCCACGGTGGTGAAGTCAATGTCCCAGCACCGGGAAAACGTGTTCACGGCTTTGGTAATCTGATTAAGGTTTTTCCCTTCGGCCGACATTTCCCTGTAAAGCTCAATAAGCTTCTTGCGAATCTTGTACAGTTCGGCATCCCGGCCTGTCCCTTTAGGTTGATAGTTCTTCCGGGCGTTTTTAAGGACCGTATCAACAATAAAACGGGTCCTGGAATGGTATCCTTCAATCTGCATCAGGTCCATCATTTTGTCGTATTGAAACTCTGTCATCCGGAGGCTTATCATCTTTGTTTTCTTGATAATCATGGCTTAATAGTATAGTGTTCCACAGTTCCAAAAAATACTTCCAATGTCCGCCGCAGGCGTAGAAGGGTCCTGCGGCGGACGCGTTTGTATCACAAACGCACATCTTGCAATAAAATTTTTTCCAGCGTATTACGGGATTTCCAGCCGCTTCCCCTCCGAAGCCATCAACTTGAAGGCTTCTTCCAGCAGGTGCCGCTTTTCCTTCTCCGCCTCCTTCGCATTTTCGGGCAAGTTGCCCTCAGCCAGTATGGCCCCGGTCTCACAGAGCAGGTCATAGATGTTTGCCACAAGCGTGTCTGAATAGTAGGTGATGCGTCCATCCCTGGCAACATCGGCAAAACACTCTTTCGCAATCTTTTCCAACGATTCACGAAACTTCCGTTTTGCCACAGCCGGGTCTTCCGGCTGTGGCTTTTCGGCTTCCCGGCGAAGGATGCGCAGTGCCTCCAGACGCATAGGACAGGTGTGGTAGGTATCCATAATACGGACAAACTCGGCCGGGCAAAGACGGTACATGGGCCCCAGCTGGGAACAAGCCCCGGCACGTATGGCGATACGGAGTTCGTCGGCCCGCCAGGAGGAATAGGTTGTGCAGAGCTCCTGTGTTACCAGATTGACGATGGCCTCCAGAAGCTTCTGCTCCGCGGCCTCGCAGCGAAGGGAGAACGCTTCATCGACGACAACGTCGGCGATGAGCCATTTCATCTCCTGAAAGGGGATTTGGCTGACGGGGCGGCTGCGCCGAGCCTGGATGATAGCACCGACGGTCATCGCCCCGCACCTCCTTTCCCTTCTTCATCTTCTCTTTCATCTCTTCTTTCTTTCAGCGCCTGCTTGACGGCCTGGTTCCGGGTGATGACGCTCTCGTCTGAACCGGTGACCCTGTTCCAGCTTTCAAGGATTCTTTTGCCGGAGCCCGGGAAATGGGCGCGGGACCATCCACGGTCCACCGCCCTGCGGATGATGAGGACGGCTACTTCCTCGGGATACTTTTCCAGTGAGGCAAGGTCATCGGCCCTCATGGCAGGAGTATATCGTTCACCTCTTTGACGTATGAATTTTTTCCATTCCTCGTAAAAATCCGAGTTTCTGAAAAGGGGACTTATTTTGTTCATTTCTTCTATTGTTTGATGGTTACTTTGTTCTATTATTATTTGTTGTTCCGGATTCACCATAGACGGGTTTTCCGTCTGCGGCATTTCCCGGAAGATGTACTCCCGGCGGAGAATCTGGCCGATGTCGTTGCGGATGAGCTCTTCGGCCAGATATCCCTTGGTTTTTAAGCCCCGGAGAGTGGACTGGATGGCACCTTTGCTCTCCTTCAGGATGCCGGAGAGTCCCGCAACGGTAAGGGCCCAGTCCTCGGGAAGGCTGAACACCACAGCCAGCATCCCCTTCTCTTTCAGGCTTAGTTCCGGGGTCTGGAGCGTTTCCCGCGCCAGTGTCCCGAACGGCGCAGAGGGAGGGCGGCGAATGAGTATCATAACCGGCCCTCCTCCTGACGGGCATCGCGCTGCCGGCGCTGGTACTCATCGGCAAGCTGCCGGGCAAGCGGTGCGTTGAAAACAATGCGCTTTCCTACTTTGGACACAATGGCGCCGTCCAGTACGCCGCGCTTCTTAAGATCATAGATGGTACTGGCACAACAGCCGATGTACGCCGCAAGGTCTTGGATCCCGTAGACGTACTTCGTTGTTTCCACCGAAGCGCCGTTCTCATCTTTCCCTACCGTCGTGGCCTCCCTGAAGATGGTCACGAGCTCCTCTCCCGTCATCTGGACGAGCATCTTTTGGAGGAGTCTTTCAAAGTCATGTCTTTCCATGATCATTAAAGTTTAATGGTTATATATATGTTTCAGCCGGATGGTCACTGCATTCTGCGGTGAATCCATCCGGCTGCAAGCACAGGCAACAACCGTGCCAAACTATTTTATAACTGCTTGTGTATCAATTAGTTACACTTCTATTGTCTTCTAAAAAATCCACTTGTATTTATTTGGAAGTATTTGGAAGACCAGGCTTGTCGGGAGCTATGACAGACATGACAGCGGCCTTCTTCTCATTGTCACGTTTGGCACTTGTAGCTGCGCGCACCGAGTCGAAGCTAAGGATACCAAGGGGGCCATAATCCTTGATGAGGAAGCTGGCCAGCGGCGCTTCGCCCTCATTGGACATACCGGCCTCACGGATGGCCATAATGAGCGCAATGGCCTGGCCGGATTTCATTTTGGAATAAGAAGAAAAAGAGTCGCGGATGTACTGGTCCACTTTGACGAAATCCTCCTTTTTGACGAAACATTCTTCAAAACTGGCCAGTTTTGCCTTCTCTTTTCGGCCCGCCGGGCTCTTTTTGATGCGGGAATTCTGCATAATGGCACAGAAAGCCACCAAAAAAGCAAACACGAGAAGGGGTATCATAAGCATCTTGTCAATCTGGGGGAAGACGAGAACCTCGGCAAGAAGCCCCAAAGTTCCCAGGACAATCCAGATAAACCAATTGTATCTTGTGCGCCATCTTACGTCATCGGCCTGCTGAGCCTCCGGGTCTATGGGATAGGGGCACAGCAGTTTCCTCCACCGGGCATCCGAGCGGCGGAGAAGGGTGCGGTATTGTTTTAGGATGTCTTTGAGTTTTGACATAGGACTAAGGGGATTAATCTATTTAAGGACTTTCCACTCGCCATCAACATCTGAACCCACCCTTAGGATTTCACCAGCAGCTTTCAGTTTAGCGATATTCTTCCATATTGCTCGTTCAGAAATACCAATCAAAGCGGCCAATTCTACAGCGGTGATATGAGAATTCTTACGCATTGCCTGAACTATTTTCACTGAACTTTTCACTGAACTTTCGGTGATATTTTCGGTGATTCAGGTTGGGTTCTTTCCACAAGGGGGGAATCAAGCGCCGGGGTTAAGTAATTGTCTTGGAGCATTGGTCGGCTCGTGAAACCGAGCTTGTCCATCATCTCGCGCATAGACATTTCTCCCGATAAAGCCAAAAGCAGGCGGATTACGGAGTCACTTACTTGTCCTCTACTTGCACTATTACTTGCACTATTACTTGCACTGTTACTTGTCTCCTTGTCAATGAACTGGATGGTTCAAGTGAACCGACTTTGTTTTAAAAGTTAAACTTATAATAATCGTCCACAACTTTTAGTGGACACGCATAGTCACGGAGTCTAATTACTCATTCTTTATCCCATTTCCATCGGCCATTGAGACTATGACCTTCCCAGCGGAGACCTTTCTCTTTTCGTAATTTCTCGACATGGTATCGGACACCGCGTTGAGTTAACCCGCATAAGCGGCCAATCTCGGCCTTGCTGATTGTCGGTGAGGACTTGATAATCCGGAACACCTTATCCTGCATTTTCAAGCCCCCGTTGGGTGCAGTTTTGGGTGCAGTTTTGGGTGCAGTTTTGGGTGCAGTTTTGGGTGCAGTAACGGGTGTGGTAACTGCGCCCAAATCTTCACCTTTCCTCTTGATGGAAGTCCCTATCTTTGGCCTCCAGAAGGTTACTTCAGAATACATCACGTCAGTGACAATCTCTACCTTCTCACCTGTCAGCCGCTCCCAGGAATAGATCTTATCCATCCCATATCCGGCATTGTCGGAAATCTTTGTGTATCTGAACAGCTTGAGGATGGAAGGATTGCGCGGGGCCGACTGGTAACGATCCCTCAGATGCGCCATATCTACAACAATCTTTCCAGGATTCTGGAAGCTGATACGATTGTCAAATACCCTTACTGTCGGGTGCATCGGAGAGAAGTAATCGGCATGGGAACACATATTGACAAGTCCTTCTCTCAAGGCGTACAACTGGGATTCGTCATCTGGTGCAAAGCCATCTGGCCGTGGCGAGAACGGCGCCGCGTCCACGTGAAGTCTCAAGCGCTGGAAGATAGCCTCGTAGCTATCCCAGATATTGTCCAACTCCGGAAGCCGATAAGAGAACCGTACCGCCGCATCACTGTAAGAATTCCCAGGGATTTCGATGTAATCCACCCAAAAGTTATTCGCAAATGTACGTACCACCTCATTTTTGCCAAACATCAGTAGTCCAGCATAGGTCAGCACGCCGCCACGGGTAATACCGGTATACTCACAGAACTCTGCATCGTCGAATTTGCCTGCTCGGAATTCTGGGTTGAATGTCTGAATATACCGCCGGTATGAGGCAAATGACGCCGCATTCAAATCAGCAATGGTCCTTCCCTCAATTGTCTTCTCTGACTGTGTGCCGAATGCCTGGTCCCGGTACATGGCTGCAATCTCCAAATCTGTGGCCCGTTGGTCTCCGGAACCGCTACGGATGAAGGTGTTCTTTGGAGAACCATACCAAATAGGCTTAAACTCGGATGAGGGGATATAGAATCCCAAGACCAGTTTCCCGTCTACATGAATCTTGGCCGGACGACACTGCAGCACGTGATTGAACTTATCCTTGTTACGAAGAGTGGTCAGAAAATCATTCTCAATCTTTTCTCCATTCTCTACTCCTTGAATCTCGAACTTCTTTCCGCGCTGAGCAACGCCGCACAGGACCCATCCTCCAGATGTGTTTGAAAATGCGCTCACCGTATCCCACGTATTTTTAGGAAGCTCATTCAAAGCCTCCTTCGCCTCAAAGTCATCCCATTCGATGTCCTGAATCTTCGCTATAAGTTCCTCGCGAGTCATAATTCAATCATTTTTGCGAAGTTAATCATTCTTCCTCAATTCCTACAACAAATCGTTGAATTTGGCCATGGACTGGGCCTTGATGGAATCAACGATGTCAATGTAGGGTTTCATGGATTTGTAGTCGCTGTGGCCGGTCCATTTCATTACCACATCCGGGGGAATCCCCAGGGAGAGGGCGTTGACGATGAAGGTGCGGCGGCCGGTGTGGGTACCGATGAGCTGATACTTGGGATAGATAGTGTCCGTGCGTACATTCCCTTTGTAGGTGGTCACTCTGATCTCTTCATCGATACCAGCCAATTTGCAAAGCTTCTTGACATCCCGGTTCATGGCCTGGTTGGTCAGATTTGGAAGTGCCTTATTGTCTTTAAAGGGGACCTTCTTGTACTTCTCCAGAATGGCTCTGGTAATGTCGTTCAGCTCGACGGAAATGCTGTCGGCCGTCTTGACGGTAGTGATTTCAATATGGTCTCCTTTGATGTCGCTGCGGCGGAGGTTGTTGGCGTCGGAGTGCCGAAGGCCGGAGAAGCAGCAGAAGAGCAGCACATCCCGCACCGGATCCAGGAAGGCCTTCTCGGCCGTCAGCTCCAGCGCCCGGATTTGCTTGATTTCCTCCTTGGTCAGGTAAATGACACGCTTTTGCGTCTTTTTGAGGGTGGGATGGAAGGATTTATAGCTGCGGTTTGTGTTGAATCCTTTCTCGGAGGCCCAGTTCAGGAACCATTTAAGGTAGTCAATCTTCTTTTCGATGGTAGAGTTTTTGAGGCCGGTCACATCTTCCGGGTCATATTCCTTCCTGTCCCCTTTCTTTTTCCGGGGAGTACGCAGGGACTTCGTATCCCTCAGATAGGTGACGAAAGCAGTGAGAACATCTTCATCCAGTTCGGTGAACTTGATGCCGGACCTGAACTTATGCAGATCATTCCTCAGTGCCGCCCACTTTTGGAAAGTAGCCTCCGTCCAGGCGTTTTTTTCTCCACACTCGTCCGTAAACTTGTCAAATACTTCATAGAAACCGGGGGCCTTGGGCTTGCGCTCCTTCTTCTCCTCGGCAGGCTTGGACGGAACAGTACCGTTAAGGCGCTGTTCATACTTCACTTTCAGTTCCTCAATCGTCGGGTTCTTATCCGTAGCCTCGAAGAACTTGAATGCAGTATCCATCTGGTCCCGGACATTGCGGAGCTCGTTGTTGATGGCCTGCGCCGTCTCCCCCTTCGGCCCCACGTATCCTTCGGCCACCAACTGCAACTGATCATCCCAGGTCGACGGGTCATTGATCTGGCATCCGGTCTTGGTGTCAAAACGACGGCCGTTGAAAGTAACCCTCATCCTGATCTGGAAGAGGTTCCCATCCTTCCCGTAAGGGCGGAGTTTGAAAGCGATATTTCTCTTAATCTTCATAGCGCATTTTTGTCAAATCGTGGCCCAATAATGGCCCAATTTTGAGTGTAGCCGCTTGACTACGACTGCAAAAATACGCAATAGAAATCATTAAAACAAGGGTTCCTGCACGGGATTGCACTTCGTTTACGAATCCCTCACTCACCGCAAAGATTAGCAAAAAAGGCGCGTCAAGCTTGCTTGAACGCGTCTTTTTTGGTAAGCTTTGCAAAGCCCGCCGCAGGCGGGCAGGGATGTCGCCGAAGGCGAAATCCCGGGTGAGTGGCCCCAAAAATTTAATCTAGCATCAATCCAAGACATATATCTCCATTTAAAGAATCAGGGTTAAAACCGGGCATCAAGCCATTGGCCAAAGAATCGGTCATAAACTATATACCCATCAGGGGCCCGATAAATAATTTCCTCATCCAGCATCCGGGACAGAGCACTCTTGACACTGCTGGTTGCCGTCAGGCCATATTTTGAGATGAAGGAGCCGGCCAATGGTTCATTTACCTTCTTCTCTTTTGCAATAGCCTTAATCAGTTTTACCTGTCCCTTTGGATATACCTGAAGCAAGTGTTGATAGTAGAATTCGTTCTCCTGAAGGATCTCATGTAGACACTCATGCGCCAGATCTATATCAATGGATCTGCCTACTTTTGAGTATAGGCGGTTCAGTATCATCTGTATGTACCAGGTGTATCCCTCGTACAGGCTATAGACGTAATGGAACACTTCTATGGGCAAAGAGCGTCCCTGAGCCGTGAAAAAGCCATCGGCAAAGGCAAAATACACCTGCTCATCAATGACTCCGATGGTTTTTTCAGAAGTGCTCTGATAAAACGGGCGTTTGGGGGAAAGAAACATTTCTCCAAGCAGATGCGCCCTGCTTCCGGAAAAAATGAAATGCACGTTATGCAAATCCTGGATGTAGGACCGAAGGAGCGCCTCTACATTCTTTTCGGGGTAATAGGTTATCTGTTGAAACTCATCAAAGGCGATATAACAAGTTTTTCCTGACTGCTTCAGGTATTTGAAGACTTGCTCCAGCGTGCTGGTTTCTGTCCCGGAAGCGATATCCAGACCTATTTTTGGCTGTCCGGTAACTTGATCCACCGTCAGGTTAGGCCGAAAACTCTTAAACAAGTTCACGATCTTCTTCATCGCTTTCACCGGATTGGAATCCAACTGCCCCAGAACGGCAGAAGCAAAGGCCTGCGTAAAATCATACAAAGACTCCGTAGAGAACAAATCAATATAGATGACCGTAGCCTTGGGATCCTTCAACCTGATTAAATGATATATATGTTTTATCAGGCCGGTTTTCCCAAGCCTCCTTGGAGAAGTCAGCGTGATGTTCCTACCATTATGGAGTGTTTCCAGGAGGTCCTCCGTCTCCTTCTTGCGATCACAGAAATACTCCGGAGACTCATATCCGGAGACGAGGAAAGGGTTGTAAATCTCTGCCTTCATATTATTGCGATTATATTGTTGCGAAAATATCGCAACGCAAATATCGCAATAAATTTTTATATATCAAAATAGTCGTATAAAAACACCGGGGATTAAATCAACATCCGCTATATCTGATTACAACATCTTGGTCGACCTTGAGCTCTTTCTTCTTTCAAGACTTTCCGGATTGCGCTCAAGGCCTCCTTGGAATCAAACTCACCGGGGTACTCCTGGCGCATCACATAATAAATCGAGCGAAGGTCTGTATAGCCCTCAACTTTGATATAGCAGGCAACAAGGTCTTCAAGTTCTTCTTTTGTCATCTTTTCCACAATCATAATTTCACTGGTACTTCTGATAAACTTTCAAGGCACGCTCGGCCTCTGACAAGCGTGCCTGCGCATTAAGTATAACGTGCCTTTCACTGTTGATTTCCCGTTGCAGACGGTCAATGACATACTGCACAGCATCGGCCTTTGTCAGAAAAACCTGCGACGAATCCAGTTCGTCTTTCTTGTTCCTGAATGAGCGGCTGAGGATATGCCCGTCCTCCGTGATATAGACGGTATATTCCATCTTTATTCCGTGAATGCCAAGGCCGTTGTAACGTGTCTGGATATCCATAACCCTGGTCTTCCGGACGGAAAAGACAGCGCCCTCTCCGATGACATAATAGACAACGTCACCGACCGATAAATCCAACTGCTTATAAAAGAATTCTCTTGACATCGTTTCTATGTTTATGCCGCCAGGGCAGCCATCAGCTCAATGAGTCCCTGCCGGTTCGGGGAGGATACCTTTTCCTTGCGGAAGGCATCGGAGCGGAGCCGGACTCCGTCCGAGAAGAGGATTTCTTCGAAGGCGCCGGTTTCATCGGCCTTGAAGGTGGAAACCCCGAGTTGTTTCCAGGAATCACGAGTTTTTGGATTCCGAACCAGGAAAACAAGGCGGTGGCCATCCCGGTTCAGGAGTTCATAGGACTTGGTGGATTTGGGGGCGGCGTAAAGGCGGCCGAACTGGAATTTCTGAATCTTTTGCATATCGAATCAATTTGGTTTCGATATTACTATAGAATCAAATGGCAAAAAATTCAAAAAAACTTGCAAAAAAATTTGCCCTCGCGGAGACTAGACGCTCTGCGAAGGCTATTCTTTAGAGTAATCCCGTTTCTAAGGCTTGATATACTCGTTATAGCAGAATGCGCCGTACTGCTGCATAATGTCGAAAGCTCTGCCTATGCTCTGAGAAGGGAAAGAATGAGCAATCAGGGCTTTTTGTTCTTTCCCATTATAGCTAAGAGTTATCTTTCTACATTTTAGCTGGCTTCGCATATTCGTTCCGTCTTTCTTTTTAAGCGTGAACTTCACTTCATTTGAGTTGAGTAAGTAATTGTTATTATATGCCTTAAATATGTCCTCAAAAATAGCGGACGCAAACACAACGTATTCTCTCTCCTTTCGGAAAATTTCATTCAAAAGCGTTTCAACATACGGGAAAAATAATCCTATTTGACGTTTGTCAATGGTGAACTTGGAGGAAGAATAGGGAATCAGTTCTAACTGGAGTTTGTTCATTAAAACTGCCTCTTTTGCATTCAAACAAAAATCTTTATCTTCCCAGCCTTTAGGCGGCATCATAGGAAGTCCAATTCCACTATTTTCCCAACTATAGAAAAACGCAGCTTGTTTGATATCAAACGAATCATAGCGTGTTTTGTCGATTGCCCCATATTTCTTGCTATAATCATTAAAATCGTTGACAAACGAGGCAAGAGAGGAATGATTAAAACTAACGGTCCTGCATCCCCACAAGCAATCTGCCAATTGGGCGTCCATACCGGGATTAAGATTAACGACAACAGTCTTAGCATCCCGATTGCCACAATAATAGCCTGGAAGACCCAAAGTAGAAAAACCTTCGGTAGCCTCATCACTATTCATTTTTATGGCCGGAGAAAGTAATTCAGCACCCGATAGAGAGCCTCCGGCCAATCTTTCTTTAATGTCAAATTCGATTCTTTGATCAAGGGTCATCATAACGTATCAATAATAAACTATTTCTTTCAATTTCCCCCACACCTTCACCATCGCGAGGGTCTATCGGCATTGGGGCTCTTGCCTTTATTCAAGGTCCCCATTCGCTTCAATACAGAAGACAGCATACAGAGGAACAGCCTTGATTCCATTGGCAAACCCGAAATTCTTGCCGGAGATTCTGTAGGCGTAAGGGCAATTGTAGGTCTTTTTGAAATTGTTCAGGCTGATAGCATCCACCTTCTTACCCTTTTTGACTTCCACGGGTATCACGTTCATCCCGTCTTGCAGGATGAATTCAACTTCCTGTGTATTGTCGTTCTTCCAATAACGGAGTGTTATGCCATTGGCTGCAAGTGCCTGGCCCACATAGTTTTCAGCGACAGACCCGAGGAATGTATTGTCGGTCTCTATAGCGTTCAGCAGCATCTGAACCGGCATCTGCGTCTTGGTATTCAGAAGTCCCACGTCGGACATGTAAATCTTAAAGTCGCTGTCGTCCTCATGGGCCGAGATAGGGATGAAGCCGTGTGTAATCAGTTTGCACTTATGTACGGTTCCGGCAAGGATGAGCCACTCAATGGCTTCTCCGAATATTTTGGCCGTACCGCCTTTCATGGCAAGCTTATATTGGAACTTGCGGTTTTCCTTTGCCAACTGGGCCGGAATGCTGTTAAAACAGGCCCTTATCTTCATCGTAGTTGCGGGTTTGACGTATTTGGCCATATCGGCATTGTACCCAACCAAAATAGACTGCTGAACGGTCCTGCACTCCAGATAGCTATGTGTGTCCACCCATTTCTGCACGCTCTCGGGCATGCCTCCTACAACAAGATACTTTTGATAAAGATCCAACGCCAGGGAATGCACCGATGCCGGCATAGCTTCGTTGGCCTCATAGTGGGAACGAATTTCCTGCGAGAGAATGTCATTGCCTGTTGCCCAAAGAAACTCCTCAAAATCCATGGGAAACAGGTTCAGTTCATCCACCATGCCAACGGGATAATCATCCTCATCAGGCTTGTTTCCCTGATTCACAGCCACACCCAGAAGGCTTCCTGCTGCCACAATATCATATTGAGGATAATCCTCTTTGAAGTATTTCAAAGCCAGGAGCGCTCTTTTACAATCCTGAATCTCATCCAAGATAACCAGTGTTTCGTGGGGCAAGATGCGCTGATTGTACAAGGATTCCAGATAGGCAATGATCTCTATAGGGTTGATATTGTCCTTGAGGAAATTGGTCACATCCGTTACCAGGTCCAGACTTACCTTGATATAATTCTTGTAATGATTGCGACCGAACTCCTCCAGGATGTAGGTCTTGCCCACCTGCCGGGCTCCCTGGAGGATGAGCGGCTTGTGGTTTGGCCTGTTTTTCCAGTCTATCAGCTTCTGTGTCAGTTTTCTTTTCATTGCATTGCCCAACTAGTGTTCAGGGGCAAATATAATCAAAAACTATGAAAAAGTCAGATAGATTTTGATTTTTTCATAGTTTTTGATGTGTTGTCTGGAGCATCACCAGCAATGCATCAATTCTGTTTTGTCAAGATCCTTTATGGTTGGTGCCGGCCGCCGAGAGGCCTCCGCAAGGGACCGCTGGCGGCACGGTTTGGGCCGATAATGCGCCGCTGGCGGGCCGAAAGGTCCGCCAGTGCTACGCTTTGAGGCGTTTTCGCGCCCGTGGAGGGACCAGGCGCCCCCCAGTCGCAATTGCAAACGCGGCAGAAATTTACTACTTTTGCATTATGGACTATCCGCAAATCAATCTTCAGGAATGGACGAAGGTTGGCGAGGGCTACAACGGAGAAGCGCTCGTCTCTCCCCTACATCCGGGCATTCTCCTCAAACTGGTCCGCTCGGACATGGGTTCGGCAGAAAAAGTGGAGCAGGAATTCGAGGCCTCCCGCATTGCCTTTGAGGCCGGCATCCCTACACCCCGGGTCTATGAAATTGTCCGGGACGGCAAGGACCACGGCATCCTGAGCGAGAAAATCGAGGGCAAACATTCTTTTGCCCGGCTTTGTGCCAACACGCCCGCGCAAATCCCTCAACTGGCTGCACAAATGGCCGATTACGGCAAACAGTTGCACCGGATGCCCATCCTCTCATCGGCACGGGTCATTACCATGAAAGAGCTGCTCCTCACGGCCCTCTCCACGTCTATCCTTGTGACGGATACCCAGCGGGCGCAACTCACGGCGCTGGTGAAAGCCATGCCGGATACAGGCACCGTCCTGCACGGAGACTTCCAGCCGGGAAACATCATTCTGGCCGATGAAAAACACTACTGGATAGACCTGGGCTGGCTCTCGCAGGGCTGGTACATGATGGACCTGGCACACCTTTACAAAATGATGGTGGAAGACAGCGTCATTCCCGCCGTACAGGGACTCACGCACATGACCCGCGAGCAAATGCTCGCCTTTTGGGACGCCTTTGCCAAGGCCTATACCGGTACGGAAGACGTAGAGGCACTCAACCGCACCCTTCGGCCCTATGCGGCACTGGACATCATCCGCACCTTCTACCTCCACCAAAACGACAACCCGCAATTCATCGCCTTCCTTCGCATGCGCATTGGCGAGGAGTTGAAATAATTCCATTGTGTTCCCCTTGTGTCCTTGGGGCCTGCTTCCGAGGATGAAGCCCCGGCGAGGGCCCGCTGGCGGCACGGTTTGGGCCGATAATGCGCCGCTGGCGGGCCGAATGGTCCGCCAGTGCTACGCTTTGAGGCTTTTTCGTGCCCGTGGAGGGACCGGATGAGCGCTTTTCGATGCCGCGAAGCGGAATCCCGTGGTGAGTGAGCCCCCATGGCGCAGGTCCAATTTCGCCCTACTGCACCACACAAAACGCAAATGGATCACATCAGCAGCCATCTCCAGGCCGGTATTACTTCAATGGTAAGCCCGTCTTTTTCGATGGTTTCCTCTTCGTCATATGTAATAATCAAGGCACGGTCTAGTTTGAACGCTTTACTGAAGTCCACAAGGGCTTTTATCTCGCGGTCTCTCGTGGCCTGAGTGGTCAAATCGTATGAAGCCTGCACGGCCAGTTTCTCCTGAGGGACGTAGAAATCCAGGTCCACGCCTCCGCGCTTGTAAAAGAACAGTTTAGGCTCCTCCGGATCCCAATACTTCTTGCGAAGCTGCAGTGCCACAAGGTTTTCCAATAACTTTGTCTCGCCCTTATACAGATAAAGATTCAGCAAGCCGTTATCCATGAAATAGCGTTTCCGGAGCGTTTCCTGTTCGGAATCCGCCGATGCATAATTAGGGATGGAATAAATCAGATAGCATTCTTCCAGATATTCCAGATAATCTTTTACCGTAGGCAAACTGATTGTCTCTCCCGATGATTTGATGATATGCTCAAAACGGGAAACGGCCGTCGGTTGCATCACGTTGTCGGCCACCTTCCTAACCAACAGCCTAAGCTGGCGGTCATTCCTGATTTTATAGCGGGAAATAATATCGCCCATAAGAATCTTCTGCAACAGGCTGGTGAGCCATTCCCGCTTACCCACGATGGGAAATGTCTCGGCAAAACCGCCGTTGTAAAAATAATCTTCGAAGCGAGTCCGCACTGCTAGCCTTGTCTTCGGTTCAAACTCCCAGTTGTTTCCGGGGAAGATACCATGGTATGCCAGATACTCCTTCCAAGAGAACGGGAACACTTCCCGGATAACAAAACTGCCCCCTAGCGTGGACGCGATCTCTTTACTGAGCATCTTGGCATTGCTGCCTGTCACCATAATCCTATACTTGGCTTCGGCTAGCCGACGAACAAACTTTTCCCAGCCATCAATATTTTGAATCTCGTCCAGATATACAAGCGGCTTTTTCAGGCCGAACATCTCCTGGTAGCAGTCCAGGAGCAGCCCAATTTCTTTTGACGTGATGTCGGCGAGACGCTCATCCTCAAAGTTTACATACAAACAGTCTCCGAGTGATAATTCTCCATCGGCAAGGTGCTGTTTGACATCCTGATAAAGCAACCAGGACTTGCCGGCCCTGCGGATACCTACGTTTACATAAGACACACTGTCCTCATACAATACCGGCCGTTTTACAAGATTGACCTGAGCAATCTCTTGGTGCTTTTCACCTATGATTGTTTTTATGATGTTCTTATCCATATCGCAAGACTATTAATTATACTTCGCAAAATTATAAAAATATTTTGAACTATAATTCATGATTTCGCAAAAAACACCAAAAGCGGCCCCAAAGGTCGCTTTTGCTATCATGATTGCTATAAATGTTGTTATATGCGCCCTAAAACGGGCCCGTGGCGCAAGTGCCAACGGGCTCGTTTGTTTGTTGCGATCTGTTTCCCTACTGCAAGCCGGTGCAGGAATGGGAGAACTTCATGTTGGTGCCTTCCGTACTGTACCAGTACCAATAGCAGAAAGTCTGGAAAAGATCCGCGCGGAAATCGCTTCCGTCGAAGCCACGCAGGATGTTGTTGATTCCCCGGGTCACGACGATATAGTCTCCTTCAAACACGCCGAAATAATCATCGCCCCAAGTGGGATCCGCGGGAATCCAGCCGTAGGTGGGCACATAAAACTCCGCACGAACATGGAATTCATCTTTCTTTCCATGGACCATGACAATGTGCCGCGCCGGAATTCCCTTGGCACGCAGCAGTGAAATGAATACCGAGGAGTAATTGCCGCAGTCTCCGGTCATGGTGGTCATCAGGCTGGAGATGGTGTGCAAACCGGTATTCATATTCCCGTAAGTCATGTTGGCAGAGGTCCATTCATGGCATTTACGGGCATAGGTGATGATGTTCCCCTGGGCCTGCGTCCACAAAGCGTTGGCGGTAGAGACAATCTTGCTGTGGGTAGGGTCCACAAAGCCGCCTTCCTCTTTCCCCAGGTACTTCTTGCATTCCTCGGATGCTGGATCGTATTCCGGGATATCGGTCATCAGCGAGAAATCTACCTTGACTTTGTAAACATTTGCGTCGAAGGTTTCCGAAATCACCCAGTTTCCGGAAGCAGGGACATCGGCAGTAGAAGTGATATCCTTCCAGATGTAGTGATTCACGCCATCCGGGCAATCCCCTTCCGTGCAGCCGGGGGCATTGAAATTGGTGATATCCTGATACTCGTTGGACGTGGGCCGGGGCAGCAGCAGGTAAATCCGGTTGAAGACCGTCCCGGAATACGTCAACTTGACGCCATTGGTCACCGTCCCGGAAGATGCTTTGCTGCGGGCAACGACATCTTCTCGCGTGGGCTTGGAGATGGAGACATTACAGGTGCCGGTTTTGCCGCCATCCTGGGTGGTCACCGTAATAACGGCGCTCCCCTCTTTCAAGGCCGATAATTTTCCTCGCTGGTCCACGGAAGCAATGGCTGCATCGGATGAGGCCCAACTCACCGATTTGTTGCTGGCATTGTCCGGAAGCACATTGGCGGTAAGCTGAAGGGTTTGCCCCACCTTGAGCTCCGCGCTGGAGGGACTTACAGACACCCCCGTCACTGCAACGGAAGTATCCGCTTTATTCCCCGGCGTGCATGCAGCGAGCGCAAGCGCCAGCAGCACGGGAATCTTGTAAATAACTGAGTAACGCATATTTATTGTCGATAATTACTGCTCCAGTATTTGCCCTGCTGCATTTTTGGTATCCACTTTCTCGATGATGCGCTCCAGGATACCGTCCTCGTCAAAGATAAACGTGCGCCGGAGCGTACCCAGCGTGGTTTTGCCGTACATCTTCTTCTCTCCCCATGCGCCGAAGGCCTGCAGCATTTCGGTGGTGGTATCGGCCAGCAAGCGGAACGGAAGTTCATACTTTGCCCGGAAGCCGGTATGGGACTTGGCGCTGTCTTTGCTCACGCCCACAACGTTGTACCCGGCGGCGGTGAGTTCTGCATAATTGTCCCGGAAGGAGCAGGCCTCCGCCGTGCACCCCGACGTATTGTCTTTGGGATAGAAGTAAATAATGGTCTTCTTCCCCTTGCCGATGAAATCCTCCGATTTCACCACGTTCCCGTCCTGGTCCAGGACCTCAAAGGACGGCATCTTGTCACCAATTTTCAGCATATCATTTGTTCTATTAAGGACCCTTGCCCGGCCCCCTACAGCTGCCGGTCGCTGAGTTCGAAGGTGTTGCCGCGGCGGATGTCGCCGCTTTCCATGCCCTTTTTAAGCCAGCGCATGCGCTGGGCGGCGGTGCCGTGGGTAAACGACTCTTCCACGGCGTAGCCCTGGGCTTTTTTCTGCAGATAATCGTCCCCAATCACCGAGGCGCAGCGGATGGCCTCTTCCAGGTCGCCGTCTTCCAGCGAGCCAAAGAGGGTGCTCTCGTAATGCGCCCAGACGCCGGCATAGAAATCCGCCTGAAGTTCGATACGGACGCTCACGCGGTTGGCATCGGCCTTGCTCATGCGGGCCATTTGGCTGTGCGCCTGGTCCAGCGTGCCCAGCAGGTGCTGCACGTGGTGGCCCACCTCATGCGCAATCACATAGGCGTAGGCAAAGTCGCCATCGGCCCCTAACTGCTGCTTCATGCTGGAGAAGAAGGATAGGTCGATATAGAGTTTTTCGTCGGCCGAGCAGTAGAACGGCCCCATGGCGGCCTGGCCCTGCCCGCAGGCAGTGCTGGTGGAGCCGGTATAAAGCACCAGCGTGGGGGCTTTATACGTGCCTATCCCATTGTCCATAAAATAGTTGCCCCAGACATCTTCCGTAGAGGCAAGGACCTGGCGGGAGAATTTGGCCAGGGCCTCATTCTCGGCCGTGGGCTCATAGGAAGTCTCTGCCGCCGGCTGCATGCCGCCGGAAGAGGCAACATTCCTGAACACATCGCCCAGGTCCCCGCCCATTAAAAGGGTAAGAATGGCAACGATGGCTATGCCGCCGATGCCCAGACCGGCTTTGCTGCCACCACTCAGACCTCTGCGGTCTTCTACATGCGAGCTTTCGCGTCTTCCGTCTAGTTTCATAGTGAAAGTGTTTTATCAAAAGTAGAGATAGTTTTCCAAAAAAGCAAAACAAAATCCAAGAATCTCACTATATTTGGCTAACGAAATAAATGCCCTATGATCAACCCCGTCTACTCCCCCGCCCCCGGCCGCTATGAGAGCGGCATCCGCTTCCGTCGCTGTGGCCGCAGCGGCATTCTCCTCCCGGAAATCGCCCTGGGCCTGTGGCACAACTTTGGCGATGTGAACCCGCTGGCGAGCTCCCTGGAGATGGCCCACTACGCCTTTGACCACGGCATCGTGCACTTTGACCTGGCTAACAACTATGGCCCGTCGTACGGCTCGGCGGAAGAGACCTTTGGCCTTATCATGAAAAAGTCCTTTGCACCGTTCCGCGACGAACTTTTCATCTCCAGCAAAGCCGGGCACGACATGTGGCCCGGCCCGTACGGCGAATGGGGCTCCCGCAAATACCTCATGGCCAGCCTGGACCAAAGCTTAAAGCGCATGAACCTGGACTACGTGGACCTGTTCTACTCCCACCGCTACGACCCGGAAACGCCGCTGGAAGAAACCCTGCAGGCGCTGGTAGACATTGTCCGTGCCGGGAAAGCGCTGTACGTGGGCATCTCCAAATACCCGCCCCAGGCAGCAGCATTTGCCTATAAATACCTGAGAGAAAGGGATGTTCCCTGCCTCGTTTATCAAGGCCGATACAACCTCATCAACCGCGAGCCGGAGGTGGAAGGCATCCTGGACCAGGCCAAGGAAAACGGCGTGGGATTCACAGCCTTCTCCCCCCTGGCACAGGGACTCCTGACCGGCCGCTACCTGGACGGAATCCCGTCCGACTCCCGCATGGCCAAGGAGCAGTTCCTCAAGTCATCGGCCCTCACCCCTGAGATGCTAAAAACCCTTTTGGCGCTGAACGAGATTGCCGCCCGGCGCAGCCAGACCCTCGCGGAGATGGCCCTCGCCTGGTGCCTGAAGGACGACCGCGTAACCAGCGTCATTGTGGGCGCCAGCCGTGTTTCCCAGCTGGAAGACGACTTCAAGGCCCTGGAGAATACTGCTTTCAGCCAGGAAGAGCTGAACGCCATTGACCAGGCTATCTCAGATAAGCGCTAATAGCTTTTAAGAAGGGCTCGGAAACGGGCCCTTTTCCGTTATGTAGTTTACTGACCATGGCGGCCAGCTTAAGGGCGATATAGGGCGCCAGGGCACGTTCACGGGCGGTGATTTCCGCGGCATCCTCCGTGTTCCAATAGGCACGGGCAAAAAGAGCCCAGTGCTTTTTGAGGGTTTCTGTGCTCAGGTGGAAAATACTCTGTGCACGCGCCTCCGACATGCTTTGGAAGGCAAAATACGTCATGCCCAGGTCCCACTCCGGACAGCCGTACGCGAAATCGCCCACATCGATCCAAAGGTCCCGCGTGCCGTCGGTAATGATATTGCCAATATGCAAATCCCCGTGCAGGCAGACCGCCTGCGTAGGGATGGTGGCGAGCTTCGCCAGCAGGCGCTCCTTGAGTTCCTCGGGCAGGGCTTCGTATCGGCCGATATGGTAGCGCACCAGTTCCCGCATGTCCGGGAGAATGGCTGTATCGGCCGGGGTTTGGTGCAGCTGCCGGGCCAGCCGGGCAAAACGCAGCGTAAGCGGTTCCAGCTGCTCCGGTTCCTCGGAGATGATGCGCGTGAAGGAACGTTTTTCGGGAATGAGTTCATACTCGGCGCCATAGCGTTCCCCGTCCGTTACCAGCCGAAGGGGTTCCGGCGTGGGAACACCCAGACGGTATACCACCTGATTCACCAGAAACTCACGCGCCGCATTCTCTGCCCCCATACCGGGAGAAAACAGTTTTACAAGCGTTTTGCCGTCCTTATTACTATAAGTGAGGGCTGTTCCACCCTCACCTGTCTGGACATAGTTGTCCAAATTGATTTTCTGGTATTCCATCCGGGACTATTTCTTCTTCTTGGGGCCGATGACACGGGAGTAGGCAATCTGGAGACCAATCAGATCCAGGTCGCGGGCCACCCGGAAGGACGACAACCTGGCGTCGTTCTTGACCACAGTGGTTTTTTTATCCTGCAGCAACAGGGAATATTCCAAGCCCACAATGGGAATGCTGGCGGTAATGAGGCTGCCTTCACGCAGTTTTACAGCCAGGCCCACGGCACCCTTCAGGCCCACGCCGATATTCTTGCTGATACGCAGGTTTTTGATTTCCTCGTTTTCATAGGGAACGGGATAAGACGTGGTAATACCGAAACGGCCAAACAGGCGTCCCTCGCCAAACACGGCAAAGGTTTTGCTGCCAAAGAAAGACAGATATTTGCGGGCCGTGAGCGAAACGCCGCCGGCGTGCTTGTGCCAGTGACGGTTGGAGATGGTCAGGTTCAGGGCCTCCAAGGCCGCCTTGCCTTCCTCTGTGGACGGATCCACCACATCTGTCTTTTCAAAAAACTTGCCCACCACCTCACGCAAATCCAGACGCACATCCGTATCGATCCAATAACCGCTGTAGTCCAGACGGAGGCCCAGGGCGAAGTCGTTGGCCAGGAACCAGTTGAATTTGGGCGATACCGTCCAGATATGGGCCTGTCCGGCGCCCATGTTCAGCAGCGAAAAGACATCGAATCCGTCGGAATCCACATACCCGCCGGCCCGGATGTTCCTATAGGAGCCGGAGATACCCATGGTACGGGAACCTTTCTCGATAAATACGGTATGCCCTCTTTCCGGATCGTCGAAGCGTTCCATGATTTTTTTGATGGGGCTTTGGGCACTGGCAGCCAGGCAGACCATGAGCGCGGCAATAAGAAGCGACAGTTTTTTCATTTGATACCTAATTTCTCGTTTGTAAAGTACAAAAGTAAGAAAAAGAGGATTAAATCGCAAAGGATTGATTTTGCTTTTTCGCCTTTTTGTGGGTAACTTTACAAAATTAATTGAAAAGACATGCCGGACAACGTTTTAAGACTGCTATTTCAGACCTGTACAGGACAACAAGCGGAGCACATTCAAGCACTTCCGTCCTCCGGCAGCAACCGCCGTTATTTCCGCCTTCAAAGCGCCTCCCGCTCCCTGATGGGGGTTGTGGGCAACAACCCGGAAGAGAACCGGGCTTTCCTTTACCTTTCCCGCCATTTCCGGGAAAAAGGGTTGCCCGTTCCGGAGGTAGTGGCCGTGAGCGAGGACCAAATGGCCTACCTGCAGGAAGACCTTGGCACAAGCGGCCTGTTCGAGGCCGTGGCCCCGGGACGGGAAAAAGGTTCTTACAGCGAAGAAGAAACCCGGCTGCTCTGCCAAGCCCTGGAGGAACTCCCCCGCCTGCAGTTTGCAGGCGCAGAAGGCCTGGACTGGCAGCAGTGCATGTATGAGGCCTTCAACGCGCGCATGGTGGACTTTGACCTCAACTACTTCAAGTACTGTTTCCTGAAAGCCACCGGTCTGGAGTTCAACGAAGAACGCCTGCAGGACGATTTTGAACGGCTTAAAGCAAATCTTCTTATAGAGGAGAGCAACACCTTCATGCACAGGGACTTCCAGGCCAGAAACATCATGATTAAAGATGGAAAGCCCTGGATTATTGACTTCCAGGGCGGCCGGAGGGGCCCCATCTATTACGATGTAGCGTCCTTTGTCTGGCAGGCCCGTTCCCGCTTCCCGGAAGCCACCAAGAAAAAGCTGCTGGAAGCCTACCTCAAAGCGCTGCGTCAGTTCCAGGAAGTGGACCAGGCCCATTTCTACAGCCGCCTGCGCCTGTTTGTGCTGTTCCGCACCCTGCAAGTGCTGGGCGCATACGGCTTCCGGGGCCTGTTTGAGCGCAAAGCCCCGTTCATCTCCAGCATTCCCCCGGCCATGGACAACCTCCGCGGCCTCCTCCAAACGCCCTTCACGGACTATCCCTACCTGAACAGCCTGCTGGAGCAGATCGTGGCCCTTCCCCGCTTCCGGGAAACAGTGCCGGAAGAACCCGGCAAACTGCTGGTGCATATTTACAGTTTCTCCCTCAAGAAAGGCGTTCCGGAAGACCTTACCGGCAACGGCGGCGGCTACGTCTTTGACTGCCGCGCCATCCACAATCCCGGCAAATACGAGCGCTACCGCAAATCCACCGGCATGGACGCAGACGTCATCCGCTTCCTGGAAGAAGACGGCGAAGTCACCACCTTCCTGGAGAGCGTATACAAGCTGGTCGATGCCCACGTGCAGCGCTTCCTGGAACGCGGGTTCACCCACCTCCAGGTGAGCTTTGGCTGCACCGGCGGCCAGCATCGTTCCGTCTACTGCGCCGAGCACCTGGCAGCCCACCTGAAAGCGAAATTCGACATCCCTATCCTTGTGACCCACCGGGAGCGCAACATAGAAAAATCCCTGTAACATGAAGGCTCTTATTTTTGCCGCCGGGCTGGGCACCCGCCTGAGGCCCCTCACCGACACCCTGCCCAAGGCCCTGGTCCCCGTGTGCGGGGAACCGCTCCTGTACCATGTCATCCAAAAGCTCAAAGCGGCAGGCTACACCCAGCTCACCGTGAACGTGCACCATTTCCCGGAGCAAATCCGCGCCTATATTGCCTCCCGCAACTGGGGCATCCCCATTGCCATCTCCGACGAAAGCGAGGCCCTCCTGGAAACCGGCGGCGGTATCCTGCATGCCCGGGACCTGATTCTTCCCACGGAGGAGCCCTTCCTGGTGCACAACGTAGACATCATTTCCAACCTGGACCTCCACTGGGTGCGGCAGCAAACCCGCCCGGACGCCTTAGCCACCCTGGTAGTAAGCGAACGGAAAACCCGCCGAAACCTGCTTTTCGGGGACGATATGCGCCTGATGGGCTGGATGGACAACGAGACCGGCAAGGTCCGTTCCCCCTACCCGGACCTGGACCTGACAAGCTGTCACAAATACGCCTTCTCCGGCATCCACAACCTCTCTCCCCGCATTTTCCCGCACTTTGAGGAATGGGGCTTTACCGGCCGTTTCCCCATCATGGACTTTTACCTGAAAACCTGCCACCGGGAACCCATCTATGGCATTTTGGCAGAGGACCTGCAATTGGTGGACGTGGGCAAATTCGACCAGCTGGAACAGGCCCAGCAGCAGTGCGCCGCCCTTTTGGGCCGATAAACACCAAAATTTCTCGTAATCGGCCCCCGTGGCAAGCTTTTTGCAGCATTAGGCGCCGACCCTGTAAAACAGGTTTTTAGACAGCTATGAGAAGAAGTATGTTAATTTGGGCCCTGACATTTGCCACTTTGTCAGTTGGGGCGCAGAATCCGGCTCCGGCCACTTACCACGGGCAGGTGCTCAACCTGGATGACTGCCGCCAGATGGCCGTACAGGAAAGCAAAGCGCTGGACCAGGCCCGCATCGAGACGGAAATGGCCGGCTATGACCGCAATATTGCCATGGCCAACTATTTCCCCAAAATCAGCGCCACCGGCGCCTACGTATATAACAACCGCGACGTGGCCCTCCTCAACGAGGACCAGAGCAACCGGCTCCGGAATGCCGGCACCAACGTGCAGAATGCCTTTTGGGATTACCTGCAAGGCGGCGCCGACAACATCCAGGGAGACCTTACCCGGGAGGTAGCCACACGCTTGCTGGAGGCCCTTCGCGCCAATCCCAACCTGCCGGACATCGCCACCCCCATCAACGCCATCGGCCAGGACATTGACAACGCCCTGCACCCGAACCTGCACAACATCTGGGTGGGTGCCATCACCGTGCAGCAGCCGGTGTTCGTGGGCGGTAAAATCATCTACAGCAACCAGATGGCCGTGCTGGCCCAGCAGCTTTCGGAGGCCAAATATGACATGAAGGAGGCCGATGTCCTTTTGGACGTGGACCAGGCCTACTGGCAGATTATCTCCATCGCCAACAAAAAGAAACTGGCGGAGAGCTATGTGGAGCTCCTGGAAGAGATGGAAAAAGACGTGCAAACCGCTGTCAATGCAGGCGTCTCCACGGAAAGCGACCTCTTGCAGGTGCGCGTCAAGGCCAACGAGGCCCGCATGATGCTCACCAAGGCCACCAACGGCCTCACCCTTTCCAAGATGCTCCTGTGCAAGCGCATCGGCCTTCCGCTGGACAGTGCCATTGTCCTTGCCGATGAAACCCTGGACGTGATTCCGGAACCCGGCCGCCCGGTGGAAAAGAGCCTGGAAGACATCTATGAGTCCCGCCCGGAGACCCGCAGCCTCACCCTGGCCACCAAAATCTTTGACAAGAAAGCCAAAGTGGTGCGCGCAGACCTCATGCCCACCGTGGCCCTCATGGGCGCTTTCACCGTTTCCAACCCCAATGTCTACAACGGCTTCCAGAACCAGTGGCAGGGCGGCAACCTGAGCGCCGGCGTCATGGTGAAAATTCCCATCACCCATGGCGGCGAGGCCCTGTTCAAATACAAGAAAGCCAAGGCGGAAGCCCGTCTGTACCAGGACCAGCTGGACGATGCCAAAGAGATGATTAACCTCCAGGTAACCCAGCAGCGCAAGCTCTTTGACGAGGCCCTGCAAAAGGTGGAGATGGCCCGCTCCAACCTGGACCTGGCGGAAGACAACCTCCGCAGCGCACGCGTAGGCCTGGATGCCGGCGTCATTGCCACCAACACGGTGCTGGGCGCGCACACCGCCTGGCTCAGCGCCCACAGCGAATATATCGACGCAGGCATTGAATTGCAAATGACCGCCGCCAGCCTCCGCAAAGCGGAAGGCGGCTACAAAAACTAAACTTTCCTTATGAAATCACAGAAGAATTACAACCTCCTGATAGGGGTTGCGGCTTTGGTTGCCATTTTACTTGTCATCTCCATCGTCGGATACATCGTTTCCCGTCCCAAGCCCATCGTCATCCAGGGTGAGGCAGAGGCCACGGAGTACCGCATTTCCGGCAAAGTTCCGGGCCGAATCGAGGAGTTCCGCGGCATCGAAGGCCAGCTGGTCAGAAAAGGCGACACGCTGGTGATTATCGACTCGCCGGAAATCCGTTCCAAGATTGCGGAGGCCAATGCCGCCAAGGCAGCCGCCACCGCCCAGAAGGACAAGGCCATGCACGGCGCCCGGCAAGAGCAGATTACCGGCGCTTACGAGCTTTGGCAAAAGGCCAAGGTGGGTGAACAAGTGATGCGCAAGTCCTTCGAGCGCATCCGTTCCCTGCACGAGCAAAAGGTGGTGTCGGACCAGAAGTATGACGAGGTAGAAGCGCAGTACCGTGCCGCCCAGGCCACCACCAAGGCCGCTTACAGCCAGTATTCCATGGCCGTCAAGGGCGCCCGCCAGGAAGACAAGGACGCCGCCATCGCGCTGGTGGAAAGGGCCAACGCCGCCGTGGAGCTGGTGAATTCCTATCGGGACGAAATCCGCCTCACCTCCCCTTCGGACGGTGTCATTGCCGATATTTACCCGAAGGTGGGCGAACTGGTGGGCCAGGGCGCGCCCATCATGACCATCCAGGACCTCTCCGACATGTGGTTCACCTTCAACGTGCGCGAAGACCGCCTGAAGGGGATGCAGTCCGGCGACCAGATCCTCCTCACCATACCCGCCCTGAACAACCGCGAAGTAACGGCTACCGTCTATTACCTGGCCGCCCGCGAGTCCTACGCCACCTGGAAAGCCACGCGCGAGATTGGCGAGTTCGACACCAAAACCTTTGAAGTACGCGCCCGGCCCAACCATCAGGTAGAAGGCCTGCGTCCCGGCATGAGCGTAATCCTGACGCGGGAGGAGCAATGAATTCCATCTACAAAGTTGTCCGGAGGGAGCTCCTGATTATCCGGAAACGCCCGCTGTACATCCTCGCCTCGGTGGGGGTGCTGCTGGTGAATACGGTGTTCTACCTCTCCCTCATGCAGGACGGCCTCCCGCACGACCTTCCGATCGGCCTTGTGGACCAGGACCAAAGCTCTACGTCGCGTTCCTTTGCCACGCAGCTGGACGCCACGCAGCTTGGCAAGGTCATCTACTACGACGACCTCCACCGCGCCCGCGCCGACATGCAGACGGGAAAAATCACCGCCTTCGTCCTCATTCCGGAAGGGTTCAATGCCGATATCCAAGCCAATCGGCAACCGCATCTGTCGTATTATGTGAACTCGCTGTACTTTGTGGGCGGAGCACTGGCCTACAAAGACATCCTCACCATGGCTAACCTCACCAGTGGCGCCGTCCAGCGCCAGGTGCTGCGCGCCAAGGGCGTGAACGAGCGGGAAATCCGCGGACGCATCCAGCCCATCGTGATGGACCAGCACCAGATTGGCAATCCGGCCACCAACTACGGGGTGTACCTCAACGGCGTTATCCTGCCGGGCGTGCTGGAGATGATTGTCATCCTGATTACCATTTACGCGGTGGGCTCCGAGCTCAAATACGGCACCTCCAAGCACCTCATGCGCACGACCGGCGGCTCCATCGAAAAGGCGCTGCTGGGAAAGCTCCTCCCCTACAACCTCATTTTTACGGCGCTGGGCATCGGTCTGGAACTTCTTCTGTTCCACTGGCTGAAGTACCCGCTGCAGGGGTCCCTGTGGTGGATGTTTGTGGATATCCTGCTCCTGGTGACAGCCTCAGAGGCTGTGGGGCTGCTCATTATTGAACTGTTCCCGGTGCTGCGCCTCGCTATCAGCGTGGGGGCCATCATCAGCGTGCTGGGCTTCTCGCTGGCCGGCTTCTCCCTGCCTGTGAGCTCCATGCCGCCCTACGTGCAGGGCTTCAGCGCCATGTTCCCTTTACGGCACTATTACCTGTTCCATGTGCAGCAGACGCTCTGGGGCAGCGGTTTTGCCGGCTGCTGGCAGGAGATGGTGCACCTGTTAGTGTTCCTGCTGCTTCCTCCCCTGTTCATGAGAAGGCTGGAAGACGCTTATGTGAATCAAAACTATGAAAGAGACTAACTATATCGGCCTGTGGCTGCGCAACTGGTACAGCATCTTTGTCCATGAACTCAAGCTCATTTTCACCGATGGAGGAGTGATGGTCATCTTCTTCGTGGGCGGTCTGCTGTACCCCGTGCTCTACAACCTCATCTACATGAACGGCACGGTGGACGATATGCCCGTTGCGGTGGTAGACCTCTCCGGCGGCGCCTACAGCCGGCGCTATCTGCAGAAGGTGGACGCCACCCGCGAATGCGAAATCCTCACTTACTGCACCTCGCTGGAGGAAGCCAAACAGCTGATGCAGCGCCAGATAGTGCATGGTGTCATCCTCATCCCCGCCGACTTTGACACGCGGATTGTCCGCGGTGAGCAAGGGGTCATTTCCACCTATGCCGACATGTCCAGCTTCCTGTACTACAAGTGCCTCACCATGGGCACCAGCCTCACCATGCTGGACGAGATGCACACCATCCAGACCGAGCGTTATACGGCCGCCGGATTGGACGGGCAGAGCGCCTACCAGCTGGTGCAGCCCGTACTCTCAGATGAACAGATGCCTTATAACAGGCCCTTCTCCTACACCATCTTCTTCATTTCCGCGGCGCTCCTCCTGGTAATCCAGCAGACCATGTTCTACGGCGGGTCGCTCCTTGCAGGCACACTGCGCGAACAGAACCGGAGCTTTGCCTCCCTGCCCAAGCAGTTGCAGGGGCTGGGCGTCGGCCGTGTGGTGCTGGGCCGCGGCGCCGCGTACCTGTCCGTGTACCTGGTCACGGGAACCCTCATCGCCCTGCTTATTCCCTGGCTGTTCCGCCTGCCGCAACATGCCTTCTGGGGCGATGTGATGGTGCTCCTGGTGTTCTACATCCTGGACTGCATCTTCTTCACCTTCACCTGGTCCACCCTCATCTGGAAGCGGGAAACGGTGTTTGTGCTGTTCCTGTCCGTCTCCCCCATCTGCCTGTTCCTTACGGGCTTTTCCTGGCCCACAACCGCCATCCCGGCGTTCTGGCAAAAGGTGGCGCTCCTGTTCCCTTCCACCTTTGGCTGCCGCGCCTTCATCAACCTGAACACCGCCGGCTGCACCCTGCAGGACATTGCCCCTGAAATCCGGGCCATGACCGTCCAGACGGTGGTGTACTACTTCCTCTCCTGCGTGGCCGTATTCGTAGAAAACAAGGTGGTGGAACACCGCGCCCGCCTGGAAGCCCTGCGCTCCCGCGTGGATGGGCATTTTGGCGTTCCCACCGGTGAAGAAGCCCGCCAAATCATTGCAGGTGAGTAAAATAGTTGTACCTTTGCATTCTCTATGAAGAAGAAGGTACTCATCACATGGCTGCTGCTGGCGGTGACAGGGGTCCTGCATGCGCAGGAGCTGGCGGATACACTGGATGCCTCGCGCATATCGGCCCTCCGGGAGAAAACCCGCAACACCACCCAGACCGGCCTTATGCATATCGAGAGCAAGCAGCTCACCTCCGGAATTGCCGTTTTTGGCACGCCGGATGTCATCAAGAAACTCCAGCTGCTGCCGGGCGTAGCCGCCGGGAACGAGCTCATGAGCGGCCTGTACGTGCACGGCGGGGACGGCAACGACAACCTTTTCCTGCTGGACGGCGTTCCGCTATACAACATCAGCCACTTTGGCGGCCTGTTCTCCAGCTTTAACACGGATATCATCGACAACCTGGACTTTTACAAGAGCGGTTTTCCGGCCCGGTATGGCGGCCGCATGTCGTCAGTGGTGGACGTGGAAACGCGCGAGGGCAACATGAAGGAATACCACGGCAGCGCGTCGCTGGGCCTCATTGACGGGCGTGTGCAGGTGGAGGGGCCCATCGTCAAGGAAAAAACGTCCTTCAATGTGGGCCTCCGACGCACCTGGATGGATGTAGTCACCATACCCGCCATCTGGTACGCCAACCGGCGCAACGGGCCCGACCAAACCGTGGGCGGCGGCTATGCCATGTGGGACATCAATGCCCGCGTAACGCACCGCTTCGCGCCCGGCAACGTCCTCAATGCCTGCTTCTATACGGGTGCCGATGACCTCCGCGCCTCCCTGGAAACCAAAGACGCGTCAAACATGAAGCTGGGCGTCAAATGGGGAAGTTTAACCGGCTCGGTATCGCATTTTTACGAGTTCTCCAAAAAGCTCAAGGTCAAAACGGCGCTGTACTATACGCAGAGCACCTCGGACACCGGCTACAACTTCGGGTTCCGCAGCGAGAAAGAAGGCGTGGTCACGCGCAACACCATGGACGACAAAGACATTGCCTCCGTGCGTGAAGTAGGCCTTACTTCCAACTGGGACTGGTATCCTAATCAGTACAACCACGTGCGCTACGGGCTCAGCGCCCAATATCACTGGTACCATTCCGGACGCACGTATGCATCGTCCGCCGAGGAAGACGGCGTGCCCACGTCCAAAAACGGGGACGACGTGTCGCAGGGCTACCGGGCCTTTGAGCCGGCCGTGTATGCCGAGGACGAGATCTTCCTCCGGTACAACCTCACACTCAATGCGGGCCTCCGCTTTGCCCTCTTTGCCACACCCGGCAAAACCTATCCGTCGCTGGAGCCGCGCGTGGCGTTCAAATGGCTCATCAACAATTCCATATCGGCCAAACTCTCCTATACGCGCATGAGCCAGTTCGCGCACCTGGTGTCGGCCGTATACATGGACCTGCCGTCCAACAGCTGGATGCCTTCCACGGCCCATGCCAAGCCCATGGTCAGCGACCAGGTGGCCGGGGGCATCTACACCAGCTTCGGCCCGTTCACCTTCAACCTGGAAGGCTGGTACAAGACCATGGAGAACGTGCTGGTGTACAACGGAAGCAACACTTTTGTGCCGCCCATCACCGAATGGGAAAAATCCTTTACGGAGGGCCGGGGCCGCTCGTGGGGCATGGAGCTGGAGGCCACCTATAGCAAAGGGCCGCTCACCCTCACCGCCTACTATACCCTCTCCTGGTCACGACGGTACTTCGAGGCCATTTTCCCCGGCTGGTATCCGGACCGCAACGACAATCGGCACAAGATTAACCTCATCGCGTCCTGGCACTTTGCCAAGCACTGGGAGGCCTTTGCCAACTGGAACTACCATAGCGGCAACCGCATCACCTTCCCTTCGCACTACATTGAGGTGGACGGCAAGCGACGCTACCTGTACGACGCTCCGTACAACATGCAGCTTCCGGATTACCACCGCCTGGATATCGGCGTGGACTTCACCACCACCTTCCGCAACGGGCACGGCCTCAAGGTGAACCTGAGCATCTACAACACCTACAATCACCTCAACGCCTCGCTGGCCTTCCTGCGCACAGACAAGGACGGCAACTTCAGCGGCATGGCCTACGGCCTCATCCCCATCATTCCCACCTTCACCGTCACGTACAAATTCTGATGAAAAAAGTATTCTATATTCTGTCGATGCTGCTTCTTGCCGCCTCCTGCGAGATTCCGTTCCAGCTGGAGCAGAACGGGAAGGCGCGCATCTATGTGCAGGGCATCGTGCACAACGGCGAGGTCTTTGTCAGCACCCAGGTAGCCAATCCCGTAAGCGGCAAGCAGCTCGGTCAGGTGCCCGTGGACGTGCGCACCTCCTTTGATGGAGACCGCTTCCTCGTGGAGGCTCAGGCCGATGGTCTTGAAACCGCGAGCGGAAGCACCACGGTGCCGCCCGGGCCGGACCTGGAGGCCGTTACCGCCCGGACCTTCCCTATCGACACGCTCACCGTTACGCAAGTCACATTCAAACTGGACCATGCGCCCGAGGAAGGCGAATATTATGGCATCCGCATCCGGCGGGACCAGCACCTGGTTTTTGAAGACGGCACCGAGAAAGACACCACCTCCTACGCTACGCCCGGCTACATTCTTACTTTAATTGAAAGTGGCAGCTTTAATCTGGAGGACTTTATGCAGGTAAGCTTTGACGGCACCTTCCTGGGCGGGGCCCGGTACCAGCCGCTCACCATGATTACCCAAAAGCAGTTCCGGGAGAATGAATATACGTTCTACCTGGGCTCCTTTGACGCGCAGCTGCTGGACGCTATCCGGGGCCGCATGCCGGACGGGGATACGGGCGCTGCCGGCGGCGATATTGCCAGCGGAGAAGTGGGCAGGCAGAAGGACAAGAAAGAAGAGATCAAGCCCGTGGAAACCCACACGGAATACACCTTTACCTTCTACCGGCTCTCGGAGGAATTCTTCCTCTTTGCCAAGGCCCTGTTCCAGAGCAATTTTGACTTCCTGTCCAATATGGGCCTCATCCCTGCCAACTTTACCTGGAGCAATGTCAAGGGCGGCCTGGGCGTTGTGGGTGCCGTGAGCAGCGTCACCCTGGGCCCGTACTGCTATGACCCGCTCCCGGAAGGCGATGCCAAAGAAAATTAAAATAAATTTTGCTATTTCCGGAAAAGATGCTACCTTTGCATTCCCCAACAGGGGCGTAGCTCAGCTGGTTTAGAGCGCTTCAGTCACATTGAAGAGGTCATCGGTTCGAATCCGATCGTCCCTACTCCCCCAAGAGACCTTCCTCCAAGGTCTCTTTTTTTGGTATTACGGCCTAAAATTGCTACATTTGGAGGAATCTGTATATCGCACAAGTTATGAAAAGAATCCTTGTTCCCGTTGTTGCCAGCCTGATGCTGCTGGGGTGCGGTGCGCCCAAACAAAGCGACACAGCCCTCATCGCCGATTTTTACGCGCATATTCTGAGTAACAAACCCGTGGAAGATGCCTACATTGAGAGCGTTCTATCAAAGGAACTCCTTGCCACCCTTTGGGAGGCCGACTACATTGACACCTATTCTTATTGGGTCTTTCGCACGGGGGCACAGGACGGCCCGTCCAGCGAATCCGGCGTAAAAGCGATCGAGCCTCTTGGCGAAGGCTGGTACCGTGTCATCTATTCGGACATGGGCCATTCCGGCATAACGGACATCCAGGTGAAAGACGGTAAAATTTGTGCCTATAAGCCTGGCCTGGAGGAAGATACCTACCTTACCGCCATTGGCCGCTATATGCAAGAACTGGGCTCGCACTATACGCCCGCAGAGCACTGCATCCCCTTCAACCTCATCGTGGACGCCGACGCCAGCAATCCGGACGACATCCGTGTCTGGGGAGACTTCTGGGTAGAGAATTACAACCAGTCGGCAGACACGCTCCTCGCCGTTTCCGGCGGCAGTTATCCCGGTTGCATGCACGTGAAAAAGACCACCTCCGGCTTCGAGGTAAGCCAATTCGAGGCCGTTGAAGACGGTTCTTCCTTCACCCGCACGGCCAAAGCCATCTTCGGCGACCGATACAAATCGCTCATGGCCCTTATGTCCGACGACGAGGCCAGAAAGTGTGCCCGCATCCAGTCCATCCGGGACTATGCAGAGTCCACCGGGCTCCCAATCTCCTGCTACAAGGATGAAGGCTGGCCGGCCGTGTCCGTCAAGTAGCGATTGGCCGCATCCGATAATTATTCTTTTTTCAGTTCAATTGCCGGATTGGTCTTCGCGGCCTTGAGGGTCTGCCAGAGCACAGTGCCGAAGGCAATGGCCAGCGAAATGATAACAGCTACCACGAAAACCCATCCGTAGTCCTGGACGCGGTAGGCGAATCGCTCCAGATAAACCCTGGCGGCCCAGACGGCTAGCGGAATGCCGATGGCGCAAGCAATGCCCACCAGCAGCATGTAGCTGCGTACGTTCCTCCACGTCTCACTGCTCACATCGGCGCCAAATACCTTGCGCACGGCAATCTGCTTAGTGTTCTCATCGGCGAAGTAAGTACTCATAGCCAGCAGGCCCAGGAGGGAAATTAACACTGCCAGAACCGCAAAGAGTTCCACCAGCCGCAGGGTCCTCCGCACAGGGGCCAGCATCTTCCTGTTAATGTCACGCACAAAGCCATACCGCCAGGCGGGTTCCTCCACGCCGGAGGTTTCCAGCCGGTATTCCCTGTATGCCTGCCGGATGGCCTTGTCGTAAGAGTCGTCCTCCCCCGTGGTGCCGATGAGCATGCAGTTGGCATACCGGAGTTCTTCGGCCCGCGTTACGATGACACCTCCATTGGGGTTCTGACTGCTCTCCGAGGCCGGCCGGGCCGGAAAATCCGTCACCACACCGCCTATGAACTCCGGCTGGGCGCCGTTCATGTTGATTCTCCGGGGGAATACGGTGGTTGTATCAGATACCCCGGCTGCATTGAAGGCGCTGCGGCTCATCCAAAGCGAATGCGTCAGCGGATGGCCGAAATCTTCCTCCACCTCCAGTCCCAGCAGTTTGAAATAGGTGGAATCGCAGAGGATGACGGGCATATCCACGTGGCGCTCCTCGTCAACCTTGATACCCATCGTCATATTGATGAGCCCCGGAATACCGCGTCCTACGCCTGCCTTTGTCACAAAAGGCAATGCCTCCACCTTGTCCTTGAAAAGCTTCATCATATCATAGTCACGGGCGGAGTACTCAATATAATAGCGATTCTCCGAGGCTGCGTGCATCGGCCGGGTAAGCATGTGGCGCATCTGCACTTCCATCACCAGCGCCAGGGCAATCAGGAATACCGACAGGACATTCTGCACCACAATAAACACCTTGCTCAGTACCATTTTATTCCGGCGCCGGAGCGTGCCCTTGATGACATCGATAGGCTGATAACGAGACGCCGCGACAGCCGGAAGGAACCCGTTGATAACACCTAGAATCAGAATGCCGGCGATATACGCCAGGATATACCCCGGTGTCATCATAAAGGACAGCCTCACGCTGGTGTCTCCCATGCCCAGCATCAGCTCGTCCGGGTCGCTGGTGGAGACCAGGCTGTTCATCATAGGCGCCAGCAAATCGGCCAACAGCAGCGCCGCGCCAAAGCAGACGGCGGTGAAGGCAACGGATTCGCCGATGTACTTCCACAGAATGCCGGTCTTATCGGCCCCCAGAAGCCTCCGCGTGGCCATTTCTTTGGCCCGCTTGCCAGTAAGCGCCAGGCTCAGGTTCACATAGTTGAAGATGGCCGATAAGAGGAGCAGCAAGACAACCACCGTCAGGAGCCTGAGCATCTGGGCATTACCCTGCCGGGTGAGCCCGTTGCTGTTGCCAGTAGTGAAGAAAGCTTCATCCATCCGGTACGCTTTCCATGCGTTCACCTTCTCCGCGCTCCAGATGGGGTCGTAGTTCTTATGCAGCAACGCACTCACTTTGGCCCTCACATCGTCGGGATCCGCATCTTCGCGGACGCGGAACCAGGTAGTGTAGTTGCCGATACTGCCAAAGTTCCGCTCCCGCTCAGCGGCCCAGGTCCCCGAAATGTGCGTAATGATGTCGTAGGGCATGAAGAAGGAGCCGTCAAAATCGGAAAAGACGCCCTTGATGGTGCGGTCCGATTGATCCACGTTGATGACCTTCCCAATGAGGTTATCACCCTCCACGGAAAGCTTCCTCGCCAGGGATTCACTGATGAGGATATCCTCCTTCCCGACAAAATCTTCCGCACTTCCTTCTACCAGACGATACTCCGGGAACACCTTGAAGAAGTCGGCATCGGCCTCCATGCCGGCGCACTGGAGGAGCTGGTCGCCTTCGCGGATAAGCGGCTGCCACAGCATGGCGGCACGGGTTGCCGCCTGAACCTCCGGGATATTCATCTCCAGCTCTTCTTTGTCCCAATAGGTCAGCCCCAGGAACTCATTGGTTCCCAGCACAAATGTGCGCTTCCACTGAGGCGACTCGTGCGCCACCTCATACTGCTGCACCACATAGCTGCCAATCAGGATCACAAACGCCAGGCTTACGGCCAGTCCCACCGCCTCGATGGCGGTGTAGAGCTTATTGCGGGATAGGAATTTCAGATAGGATTTCATTCTACTTTTATTTATATTTGTAGCGAACGATAAATTGTTGAGTTATGAGTGAAGATTTGAGTATCGTCCAAAATCTGATTTATGAGATTCGTGGGCAGAAAGTGATGCTGGATGCTGATCTGGCAAGGTTGTATGGAATTGAAACGAGGGAACTCAAACAAGCGGTTCGCCGCAATATCAAACGATTCCCGGCCGATTTCATGTTAGAACTTGATATTGAAGAGTACAATGCCATGATAGCCTGTTCAAGATCACAAATTGTGACCTTGGACAAAAAAGGCAGGGGTTCCAATGTCAAATATAAGCCATTTGCTTTCACAGAGCTTGGGGTGGCGATGCTATCCTCTGTTCTTAAAAGCGAAACAGCCATCCAGGCGAACATTGGCATCATGCGTGCTTTCTCCCAAGTGAGTTGCGTGCCAAGGTGGACCTGCTGGCCATGCAGCAAGAGGAGAACCTCGGTGCCGTCAATGACCTCTCGGAGGATGTCCGGAAAGATATTGACAACCTGTACCTTGCCATCGGCGAACTGTCTTCCCGAATAGAGGAGAAGAAACGTGAGCCGCAGCGGCGTATTGGATTCCAGCAAAACATAGATGAAGACTGACTACTCTTTTTTCAGTTCCACCGCCGGATTGGTCTTCGCCGCCTTCAATACCTGCCAGATGACGGAGACAAAGGCGATTAATCCTGTGAGGAGCACCGCTACTACAAAGATCCACCAATAGCCTTCGAGCCTGTAAATAAAGTCCTTGAGGTATTCCTGGGCGGCATAGACCGCTATTGGAATGCCGATGACGCAGGCAATCCCTACCAGCACCATGTATTCACGTATCGTTCTCCATGCCTCGGTGTCCACCGTTCCTCCGAAAACCTTCCGCACGTCGTTCTCCATGCCTCGGTGTCCACCGTTCCTCCGAAAACCTTCCGCACGGCAATGTCGCGGCTCTTTTCATCGGCATAATAGGTACTCATGGCTACCAGGTCCAGGAGCGAAAGCAGCAGCGCCAGCGCCATGAAAATCTCCATCAGGCGCATATTATTCCGCGCAGGTCTCAATGCCTTCTCATAGAACTCCGTCAGGTAGCCGTTGGCCAGTTCGTAATAGACCATATTATCCTTCTTCCAGGTCTCATAGGTTTCCCTGATCTGCTTTCGGGCCTCCTCATGGTCGCCACTGATTTCCATCAAGATGCCGGAGGTATAGGGGTACGCATCCTGGATGTTTTCAACCAAGACGACCATCTCCTCTTTCGCCCCCATGTTGCTGAGCGACACTGGAAAATCGGCAATGACGCCACCCATGTTTTCGCAATGCGTCATTCGTTGGCGCAGCGTCTCGATCTCGTGATATTCCTCGGTAAATCCCGATGCAGCAAAGGCCGATTCCCCGAACCAGACGGTATTATTTACCGGCGCTTGATAATCGGCCTGAATCTCAAAGCCCAGCATGTCAAAAGCGTCCTTGTCCATGTGGTACACCCGATAGAGGATGTCCTTGTCGTCCACCGTTTTGCTGTACTGGCCGTTTCCTTGCTGGCCGGGCACCTGGAACGCAAGCCCCGTGCGCTCAACGAAAGGCAGCGCCTCCAATGAGCTGTGCAAAGACTCCAGGCCGAAGGACGCGGACTGCAGGAGATACTTGTTGCCGATGTCGGCATGCACCGGCCGGTTCAGCGATTTCCGGTACTGCGCTTCCATGACGATGGCAAGGGCAATCAAGAGGACCGACAGCGCATTTTGCAGGACGATAAACACCTTGCTGAAAGTCATTTTGCTCTGCGCGCGGAAGTTCCCGCGGACCACGTCGATGGGCTTCCATCGGCTGGAAAACAAGGCCGGCAAAAGGCCTGCCAGGACTCCGATCACGAGCACCAGGCTCATGAAAATGACGATGTATTTGGGCGTGAACTGGATCCGGATGGCAATGTCCGGATCGTTCAGGAGCCGATTCACCATGGGTGCCCACCAAACGGCCAGAAGAACGGATACGGCAAAGCACACCAGCGTAAAGAGCATGGACTCCAGAATGCGTCGGCCGAAAACGGAAATCTGCGAGGCGCCGATAAGCCGCCTTGTGGCCATCTCTCGTGCGCGTTTTGCGCTAAGGGCCATGTTCAGGTTGATGTAGTTGAAGACTGCACTGACGAGGAGGAGCAGCACCGCCGCAAGCAGCAGGTCCAAGGTGCGCTTGTCGCTGTGGGCGATATTTCCGCTGATGGTGTTTCCGTGTACGTCTCCAAAGAGCAGCTCGTCCAGCCGATACACTCTTACACCTTGCAGAAAGGAGGAGCCATAGACGTCGTACAGGTTTTTGCAAACGGCCACCGCTTTCTCTTCCAGGGCGTTTCTGTCGGCGCCGGGGGAAAGTTTGACAAAGGTATATACACTGCCGAACTGGTCGTTAGGGTCGGAGAAACCTTGGATGGGGCCATCAATGGAAAGGACGATATCGGCATACTCGAAAAGCGTAGACTTCCAATCCTCCATGATGGCCGCAACGGCAAAGGAGCTGTCTCCCATTTTCCAAATGTCTCCCACTTTTAGGCCTGACTTGTGCGAAAACTCCTCACTGATTATCATATTGCCGGTATCAGATAGCGACTCAGGGCCTCCCTCGACAAACTTGAGATTGGGGAAAAGCTCGAAGAAACCCCTGTCGGCCGTGACCACTTTGGCCTGCAAGGTCCCGTCCTTCGGTGTCATCAGCATCTCCACCGGCGACAGCCTGCCGGCCATCTCCACTTCCGGCGCCGCCGATTGGATGGCATCCATGAAAGTGTAGGTGAGTCCCAACTGGTCCGGATGGCCGTCCTCCACCATCGCAAAGGTGTAAATATCCCTCCAGTCCGGGTTCTCATATTTGACCTCGTACTGCTGCACCACGTAACTGCCGATGATAATTACGAACGCCAGGCTCACGGCCAGCCCCACCGCCTCGATGGCGGTGTAGAGCTTGTTGCGGGAGAGGAATTTCAGATAGGATTTCATTCTACTTTTATTTATATTTGTACCGAACGATAAATTGTTGAGTTATGAGTGAAGATTTGAGTATCGTCCAAAATCTGATTTATGAGATTCGTGGGCAGAAAGTGATGCTGGATTTTGATCTGGCAAAGTTGTACCAAGTGGAGACCAAAGTCTTGAACCAGGCGGTAAGACGTAATATCAAAAGGTTTCCGGAGGACTTTATGTTCCAGCTTGATAATAAGGAGTTTGCAAACTTGAAGTCACAAATTGTGACCTCAAGTTGGGGAGGTCGGCGTACTCCGCCACTAGCCTTTACGGAGGAAGGGATAGCCATGTTGTCTTCCGTTCTGCATAGCGATATTGCTATTGCAGCGAATATTTCAATACTTCGCGCTTTTGTTAAAGTAAGAGAGTATTTACTAATGGCATCTACCGTATCTGCTGAAGTAAAGGAACTGCGGGCCAAAGTGGACCTTCTGGCCATGCAGCAGGAGGAGAACCTCGGTGCCGTCAACGATCTTTCGGAGGATGTCCGGGAGGACATCGACAACCTGTATCTGGCCATCGGCGAACTCTCTTCCCGTATAGAGGAGAAGAAACGTGAGCCGCAGCGAAAGATTGGCTTCCAACAGAACATAGATAAAGATTGACTACTCGTTCTTTAGCGATTCCACGGGATTTGCCCGGGCGATGCGGAGGCAGTTCAGGAGCACCACGCCCAGCACAATCAGCAGCACCAGGACGGCTCCGCCAATGAAATAGAGCGGATTCAGCGACACTTTTTCGGCAAACTGCTCCAGCCATTTATGGGCCACGAAGTAGGCGGCCACACAGGCAATCACAGCCATCACGGCGGACAGTTTCATGATGTCCTTCGCGAAGACGCTCAGGATGTCCTTGGTAGTAGCGCCATTGATTTTCCTCACTGCCATTTCCTTGCTGCGGCGCAGGCTTTCATCCTTGATGAAGCCGATGAGGCCCAGCAGCGCGATCAGCAGGGAGAACACGGCGCCCAGCGCCATGGTATTGCGCATCTTTTTGCTGTCGTCATACGCCGCCCGCATCTGTTCTTCGTAAGAGACGATGTTGATTTCGTGGCCTTCCAGGGCCTGCTCCAGCGCCTGCCGGACCTTCGGCAATGCCTCCGGATGCACCTTGAAGAAGGTATGCGGCATCCAGGAACTCATCGAGCCAATTTCGCCATAGAACAGTGCGCTGGGGCGCGGATCCACGCCGGTCAGGTTTCCGATGAGGTAACTCTTGTACACGCCGGAAATTGTAAAATAACTTCGCCCCGAATCGCGTGATCGGTCGTGTCCGGTAATGAACACCTGCTTGCCAACGGCGCCGTCACTCCAGTCTGTAAACTCCGCCATCTTGGCCACAAACTTCTCATCCACAACGATTTCTGAGGAATCCTTGGGTGCCCGGCCTTCCAGGAACTGGATTCCCATCAGGTCATAGAAATCGCTCGAGCACTCATACTGGTCGGCGATATTGAACAGTTCGCGATCATCATCGGGCAGGTACACATTGTCTCCACTGGAGCCCTGGAATGGTAGATTGTAGGCGGCTGCCACAGCGCTTACTTCCGGAAGACTTTTCAGTGTCTGGTGTGCCCGCGTCAACGCCTGCCGGTCTCCGTCGAACATGTCAAAGTAGTACAGATTCTTGTAGTCGTAACCTGTATCGGCATGGGACACTTTCTGGTATTGCCGGCCTATGATGAGCATCATCACCACCAGGAATACGTTGATAAGCACCTGGAAACCCAGCAACCCCAATTTCCAGTTGCGTGAATTCTCCGTATAGTTCTTTAATGCGGCATAGACCGGAATCCGCTGATAGAGCTCGGCCGGAACCACAATCGAAATCACCAGCACAAAGAGGATCACAGCTACGATGGCCACGATGCTCTGCGGCACCAGCAGCGTCTGGAAAGGAACCCCAAGCAGGTTCTCTACGATGCTTCGGCCTGCAAAGATGATTGCCCCAGCCAGCACCAGAGAGAGCAGGATATGCAGCAGCGCTTCCTTCGTCAGCATTCCATAAATGTGCTTACCCTCTGCGCCGTAGCACTTGCGAACGCCCACTTCCTTGGAACGCTTCACCAGGGAGGAAATCACAATCAGGATGTAGTTGAGGAGGGAAATCAGGATGAGCAGCGCCGCCACAATGGACAGCAAAATCACCGTCTGGTGCACTTCTGGGGCCGATGTGTGCAGCTTGCTGAAGGGCTTCAGGAAATAACGGAAGGTGTTCCCCTGCGCCTCAATCATCTCCAGCGGCTGATGGGCTTCCTGCATCTTTCGGATACCATCGGCCAGAGTGTTCGGGTCCACGCCCGGCAGCAGCTTCACATAACCCTTATACCGGTCGTTGCCGTTCCAGTTGTCCGTGCTCTGCTTGCCGTAGGTCTCGATGGCCAGCAGGATATCGTAGTCCAGGGAGCCGTTCTTCGGGAAGTCCTCAAAGACCCCCTCAATGGGCAGTTTCAGACCTGCCATATCCTCGTTGTAAATCTGCCTGCCGATAACGGTGGAGATGTCATCCTGAGCGGAGCGAAGGATCTTCTCCGCAAAACTCCGGCTCACCATCACGCCGCCCCACCTACCGAGGATCTTCACCGGGTCTCCGGCCAGGATGGGCCTGTCGAAGACCTTGAAGAAGCAGGTATCGGCACAGACGAGCGTGGCCTTGAGCTTGTTGCCGTCCTCGTCCAGGTAGGTGTCGCCGTTGAAGACGAAGGTGGTGCGGGTGCCCACTTCCACGCCCGGGACCTCTTCCATAAAGCCCACGGCCACGGCACCGCTCACCTGGCCATAGTCCTTCTCATTCCCTTGCATGGAGATCCAGGTGTTGATGGTATACACCCGGTCGATGTCCTTGTAAAAGCTGTCGTAACTTAGCTCAAAGAACACCTTGGCAATGAGCACAATGCCCACAGCCAGTCCGATGCCCAGGGAGAGTACCTTTATGAAAATATCGTTTTTTGTTCTCACTTTATTTAACGGATAGTCATTAGGTGCGGTTAACGTCCCACAACATGGGACGATAGCAGCATTTTGCGCCATTTTTGCAGTTATCGTCCCACATTTTGGGACGATGACAGCACTTACAGTTCGTTCTTAACGTCGGAGACAATCTGACCGTCGAACAGGTCAATCGTCCTCTGGGCCTGAGCCGCGTCCTTCTGGGAGTGGGTCACCATCACAATGGTCGTACCCTCAGCATTCAGTTCCTTCAGGAGGTCCATAACCTCCTTGCCGTTCTTGGAGTCAAGGTTACCGGTGGGCTCATCGGCCAGGATCAGCTTCGGGCCGGCCACGACGGCGCGGGCGATGGCAACGCGCTGCTGCTGGCCTCCGGAGAGCTGCTGCGGGAAGTGCTGGGCGCGGTGACTGATGGCCATGCGCTTCATGATTTCCGTCACCTTGGCCTTGCGTTCGCTGGCGCTGATGTTCAGGTAGCGCAGCGGGAGCTCAATGTTTTCATAGACATTCAGTTCGTCGATCAGGTTGAAACTTTGGAACACGAAGCCGATGTTGCCCTTGCGGAACTTGGTGCGCTCCTTTTCCTTAAGATTGGCCACTTCCGTGCCAAGGAGTTCGTAGCTGCCGCTGGTGGGATTGTCCAGGAGGCCGAGGATGTTCAGCAGCGTGGACTTGCCGCAGCCCGAAGGACCCATTATGGCGACAAACTCGCCGTCCTTGATTTCAAAGGATACACCATTGAGGGCCGTGGTCTCGATTTCTTCCGTCCGGAAGATCTTGCAAAGGTTGGAAACTTTAATCATATTTTGTTGTATTTTAATTTGTTATTATTCTTTCTTTAACGCCTCGGCGGGATTGGTCTGTGCAGTCTTGATGCTCTGGTACAAGACGGAGACGATGGCAATCAGCGCTACTACAGCCCCGGCTGCGAGGAATATCCACCAGTGGAGGTCAATGCGGTGTCCGTACCCGGAGAGCCAGCGGCTCATGATGAACCAGGCAATGGGCACGCCGATAACAAAGGCGATTCCCACCATTTTCATGAATGACAGCACCAGTTCTTTCAGCACGCCGGAATAATCGGCCCCAAAGACCTTTTTCACCGAGACACTGCGGATTTCCTGCTGCATGTAGTAGGAACTCATCGCGAAGAGCCCCAAGGCACTCACCAGGATGGACAGCAGCGTGAAGATGAGCACGATGTTCAGCACCCGGCTTTCATCGGCAAAGCCCTCCTCGATCATTTCCTCGATATACTGGGCTTCGAAAAGCCGGTCCGGGAAGACTTCCTTGCAGGCGGCTTCCACCTGCTTTTTCGCGGC